>JAXLTT010000001.1:0-493028 GCA_046329875.1 Bacteroidales bacterium
CAGATCCGCGACTGCAACAAAGCCGTTTCATACCTCTATGACAATGCCGATAAATACGGCTTCGACAGGAAGCGCTTTGCCCTGATGGGCTTCTCAGCCGGCGGACACCTGGCATCGTTAACAGGACTCTCAATAAACAATAAGGTTGCTGATTTCTTCATGCCGGGATCTTCTGCAAATTTTTCTTTCAGGGGTGTTGTGGATTTCTATGGCCCCTCCGACCTGGTTTCTCTCAAATCGAGCGAAGACCCTAATTCAGCTGAAGCAAAACTTATTGGTGCAGCACCCATAGCCCGACCCGATCTTGCCCGTCGTGCAAGTCCTGTTACCTGGGTCGATAAGAACGACCCGCCCTTCCTTATAATCCATGGTGAAAACGATGACATGGTTTGGAACCGCCAGTCAAAACTGCTTAGCTCTTGGCTAACAGTGAACGGTGTGGAAAATGAACTTATAATTGTCCCGGGCGCACCCCACTATGGTGAGATGTTCGATGCCGATGCAATCAGAACAAAAGTGATGGTTTTCCTGTTAAAACATTTGAAATAGTATTCAGACATTAAATAAAAACAATTACCACTGATGAAGAAAACAACAATCTTTATATTACTTACCCTTTTAAATCTGCCTTTATTTTCACAAAAACCGGAAAGCACAAAAGCCACCGTATCGGGCTCTGCAGGAGTAACTTCAAACGGCATCTCACTTGTTCCTGCTTTCAGCCTTAAGAAACCGGCTGCAATATTTGATGTTTATGTAAAGAAAAACAAGTTCAGTTTTGAACCCGAGATGACTTTCAGCATGGAAGATGCCAAACCCTGGTATTTTGTATTCTGGCTCCGTTATAAACTCATTGAATCATCAAAATTCAACCTTGGACTTGCCTTTCACCCGGGCTTTCTTTTCGCCACAGAACATTTCCTGACTGGTGGAGTGAACAGGGAGTATGTTACCACATCAAGGTTTTTTGTAGGAGCGATCAGTCCCAGTTATTCGTTTACAGAGTGGTTCAGCGCCGGCCTTTATTACCAGTATGCAAGGGGCTATAACAGCGATCTTAAACAGGGCCATTTCTTCGGGATAAACTGTAACTTCAGCGATATAAAACTGGGAAGCAGCTATTTCGTGAAGATTCTGCCCCAGGTCTATTACCTGAATAACGATCATCTGGAAGGGTTCTATGCCTGCTCAACCTTCACACTCGCAAAAAGAGATTTTCCCCTATCAATCTCTGCACTCATGAACCAGAAACTTAAATCTGATATCCCAAGTGATGATTTCCTCTGGAACGTAACACTGACATGTTCATTTTAAATACAACCTTTGATAGCAGATCAATAAAAGAATAAAACAAACCATATGAAAACACATGTTGTAAAAGCATTCGGAACAGAAGCCCCGACAGCCGACCTGAAGCAGATGACTATTGAGAGAAGGGAAGTGACTGCCTCCGATGTTGAGATAGATATCCTGTTCTGTGGTGTCTGTCATTCCGATATTCATACGGCACGCAACGAGTGGCCCGGAACGATATATCCTAACGTCCCCGGTCATGAGATCGTAGGGCGCATCACAAAGACCGGCAGTGGCGTTAAGAAATTCAAAGCCGGTGACCTTGCTGCAGTGGGATGCATTGTCGACAGCTGCAGGGAATGTGAAAGCTGCCGTGAAGGGCTCGAGAACTACTGCGAGAATGGAATGACAGGTACCTACAACTCGCACGATAAACATCTTGGCATCCAGACTTTCGGAGGCTACTCTGAAAAAATAGTCGTTGACGAAGCCTATGTACTCAGGCTACCTGGCAACCTCGATCCTGCTGCAGCTGCTCCGCTACTATGCGCAGGTATTACAACATATTCACCACTAAGGCACTGGAAAGTCGGACCTGGCAAAAAAGTGGGCATTGTGGGTATTGGCGGACTTGGACACATGGGTGTCAAGCTTGCAAAGGCAATGGGGGCACATGTTGTTGTAATAACAACTTCAGCTTCAAAGACCGATGATTCAAAACGACTTGGTGCTGATGAAGTTATTCTGTCATCCGACCCGGTTCAGATGAAAAAGAATGCAGGCACACTGCATTTCATACTCGACTGCGTTTCAGCCGAACATAATATCAATTCATATCTCAGCCTTCTAAAAAGGGACGGTCAGTTAACACTTGTCGGTGCGCCCGTAAACCCTCTTCCAGTTGCCCCGTTCAGCCTTATCCCGGCAAGGAAAAGTTTCTCCGGCTCGATGATTGGTGGTATCGCAGAGACCCAGGAGATGCTTGACTTCTGCAGCAAACACAATCTCACATCCGATATTGAGCTCATAAATATTGATGATATCAACAAAGCCTATGAACGTATGCTGAATGGGGATGTCAAGTATCGGTTCGTTATCGATATGGCGTCACTGAAACGGCATTAGTTCCGGGATAACCTGATTGCTTCGTCTCCGCCATCCGGCGGAGTCTCGCAATGACTAGTACTGACCAGCTACTTTAGTTCCAGTCATTGCGAGCGCAGCGAAGCAATCGGTATCCACCTTGCACAACGCTGGTCATTGCGATCCCGGCTTCGCCGGGAGAAGCAATCGGCGTCATGCCTTAAGGATGTGTAATACATTCACCTTATCAAGTAGCTGCCCAAATCATGAATTTCTTACCTTTAGGTATAGAAATTCTCAAACTGACCTAAACCCCTTATAATGAAAAAACTGATTTTTCTCTCCGTCATGCTGGCGGTGATTGCTGCCTGCAACTGCAATGATCGTCCCGTTAAGCATCTTCCGCTTTCAGAAGCCACACCCCAGGCTGAGGGTGTATCTGCAGAAAGACTTGCTGCAATAGATACTATGTTAAACCAGTCCATTGCCCAGGGTAAGATCCCGGGTGCCGTGGTGCTTGTTGCCCGTCATGGTAAGATAATCCTTCATAAAGCTTTCGGGATGGCCGATAACGAGTCTGGAAGGGCAATGAAGAAGGATGACATATTCAGGATTGCATCACAGACAAAAGCTATTACGGCAACAGCTGTAATGATACTGTGGGAAGAGGGCAAGTTCAGGCTCGACGACCCGATTTCAAAGTATATACCTGAATTCAAAAACACTGGTGTAATAAAGGATTTCAACCCGAAAGACAGCAGCTTCACAACAACACCTGCAGCAAGCGAGATAACTATAAGGCAGCTTCTTACACATACTTCAGGTGTCGGCTACGGCATGATAGACTGGGATGAGCGCTTCAGGATGATATTCCACAAGGCAGGAATCATTGATGCATTCACAACTTCTGATGCCACTGTGGCTGCTAACATTAAGAAACTGGCTTCAATGCCGCTTCATTTCAACCCGGGTGAAAAATTCTCATACAGCGAGGGTCTCGACATTCTTGCATACCTGGTAGAACTCACCTCTGGAATGCCGTTCGACAGGTTCCTGAAGGAAAGGATCTTCGATCCGCTCGGGATGAAAGACACATGGTTCTACCTGCCAGACGACAGGGCATCAAGACTCATATCTGTTCAGTATCCCGATAATGGTAAATGGAAAAAATTCCCTGTTACCGGTTATGACCCTGATTATCCAATCAAAGGTGCTAAGAAATATTTCTCTGGTGGCGGCGGTCTGTCAAGTACGGCAATGGATTATGCAAACTTCCTCCAGATGTATCTTAACGGTGGTGAGATGAATGGCAAAAGGATACTCAGCGAATCTGCTATCCTTGCAATAATGGGCAACCAGAATACAAAGATATGGGGCGCCGATGCTGAGAGCTATTATGGCCTGGCATTTTCTGTAGTGACAAAACGTGGTGAGGAAAAAGGAGGGATGGGACATGCAGGCACCTTCTCCTGGGGTGGCTATTTCAATACCACCTATTTCGCAGATCCTGTACTTGATGTTGTCGGGATTATAATGAAACAGACCCAGGGTGCTGATAATGATGATACAACATGGAAATTTGCAGCGCTGCTGACGAGGGCAATGGAGAACTGAGAACCGAAGCTTCGCTTCGCAGTGTGAGTGTGAGAGTGAGTGTGAGTGTGAAGACAAAAAAAGCCGCTTTTCGCGGCTTTTTTTGTGATTCCGGGGCGATTGTTCGCTTCGCTCACGAGCTCGAATCCACCACCGGCGGATTCTCGGTTCGAACGCTGCGTTCTCATCGCGGCAGAATCAAAAGACAAAAGGCAAACTTTTCAGTTTGCCTTTTGTGATTCCGGGGCGATTCGAACGCCCGACCCACAGCTTAGAAGGCTGTTGCTCTATCCAGCTGAGCTACGGAACCCTTATTGAGATAGAAACTCAATTCGCGTGCAAAAATACATTTTTTTTCAATTCCACAAGAACTATACAGTCTTCATGAAGTTAACGAGCCCCTTCTTCTCAATTATTGCCTGCAGTTTATCCGGCAAAGGCTCGAACCTGAAGACCTTCTTTCCTACTGTAATCTCACCGCTTGTGAAGTTGACATCAACCTCGTCACCTTCCTTGTAAGCCTCCACTGCCTCCCTGTGAACAATAAGGGCCAGCCCCTGGTTAATTGACGACCTGTAAAAGATCCTGTTTACCGACTTTACAAGGATGGCCTTCACACCCGCAAAGGCAAGTCCCACCGAAGGATGCTCCCTCGAACTGCCACAACCGAAGTTCTCCCCTGCTACTATTATGTCACCGGGCTTCACATTAGTTGCAAATGACGGGTCAAAATCACCGAATAACAACGGCATTATTGCTGCCGGATCGGTGCTGAGGACATTATATGTGTGCTTACCTGCAAACATCTGGTCTGTGTTGAGGTTGTCTACATCAGCATAGTTCCAGACACCTGAAACCCTCCTGTTCTCATCCTTGCCTATCGTAACGGTTTTGCTCTGTGGCGTTGCAAACGGGAATCTTTCTGTACCGCCCTTAGGTCGCGGGTCTGTGATGACTCCTGTAAGTGCGGAACATGCAACAACTTCCGGCGATGCAAGGTATATTGAAGCATCCTTGTTTCCCATCCTCCCAAGGAAATTCCTGTTGGCAGTTGATATTACTGTATGACCGCTGGCGGGTATGCCAAGTCCTGTACCAAGACAGGGACCGCAAGAAGGTGTAAGCATGCTTGCACCTGCCTCAACAAGTACCTTGAAGATGCCTTCCTCTACTGCCTGCATCAGTATCTTCCTCGATGCCGGTATCACCTGCAGCTGGAAGCCAGGCTTAATCTCCCTCCCCCTTAGTATCCTTGCGGCAATGCGAAGATCCTCTATTCTCCCGTTTGTACAGGTTCCGATCACGCCTTCATGGACCGGGGTGCCTGCAACGTCCGAAATAGATTTTATATTGTCGACATTATGAGGTGCGGCCACAACAGGGAACACCTTCTCCATATCAATCTTTAGTATGCAGGAATAATTAGCATCTTCATCGGCCCATACACCCTTAACCTTTTTTCCGAGATGCTCCTTAAGCACTTCATCAGCAGGAAAAACAGCGTTCTTCGCACCCATCTCCGATGCAAGGTTGGCTATTGTCATCCTGTCGGAGATGTTGAGGTTCTTCACTCCTTCACCATGATATTCTATAGACATGTAATTGGCGCCATCTGATCCTATCATGCCTATTATCCACAATGCAAGGTCCTTTGCAGAGACATGCGGTTTAAGCTTGCCATGCAGTACAATCTTTATTGATTCAGGCACCCTGAACCAGGTTTCCCCTTTCTTCCATATGCCTGCAGACTCAGTCCTGTCGATACCGGCAGCCATTGCATTGAAGGCGCCGGCAGTAGATGTATGACTGTCACTTCCGACAATGAGCATCCCTGGCTGTGCATGATTTGCAACGAGCTGGTGGCAGATGCCCTTTCCAACATCGTAAAATTTTGACACACCCTGTTTTGCAGCGATGTCCCTCACTTCCTGGTACTGGTTTGCCATTTTTGCATCCGGAGGAGGTGCATTATGATCGAGTACTATAAGGAGCTGCTCAGGGTCAGCAACCTTCTCCCCTCCCATCTTCTGGAAGGTTTTGAAGATACTGGATGTGTTATCATGTGTTAATATCAGGTCGGGCTTTGCAAAGACAATAGCCCCTGCAGGTGCCCCGAAGATCTTTTCAGCGAATGTCATTGCTTTCATATGCTGTGTGGTTTTAAGCTGTTTTTTATTTTCCAAGGAGGCCTCCCTTCCTGTAAATTTCAAGCTGCACCTCTTTGAATGGCTCTGCCTGCGCAGTTTTACCGCTGGACAGGTTTGTTATAACGCCTGTTTTGAAATCAACCCTTATTGTATCACCCGTCTTTATTTCTGCACCTGCAAGAGAACTGTAGGTGAGTATCGGGAATGCTGCATTTATTGCATTTCTCTCGTAGATTGCCCCGAAGGATTCTGCAAGTATTGCTGATATCCCAAGTGAAGCAAAACAATCAACAGCCTGCTGCCTCGAGCTGCCGCTTCCGAAGTTTTTACCAACTATCACAATATCATTTTTACCTGCTTTTTTTGAAAAATCCTCGTAACCCTTCAGGTTATCGAAGGTGTACTGGCCCATCTCCTTAAGTTCAGTAATTGCCAGGTACCTGTTATGGAAGATCATGTCGGTGTCGATGTTATCCCTTTCAACTATCCATACCTTTCCTTCGGCTGTAAGTGGTTTTGATGATTCAACAGTCTCAACAGTCTTTTTCATGGTTGCCTGACTCCCTTTCCCTCCTTTAAATTCAGCGGGCTTATCGGGTATCTCAGCCGGCACCGTAATGAAGCCTGCAACTGCAGACGCCGCCACGACTTCGGGAGAAGCAAGGTAGACGCTTCCCTTTCCCTGTTTCCCAGGGAAGTTACGGTTACCGGTGCTTATTGTCACTTCACCTGCACCATTCTGTCCAACCTGTCCTGCTGCACATCCTGCACATCCTGCATTTGAAACGAGGGCTCCTGATTTCTTGAATACATCTATGAGTCCCTCCCTGAGGCACTCATCCCATATATCGTCTGTAGCAGGTACTATCTTAAGCACCACGCCCGGGGCTACCTTACGGCCCCTGAGAATTTCGGCTGCCTTCCTCATATCGCTCATCCTGCCGTTTGTGCAGCTGCCGATGAAAGCCGAGTCAATCTTCTTCCCTTTTTCACTTTCAACGTCAACAGTATCGTGAGGCTCTCCCGGCCTTGAGACCATCGGTTTAAAGACTGTCACGTCGATGTCGTATGTTTTTTCATAAACTGCATCGGCATCTGCAAACAAAGCATCGAACTTGTTGCGTGCCCGCTTCCTGCAGTACTCAACTACCTCTGCTGAAGGGGGGAAAAGGATTATTATGGCGCCCATCTCTGTTGCCATCGATGAGATCGTTATACGGTCATCGAGAGACATTTTTTCAGTGCACTCACCGTAGATCTCTATTGAATAACCAAGCAGCGTGTTTGCACCGAAGATCTTAAGCAGGTTAAGTACAATATCTTTTGAAGTAACCGTAGCAGGAAGTTTTCCTTTAAGGTTTATCCTTACTGAAGGCGGCACCTTGAACCATACCTTCCCGTTATGCCATGCTGCTGCAATATCCTGGTCACCCATACCCTGTCCGAAAGCTCCAACTGCTCCCAGTATGTTTGCGTGTGAATCGGTGGAGACTGCCGTGGCACCGGGGTATACATATCCTTCCTCGATGAGTATATGGGTTCCTATCCCCTCGTTTATGTCATAGACCTTAATGCCGTTCTCCCTGGCAAAAACCCTGCATACCTGCTGGTTAACTGCATATTTCTGATCGGAGCCTGTAGGGTTGCAGTCAAATGTAAAAAGGGTTTTCTGCGGGTCATCGATGCCAAGACCAAAATCCTTTATGTTCTTTACAACATTTGCCCCGCCGAAGTCGCGGGCTACCCTTGAGTCGATCCCTATATCAACGATTTCATCGGGCTTTACCTGCTCAAACTTTGAATGGGACGCAAGTATCTTCTCTATGAGTGTCATTGCCATGTGCTGGTGATTTTACTTTTTACAAAGATATAAGCATCCGTTCACCGGGTTATGATGAAAGTCAGATGTGCTTATATTGCAGCTGGCTCTATTTACCCTTAAGCTTCTCAGCCTCGGTAACAGCCTTTGAAACAACCTCTTTCTCAAAATCATTTATAAGGGCTGTTGCCTTTGCAGGCTGCTTCTTGTATATTGGCATATAGTCCTTCTCGAGCTGGGCAGCAAGTTTTAAGTAATATTTCTCAAGTTCTTCCTTGTTCTTCCTGAGATCAGATATCATTTTGCCATACCCGGCATCCGCTTTCTCGGCAACAGCCACGAAGGTCCACCATGCACGCGGGTTGCTGCGGTCGTAGATATCTTTCCCGCGTTTGAAATGCTGTGCATACGCGATATCAGGATTATCCATTGTAAGTGTAGCCGGTATCTCTGTAAGCCCGAAATAGAACGGGATGTAAGGATTCTCGCAACCTCTGCGCGGAGCTATCCAGATACGTCCGCCGATAGCCCAGGGAAGACCTGAACGCAGTTCGGCAATAAACGAAAACTGCTGGGAGGATGCGCAGATTGAATGTGTCTTGTTTGCATGGGGATTACCTTTTTTGTATCCCTGTGAATCGTCAAGCGCGGTCCCTTCAAAGTGGTTCTCGAGAACAGACTGTATCTCCTTCATTGTGACCTTGTGCGGTGGTACAAAACTGAACGGGAACTGATCGTCAAGTTTATATTCCTTACCGGTCATTTTATTCATGGCCGACCACATTCTCCCTGTGTTGCCTATATCTTTCAGATTATCCTGGTTTGAGTATACCTTTGCAAAATCGAAGTTACCGTCCCTGTCAGGATCGTACCAGCCCCTTCTTTTCGCATAGTTAATTAGGTCTTTTGATGCGAGGAAGTTCTCTGCATCATTGAGATCTATTTCCCTGATAGTGTAATAATTGGGAATGAATGCAACCTGGTCATCAGGTATCCTTCTTGCCACCCATTGTTTACCCCTTACAACGGCAAACATCCAGGCTTCATTTTTATCTGCGATTGTATATGTGCGTCCCGAACCTGTATAGCCCCATTTTTCGACCATCTGGCCGGCCATTTCAACGGCTACCCTTGCCGATAATGATCTCTCCGCTACAAGGCGCCTGAGTTCGTAACCAATACCACCATCAGTAATCTCGCCAAACTGCTCTCTTGAGGGGCAAGAATTTGATGTGACTATCACACCGTTCTCGTTAAGATATGAGTCAGAAAAATCCATCCCCGGCATCTCAAGCCAGATATAGGCATATGAATGTGATGCCTGTGCTTCAGTAGCCCCTTCCTTGAAGCGCATGTTTTCACCCTTCTTGTTATCTCTCCCTGCAAACTTATAGAAGTTTACAACCTGGTCGCCGCCATCATCCTCGTTGTGTGCGACAATCACCGATCCTGTTGCACTGGCATCGCGGCCTATTATAATCGTTGAGCAGTTGAAACGGTTTTCCTGCGCTCGAATCAGTACTGTTATCAGTATAACCAGAAAGCTTAGAAAGATTTTTTTCATATTTAGTCGTTATCTATGTCTTGCAGTCTTGCCGTCTTGCAGTCTTGCAGTCTTGCCGTCTTGCAGTCTTTTATACTTTTTACTTTTTACTTTCGCAGCCACCCCTGCATCCTGGCTCCTCGCTAAAATTGCCATTCAGGCAATTTCTTTACGCTCGGCCCTCTTTCGCCTTTAACCTTAAACATATTGTGCCCGGTAGTCCCTTGGTGAAATGCCGACTGTCTTCCTGAACTGCTTGTTAAAGTTGGAGATACTCATGAAGCCGCAGTCCTCGGCTATGTTCTGCACCTGGTAATCGGTTTCGCGTAGCAGGTAGCAGGCCTTGTTTGTCCTTACCTGGTTCAGGTATTCAATGAAGCCTGATCCACAGTTCTTTTTGAAGTACCTGCTGAAGGCAAAGGGGCTCATCTTTGCAACCTTGCTTATCTCCTTCAGGGAAATTGGTTTATTGAAGTTCTCCCTTATGTAAGTATAAACGTCAGTCATCCGCTTGTTTCCCCTTTCGTCAAATGTCATCTTATAGTTTTCTGAACACAGCTGGCGGCGCTTTGCTGAGTTGCAGAGTATTTTCATTATAAGGAAGAAGTCGATCATCTTGTCGATGCCCGAGTGGTTTACCATGTCTACAAGGTGTTTCTCAGCCTTTTTAGCATCCTCAACGGAGAATGCCACCCCGCGTTCTGCCTCGATAAGCAGTTCCTTGACCTTCTGGAACTCATGCTGTGCCAGCAGTCCCTCACCAAGTGCTTCAGCTGAAAAATGGAGTGCTATCCCGTGATCGTCGGGTACCTTTCCATCGGATTTGTAGTGGTTCCAGCAATGGGGTATGTTACCCGCGGTGAGTGTCATGTCATACTGGTCGAAAAGCTCTACGTTATCTCCGATGATACGGGTGCCGTAGCTTTTCATATTAAGCACCAGTTCATATTCGGGATGGAAGTGCCAGAAGCCCCCTTTCTCGTTGAGGTACGAGGCTCTGAATCCTCCTCCATCATCAAATGGAATCTTTTCGAGTTCAGCTACCATAGGTTTGATACTTTTAGGAGAGACCTTACCAAATTTAAACAATAATTCATCTGATTTTAAAGTTAAGTGTCATATTTTTAGCGGAGTTCGAATTCGGGCATAGGAAACGCAGTGAATCACCACCTTCCTCCCGACAAGTCGGGAGTACTCCTCCTCTTCCCACGAACTCATCCCCCCGACCCCCTTCTCTAATTCTTAAAGAAGGGGGAGTTCGGAATAACTTTTCAATATTTTCCCCCTCTTTGCGTCAGCAGAGAGGGGGATCAAGGGGGTGAGTTCGTGGGATACCAAGGGGGTGAGTTCGTGGGATACCAAGGGGGTGAGTTCGTGGGATATCAAGGGGGTGAGTTCGTGGGATACCAAGGGGGTGAGTTCGTGGGATACCAAGGGGGTGAGTTCATGAGATAATTTGGAGTTCGGAATATTGATTATCTTTACGTTAATGTCTCGTGGAAGGTACATCGATTTCAAAATTATTAAGAAATACGCCAGGCAATTAAGGACCAACCTTACTACCAGCGAGAAGGTCTTGTGGAAAGAATTGAGGGGCAGAAAACTTAACAGCTTGAAGTTTCTACGTCAGCATCCAATCGTCTACAAGGCGGATTTAAGTGGCTTGAATTATTTTGTTGCTGATTTCTATTGCGCTGAAAAAAAAACTGTAATCGAATTAGACGGTTCTATCCATCAATTCAGAATAGACTATGACAACTTCAGAGACTCTTGTTTTGCAGAGATGGGTATTCATGTTTTAAGAATTTCAAACGATGAACTTAAGGATATTGATAAAGTGCTTTTGAAGATCAGAACTTTTCTCTCAAATATATAGATTAAAACATCCCCTCCCCGCTTTTCCCACGAACTCATCCCCCCGACCCCCTTCTCTAATTCTTAAAGAAGGGGGAGTTCGGAATGATTATTCAATAGTTTCCCCCTCTTTGCGAAAGCAGAGAGGGGGATCAAGGGGGTGAGTTCGTGGGATATCAAGGGGGTGAGTTCGTGGGATACCAAGGGGGTGAGTTCATGAGATAATTTGGAGTTCGGAATATTGATTAACTTTACGTTAATGTCTCGTGGAAGGTACATCGATTTCAAAATTATTAAGAAATACGCCAGGCCTAATAAAATTTTGGATTATTATTGCAATTTGCGTAAATTTGTAGAAGCTCATGCTATTGGTATAGGAGGAGATGAGTTAAGGCGTGGTTGTGAAAATCAACAGGATTGTATTGCAACATTGACTTTCACACTTGAACCTATAGATACAGCGCCAGCTTATCGGGGTTCAATCCTTTTATCAGACAGTAGACACGGGTCTTCAAAAGCCCGCTCCCTGATTTCACACCCGCCCCTCTCTCACTCTTATTTTTACTGCCATAGCATCCCTGAAGCCTGTTCCCACCACCTTTTATAAAAAAAGTTTATCTTTAACCGCTTGTTTTTAGGGAAACACGAAAGCATTTAATGGCTCTATATCAGGAGAAGGGAAAAGAACCAGGAGCTTGTTGTCGTTTATGGGGCTGGGGTACTGATGAGAACGTTTTTGCTCCTCTTTGCAATGATGAATTTGACTTCATCCTGTTCTACGACTATTCCGCCGAGGAACCCCTGCTGCTTCAGAAATGAAGACATACCCGGATCACCATAATTGGCTGGTCTCTTGGCGTATGGGCTGCAGAATACCTTGCGGCAAAGACCGGCATCAACGCCGACCTTACAATAGCGGTAAACGGAACACCATTCCCTGCTGATGATAAATTCGGAATACCTCTCAATATATTCGAAGGAACCCTCAATAACATCTCGGAGAGGAACATGATAAAATTCTACCTGAGGATGTTCGGCGACAAAAAAACCTACAGACTCAACATCGACAGGATACCTCACAGGACAATCAAGTCGCTTCACGATGAGCTCCGCTGGCTATATAACAGGATAATGGAACAGAAAGAACCGGGTTTCAGGTGGGATTATGCCGTCACAAGCGAATACGACAGGGTTTTCCCTTCAAAAAACCAGAAAGCCTACTGGGAAAACATAGAGACCACAAAACATATAGTGCTGCCCCTGAATCATTATTTCTTCCATAACTGGCCAAACTATACCGAATTCATAGACTTCGTGAAGAAGGCCCCCGTAAGGAAGAAAAGAAAGAGAAGGATATTCTGATATCAGATATCCTTTATGAGTAGGTTATGGTCCGACTTGGCCATGCACTTCTCGAACTTGGTCAGAATCTCATTTATCTTATCCATCTCCCTCGTCTGGACAACGCTTTTCTGATCCAGCCCCATCCTGTCGAGCTTTGAAAGCACGAAGCTCACCGTCAGCATATTTACATCCATGCCCGGCTGGAAATGCCTTTCCTTGCTATCGGAGATTATTACTATCGACACAAGCCCTGCCGTGTTGAGATCCTGTATTATATCCCTTACAAGCCTTACAGGTATCTTAAGCTGAACAGACAGTTCTTCCGAAGAATAGGGATGCTCACCAGAGATGAAATTCCTTATAATCATCCTCATTATGACTATTGTAAGGAGCCTCTTCTTGTAATGACTGATATTCAGGGCCTGTGATTCAAACTCATAGCGTGACACATTCTGGTTCGCAAAGGCGAGCTCGGCACCAAGAAGAACAACGTTCCAGCTCATCTGCAGGAAAAGTATGAATAACGGTATTGCGGCAAAACTACCATAAAGCATGCTGAGCTTCGAAATACCAAACTGGAGGTCAATATAAAACCACTGCAGCATCTGGAGTATCGTTCCCGACACTATACCTGCAATCATTGCTGATTTGAACTTCACCTTGGTGTTCGGCATCACAAGGAAAAGCAGTGTGAGTATAAGCCATATAAGGAAATAAGGTGAAGCCTGTATAAGCAGGGAGATTAAACCTTTGAACCTCTCAAGGATAGGTGCATTTGCTATAAAATCCCCCAGCTGCGTATTTATAAACACTGTCACACTGCTGGAAAGAATCAGCAGCACAGGTGCAATAAGCATTATTGTAATGTAATCTGTGAACTTCCGGTACCATGGCCTTGATATGCGTATCTGCCATATATGGTTGAAAGCATTCTCTATATGATTGAGAAGCGACATCACTGACCAGAACAGTACTATCACACCTACCCCGGCAATATACCCGCCGTTTGTAGCATTAAGAGCATTCTTTGCTATAGGAAGTAACCAGTTCAATACCTCTTTCTGCGATTCAAGGCTCTTTGTAAGCTGTTGTGTAAGATTTTGCTCAAGCCCGAATCCTTTGGCAATAGCAAAAGCTATGGCTGCCAGGGGAACTATTGAGAGCACCGAGTAAAATGTAAGAGCCGATGCCCTTATCTGCACCTTGTCGTTGAAAAAGCCGCGGGCAGCAAGAACGACTATCCTTAACTGCTTCACGAATATAGACCTCCTTGTCGATAGCTCAGACAGCGGTGTGTGCCAGATATAATCATTAAGATCTTTAATCTTCCTGAGTGCCCACGATACTGGATTTGCCATACCTGAATTATTAAAATACCTTCTTAACGATTCCTTTTACAGTCACTACTCAAATATACGAAATAGCCTAAATAAAATTTATTGTAACTTTCCTCCGCCACATCAACCGATGAAGATTAACATCTTTGAATTTGCAGAAGGTGCCCGAAATGCAACCGGACTGACAGTGATAATAGACGTGTTCAGGGCTTTCTCAGTTGCATGCTATGCCCTCGATGCAGGGGCAATATCGTATATCACATGCTCATCTGTTGAAGAGGCCTTTAACCTGAAGAAGAAATACAGGAAAGCTATTCTTATAGGTGAAAGAAACGAAAGGAAAATTGAAGGCTTCGACCTGGGCAACAGCCCGACAGAAATACTTACTGCTGACCTGAATGACAGGATTGTTATCCACACGACAACCGCTGGTACAATGGGGCTTGCAAATGCAAGAGCTGCAACACAGCTTGTAACAGGCAGCCTTGTAAATGCAGGCTCAGTAATTGAATACATTAAACGCACGGGTGCGAAAGAAGTATCACTTGTTGCAATGGGTTACAGGGGTGAGACATCGGCTGATGAAGACCTGCTGTGCGCAGAGATAATTGCAGCGGGACTGAGAAACGAGACTACAGATTTTACGAAAAGAATAGCAGCCCTTAAAGATGGCCCGGGAAAAAGGTTTTTCCTTCCTGAAAATATTGAATTCTCGCCGCCTTCCGATTTCTTCCTTTGCACAATGGCTGACAGGTTCAGCTTTGTAATAAAAGCCACCCCAAGGCATGACGGCAACATAGACCTTACAAGAATCGACTTATGAAATACCTTGAAAAGATTAAAAAACCCACCCTCCTTCTCGATGAGAATATATGCAGGAACAACATCCGCCGGATGGCAAGAAAGGCTTCC
Organism: Bacteroidales bacterium; assembly: GCA_046329875.1. Classification (GTDB taxonomy): domain Bacteria; phylum Bacteroidota; class Bacteroidia; order Bacteroidales; family VadinHA17; genus LD21. The sequence goes on from JAXLTT010000001.1 coordinate 14,926, forward strand.
GACTCGGGTGTCATCTTCAGACCGCATTTCAAAACACACCAGTCAATAGAGATCGGGAGATGGTTCAGGGAGGAAGGGGTTGAAAAGATCACAGCTTCCTCGGTTACAATGGCCGGCCATTTTGCCCGCAACGGCTGGAACGACATAACAATTGCGTTCCCGTTCAACATAAGGGAAGCTGATGACGTGAGATCATTAATGAAAGTAGCCGACATAAACATCCTTGTCACTGATCATACACATATTGAATTCATAGAATCGGCAACAGGCTTATCTACAGGATGTTTTGTGAAGATAAATACTGGAAATAACAGGAGCGGCACAGACTGGGATGACAAAGCTGAACTTGAGAGGATAGCCGGCACTTTCAGAAAAGCAAAACACCTGCGCTTAAAAGGAATACTTACCCATGCAGGACATTCATATAAATCTTCATCAAGGGAAGAGATAGAAAGGATAAGTGCAGAGACAGTAAGCAGGCTGAGAACGGCCGCACAGAGCTTCAACTCAACAGACCTCACTATCTCATCAGGTGATACTCCCGGTTGCAGCGTTAGTGAAAAATTTGAAGGACTTGATGAGATACGACCTGGCAATTTCGTCTTCTACGACCTTATGCAGGTACAGCTCGGATCGTGCACACCCGGGCAGGTTGCAGTAGCGGTTGCCTGCCCTGTTGTTGAAAAGAACAACAGGAAGAAGGAAGTCATAATTTATGGCGGTGGTGTTCATCTATCAAAAGACAGCCTAAAGCTTAAGGACGGCAGGACAGTTTACGGTCAGGTTGTATATCTTACAGATAACGGCTGGGTCTTCCCGGGAAAGGACACTTACCTGCGATCAATATCGCAGGAACACGGTATAATCGACGCTGATGGCGAGGTCTTTGATAATCTTGAACGCGGGGGACTTGTAGGAATCCTGCCTGTGCATTCATGCATGACAGCCGATGTTCTCAGGGAATATCACCTTCCAAACGGGAAAGTCATAAGTGATTTCTCGCCCAAATAGCAACTTTAAATAAAAGATTTTCAGAATATCGGAAGGATATTCTTCCTTCTGTGAATCTCCCTGAAGGTGCAGAACATGCTGACCTTATAGATGCTGAAAAGAAGCAGCGATGGATTCGCTGAATCAAGCCTGATCTCCATCCTGTCCCTGTAATGGATAAAAATACCTGCAAGTATCCTTGTTATCCTGAACCATGAAAGCCGTTTATAGACTGTCAGCATCCTCACTGCCGAGGCAAAACTGGCCTTGTCGGTTACCTTATCGTAGAGCTGGCTGAGGTTCTCAATACCAAGTTTGGTCTTGTTAAGAAATTCCTGGTTCGTCTCTACGCCTTCGTGAACGAGCCCGTTGTCAATATGAAGTATGTCAATGCCTGCCTTCTTAAGCTGGTAACCGAGAAGGGTATCCTCATGCCCGTACTGCTTCAGTTCCTCGTTGAACCGGATTTTTGTCAGGACCTCTTTTTCAAGCATCACATTGAATGTTGAAAAGGAAGAGTGAGGTCTTTTGTTTCGTTCAGCAGCTTTCTTCTGTTCCCTTTTCCTTCCATATTTCCACCTGAGTATCTTGTCAGGGTCCCCCGGAGGTGTCTCATGATAGATTACGCCGCCGCTTATAACCCTCGCAGCATTAATTGCAGGCAGCCACTTAAGCAGGTAAGTCTGTGCAGTTCCCTGTATCATTGCATCGGCGTCGATATACAAAAGGTGCTCGCCTTTTGCCTCCATTGCAAGCTTGTTGCGGATTGCGGCCCTGCCTATATTTTTCTCGGAAACAATAAGCCTTACATTTTCGCTCTCAAGTGACTGGTAGATTGTTTTGAACTCGGGTGAGGATCCGTCATCTCCTATAAGAATCTCGCCGTATTCAGGAACTTTACTGATGCCGTCCTTCATGCTGTGAACCAGAGCAACAATATCGTAGTTATTGACAGGTATCAGGATTGAGATCATTTACTGCTGCCTTGGGTAATACCGGCCAAAAGTACAACATATTTCTTAATTATCAATCCGGCTGTTTTTGGCAAAGAAATTGCATTGATTATTTTTGTCTCTAACTTGACGAACAAAGATCAAATGATAAAAAGAGCTTTTGCAGCATTATTATTCCTGGCTATGCTGGCACCTGTGGAAGGTCAGCTCAGGCAGGGTTATGAAATAAAAGTATCTGTAAGCGGTCTGAAAGATTCAACTCTCTTTCTCGCCTATCACTTTGGGAACGTGCAGTACCTTAGGGATACACTGAAGCTTGATAAGGCAGGAAAAGGGATATTCAGCGGTAGCCAGGCCTTGCCGCAGGGAATATACATGGTTGTTCTCCCGGGGAAAAAATACTTCGAGATACTTATCCCGGAAAGGCAGTTTTTCGGAGTCAGCTGCAGTTACCCCGATTTTTTTACTACTCTGAACTTCACAAATTCACCCGAAAACACGGCATTCATCGACTACCAGAAGAAATGGATAAAGCTCCAGGAGTATTCCGGAAAGATCAGCAAGAGGCTTAAAGATAACAAGCAGAACGCGGATTCAATTAAGATAATAACTGAGATAGGCAGGGCGAATGACAAAAAAATGAAGGACTACCTCTGGAGTGTTGTAAATTCAAACAAGGGGAATGTACTCGGTATGGTTGTGAAGGCGATTATACCTGTTGATGTACCTGAATTCAGTGTGCCTGCAGGGACAAAAAATGCCGACTCAATAAAATGGGCAAAATCCTACGCCTTCGACCGTGATCATTTTTTCGATAACATCGACTTTGGTGATGAAAGAATACTAAGAACACCTGTGCTTTACAGCAAACTGAATGCATACTTCTCAAACGTCCTTATCCAGCATCCCGATTCAATTATTGGGCCGATGGAGAAGATAATTGCAAGGAGTTCCTCGAACTACAAGGTGTTCCAGTTTGTAAGCGTTTACCTCTTCAACCATTTCAGGGAGAGTGAAGTTATGGGTCATGACGCAATACTTGTCAGGCTTGCCGATGAGATCTACCTGTCGGGAAAAGCCGACTGGACAACTAAGGAATGGCGCGATAACCTCCGTAAAGAGGTAGACAGGGTCAGGCCAAACCTTATTGGCGTGCGGGCCCACGAGATCGTTATGAACTCGTTCAACGATGTAATGGTGTCACTTTACGATATAAAGAAGGATTTCACAATACTGTATTTCTGGGAACCGAACTGCGGTCATTGCCAGGAAGAAACTCCCAAGCTGAAAGCATGGTATGACAAGAACAGGAACCAGAGCATAGAGGTCTTTGCAGTGTGCACACAGAACGACAGGGCAAAATGGGAGAAGTTCATAAAGGATAACAAGCTGACATGGATAAACGGCTGGGATCCGATGAGAAGCTCAAACTACGACTATTACTACAATATTACCTCAACCCCTACTGTATATATACTCGACAGGAACAAGAAGATCATTGCAAAGAAACTGCCGGTAGAATCGATCGGAACCTTTATCGATAACTACAAAAAATACCATTAGAAGGCTGTAAAGGCTGTAGAAGCTATAGAGGCTGTAGAGGTTAAGATGATTGCACGATATTAAGTCTGATTCCTTTATGACGATAAAACCATCACGAGGTCATAAACAGATTTAAATTCGAGTGACTTATTTTCCTTTGTTAGGGTCCATTTTGTTCCACTGCCTGTATCTTCTGCTTTAACGATATAACCTGAAGAGGCCGACAAACTGAAACCTGCCCGTGCGAGCGCTTTTGCAGTCCAGTAAGCTACATCCCCGGTGGCATCCAGCCTTACGGATCCCCTGATCTCCCGCCTGAAGCTGAATGAAGCATCTGAGGTGTTGAACCTGACAACTGAGTCACTGAATAACCTGTTGAAGTTCCCGTTAAGAATCAGATCCTCCGGCGATCCTTCAGCCATTGAATCACTGAAAAGAAGCCATATCCTGTCTGATTCACTTATTGCAACAGGCAGGTCGTGGGTGGAAAATATTATTGTTTTGTTCCTTGTTGTTGCAAGCTGGTGAAGGAGGTGAATTATCTCGTACCTGCTTCTTACATCGAGGAAGGCAGTCGGCTCATCCATAACAAGTATCTCAGCATCCTGGGCAAGCACACGGGCAATCATTGCCCTCTGGCGCTCTCCATCAGATAATTCATTAATGTACCTGTGACTGAGATTATCAAGCCCTGTTTTTGAAATGGATTCGGATACTATAGCCTGGTCATCTGCATTTAGTTTTCCAGTCCATCCCGTATGAGGATATCTTCCAAGCCTTACAAGATCTGTAACTGTCATGTTACTCACCCTTACCTGTTCTGTTGAAATAAATGCAACGTTCCTCGCCAGTTCATACCTGTCATAATCATTCACATCCTTCCCGTTAAGGAAAACATTTCCTGAGACAGGAGACTGCAATCCGCAGATGGTCCTGAGGAGAGTACTTTTACCAACACCGTTCTCTCCGATTACAGCGATCAGCTCACCTCTTGTTGCTGCAAGGCTGATTGCCGGAAACAGGGTTTTATTATCCCTCCCGATCTTAAAACCAACGGCAAGGGATTCGAGTGACAGTATGTGATTACCCCTTGTTTCCACTTCTATGCAGCATTAAATTTCCTGTTCCTCCTAATCACCCAGATCACAACCGGGATTCCTATCAGTGAGGTAACAGAGTTTATCGGAAGAATCTTCCCCGAACCGGGAAGCTGGGATATTATGTCGCTGGCAAGCATCAGCACCCCGCCGGTGAGTATGGATGCCGGTATAAGGAGGCGATGGTCGGAGGTTCTGAAAATAATTCTTGCAATATGTGGAACGGCTATGCCTATGAAACCAATAGGACCGCAAAATGCAGTAACACTGCCTGCAAGAATGCTTGTTGCAGTGAAGATCACAAATCTTGAAAAATTAATATTCAGACCCATCGATGCTGCATATCCTTCGCCGAGCAGCAGGGCATTTAGCATTTTGACAGATGCAAGGCTTAGCAGCAGACCCGCACCCACCGAAGTCGCAAGTACTGATAGCTGTCCTGCAGTGAGGTTACCAAGGCTGCCCATAGTCCAGATGACATAGCTCTTAAGCATTGTTTCACTGCTGAAGTACTGGAGTATACTTACAATTGCGGAGATACCGCTTGAAAGCATAATCCCGAGTATCAGCACAGTAAGTATCTCGCGTATCCTCAATGAGATAAACATAATGAGTATCATCACGGCTCCCGCTCCAATCCAGGAAGCTGCTACAATTGCTATGTTTCCCATCCACTGGATTCCTTCGGAACTTATAGTTCCGTGAAAGCCGAGCAGGACGAAAGCCACTCCCAGGCTTGCCCCTGAACTTATACCAAGGACATAGGGTCCGGCCATCGGGTTCCTGAATACTGTCTGCATCTGCAGGCCGCTTACCGAAAGGGCAACACCCACAAGTATTGCAGTCAGGGCCTTTGGTAACCTGAACCTGAAAATTATCGTTGAAAGTTTCTCATCACCCGATCCGGCAATTGTCTTAAGCACCTCAGCAGGTGATAGTTTTACTGAACCCGACATAAGGTCGAGGATGAAGAGAATAAAAAGTGCTAATAACAGAAGCAGCAGGAAGAGATTTCTTCTCCTGTCAGTGTTGCCGCTTATTACTGTCTTGCTCATCACCTGACCCGGATGTAATAATAAAAGTCTTCGCTGTTGAATAACTCCGGATGCAATATCATGGCCAGGTCGCGAAGAATAATGTGTGGCTTCAGCGCACCGCTCTCCCAGTAATCAATCCCACCGTTACTGCTGATCCTTTTCACATTATTGAACATCTTTCCCGACCTGAATGGCGGAAGTTCACCAAGCCGCGGGTCTACAGCGAGTATTTCACTCCTGGATCTTACAGTGCTTATATTAAGCCAGTATTCGGCGTTTAGCGCCTTCATCCATACTGATTCAAGACTACAGGGCATTGCTGTTTCTGAAGATGACCCCTTCCAGAGGTATTCCCCTCCGGCATCATCAATAAGATTGCTTATATAGGAGTTGCCAGGGGATATATACCAGGTATCCTTCCAGGGAAGGCCAAGCATAACTTCAGGCCGGTTCTTTGAATTGGTGCTTACATATGTCTTCACTGAATCATAAGACCTTTCAATGTTAGAGAAAATGCTGTCGGCCATCCTCTCCCTGCAGAAAAGGGCACCAAAGACTTTGAGCCATTCAGCCTTACCCAGTGGATCTTCTTCAAGGTAATCGGCATTGTACATAACCTTAAATCCCAGGTCCTTAAGCTTGTTTACGAGTGCCGATGATTCACCACCCACACCATAAACCATCACAAGGTCGGGACCAATCTTTATTATCTGCTCCTTATCGAGGTTATCGTCATAGCCTACATCACTTATAACACCTTTTTTTACAGCGTTTATTATGCTTGTATCATATAAAAGGGATGATCCTGATATGCCGGCGAGACTTGACCTTTCCCCAAGGGCGGTTATCATCGGCAGGTATGTTGTCGACATTGCAATTATCCTCTTTAGCGGTACCCTGATGAGCTTCGAGGTATCTATTGTTTGCGGAAGTATCTTTCCCCTTTCAGCGAGAATATATTCCTGGTGTATCTCTTTAGCGCCCTGCCATGGATCGGTTATCGTAAGAACTGAATAGTCGTTATGCCTTTCAATAGTGAATCTCCGGGCATGCTTCATTTTGCTGTCACCCGCGATGCCATTATCCGTAACTGAGCGGCTGTTTCCGCTGCAGGCTGCAAGGAGAAAGGCAACAATGATTATCAGTAACGCAGGTACAGGTCTCATCTAGTTGCGGATGATGAACTTGTGAACCTCCCTGCCATTCATGGATCTTATAACCAGGTAATAGATACCATTGCTGAGACCACCCAGGTCTATTCCGGCAACTCCCGGGAATACATTACCCGGTATGTCTCTTGAAACAATTGCACCCCTCATATCATAGACTGAGAATGTAACATCTTTCTGAGGCATTGAGGAGGATACAACCAGCCTGTCTGTAGCCGGGTTGGGATATAAAACAAATTCAGGCTTATCCTCTGTTACGAGATTTACGGCATCAGGTACAGGATCCCCTATTGTCACAACCTTCACATCAAGTGAAACCGACATCGGATACGAGGGATGTGATGTGAACTGTTTCCATGAAACACCATCATGGAACCATGCTGTATTTTTGAGAGGGTCTCCCCTGTCGGGTGAATGAAAAACGGCAAACTGCCTGTTTTCGGATGCTGCCTGTGCATGGTAATATATTCTCCATCCAATGTAGAAGTTTCCTGTTACAGGAATTGTATTCTTAAAATCAACTTTAACAACAAATGTGTCTTTTGTCGAGCTGAAGAGCAGCTTCTGCCTTGCAATAACTGCACCAGGCTCAGTTCCGTCCTGAAGTATATAAATACTTACTGAGTCAGTCAGCGCGACCTGGTTAACCTTTGCAACATTTATCTGGATCTCGCTTACATACCTGTTTACAGGGCTGCTGAAATGCTCGGCGTACATAACTATGCTGTCGCTGTTATATCCTGTAGAATAGCCTGTACCTGATGATGTATAAGCTGTAAGCAGCCTGGTCTCCGGGGCTGAAAGGTTACTCAGCGTATCGACTGTCAGCATATTAGGTTCATACGGGTCCCTCCCGTCGTATTTCTTTACACCGGAAACTGCCGGGTCTATCCACCCTTTAAGCTGCATCCATAAGTAAGATGAGAGATCATATGAAACACTCAGTTTGGCAAAATAGTCGTTCACCGGGTACATGCACGTAGCCTCACCGCCGGTGAGAAGACCCACTACCCTTTTATTCTGGTCGAAAAGGGGGCAACCTGAAGATCCGCCTTCAGTTGTTCCGCTTTCCCAGTTTAGTATCTTCCAGAAACCATTTGATTTGTAATCGGTTGAATATGTGCCAGTAACAGGCTGGTTATTATCGATTGAGATCTTCTTTACATCTCCCATAGGGTGATGAATTGCCACAGTTTTGTTTGGTATTGTACCCGACACATCCCAGCCGGCAAGGTAGGGATGGTAAGTGAATGGGGGGAATGAGGACAGTTCAACAAGAGAGAAATCAATCTCGCCATTCGAAGCCTTAAGCGTCGAGCCGGATATCGAATGATACACATATCCATCAGGACCTTTGCACCATGGACTCTCATACCCGAAGTAAAATACCGAATTTGCCGCATCACTGCTTGTCGTGATGCAATGATTTGCAGTGATTAAATAAGCCTTGTTCTCATGGTTTGTATTATTGACAAGCACACCTGTGCACAGCTCTATTCCTCTTACGATTATCCTGCATACGGCCCGCTTTTCAACAGTCCAGTTGTCGCCGGCACTGCAGTTTATATCAACATTGCAGGCTTGTGAGGCGCCGAATTGCTCATCCTTGGATAGTGAACCGAGTATACCCCTGTAATCATGCGACACCTGATTTATTCCAAGTGTTCCATCCATTTGTTTTCCTGACGGGACATGATATTCAAGGATCAGCTCTTCTCCCGGCACAGGCATCAGTGCGAGTGTATTTGCACTGTTATTATTGTCGGAGCAAAAGGCCCCGCGGACCGTGGTCCTTTTGCTGTCGTAAACATAAACATAGGAACCATCAGGTATATTGAAAGGACTTAAAATGAGGTTCAGCGATTTTGCAGATGCTGATCTTATACCGATTGTCCATATTGTCTCCCGCGATGTTTTCTTTATGAAGCCTGAATTTGAAGGATTCAGATCCACAGGCACCGGTAATGCAAACTGGAAGGGCTGGTCCTTTGGCTGCTCAAGTGAAAGCAGGGTATTTATAGAGGTATTATCGACCGACAACTCGTACCAGTTCTCAACCGGGAAGCCTGCCACAGAGCCCCTGACTGTCTCAAGCTGGGCCAGTACCAGTATCGCACCGGAGAAGTAGAAAAATAATATTAATGTCAGTCGCTTCAAAGGAAAATTATTAATAAGTGCCCTGCCTGAAGAAGAGTGAACCTGGTATTATATCGGCTTTTGCTGAATCGCTCACCTGTCCATCCCTGCCAAACCACAGAAGATATCCCCTGTCGGTGAAATTACCCGCATCGCTTGCAAAGATATGTCCGTTAAGCGGATCCACTGCAATATTGTATAAAGTTCTGCTTCCCTGCCTTATGAACGGATTTTCAGGAAGATTTGTTTCATCCACAGGATGTCTCCATACGCCATTCCTGAGAAAATAAAGGGTATCGCCTCCTGAATTTATCCTTAGAGCTGATGGTCCGGGTATCCCTGAAGGAAATGTATCTCTCTTTTCAATTGCAAGTGTTGCAGGGTCGATCCTCAGAAGCTGCGGTACATTTGTATCTGAATATCCACCCGAGCAAAGAACCCACAGTTTATTATTTTTATCGATGACCATGCTTTCCGGTTCATCCCCTACTTCAAGTGAATCAATAACTCTGTCAGTTGTTTTATCAAGGACCATAACCGAGTTTCCTGAGATGAAATTTGAAACAAAAACCCTGTTCCCGGAGACCACTATCGCTTCAGTACTTCTCCTGACAGCTATCTCCGATTTTAAAGTCTGAGTAATAAGATCTATAATATAAACGCTTGTCCCCCACATGCTTGTAACATAGGCTTTGGATGAATTGACAAAAAGGATGTTCCTTGGTGAGTTCAGACCGCTGATTGTTGTCTTGCTTTTTAGTGTCAGGGCATCAACAACCTCAATCTTCCCTGAGTTGTTAACAACAATATAAGCATACCCGTCCTTTATAGCCATTGAGCTGGGTACATCACCAAGGGGTCTCCCGTTCACCTGTGAGAAAAGGTCATTATAAATCTTCGAAGAATCAATTGAGTAATATGAAAGTGAACCGTTGCCATGTGTGAAGTTGCCTTCATTAATTACAAACACCCCCCTGCCCGACGGGATCACAGATTTAACCGGGTCACCTGATCCGTCATCAAAAATTGAACAGGAAGTCAGTAAAGCAAATGATGCAATAATTAAAAGTTGTCTGGTTTTCATTTTGAATTGTTGAAAGTAATTGAAACTGAGGCGACAAATGACCTGCCTGGCATCGGGTAGAAAGCGATTGCCTCGTAGCGCGCATTGAAGAGGTTATCGGCTCTAACCGAGAGGTTTATCATTATGTCTTCTTTTCTTATGTTATACCCGGCTACAAGGCCCGTAACAAAATATGCCGGGAGAAACGCAGAATTATCCGCCTCGGTAAAACGTTTCCCTGTAAAGTCATTTATTACAGAAATACTGGCATTCCGGTAATCAAATCTGAAGCTTGATACAAACATATCACAGGGAACATATACGATCTGTTTTTTGCTGACCTTATCCGGAACTGAGACATCATATGCAAGGTTCCTTGTATACTGAAGTTTTAGTTTTGCTGATGAGTACCCGCCTGTGTAACCTATTGACAATGCAGTTTCGGCGCCCGAGCTGTTTACCCTGGCTATGTTCCGTGGTTCCCAAATTGAACCGGAAACAGGGACCCATTGAATCATATCATCAATAAGCGAGCTGTAAGCTGTAAGTTCGGGTGCAATATCAAAAAGTCCGAGTTTTTCCTTTATGCTGAAAGAAAGTTCGCCGGAATAACTGTATTCATTTTTAAGCAAAGGGTTTCCACCCGGGTTCCAGTAAAGGTCATTCATTGAAGGGATCTTGGAGTTCCTCGCAAAGTTCAGCCTGAGTATGCCCTCATGTTCCGTGAATACGACATAATCAGCTCCTGCAGACAGATCAGGAATGAGAAGTTTCCCGTCGTTCATCAATTCCCTTGCGAGAAATGACAGACCCAGCCGCTTTCCGACAATGCTTCTTTCTGATATTGTCAGTGTTGAAATATTCCTTGACCGGTAAGTGCTGTAATTGACTGAACTTACCATGTCTGTTTCGTTGTTAAGGACTATTTTAATCCTGCTGCTGCCAATTGATGTACCGATACCTGCCCGCAAATAAAGGATATTCGAATGGTTAATTGAATTGATAGAGATTGTTCTGTTTACATAATGAAGATAATCCGACATCAGTGCTGCAGTTAAATCGAGTGATGCCTTTCCCTCTCTTTCGTGGCTGATTATAGCCCGCAATGACCTGTCGAGCTGGGTTTCGGCACCCGGCTCTGGTACTGTAAGTATATTTGAAGGAAGCTGCCTTGATGAATTGCTGAACCAGATATTGGCCGAGGTTACCGAGTTTCCATTCCTGAAGTAAAACTCCTGCATTATATCCTGCTTACTCAAAGCCGCATTAAGACGCTGTTCATACACAGGGTTTGCATAGGCAACATCATTAAGGTACCTGAAGTTATTTTCAGATGAGTTGAAGTACCCCCTTGTTACAGACTGGAAACGGCTTGAGCCTGTCCTCATTTTGAGTGATCCCGAATATGAACTGAAGCTGCCAGCCCCGGCATTAAGGTAAAGCAGCGTACCATCCTTCCACTCGGGTTTTGTACCGAAATTTACTGTTCCTCCGAGTCCGCCACCACCGAGCGACATTGACGCTGCCCCGTTAAGTATCCTTATTTCATCAGTGAAGGAGGCAGGTATAAGGGAGAGATCGGCCTGGCCCAGCATTGGTGAGTTGATGCTTATATCATTCCAAAGCAACTGGGTATGGTTTGCGCCGGTACCCCTGAATGAAGTTGTTGCGATAGCTCCCGGACCATAGTTCTTTATATATAACGGTGTCTGCTCTGCCAGCACCCTGGAAATATCAAAAAGCTGGTAATCTTTCAGCTGTACGGCATCTATTGTAATATCCCTGAAACCGCCGAGGAGGGAGGACTTTGAACTGCTGCGGACAACTATCTCATCGATCCGCAATGTATCCGACATATGTTTCGACTGACCGTACAGTAGGGCAGGAAAAACGAACAAAGCCAGAAAAAATAATCTCCTCATTGACAAACGATAACTGACATTTCAAACCTGTCAATCACCTGTGCTGCGGGAAAATTCTGGGGTTCATTTAAGATCCGCCGCTTTACCTCCCGAAAGCTCAGAGTAATTGATGCTCATGGCAGGTCTTCTGACTTATCCCGTCCCGGGCAGCCTTCCCATCCCGCGAAGCGGAACAGTGGCAGGATTTGCCTGGGAACAGGTCGCACGAAGCGACCGGGCATCACAGCAGCGGGTACTGTTACGGATTCAAACCGTATTCCCTTTTCATTGCAGCATTTGGCTGCAACACCATGACAGAACAAAGATAGCTTATTTGACGTAACCGGGAAGGTCAGTTGAGACTTTTAGATATAAACAATTGTTGAAAAGAAAGTATCGCAGTATGGATCAGCGATCTATTACATCAACCTGGTGTTCCTCAGAAGCTGTTCACCGATACCTATCCTGTAACCTTCAGACCTGAAGATTATCTCACCCTTCCTGTTAACAAGGACTACAAGGGGGAACCTGATATTAGTGCAGGAATTGCCCACGCACAGCTGTTTCAGAATTTCAGAATCTTTATCGAAGCCGGTAATGCTCAATGCAGGAAGATCTTTTAGTGAGATTGTTCCAGCACCCGGTTTGTCGGAAAGGAAGATGAATGGCCCGCCCCATTTATCAAGCTCATTCTTCAGCAGCGGAAGATCATTAAGGATATGTTTCGTTGGCTCCATATCGGGTTCTATCCATGCAAGTACAAAACCCTTCCCTGCAAACTCAGAAAGATCTTTTCGCATGCCATCGGAACCTTCGAATCCCGATTTGAGATCAACTTTCCCAAGTATTGTAAGTGGTGTCGACTCATGACGAAGCTTTACATTGAGTGTCCTGTGCTCACCTGCTGCAAGGCTGAAAAATGAGATCGACGACAATATCCTGCTGTCGCTGATCCTGTTGCCTGTCACAAGCATGTAATAACCCGGCAGAAGAGGAAGTTCACCCTTGATTTCAGAGATCTTCATGTTATAATCATACTCCAGTGTGACATACTTTCCACCTTCAAACCGTGCAAGGGTAAAATGGGTATAGTATTCCGGGACAGGCTCCTTATCTGTAGACGCAAGCTTAAGATAAGCCCTTTCAGTATTACCATTTGAAGCTCCTCTGAAGTCTGTGTCAACCCACCTGCCGTCTTTGAAATACTGAGGAATATTTGTTCCCGGCTCAAGCCTTGCCGGAATACCAAAGGTCCTGCAAAGAGCAACAAAATAAATTTCACGCGAAAAACTGTCTGCCATCCTGAGTTTATCTGTTCCAGGCGGAGTGATCGGGGTATTGTAATAATTATCCGAATCATTTACCTGGATGTTCTTCTTTACAAAATCAACGATTTCAGCCGGAGAGAACTTATGCACCGATGACGAATCTGATGCAGAAAGAAGGCTTCTCCAGGGAGTCAGCAGTTCATTGGCAACCCTCGGGTTAAGAATATAATTTGTAAAAAGTGTGTCTTTTGAGCTAAGACCCTCTGGAACTATTGCATTATTAAAATGATCAAGAAGTACCTCTTTCTTTGCATCCCTAAGGTCTTTATCGGATATCTTTTCAAGAAGAGTAAGCCCTTTCTCAGGGTCTTTACCCGCTACATCTTTAAGATAGCCGGAAATCTCATTGTAATTGCCCATACTCTGTGCAATTACTTTCTTAACCCTTGATGTATCCAGTTTCAGCTGATTTGCCAGTACCACGGCATCAGAGGGCTTCATCCACGAGTTTATATATTCCTGCCTCTTATTGTTTTCAGCTTCGATCCTTTCTGCATTTTTCTTTACAAGTTCCTGGTCAGGGCCCGGGAACGGTGTCCTCACCACGGGAACTCCAAGGTCGAACTCGGTATATCCTTCTGATAAAGGTTTCCTGTTAAGAACGAGTGTTATTGTATCTACATTGTTTACAGTTATATGGCTGTAATCAAAATCATCACCCTTCCTTGCCCAGACGAGCAGGTCTCCCAGACCGGTTTCAAAGCTGCATATCCCATCCCTGTTTGTGAGCAGTTTAACCAGTGGATAGAATTCAGCATAATTATAGAGCTGAAACTCAACAATTGCTCCCGTCACCGGAACTTTTGAGCTGTCGAGCACTTTTGCCACAACTGTCTTCGTGACAGCGTACTTAGATAGGTTGTTGATCATTGAGTACGATCTTGCTGAAGTCATCATACCGGGTTCTCCGAATGGGGTTCCGAAAGAGCGTGTATGGATGAGCATAGCCCTTCTTGCCGGTTCGGTAAACCAGCCCCTGTCAAGAACAGCATCCGGTTCGCAGGCACCCATATAATACCAGTTGCCATCGATCCAGACCTCCACCCATGCATGGTTGTCATCGCTGTGGGCCCAGCGCGGGGTATAGACCTGCCTTGCAGGGATACCGGCTGTTCTAAGTGCTGCCACAGTAAAAGTCGATTCCTCTCCACACCTTCCCCTTGCAGAAAGAATTGTGCTCATTGGTGCTGATGTACGTATATCTGAAGGCTGGTAAGTCACTTTTTCATGACACCAGTGATTGACCTCAAGTGCAGCGTCCCTTGCATCAAGTCCTTTTATCCTGTCAGAGATTTCACTATAGTATGTTGTACGGAAATCATCGGGATTTTCATTGTTTACCCTGAAAGGGAGGACATAATGAAGGAAAATTGATTCAGGAATGGTTTTTCCCCATGGCCTTTCCTTCCTTGCCTGCAGTGCTATATCTGCATTTTCAAGGAAATATTTCCTGCTTAGTGTTGCGATGTCAGATAATGGAGAATAGGCAATCAGAAACCTTGCGGCTTCCAGTTTCTCAGCTGACAGGTTAAGCTTATCCAGTCCGGAAAATTCATCACCCCTGCCCGAGGCAATTTTGACCATGTAGCCGAAATCAGATTCAACCCGTTTCAGTAAAACAGGGTCATTTATAAGATGTTTGCCGGAGCATCCGCACAGCAGGAGTGCGCTAAACAGTATTGATACAGGAAGTATGTTTTTCATACCCCGAAAGATACTATAAACTTCCGCAGGAATTCCTGATTATAAGTTCAGGAGTTAAATTTACCTGACGTTTATATTTCCCTTTGCCACCGTTTTTCACTTCTGTCCAGATCATATTTGCTGCTTTAAGAGCAAGACCTGAGAATGGTTTCTTAAGGCTTGTAACCGGACAGTGAAGCAGGTCGAAGCCAATACCCTCATCCATCGAAATAAGTGAAATATCCTGTGGTACACGTATCTTCCTGGCTTGTAAAGCAGCCATTAAAGGGTAAACCATACTTGCATGAAGAACAACAAGCATCTGGGCACTGAATGGAGGTCTAAGGTAATTCTCAAGTTGATCGAAATCGAAATCATCGCCAGGCGACGGGGTTCTAATTTCCACACACTCAGGCTTGGTCATACCCTGTATTGCCGAAAGGGATTTGATAAGAGAGCCTATCTGCTCTTCATCCTCATGTCTTGTCTTAGGATCTGAGACGAGCAGTATCTTTTTGTATCCAAGTTTCTGGACATGGGCTGCAACAAGTGAGGCCCCTGCCTGTACATCTGTTGAAACCGTATTTAGTCTCAGTCTTGAAACATTTTTCTCAAGGAGTACAAAGGGATAGTCGATTGAACGCAGTGTCCTTATAGTATGTTCATCAGCGGCTTCGCCTACAATTATCAGCCCGCTGTAAAACTTCCTGAATGCTGTTACAAGTCGCCCGAAGCGCTGATCATCAGGATCCTTTGTTATAAGGGAGAAACCAATCCCTATGCTCGCAAAAGCCTTCTGCAGGTAGGGTGTTATCTCATATATGAACGGATCCTGTGAGTAAGGAACTATCATTCCTATTACTCCGGGCTTATCCTCAACCGGGTATGAATCATCCTTTGATTCACCCGAATCGAAATAACCCATCTGCCTTGCGAGGGCAAGAACTTTCTCCTGGGTATCTTTCCTGATACCATGCTGGTCCGCCTTATTATTAAGGACAAGCGAAACGAGCGTACAGGATACGCCTAGCCGTGCGGCTAAATCTTTGTTTTTGATTTTTTTCCCCATCGAATCCCATAAATTGCTTGTACTAAATTACGTACATTTTTAAAACTGGCGGATGGGGAAAACTATAATTAACAATTTATAACACTTTTAACATTTCATCTTTTCGGAGGAGTTATACCTCTCTGTTTTGCTGCTTCCTCAAGCCTCATCTGCCATTTGGACTTTTTCAATGGCTTTTTCTTATTCTCCTCAAGCGTTGCAAGTACCGCTTCAGCGTTTATGAAACGTTTAGATAATATATTCTGAATATAGGTAAGAACGTTAGCAAGGAAATAGTAATAAGTAAGACCTGCCGAGAAATTGTTAAGTACAAGCATGAACATTACCGGCATCATGTACATCATAAGCTTCATACCCGGCTGATCAGATCCTGGCTGTGACCCTGTCATCTTCATTGTGATAAGGGTGGAAGCCGTCATAAGGATTGTGAAAAGGCTCACATGGTTGCCATAAATTGGTATGGTGAACGGCAGGTTAAGTATTGAATCATATGTTGACAGGTCTGTAGCCCAGAGGAAAGGCTGCTGCCTTAATTCAATCGAGGTCGGGAAGAAACGGAACATAGCGAAGAGGATAGGCATCTGCAAAAGGAGCGGAAGACAGCCTCCCATAGGATTCACCCCTGCCCTCTTGTAAAGATCCATCTGTGCCTGCTGCTTCTTCATTGCATCTTCTTTCCTTGAAAACTTAACGCTAAGCTCATCAACCATTGGCTTCAGTACTGCCATCTTGGCCTGGGCTGCATAAGATTTGAAAGTGAGAGGCAGAAGAACGATCTTTATTATTATTGTAAGCAACAGGATAATAAGTCCGTAGTTGCCAATATAATCATTAAGCCAGTTGAAGATCGGGATAATTGCATACTGGTTTATCCAGCGGATAATGTTCCTTCCAAGGAATACAAGCTGTTCAAGCTGGTAGCCTTCCTTCTTAAGCGTTGTGAAATGGTTCGGCCCGAAATAGAATTTGAGATTAACAGGCTCAGGGTTGCTTACATTGAAAGGAACCCCAGCTTCAGAAGTAAAATACCTGAGGTACTTTGGTGATGATATGGTTTTTGTTGTAGATATCGATGCATTCTGGAAGAACTCATTGTTAAGCATTACACTTGAGAAGAACTGGTCCTTGTAAGCTATCCAGCTGAGTCTTGTTGTAAGATCAACCTTCTCTGTTTCCTTCCTTGAACGCTCACTGAAACCTGCAACTTCATCCTGGTAAAACTTATACTTTATGGTTGTATAGGTATCCTCATTCTGCCTTCCCTTTTCTTTCTGCGGTATATACATCCTCCAGTCGATTGTCAGGCTGCTCTGGTTGGCTGCTATTATCCCTCCAAGTGATACAAAATTCACTTTGAAGTCGACCATATATTTGTCAGGAGCAAGTGTATAGGTATACTCAATGTATTTTCCTGAATCGGCGGAAAGCCTCAATGTGACACTCTGCGGATCTTTTGTGACTACGTAGCTCTTCTCCTCTTTAACAGGTTTGAAATAGAGGTCATTTGTACGAACAGCCTTGTTGTCGGCAGTGAAGAAATCGAAGCCGAATACTGTAGAATCGCCCGAGAAAAGGATAAGAGGAAGTGAGTCATAGGTGCGATACTCTTTCAGCCTTGCTGAATATACCCTCCCGCCTTTCAGTGATATCTTCAGCTCAAGTTTATTGTTCTCGAGAGTAATGAAATCATTGGTCCCTTTTGCAGCTGCTGCGAAAGGACCTGACTGTACAGCTTCATTGCCTGCAGGTGATGCGGCAGGGAGCTGTTTCATTTCCTTGTTTGCTTTATTCAGGGAGTCAGCCTTGAGTGTGTCGGCTACAGGTGCAAGCTTCATGTTAATGTCATTCAGCTTAAGCATTACTGTCGGCTGATTCGGTTTTAGCCTCATAGCTGTAGTATAGGCTGTCCTGGCTTCCTCGAGGTGACCATATTTATAAAGTGAATCTGCTTCCTTAACTATCTTGTCATAGGCTTTGTTGTTCCGGCTGCTGTTAAAGAGCCCGAATCCGATAAATATCAGGAATATGAGTATTATTCCTGTAACTGTGTTTCTGTCCATTCTATAAACTAAACGATTAAAATTTCTTGTACTGGTTATTTTTCAATACAGGCTTTTACGAACTGCACGAAGAGAGGGTGCGGATTCAGAACGGTGCTGCTGTATTCGGGGTGAAACTGAACACCAACGAACCATTTATGTGATGGTATCTCAACTACTTCAACAAGTTCCGATTCGGGATTAATTCCTACAGGAATCATACCATTTGATTTAAATACTTCAAGGTATTTGTTGTTGAATTCGTACCTGTGCCTGTGTCTTTCTATTATATCCTGCCTTCCATATGCCTTGAAAGCCTTTGACTTTTTATCGAGGGTGCATTTATAGCCACCTAGCCTCATTGTACCTCCCTTGTCAATAATGCTTTTCTGCTCCTCCATCAGGTCAATTACAGGATGTTTTGCTTTATGGTCTATCTCCGTTGAATGTGCGCCATCCATATTCAGGACATTCCTTGCATATTCAATAACAGCGCATTGCATGCCAAGACAGATCCCGAGGAAAGGAACATTATGCTCACGTGCATACTGTGCGGTTATTATCTTCCCGTCGATGCCTCTCGATCCGAATCCGGGGGCTATTAGTATCCCGTCGAGTTTACCCAGTTTCTTTTTGACATTCTCCTCGTTTATCTCTTCGGAATGGATATACTCCACTTCAACATGGCATTCATTTGCCGCCCCGGCATGAACGAATGATTCCGATATTGATTTATATGCATCGGGAAGTTCGACATACTTTCCTACAAGGCCGATCTTTACCCTGCTTGTCGGGTTCTTTAGTTTTACAAGGAACTCTTTCCATGAAGTGAGGTCGGGTTTAGATCCTACAGGTGATGCCAGTTTACGCAGTACTGTCTGGTCGAGCCTCTGCTCAAGCATTCTCATCGGTACTTCATAGATAGTGGAAACATCCACAGATTCCACAACGGCATCCACCTCCACGTTACAGAAAAGAGCCACTTTCTTTTTAATCTCAGGGGAAAGTGAACGTTCACTTCTCAGGACAAGTATATCGGGCTGGATCCCGGCTTCAAGCAGCGCTTTTACAGAATGCTGCGTAGGTTTTGTCTTCTGCTCCCCTGAAGCTGACAGATAGGGAACTAGTGTAAGGTGAATGACAAGACAGTTATGTGATCCCACTTCCCACTTTAACTGACGGACTGATTCGATATAAGGCAGCGACTCGATGTCACCAACTGTACCGCCTATCTCTGTAATAACAATATCGAACTTGTTTACGCTTCCTGCAAGCTTTATTCTCCTTTTGATCTCATCCGTGATGTGCGGTATCACCTGGACTGTTTTTCCAAGGTAGTCGCCTTTGCGTTCCTTGTTTATAACCGACTGGTAAACACGCCCGGTTGTTACGTTGTTGACCTGGCTTGTAGGGACATTAAGGAATCTTTCGTAGTGGCCAAGGTCAAGATCCGTCTCGGCCCCGTCGAGTGTTACATAACACTCACCATGTTCATAAGGATTCAGTGTCCCCGGATCAACGTTAATGTACGGATCCAGCTTCTGAATTGTAACAGAATAACCCCTCGCCTGCAGCAACTTGGCCAGGGAAGCGGAGATGATACCTTTTCCAAGTGAGGAGGTCACTCCCCCGGTAACAAATACATATTTTACGTCTGCCAATTCTCGAGCTTTTTATTGTAAATAAATAATATTATTCATCAAGGCCTGACTGGTCTATCAGCCTTACCTTTTCTTCCAGCATTTTGATCATGTTCTTTGCGTTCTGGATCTTATCCTCAACTTCCCTTATCATTGCTTCGGCATTAGTCGATTTTGCAAAGAACCCTATATTATTCTCCCAGAGCACTATGTCACCTTCAAGCTGTTTGATCTTTGTAACAAACTTGTCCCTTTCATTACGGACTTTTCTTGAAGCTTTCGGGTTAGTGCGGAGATTATCAAGTTTATTCCTGTATTTCAGGATATTCTTGTCATCCTCGCCAATCTTGAGCCTGTCGAACTGTTTATTGAGTGCGGTCCTGTACCTGTTCGTGATCTCTTCCTTCATATTGAAAGGAACGAAACCGATGTCGGTCCATTTCTTCTGCAGTTCTTTCAGCCTTTCGAAGGCGGCCTGGACACCTGTACTTGTATCAAAGTTCTCCAGTTCGGCAATAATGGCCTCTTTAGCCTTCAGGTTATCCTCGTATGAGGTATCCAGATTTGCAAAGTACTCCGATTTCCTGTTAAAGAAATGATCGCAGGCTTTTCTGAATCTCTTCCATATCTTTTCCGACTGCTTTCTTGGAACGGGTCCAATTTCCTTCCACTCTTTCTGAAGCTTAATAAGTGCATCTGAAGTTGCTTTCCAGTCGGTGCTTTCCTGTAGGGCCTCTGCCTGTACACACAGTTCGGTCTTCATCTGCAGGTTAGTGAGCTGTATTTCCTTGTTATCGGAATAGAAGCCTCTCTTCTTCTCAAAGAAAGCATCGCAGGCATTACGGAAGCGCTGGTATACCTTGTTGTTCTGTTTCTTCGGAGCAAAACCTATTGTCCTCCACATCTTCTGGAGCCCGACAACGATTTCAGCCTTCTCATCAAAATCCTTGAATGATTTCAGTTCCACAAGGTTAACCTCTTCAACCTTTTCGCACAGTGCTATTTTTGCTTCAAGGTTTTTCCTCTGGTCGTCCTTTTGTTTCTCGAAGTATTCGTGGTGACGCTTGTTTATTTTTGAAGTTGCCTCCCTGAAGCGTTCCCATATCTCATTCTTAGATTCCTGTGGAACAGGACCTATCTCCCTCCACTGATTATGGAAATCCTGGAGAAGTCTGAAAGCATTGACGGGGTTTGGTTCCAGCAGAAGCTCTTCGGCCTTCTCGCAGAGTCTTACTTTTGTTTCGAGGTTTTTCTTAAGATCGAGGTCGCGTAACTCCTTGTTGATCTTTATATAATCATAAAAGATCTCGACGTTATGATGGTAAGTTTCCCAGAGATCTTTCAGGGAATTCTGCGGAACAACACCGATTGAGTGCCACTCATTCTGAAGCACCCTGAACTCCTGGAATGTCTTATTTATTGATTCCTCGCGGTTGACAAGATCTTTAATCTTGTCGATTATATCATATTTTTTCTTGAGGTTCTCGTATTTCTCAGCTTCCTGGACCTTTGAATAGTCAGTTTTACGGGCTTTGTATTTTTCGAGAAGGTCTTTTACCTTGTGTTCCTGGGGGTCGACGAATATCTTGTATTCTTCAATTTTGCCACCGCCCTCAAGAAATTTGGCTTTGCGTTCATCAGCCTCCTGACGAAGCTTTTTGTAGAAGAGAATCTTTATACGTTCGACATCTTCCCTTATTTCGGCAGGCGGCCTGTTCTCGATTATCAGGGACAGGGTGTCAACAAGTTCATTCTTTGTGTATCCCGAGTAATCAACGGGAGGCAGGTGAATGTCCTCATGGCCTTCGAAACCCGGAATCTCAGTGAAATCGTGGTCCTCGGCTGGTTCTTCCTCTTCATCTTCCTTTTTGCGGCGGGCCCTTTTCCTTGTCTTTGTTTCCTCGCCGGCTTCGGCGCTTTTTTCTTCATCAACTACCTGTCCGGAACCTGGTTCCGCAGGAGTGTTTTCAGTCTTATCTTCCTTCGCAGATTCGCCGGACTTATCTTCTGCCGCGAATTGTTCATCAAGAACAGTGTCATTCGGATTGTTTTCGGTCATCTTAAATCCTGTTATGGTTCAGCTTTTTATCAATAAAATAATCCATGGAAACCATGGAAATTTCATGCTACGAAAATATTGAAATATTTGTTAAAACTCAAAGATTTACAATAAATATAATGGTTTGAATCGGTAAGCTTGCCTGCCTTAACGGCAAGATTGTTCAAGTGAACGGTGAAGAGACCAGGCCCAATTTAAAAAGTTACTCAAAATGGATATCTTTGTTACAGAAAAGTGTGCTGATATAAACAAGAAAATGCGATGAAAGACAGTAGTTCAATTGCAGTATTTGCTGCAGTATTTGCCGTGCTGGCGTTCAGGATTTACCAGAAGTACTTCAAAAAGAACGATATAAAAGGAAACCAGAGGAAAGGCAGCGGATCGTCATTTCCTTCATCATCGAAGGACGACGACTACGAACCTTATTCAAAGAAGTAGCTTATCGCCTGTTTCCTGTGACAAGGTGCCTGAAGGGTGTAAATATGCGTGCAAGAAGGCTCCTGTCATTCGTTATTATTTCAGCAGTTCCCGTCATGTTCTGTGTGAACTTAAGCTTTTTACCATAGAGTGATTTAAACCCGTCATTAAGCCTGATCTCAATAACATATGAATCGCCTGAAGGTACAAGCGATTTTGATCTCACCTTCCCCCTTATCATACCATATTCAAGGTATGGAAATCCTGAAAGTTTTATGTTTACAAGCTGTCCGGTATCGACCTTACCTGAGCTTTGCATGCCAAGGTTAATCCTTCCGACATAATCGCCCTGCCTCAATGGCACTACTGTAACAACGGCTTCATTCTCGTTGACAAGCTGGTTCTCTTTCCAGTATTTGGTAAAGGTCACAACGCCTCCGGTCTGCGCAACCAGGAGATACCTGTTCTCCCATAGCTTCAGCTCGGCACCCAGGTTACTGAAAGCTTCTTCAACCAGTGCTGTAAGCTTACCCCTCTCTTCATCGCGGGTAACTGACAGTTCTATTACCTGCTGCTGCCTGTTTGCCAGGTCAATTGTTTTTGATGCAAGTTCAAGCCTTACATTTTCATGATCAATCTTCTGGGTATTAAGGTTTTTCTTCGATCTTTCAAGCTCTGCGTCTGCAAGCACATTAGAACTTCTCAGCTTTGAATCGCGTTCATACTGGCTCTCCTCCAGATCAAGATTCTGCTTCATCAGTTTTTCCTTCTGCGAAAGCTCTGAGATGTACTTTTTTAAGCCTTCTATCTCGTTCTTAACTGAATTGATCCTGTTGCCGTAATAGTCGTTTCTTATGAAATTACTGAGGTCTGTATAACTCTTCCTGAAGCTGCCGTAGTGAACCTGCATCTCACCAAGCCTGCTGAACTGCGGTATGCTTTGTTCCTTAAGTGAAAGTACGTTCCGGCATGTGTCAATAAAGGTTTCGAGGGCTTTTATCTCCTCTACTGAAGCTACAGTTTCCATCACCCCGAGAAGAGCATCAGCTTTTACAGTATCTCCCTCATTAACATACAGCTTACGAATTCTGAAGCTTCCTTTGGAGTTCAGGGTAACCGGGGGATTCTCAGTTGTAAGTTCAACAGGGCATTTCACAATATCAGGATACCTGAAGACTGCAGCGAATACTATTATTACAATGAAGATAACGAAAAGGGCGGTCGTACCATAACGCAGTATGCTGGCAGGGGGGCTCCCCATAATGTCACGAACCGGTTCAGAATAAATAATATCTGGCTTCTTTCTCTCCATCTGCTTCAGCTGCCCAGCTCAAGCTGGTTCTTAACTAGGTTATAATAGGCTCCCTTTCTTGAAATAAGTTCATTATGCGTGCCTGTCTCGGCTATCCTTCCGCCATCAAGTACCACTATCTTATCTGCTTCCCTGACTGTACTGAGCCTGTGCGCCACAATAACAACAGTCTTTCCGAAATAAAATTCCTTCAGGTTATCAACAATAGCCTTTTCATTGCTTGCATCAAGAGAGTTTGTGGCCTCGTCGAAGAGAATTATCTCAGGATCCTTATAGACGACCCTGGCTATAAGCAGTCTTTGCTTCTGTCCCTCACTGAGCCCGTGACCATTAGCCCCTACCCTTGTATTATATCCGAGGGGAAGGGAATCAATGAATCCGCGGATGTTTGCAATTTCAGCAGCAGAAACAAGCCGGTCCTCGTCAATAAGCTCCACACCCGGGGCAATGTTCGCTGCAATTGTATCGGCAAACACATAACCATTCTGCATAACCACGCCAACCTTTTCCCTCCAGGTTTTCAGGCTTATTGTATTCAGCCTTGTATCGCCTATTATTATCTCCCCTGAAACCGGCTGGTAAAACGCAAGTATCATTTTAAGGAGCGTACTTTTCCCGCTACCGCTTGTCCCTACTATTGCGGTCACCTTGTTATATTCTATAGCAAGGTCAATATCTTTAAGTGCGTATGGTGATCTTGGTCCTTCGTACTGGAACGAAATATTGTTAAGGTAAATATCCTTCCTGTCAGGCATCTTCCTGATCTTCATATCGGCATCGGCTTCTTCGTCCTCCATCTGGTGAACCTCATTCAGTCGGTCGAGGCTGAGCCTTGCATCCTGTGAAGCCCTGAGGAAAGCGAGGAGCTGGGTGACAGGCACATTCAACTGGCCGATTATGAACTGTATGGCAAGCATCATACCAAGGGTGAGAGATCCGTGCATCACCGCTGTTGCGGCCATTATTGTAATAAGGATGTTTGTTACCTCGTTGATCAGTGTACCGCCTGCCGACTGGTACTGAAGGAGCGTGAGACCTTTCACTTTCAGCCTGTATAATACTGCCTGCAGGTTCTCCCATTCCCACCTGCGTGCCATCTCGCTCTGGGTGAGTTTAATCTCCTGCATACCGTTTACAATATGGATAAGTTTGCTGCTTGTTACAGAAAGCTGTCTGAAGCGCTGGTGATCTAGTTGCGCCCTTGGTTTAAGGAAAATGGATACCCACAGGATATAAAGTACGGTACCTGCAAGGAAGATCAGCAGTATCTTAATACTGTAGAAAGCCAGTACGGCCCCGAAGACTACCAGATTGAAAAATGAGAATAGTATACTGAGCGATGCGGAAGTAAGGAATTCCTCTATCCTGTTGTTATCCTCTATCCTCTGAAGTATGTCACCTGTGAGTTTTGTATCAAAATATGCAACAGGCAGAGACATCAGCTTCTGAAGAAACCCCGAGACTATTGCAACATTCACTCGCGCACCTATATGCAGCAGGAGCCAGCCCCGTATGAATTCAACAGTGAGCCTTCCAAGGACAAGGGCAAGCTGTGCAAAAAGGACAAGGTAGATAAAGCCTAAATCGTTGTTATTAAAACCTATATCGACTATTGATTGTGTTAGGAACGGAATTATTAATTGAAGTATGCTGCCCATCAGCAATCCAAGAATCAGCTGGCTGAGATACTTCCTGTAGAGCCTGAAATATTTCCAGAGGAAAGTGAAACCGCCGGCTTTCTCCTGTTCATCCTCGTTACCATAAAATGCAGGTGCCGGTTCAAGTATAAGAACGAGGCCTATCCTCTCATTATCAACTGTAGCCGATGACCATCCTGAAAGGAATTCCTGCCTGCTCAGCTTAAGGAGACCAAGGGCGGGATCCGCAATCCAGATACGGTCTTTTGTGATCCTGTAGACAACTACAAAGTGTTTTTGCTTCCAGTGAACAATGCATGGAAGAGGAACATTTTCCTCGAGCCTGCTGAAAGGTATTTTAACACCGATGGTACGGAAGCCAAGTGAATCAGCAGCTTCCGAAAGTCCGAGAAATGATACGCCTTCCCTGGTTATATAGCATTTTTTGCGCAGGGTTTCGAGTGAATAATTCTTCCTGTACCAGGCCGCAACCATTTTAAGGCATGCGGGACCACAATCCATCTCATCAGGCTGCTTTACAAAGGGAAAAGACATCGGGTTAGCGGCTTCTCAGTTTGGTTCAGGTAAAGATATTCATATTTTAAAATGCCAGGCATTGCCTGCATAAAATAACCTTATGAGTGTTAGTATAAGGTTTAATGCGGGAAATACTATATTTGTCAGTTCATTGCGAAATCTCCAGGGGATTGTTCGGGAAAATTTCAGATAAAGACATTATCGAAGGTATCCGCCGCCAGGACGATAAGGTACTGAATTATCTCTATGACAGCTATTTCCAGACTGTCAAGAACCATATTCTGAAAAACAGCGGCTCTGTCGAAGATGTTTCAGACGTATTCCAGGAAACTATAATTACTATTTACCAGAAGATATCAGAGGATCATTTCACTTTAACCTCAGACCTGAAGGGATACTTTTTCGGCGTTGCACGAAATATATGGAATAATGAGCTCAGGAGCAGGAAGAAGACCGAGGAGATCAGGGCTGATATACCTGAAGAGGAAGATGACATGGCCGACCCGATGTTCCAGAGGATCATGTCGAGGGCATTTGGAAAACTGAAACCCGATTGCCAGGAGGTGCTAAGGTTATTTTACGATGGCGTTTCATTCGAGGAGATAGCCAAAAGAATGAAGCTTAAGAATGAAACTTATGCGAGACGGAAGAAGTACCTGTGCAAGGAGGCTTTAATGGAACTTATAAAGGAAGATCCTGAATACAGGGAATATCAGCGTTTCCTGAAGTAAAGAAGAATGAAACCCGCAAGTGCGGCAGGAAGAAATAATACCATCAGCCGAAAGTAATTATTAATATAAAGAGGGGAATCATCTCCATAAACAACAAGGGTTGACCAGAAGTATGGATGGGATCTCTGCATGTCGGATCCTTTAAGGTAATTTATCCGGGCCCTCCGCAGTGCTTCGCTTTTCGAATTCCCGGCCTTAAGTCTCGTGTAGAAATCGCTTATTATCTCCGTTCCCGATTTATCATTGACTTCCCACAACGACATTACAACTGACTGGCTTCCCGAGAATGTGAATCCCCTTGCAAGGCTCAGTACCCCCTCTCCTGTATATAAAGTACCGGCCCCGGTATAGCATGAACTAAGCACTACCATCTTAGCCTTTAGCATAACCGAGTATATCTCATAGGGCTGCAGGTACTGGTCTGTGTTGCCATAGAAGATCATGCCTGAGTTCATTGGATCCTTCGAGTTAAGAACTGTGTGCATTGCAAGATGGATAATATCATATTTCCCTGCTTCAGCAACATACCTTTTCCTTGTTGCAAGACTGTCGCTGAATATGACTCCTGAAGTGATCCTTGCAACGAACCTGGCTTCATCGTTTGCATATTTCAGGTTTGGAAGCGGACCATCTGCCTGTTGCCTGTTCACTTTTATAGAATCTACATAGATAGGAAGGTTATATGATGGGGCAAATGCCACCGTTTTGTTTCTCAGTGCAGTTCTTGCTTTGCCGGTCTCTGCAAGGAGTGTGGCAGAATAAGCATATGATATCCTGTAATTTCTCATCAGGTATGGAAGCCGGCTGTAATACAGGTCATCACGGACAATGCTGTCAGTAACAAGAGCTTCGAATGGAAAATAGGCAAGCATATTGTCTGTAGATATAACAATGTCATCAGATGCCAGCTGGTCTTCAACCGGCTTTATAAGCCACGAATACAGACGGTAGCCATACTCCTGGAACTGAATGAACTGCTTCCTGACACCCCCGTTAAACTCCGGGTTTGAAAGTATCTGCCTGAAATTCCTTATTGTTGACTTAAAAGTACTGTCTATCCTGGTTTCTTTTATTATTGCAGTTTTCCTGTTGATAAGAAGGGTATACAATACTGAGTCGGATACAATATAACTTATATAGTCCTTGTTTCTCCCGATAAGTTTGCGAATATCAGTAACACTTGCAACGATGCCTTTATTTAATGACTTTGTATATTCAGGATAGTTTGTTTTCAGGTAATCGATCAACTGATTTTTCCTGTCCATTGCAACAAGTATCCTGTTATCCAGGAAAGCCAGTTTGGCACTGTCGGGCGAACGCTTTCCGTTTTCCTCATCATACAATGTCTTATAATAACTGAGTTCCCTTTGAATATCTCTTTCCTCGACTATTTTTTCCTCTGGCACCGAGGCTTTAAGTGCATTAAGTTCATGCATTGATGCAAGAAGACTTGCCGCTTTGCTCTGTTCGGCAACTTCAAATGCCCTGCTCCTGAATGTTTCATCTCCTGTCCGCTTGAAGCATAAAAGATTACAGTAAATCGCGTTCAGGTACGCATCCCTGTACCTGTCTCCCAGGATAATTCTGCTCTTCTCTTCACCTATATCTTTCCTTATCCGTTCAAGAAGATCGATGATTATTCCGGCAGTCTCACTCATTGCATGCAGGTAATTATTTTCTCCACCGTCTGAAATAGACTTCAGAATAAGATATTTAGTATCAAGAATACTCAGTGTTTTGCTGTCTGCTTTAAGTGAATCGACCGGGGGATTCACAATATTATTTACGGGCTTGCTATTTATACTGCTGAAAAACAGTGCCGAATTAATTGAATCGAGAGCTTCAAAATTCCGGCCCGCTTTTAATAGCGCCAGGGAATACCCATTCATTATTTTGCTGTTCAGGTTTTTATCCCAGTGATTTGTATTTACATAGTTAAAACATTCCCTGAAGAGTTTAATCGAAACTTCAAGGTCTGCATTTTTATCCATCTTGAAGGCAGCATAGTTTACTAGAAGGTCATAATAATTATCCGGGCTTTTTGAAATGTCCTTTTTAGTTATTTTAAGTGCAGTTAAATAAACGAGTTCTGATTTGCCCAGGTCACCTGTAAGTGCCAGGATAATTGCATAATTTCTCAGAAGTCCTATACCGCTCCTGTCATTCAGCCTGCCTGCTTCACCTTCGTATTTCTCAAGCAACTCCAGGCACTTTTTGTTTTCACCAAGGTTAAAATAAGTTGTTGCAAGATTGTTGATCAGGTTAATAAAATCACCACTATTCCTGTGTCGCAAGGCTTTATATATATTAAACGACTTCTCGTAGTTCGTCAACGCCTGTACATATTCTCCAAAATTTGAATATGCAACACCTCTCTGCTGGTAGATGCTTGCAAGCAGCCCCGAGTCTATTTTCTGCCTGTTAATATCGTTGATATCCAGCGCCTTTTGTGTAAAGCGAAGCGATTTAGCATATTCTCTTATATATATATTTTCAATTGCAAGAGATATATAATCTTTCACGACACCTGTGCTATCATCAGCACTGCTCAGGCTTCCGAATTGCAGTCCCTTGATGTAATACATTGCAGATTGAACATGATCCTGAAGCTCATTATACGCCCTGCCAATATTATAATAGATCCTTCCCAGGAGATAGGAAGGCTTATCGGTTCTTATGTACTTTAAAGCAGTATCGAAGTATTGGAAGGATCTTGTCGGTTCTGAAAATATAGAGTATGAAAGTCCTTTCCAGTAATACGCTGTAGCGTAGCTCAGGCTGTCGCTGTCTTTAAATTTTTCAACATAGTTCCTCAGGCTGTCTGCATATTCCTTTGCCTTCTTTTGATTATTATTATTTATGGCACTCCGGATAACGTCAGTGAACCTTTTCATCCTTAAGGAATCGGCTTTCTGATTAACTGCCTGCCAGGATAAAGGGTCCACGCCAGTCGGATCAACAGTTGAAGGAATGGCAAAAGCGGTCACCATTCCACAAAAAAGAAGTATTGAAAGCAGTTTCGTCACGTTCCCCGGATGAAAATCAAAAAAAATCTATTCAAAATTAAGAATGTTTTGCGAGAAAACAGCTCCTGCTACATTTTTAATTAGCTGTTTATGAGATTATTAAAAAATCTTCTGTTTTTTTTTGATTTTTTCGTGTCACAAAAGTGGGAGTTCTTACATGTATGTTTGATTTAATTACCCTGAAATAGTATCAATGTTTAACAAAAAGAACCCTAACAATGAAAACCAAGACTAACGAAACCAGCTTTGACATTTTTGCAGCATTTGCACTTTCAAATGAAGAAATGATTACAGTACGTGGTGGTGGAAATGATGATATTCCAGTCAATCCTACCACTCCTCCTATTAAAATCTGAAAACGGAAATATTTCCCAGCATGACCGATAAGGTCAGATCGGGTCAATATATGTTCTTTCAGCTTATTGTTGAAATAATATTAAAGGTACACTGTTACCTGTGTAACCGGTAGTTTGACTGCTTCACATCAGACCAGGATGTCTGTATTGAAGTGCAACACTGACTGTAACAGGCAAAGGCTACCTCACATATAAGATCCTGCATAGGGTCTTTGAATCGGTGTCGCCCTGCGGGCAGAACATTTACATCTGTATGTTGTTGATATTCTGCAGTCAGGCTGCGATAGTGGTGAATGGTAAAGAAATATATATACCAACAGATATGAAGACAATTGATTATTCCTACTTCATCGAAAGATATATCTCAGGTGAAATGGAAGGTTCAGAAAAAAAATGGTTCGAGAAAGAGCTTGAAAGCAATGCCAGTCTCCAGGGAGAACTGAAACTGCGTAGAAAAACTGATTCAGTACTTGTCAAGCACGACCTTATCGACCTCCGTAACAAGCTGGCTGCCATAGAGAAACAAAGAGCACAGACAATGGTCGTCGAAGGCAGAAGAAAATCGACAGGCTATCGCTTTGCAGCAGCACTCGCAGCACTGATACTGCTGGGCGGCGTTTACCTGGTTACCTCAACTAAAACCAGCAACGAATCAATCTACCGCTCCAACTTTACTGCATATGAACCAGTCGTTACATCAAGATCTGCCCAGTCAAGTATAAGCAAGATCCAGATGGAATCACTGCTTGTACTTGGGGTCAACCAGATGCGGTTGAAGAACTTCGAAAACGCTGAAAGCCAGTTCGTGGCAATTATACAGGATGGGGATAACCTCCTTGTGGATAATGCACAATGGTACCTTGCTCTCTGCTATATAAAAACAAACGAGACTTCCCTTGCCAGGACCCAGCTCGAAACAATAATCAATTCAAACAGCATTTACAGGGATAAGGCTAAAAAAATTATAAGAAAACTTAAGTAGGCACAATGCCTGCAAAGACCCTGGAAATTTCCGGGAAAAAGGATAACAGTATTCGCAAAACTGTGCCGATCAGAGAGAAATAAATGGAAAAGAATATCCTGAATATGATTAACTGCCCGACAATACTGACGGGACTATCACATGAGATGAGAACACACATGAATTCAATAGTGGCGTTTTCAATTCTCATGAATTCAGGCGACTGCAACGAACAGGAAAGAAAGGAATTCTCAGATCATATCCTTACATCATGCGATCAGTTAATGGTTCTTTTTGATAATTTTCTCGATTCAGCAATCATTGATACGGGTAATTCAAAGGCTGAACCGAGCTCATGCAATCCGGGTTCTATTTTAAACGATCTTCTCACTGAATTCAGGGGAATAATAAAAAGAGAAGATAACAACGACCTCGTCCTGATCCTGGAAAACCAGGCAGGCAGGAACAACGATCTGCTCATTGACGCTAACCGCGTATCAAGAGTGATCCGTAACCTATTCTACAATGCCCTTACGAGTACTTCTTCGGGTTATATCAAACTTGGCTACTATTTCAGGGATGGTCTCGCCACGTTTTACATACACGACTCAGGGCATGGTTTTGAAAAGTGCAGGGATTTCCTTGACAGCGAAAACCTCAATGAGGCTTTGAAACGTCACAACGATACCGGTACCGCGGTCAACCTGACCCTCGCACGGAAACTGGTATCGCTTATGGACGGTAAAATTTGGGCTGAAGCAAACGGCGTTACAGGTACAGCTTTGTACTTCTCAATCCCTGCAAAAGAAGCAGGATCTACACATATCTCAATTTCAAAGTATTCAAATACGAGAATAGCTATCTGATATATTTATCCGGTATTAGTCTGCAATCTGGCTTTCTGAATAAGACCTCTGGCGGGGTCTTATTTTTTCTTTTCTATGATCTTAACCTCTGTCCTCCTGTTAAGCTTCCTTCCCGCTTCGGTGACATTCGTTCCGACGGGAGCCGAAGATCCGTAACCCCTGAACCTTAACCTGTCGCCGCCTATACCACTTGTCTTGAGATAGTCAACAACATTCCGTGCCCTCCTCTCTGATAATGCAAGGTTATATTTCTCTGAACCGATAGAATCGGTATACCCCGCCACCTCGACAACAATCCCCGGGTTCTCCTTCAGAAGCCGTGATAACCTGTCGAGTTCAAGGCGCGATTCTTTCTTTATCTCCGTTGAATCGAAACCAAAGAATACATTTGAGAGCTGCATGGATCCGCCAACCATTATCGGGGTCAGGAGTACATTCTTGATAAACGGCGCAGATGCAGAATGAATGCCTTCAAACATAAAATTATCAGAATAAAACAGGTAGCCTTTCTTGTTTACATTAAGGCCATAGTTGTTGCCGGAAGGAAGACACACAAGAAAGGTTCCGTCTGAATTTGTTGTTCCGGATGAGACTACAGTACCGGTCTTGAGGTTTACAAGCTCATATTCGGAAACAAGAAGCCTCATCGAGACTGCATCGTAAACCTTTCCTTTAAAATATGATACCGGGTCGGGTCTCAGTGAATCATATACGGCAAAATAATAGATGTCTTTTCCCCTGCTCTTGTCCCTTTCTGTCGAGAAATAACCATACTGACCCGACGCATCTATAATGAGTCCTGTTTCATCTGCACTTGTATTGATTGGATAACCAAGGTTGACAGGCTCCGACCAGGTGCTGTCTTTCTTCATCCTTGTATAAAAAATATCATAGCCCCCAAGCCCTGTCCTTCCGTTTGAAGCAAAATAGAGGGTCTTGCCGTCGAAGTGTATAAAAGGAGACATCTCATCCCCGCTTGTATTTATAACCGGTCCGGGATTTTTTGGCTCTCCCCAGGATCCGTTTGCTCCCATGATACTGTACCAGATGTCCATGCCACCAAGACCTCCCGGCCTGTTGCTCGCAAAAAACAACATTTTTCCGTTTGCACTTACAGATGGTTCGGCATCCCAGAAAGGACTGTTAATCGGAGGACCAGCATTTATTGCCTGTGACCAGTACCTGCCATCGAAATGAGAATAATAAATATCACAACGTCCCATCCCGTCACTTCTGTCACAGGCTGTGAAATACATATAAGTTCCATCTGATGATATTGACTGGGCACCTTCATTCTGTCCTGTATTCAGCGGTGCACCTGCATTAACTGCGTAGGTCCATCCTTTACCCGAAAGGTGGCTTACATAAAAATCTTCCTGGCCCTTCTGTGACCTGTTCGGGTAAACGACCTGCCGGGTGAACATCATTGTCTGGCCGTCTGCTGTAAGTGATGGCCAGTACTCATCATTGCTTGTATTTATTGAATCCCCGGCATTGACCGGGTTGAAAGGAATAGGTTTTTCAACTGCTTTTAATGCAAATTCACAGTCCTTAATACCCTTTGCTGCAACAGACCTGTTTTTATCTGAGCCTGTTTTCAGATCGAGATAAACCCTGAAATGAACAAGGGCGTTCAGGTAATCACCCGACTTCATTTCAGATGTTGCAAGATTAAAAAAGACCGGCTTGAAGAATAGGGAATCCAGCTTTACTGCCTTCCTGTAGTTTACCATGGCTTCAGGGTAGCGCTTTGCACTGAACTGAAGCTCACCGAGAAGCATATAGGCTTCATAAAATTTTGGATCCGCAATTATTGCCTGTTTCAGGAGCTTCTCAGCGTTATCGAAAAAATAAAAATCGTACTGTTCCTTTGCCGAACTGTAAAAGCCGATTGCCTTTGAATTTACGGAATGATATTTCTGTCCCTGTCCCGAAACGGTTGTTGCGGCAAGTGCAAAAAAAGCAAGTATTGAAATATACTTCTTCACAACTCAGGGTATATGCATGAATTTATGCGACTGCAGCGACACCTTCCATGCCGGGTTTTTCTTAACGTACTCAACTATTACAGGTATCACTTTCTCGTACCTGCTCCACTCGGGCTGAAGAAAAAGCTGGCAATCCTTTCTTACAAGCTGCCTGAAATTCTCAGCCCTTGACAAGTCTACTTCACTTTCGATAATAACTTTCAGTTCATCAGCCTTAACAAGTATATCCTCCACAGGAGGCATGTTTACCTTTGGGGAAAGGCAGATCCAGTCCCAGGTTCCACTGAGGGGATACGCTCCGGAAGTCTCTATAAATGTAAGCAGACCCTTTTCCTTAAGTTTACCACACAGGTAATTAAGGTTCCAGGTCAATGGTTCACCTCCTGTTATAACAACTGAGTCGGCACCTGATCCGACTGCATTCTTTACAATTATATCAGTGTCAACAAGCGGGTGGATATCGGGATTCCATGTGAATCGTGAATCGCACCAGCGGCAACCTATATCACATCCTCCAAGACGGATAAACCATGCTGCCTTGCCGGTGTTAAAACCTTCTCCCTGGATTGTGTAAAATTCTTCAACAAGGGGAAGTCTTGTTCCTTCACTGTCATAACGGTCCGATTGGCTCAATATACTGTTCATTTCAAATATCCAGGCTATAAACGATAAATGATCATCTAATATTTCAATATTGATTGCTTCAAATGATCACATGAAGCAAAATTAACAAATGCTGCCGATTGACTTATACAAAGGATACAATCAGGACTGAAAAATGTTCTATGCCGCCCTGCAACAAGTGATTAATCCGGGTTCAGTCTACTGTTTTGATCTGCCAAACATAAGCTGCAGGTCTTTTTCTTTTGCCTTCTGTAGCCAGTCTGCCGGTATAACCTTCCAGTTATTCAAGGGCTTTGGAGATATCACTTTGTTCCTTTCAACATACTGTATAATATAATACCTGAGGTCGCGCTTTGTCGAGTTAAGTAGTCTTGCCCGGAGCTCTTCATGACTTATTCCGGCCCCGTCAACAAGATGTCCTCCTCCCCCGTTGCCCCTGTATGAATTAACAGCAACCCTGTATCGCTTTGTTAGTTCAAAAGGACGGCCATCTGAAAACGAAGTGATTGTAACCCTGCTGCCGGATGGTTTCGTGACGTCAACAGTGTAATCAATACCTGCCGCAGAATCGAAATTATAAGCCTGGTTTTTCAGTCTTGCCCTGCCGTTATTAACCTGAAGGGTTCCATCCTGGGATGTTCTGAATGCAATAAGATGATCATCACTGCTTGTCATTGTATTAAACCAGCCCGCGTATGAGTATTCGAGGTATTTCAATATCTCCTCACCTGACAATGAATAAGTATAGAGCATGTTTTCAAACCTGTACAGCTTGAACATATCTCCAACAGTTATTTTGCCCTTTGCTATTTCAACATCAAATGAAAGAGGTGCGGCAAATGAAACATCTGCCCCTGAAATATCGAGCTGAATCCTGTGTATCATATCCGTAAATGAAGATGATCCGAAATATGAATCCCTTGATGATACGGTGGAAGTTGACTCACCTATTATTTTGTCAACATAAGTCTTCACAACACTGTCATCCTGCCTGAAACGGTTCATATATTCGCTGTCAGTATCATACTCCCTTGTATTTACAAGCGATCCTGTGATCCTGAATTTCTTCTTACCCTTACCCTGTGCTGTGTATGAGATATCAACCCTGCCTATTTTATCCGCGTGACTGCCCCCGTCGATCACAAAGACGGTATCACCCGCAATATTGACTATCCTGTCACAGGCAAGTGCATGATCATGGCCTGTCAGTATAACATTGAATCCTGGCACCTTATATGCGACTGCTGCCGACCCGTTCTCACTGTGATAGTTGTTTTTCCCGGGATCATAATTCTTGTCCCATCCTGAATGGAATAGTCCTACAATCAGGTCAGGCTTTTCTTTCTGCATAACCGGCATCCATTTTTTTGCCGTTTCCACCATGTCGCGGAACTCCATGCCAGAGTAAAGCTGGGGAGGAAGCCATTCAGGTATTGAAGGGGTCACAAGACCAAAAACAGCAATCTTAAGGTCGCCTTTCCTGATGATCGTATAGGGTTTGAAATATGGTTCGCCGGATGCGGTCGATACAGCATTTGCAGCCAGAAGCGGGAAGGCATATTGTTTTCTCACCCTGTCGTAAACGGAATGTCCCGTTTCAATATCGTGATTTCCAACAGTGCCCGCATCATATTTCATGAAGTTCATGACGCGGCTGTTAAGATGTGCAGATACCGTATCAACAAAATTAGAGTAGTATTCTGTTGGCTGGCCCTGGAGGTTATCTCCATTATCGAGGAGTAATAACTCCTCCTTCTTTAAGCCGCTTTTCTTTATATATCCTTCAACTGATGCGAGTGAGACATCCGATGGCTTCTTTTCGATGTAATCATATGGAAGCACCATCCCATGGACATCTGTAGTTTCAAGTATCACAATTTTTTTTGCTTTCTGTGCATCCGCGTACTGAAAAATTATCAGCAGCGATACGAATAATACAAGTCTCCTCATCTATTCCTGTCCTTTAATGTTATAACCGACTTCTTACCTATTGATATTCCTTAATTTCAGATATTTACTTTACAAGCTCATAGCCATCCTTCTTTCCCTTTTCTTCCTGCGAAATTCCGTATTTCATCCAGTAAGGCATTGGAGCTCCTTTCAGGTAATGGTCGAAGAATTCCATCTTTCTTATTGATATGTCTTTCCTGTTTGGCCTTTTCATCAGGTTATGCGCCTCATCATTATAGGTAAGCATCCATGCCGGTTTTCCGAGTCGCCTCAAAGCTGTTATGAATTCTATCCCCTGGTACCAGGGAACGGCACCATCGGCGTCGTTATTCATAAGAAGCAAAGGAGTATTGATCCTGGGCACCTGAAAAATCGGTGAGTTCTCAATGTAATGCAGTGGCTTCTCCCACAATGTTCCCCCTATCCTGCTCTGGTCCATTTCATACTGGAACGCCCTCGACATTCCTGATTCCCAGCGTATGCCTCCGTAAGCGCTTATCATGTCAACAACGGCTGCCCCGGCGTATGCGCACGCGAACATATCAGTGCGGGTCACAAGCCAGGCTATCTGGTATCCTCCCCAGCTCTGCCCGTCAAGGCCAAGATGTTTCCCGTCGATATACCTGTGCCTTTCAAGCAGTGCGTTAGTACCACTTACCACTGCATCATAGCAACTCTGTCCCGGGAAACCTTCTTTATATTTTATATCGGGGACGAATACAAGGTAACCGTTGCTCATTGCCATGGTTATATTAATCCTTGACGGACTTGGAGACGGTGGTGTATAGGTATAGATCTGGTCCGAACTGCGCTCGTAGAAATAAACTATCATCGGCCAGCTCTTAGTGGAATCAAAATTCTCGGGTTTGTAAAGTATCCCATCAAGTTCATCCTTGCTGAAAGAGGTCCATTTAACAAGCTCGGCACTTCCCCAGAGGTATCCCGACTGCTGAGGGTTTGAAACAGAAAGCTTTTTCTGCCCTGAAAGGTCCATGTTCCCTGTATAAAGCTCAGGGCTCTCACTGAAGGAACCTTTTCTCCAGAGCAGGATATCGGCATCTTTTGCCTTTGTAAGTCCCCCGGGATAGTAACACTTGCCCATTTCAAGTTTCACAGGATCAGCCTTTTTAAGGGTTTTCATGAAGTAAAAGCCAGACTCTTTTGTAATGTTGTTGAAGGCAGTCAGGTAGACCGGATCCTTCTTCTGAATGAATATTGCATCACGATCGAGCTGCTGGTACTGGAATGAAATTCCATTCTTCCTGCCCGATTGATTTGTAAGGCAGGCAGGGGCTTCCTCGCCTGCCAGGTCAGCTATCCATATATCATACCGGTCCCTTATAAGAACGTGCTTCTCATCATCGAGCCAGCCTTCTATTCCGTAAGGAGCTGGTTCCTGAGGGGTATCCTGAATCTCATTCCAGAGCGGCCAGGGTATTGATGCCGTGATGTTCTTTACAATTCCTGTAAGAATTGATTTTGCAAACCATCCCCTCTCCTTCTGGTCCCAGTAAAGCAGGTATTTTCCCGACGGTGAAATCTGGACCCTTGATGGTGCTTTTTCGAGGATCAGGGTTTTCTTACCTGTGGGGATGTCAACTGTATAATAATCGGTATAGTTGTTTACATCCCATGATGAGAATATCCTGTAGGGCAAATCACTTGTTCCGAGTGCTGTATTACAATTGCCTTTAAGCAGGGTCCTGACTTCAGGAACTTTCTTATCGGCAAGCTGAACCATTGTTTTCTTTGCTATGTCGTAGCATGCAAGGTAGCTCCTTTTCTTTTCCTGCTCGAGCTGCTTTTTCTGCATTGGCTGCAGGAGAGGATCGTCCCACGACCAGATATCGAGTTTGTATTTCTCGTCATCGAGAAGTGTGTCTTCAGGTTCCTTTACCGGCTTTGTATTTGTACCGAAATAGAGCCTGCTGTTATCTTCAGAAAAAGTTAGTGAAGCATTATCATTCACTGACCATCCGGCAGGCATTGCAACATTTGCTGTATCAACAATCCTTGAAGCCTGTGTGGCACCTTTCGCCAGCCACAGGTTATAGACCTTTATCTTACCAGTATCAGCGGAATGTATGAAGCTTGTTAACTGTCCTCTTTTGTCCATTGCGAGCTTTTTCGCAGAGCCCGTTGCCTCGAATAAATTTGTCAATACCCCTGTTCCTGTATCAAAAAGGTTCACTTTGAAGTTTTCAGTTTTCGTTGTATCAGGAATATCCTGCAGGAAGCTTATCACAGATCCTTCAGACGGAACAATATATTCAGTAACATCCTGGTACCTGAAACCTTTCCCTGTCAGCGGGTTCATCACCACAAGTTCAGTTCCTTTTGGTTCAGGACTCTTCTTTGCTTTGGATTTTGGTGCCGGCTGAGTTTTAGATGTATCGGCAGCTTGTTTATCCTTTTTATCATCCTTCTTCTTCTCAAGAAGGAAAGCCATCCAGTCGGAGTTCTTCTCAGGAATGGAATATGATTTCACCGCCTTAAATATTGTGTCTTTCCCTGTGTCGAGAAGCCTTATACCCAGGTTTCCTTTTGGCATCTGATCGTCCTTCAGCTTCTTTTTCTTTGCCTGGCGCGTCTCACTATATGATGGTTTTACCTGGTATACGAGGTATTTTCCATCCCTTGAAAAGGAAGCTTTATAGCCATAGTGTATTGAGTCTGTCATACCTGTTTTCTGGTTTCTTACAAAGAGCCAGCCGTCACCCTGTTGCGGGTTTATCTCCCACGAGACCCACCGTCCGTCGCTTGAAATAACCGGAGCCGACATCGACTTCCAGCCGTCATATACTTTTTCGTCAAGTGGTAATTTTTGTGCAAGGGCTGAAGTTGCAGCCAGTACAAGGACTATTAAAAAGGATATTTTTTTCATGATTGTATAAATATGAACAGGCATCAAACTTAGGAAAGATATTCGATTTGAAAGATGCTTTACATATGTTATAAATCAAATAGCGGGCATATATTTGTAAAAACTTTACATGATGGTCAACAGCGGTCTTGAATGCTTTTTCAGGAATTTTCCCTCTCAGCTCAAAGGCAAGAGGATCGGGGTTCTTTGCCACGCCCCGAGTATAACGAAAGATTTCCGGCATATTACTGATCTCTTTCTTTCCTGCAGTGAAGCGCGGCTTTGCGCCGTTTTCGGACCGCAACACGGGCTTTTTGGAGAGACGCAGGATAATATGATAGAATGGACAGGGAGCATCCATCCCGAATGGGGCATTCCTGTTTTCAGTCTCTATGGAGAGCACAGGAAACCAACACCCGAAATGCTCAGTCATATTGATGCACTGGTTATTGACCTCCAGGATGTCGGGGCAAGATTGTATACATATGCATGGACCATGGGGCTCTGTATGGAAGCCTGCACTGAGGCAGGAATACCGGTATGGGTGCTCGACAGGCCTAATCCTATCGGCATGATTGATTTCGACGGCCCGGTTCTTAAAAGGGAGTATTTTACTTTTGTTGGTGGAGCTGAAATCCCAATGTGCCACAGGATGACACTCGGGGAAATTGCCTTGTGGCTCAAGGCTCGCGATATTCCCGGTTGTGACCTCACAGTCGTCAAAGCAGAAGGATGGAGAAGGTCGATGATGTACAATGAAACGGGCCTTCCATGGGTTATTCCTTCCCCCAACCTTCCCACTCTCGATTCAGCAATCGTTTATCCCGGAATGGTCTTGTTTGAAACAATTAACGTATCTGAAGGAAGGGGCTCAACAATACCGTTCGAGCTATTCGGCGCACCATACCTGAAAACAACAGAGCTGATGAAGAACCT
This sequence comes from Bacteroidales bacterium, assembly GCA_046329875.1. Lineage (GTDB taxonomy): Bacteria > Bacteroidota > Bacteroidia > Bacteroidales > VadinHA17 > LD21. The sequence continues at coordinate 54,836 of JAXLTT010000001.1, forward strand.
TGCATCAAGGAAAATTGAAGGATGCGCCTTCAGGGTACATAATTTCATCCCTACATTCAATAAGTACGCAGGAAAATTATGCAATGGAATCCAGGTCCATGTGACAGAACTCAAACGTTTTAAACCGGTTGAGGCTGCTTTTGAAGTGATACAGGCGATTATAGAGACTTCCCCTGAAGGGTCGTTCAGTTTTAACCAGCCTCCCTATGAATATGAGTATAATCATATGCCGTTCGACATACTGTCGGGCGACGACAGGATGAGAAAAGCGCTTGATACAGGGGTTTCTGTAAAAGCGGAGGCTGAAAGATGGCGTAATGAGATCAGGGAATTCCGGAATGATTTTTTTGCGCTTGCCCTGTACAAGGAATAACTTTATTTTAAATACAGGTAGAGTTTTTCAAGAAGCTGGTTATTCGATATCGGCTTAATAAGGTAATCGTTAAAACCTGAATTAAGCATCTTCTCCTTATCCCCTGTGAGACCATAGGCAGTCTGTGCAATAATAATGATCCTGCTGCCCTCATCCCTTAACATCCTTGTGCATGTATACCCGTCTATGATGGGCAGCTGTATATCCATAAGTATCACTTCAATACCCGGATTTGCTTTTGCCATTTCGTAGGCTTCCTGGCCGTTTGAGGCATTAAAAATCTCAACACCTGTTTTCTCAAGCAGCTTGTTAAGGTAGAGCCTGCTGGAAAAGTCATCCTCTACAACAAGTATTTTTCGTCCCCTGATATCCCTCGTTTCCATATTCAGATTTATTCATCACTCAAAAAGACCATCATCCCTCAGAAGAAGCAGTATCGCAGATTGCGGAACAACAATATATTTTTCCTTGTTAAACTCAATTTCAATTGCCTGGCTCTGCATATAAACGGCCTGGTCACCCTCCTTTGGCTGCAGCGGAACGTATTTTGGCTCATCAGACCTGTTCTTCCATGGTTCGTCAGTATCACTTAGTGCAGGGATAGGATACCCGGGGCCAACTTTAAGAACAAATCCTATCTGTACCTTTTCGTTCTCACTCACACCCGGTGGCAGAAAAAGCCCGCTGTTTGTCTTTGACTGCGGTATCTTCGGCCTTATAAGTATACGGTCGCCGACAACAATAAGCTTTTGAAGATCCTTTTCGTCTAAGGTTACGCCCATTACAGAAGTTTTTGCAAAAATATTATTTTAAGTGACTTACTGCAAAGATTAATTAACCTTACTTTGCAATTGCCGTTAAAACTCCGGTTTAAGAACATTTTTTCAGCACAATAAATCAAAGAATGAGGATAAGATTTGTTTTGGTCGAACCAAAAGTGCCTGAGAACATAGGTGCTGGTGCCAGGGCAATAAAAACCATGGGATTTGATTCTCTCGTGCTTGTTAATCCCTGCGAATGGAAAGAAGGTAAAGCCCGCTGGGTGGCACATGGATCGGGCGACATTCTAGACAATGCAGTAGTCTTCAGCACACTTGAACAGGCACTTGAAGGATCTGATTTCTCAATTGCAACAAGTGCAAAGAAAAGGACAGTAAAGAATGACTATGTCCCGGCTTCCAGGCTTAAGAAATTCCTTGAATCAAAAATGAGTTCTGCAAACGTGGTCTCAATTGTCTTCGGAAGGGAAGAATCAGGTCTCACAAATGATGAAATGAAACTCTGCGACATCACAGCAACAATAGAGATGAAAACCCTCTTCCCTTCCCTGAATCTCTCGCAGGCAGTAATGTTATTTGCTTATGAACTGTCTGGCATGAAACAGGCAGGAAAAAGCAGTAAAACAATTAAGGAAACTGGTTCATTTAAGGCATTGAAATCCAGGATGTCAACCTTATTGAAAGAGATCGGGATTGATGAATCAGACAACAGGTATGGCAGGATACTTGAAAGGTTATCATTCCTATCCGATGATGACATACACCTGCTACACTCGGTATCGGCACTGCTGAGCGAAAAATTCGATAGTGAAAAATGAAAGAGGAGAAGATTCCCGAAGGGAGCGATACTTATAAAACAATACTTAAGAGATCGACTGCTGTTTTCCGTGACAGGGGAAGCAGGTTCATTGCGATAGCTGACACTGTTACTTCACAGGAAGAGGTGAAAGAGATACTGGAGGAGCACAGAAAAAACTACCACGACGCCAGGCATCACTGCTACGCATGGATGCTCGGACATGAAAGGAACCAGTGGAGATCCAACGACGATGGGGAACCTTCGGGCACCGCCGGAAAACCAATACTTGGACAGATAAATTCAGCTGGACTCACAAATATCCTGGTTGTTGTAATAAGGTATTTCGGTGGCACGCTTCTCGGAACAAGCGGCCTTATAAATGCTTACAGGACAGCAGCTGGTGACGCTATAGCCAATGCAGAGATCACCACACTAACTGTAAAAAACACCTACCTTCTGAGTTTCCCCTATGCAGCAATGAATGACGTTATGAAGATTATAAAAGATGAAGAGCTTGAGCAGTGGGACCAGGATTTCAGCCTCGAATGCAGGATGAAAGTTGCAGTCAGGCTATCTGCTTCCGAAAGGGTGATTTCAAGATTATCACTTGTTGAGGATGTGAGAGCAGACCATATCGGGATGACCTGAGGCCTGGCAGGAGTTTATAAAGATTTTATTAACAGGGAATAATAAATCCTTTATTCTGCATAATTTTATATAATCTGATTTCCAGGAATTAAAATCTTCCATATACATGAAAAACAGAAGCTTAGTTTCCATTGATGATCTCACCACAGAGGAGATACTAAGGATACTCGACCTGGCTGCGGAATTTGAAAAACAACCGACACAGAAGCTTCTTGACGGCAAAGTTGTTGCGACTCTTTTTTTCGAACCCTCAACCCGTACAAGACTCAGCTTTGAAAGTGCAGTTAACAGGCTTGGCGGTAAAATTGTCGGATTCTCCGATGCCTCAAGTTCCAGCGTTTCAAAAGGCGAAACCCTAAATGATACAATCAGAACCGTAAGTAACTATTGCGACCTGATTGTTATGCGTCATCCTATTGAGGGTAGCGCACGCTTTGCAAGCGAGATATCGAAGGTCCCTGTTGTGAATGCCGGTGACGGTGCAAACCAGCACCCAACTCAAACACTTCTTGACCTTTATTCAATAAGGAAAACACAGGGTACTCTGGATAACCTGAATATTTTCCTTGTTGGTGATCTTAAGTATGGCAGGACGGTTCATTCTCTGATGCTTGCAATGGCAAGATGGAATGCCACATTTAATTTCATCTCCCCCGAGGAACTCAGGATGCCTGACGAGTACAAGATCTTCCTCGACAGCATAGGATTGAAGTATTATGAACATTCCGACTTCACTGATATAGTTTCTAAAGCTGATATTATTTATATGACCAGGGTACAGAGAGAGAGGTTCTCTGATCCCATAGAGTATGAAAAAGTAAAAAATGTATATGTCCTCAGGAACGCGATGCTTAAGAATACGAAACCTACAATGAGGATACTGCACCCGCTTCCAAGGGTTAATGAGATACATACTGATGTCGATCCCAACCCGAAAGCCTACTATTTTGAACAGGCACTGAACGGGGTCTATACAAGACAGGCAATTATTACATCACTACTGGGTATTAAATAAGGAGGAACAAGCAATGAAAGAACCCAAACAATTAAGCGTAAGCGCCATCCAGAATGGCACCGTGATAGACCATGTTCCCGCAAAAAACCTGTTCAAGGTAATACAGATACTCAGGCTTGATCATATTGAAAACCAGGTCACTTTCGGAACTAACCTCGAAAGCAAGAAACTGGGTAAAAAAGCTATCATTAAAATATCAGGTATTTTCTTTGAAGATGCTGACATCAACAGGATTGCACTTGTAGCACCTGAAGCAAAACTGAATATAATCCGAGATTATGAGGTTGTTGAGAAGAAAGTAGTGGAGGTTCCTGACCATATAACCGGGATTGCAAAATGTATGAATCCCAAGTGTATCACTAATTTTGAGAGTGTACAGACAAAATTCAAGGTCGTTTCCAAAAAGAACGTGACACTAAAATGTCACTATTGTGAGAAAATCACCACACAGGAAAACCTTCAGATAATCTGATCTCTACCTGAGCCTGTCGTACGATTTTACAAGCTTTTCATCCTTGTTGATTCCTGAAAGTGCAAGGAAGGACAGGACTATTACAATTACAGGGAACAGGAGTTTAATACCTGGTGTAATAGTTGCCGAGTACTTCGACACGAACATGCTCCAGTAAAATCCTATCTCGCCAAGGAGAATGACATTCAGTGCAATCACTGCATAAACGAAATAACGCTGAAGAACCCTGTTTCTGAAAAGACCGATTGCAACAATACACAGGACAGGTATTAATAATATTGTAAGAGAAACTGGTATTGAACCGTGGCCAAGCTGGCTGGTGCCTGTGTTAATAATAACACCTGTGAAACCAAGAGAAAAGAAACCATCTCCGGGGGCGCTGCATTTCAAAACAGTCCCTCCCAGGAGGAAGGCTGAGAGAACTGCTGATATCGTGAGCCAGATTGTCTGAATTCTTTGTAGCATTATAAAAAGTATTTAGGACCGAAATTTAAGTTCTTTTAAATTATAGATTGATATAAGATTGTTTTTTATTTGTTGAATGTCCGGTAAGCCGACGGGAATAGTAATTTATCAATAGTCTATCTATCTATATTTTAGCACTTTTTAACATTAATTTTAGATACCGGGGAACAAACGGGGCTTTTTAATTGTCTAAATTTGCAGCACCCGTTAAAGAAGGCTGGTATTATTAAACCAGTCTGCTTATCTCGACGGCAATGATGTTGTAAAACACAAAATACATAAGATGAACAGAAGTGTAAGGATAACAATCACAGTATTAATAATTGTCCTGGTAGTTGGCACAATAGCCTTCCCTAAATTAAAGCCCCTTCTCACCTCCAAACTGAAAAAAGACATGGTTCCGGGGGCACCAATGAGGCAGGGTCAGCAGAAACTTAATGCTGCAGGCTATGTTATTTTACCCACGAAGATGAGTGAACTTGTGAATTCTACAGGTACACTCAGGCCTGATGAAGAAACTGACCTTTCATTTGAAACTTCGGGAAAAATTGTGGGTATAAACTTCGTTGAAGGGACACGGGTAAAAAAGGGTGATCTCCTTGCAAAGATAAACGACAGGCCTCTGCAGGCCCAGCTTCAGAAACTGCAGGTTGAACTTAAACTTGCCGAGGAGAAGGAATTCAGGCAGAAAAGCCTTCTCAACAAGGATGCTATAAGCCAGGAGAGTTACGACCAGATAGTTACAGACGTTCAGAGCCTACAGGCCGATATTGAACTTATCAAGGCAAGGATATCTGAAACCGAACTAAGGGCCCCATTTGACGGAATTATCGGTCTCAGGTATCTTAGTGAGGGAGCATTCGCTACACCATCCACCAAGATAGCAAAGCTCATAAAAGTATCTCCGATTAAAATCGAGTTTTCAATACCTGAAAAATATGCAGGAGAAATAAGAACAGGCTACCCAATCACTTTTGCAATTGACGGGTCAAACAAGGTATTTAACGCCTCAGTATATGCCGTAGATCCCAAAATCGATATAAATACACGTACAATAGTACTGAGAGCGCTTTATCCAAATACAAAGGAAGAACTGAAACCCGGACGATATGCCGGTATTACTCTTCAGATGTCGCAGATAGACAGTGCGAAAGCGATACCAACTGAAGCACTGATACCCGAAATGGAAGGGGAAAAGGTTTTTATTTATAAAAACGGTAAAGCCCAGGCTGTCAGGGTGACAACCGGTCTCAGAACGGAGGCGCTGCTCGAGGTTACTCACGGGTTGAACTTCGGGGATACCCTCCTTACAACCGGGATTCTGCAACTTCGTCCTAATCTCCCAATAATACTAGATACAGTAGTTGTAAAAAAATAAGTAGAAGAATAAATGAGTCTTTCATCAACAAGTATAAACAGGCCCGTATTAACTACAGTATTTGCTATTGTAATTCTTCTCTTCGGCCTGGTCGGGGTTACCTTCCTTGGGATCAGGGAATTCCCAAGCGTCGACCCTCCTATTATTAATGTAAGCACTTCATATCCGGGCGCCAACTCGGATGTTATCGAGACCCAGATCACTGAACCCCTGGAACAGTCAATTAACGGTATACCAGGGATCAGGTCACTTACAAGCGTCAGTCGCCAGGGTTCGAGCGATATCACAGTTGAATTCCAGCTCTCTGTTGATATGGAAACTGCCGCCAACGACACAAGGGATAAAGTGTCTCAGGCCATGAGGCTTCTTCCGAGGGACACCGACCCGCCTGTTGTGGCAAAAGCTGATGCTGATGCTAACCCGATTATGATGCTTACGATTGAAAGTGAGAAAAGGAACCTGCTCGAACTTTCAGAGAGCGCTGAACTTACTTTCAAGGAACAGCTTCAGACAATTCCAGGGGTGAGTGCAGTAATGATATTCGGACAGAAAAGATATGCAATGAGGCTGATGCTTGACCCGGTCAAGCTTGCAGGATACCAGCTTACACCCCTTGATGTCAGGAATGCAATAACACGGGAGAATGTTGAACTTCCTTCAGGAGCCATTGAGGGAAACAATACCCAGCTCACTATAAGGACACTAGGCCTTATGTCTACCCCCAAGGAGTTTAACGATATGATAATCAAACAGACTGGAGACCAGATAATCAGGTTCCAGGATATCGGCAGGGCCCAGCTCGGACCTGAAGACATAAGGGGGATTATGAAAAGGGATGGCGTTCCGATGGTCGGGGTTGCACTTATCCCGCAGCCTGGTGCCAACTGGATTGAAATTGTCGACGAGGTTTATAAAAGACTTGAATTCATAAAAAAAGACCTGCCTGATGACATTAAGGTAAAGGTGGGTTTCGACAGTACTGAATATATAAGGAAATCCATAAAAGAGGTAAAAGACACAATCTATATCGCCTTCCTCCTTGTTGTTATTATTATCTATTTCTTCCTGAGAAGCTGGCGTGCAACGCTTATTCCAATACTTGTCATACCTGTTTCACTCGTCGGATCATTCTTCATAATGTACCTGGCGGGCTATAGTATAAATGTGCTCACCTTGCTTGCGATAGTGCTTGCAATAGGTATCGTGGTGGACGATGCGATAGTTGTGATGGAGAATATATATGTAAAAGTTGAAAACGGCCTTCCGCCTATAAAAGCCGGTCATGAAGGATCGAAAGAGATCTACTTCGCGATAATCGCCACTACTATCACACTCATATCAGTTTTCTTCCCAATCGTATTCCTCCAGGGGATAACAGGAAGGCTGTTCAGGGAGTTTGCCGTTGTAATGGCAGGCGCAATTGGTATTTCCGCATTCCTTGCGCTCTCTCTTACACCAATGGTATCCACGAAATTACTTCGGAAGGAACCTACACATTCATGGTTCTACAGGAAGACCGAAGTCTTTTTCGACTGGCTGAATAATGCATACAGGAGGGGACTTGAATCATTTATAAGAAGAAAGTTCCTCACGATCTTAATAGTTCTTTCAGCTATCGGTCTGATTGTCTTACTTTGGACAACCATACCGGGTGAAATGGCCCCTATCGAGGACAGGTCTCAGATATCAATAAACACTGTTGTCCAGGAAGGAGCCACTTACGAATTTGTTCTTGATTACATTGATGATATCGCTAAATCAGTCGATAATCTTGTACCAGAGAAGGAAGGGATGATTGCAATGGTAAGGTCCGGTGGCGGAAACGTAAGGATAATGCTTGTAAATCCATCCGAAAGGAAGAGGTCGCAGCAGCAGATATCAGACATGCTCGGTATGGCCCTGAGGAAAAAGACAAAGGCAAGAGCAATGGTCATTCAGCAGTCAACCTTTGGAAGCAGAAGGGGTGGTCTGCCTGTACAGTATGTAATACAGGCGACAACAATAGATAAACTCAGGGCAGTGCTTCCTGCATTCATGCAGAAAGTTATGGAGAACCAGACCTTCCAGATGGCAGACGTGAACCTCAAGTTTACAAAGCCTGAATTAAGGATCCATATTGACAGGGAAAAGGCCAGCATACTGGGTGTCTCAACACAAAACATTGGGCAAACATTGCAGCTTGCTCTCAGCGGGCAGCGTTTCGGTTACTTCTTCATGAACGGCAAACAATACCAGATACTCGGTGACCTGGCAAGAAATGACAGGAACAAGCCACTTGATCTGAAATCACTGTATGTAAGGAACAACTACGGTGAAATGATCCAGCTTGACAACCTTGTAACCCTGTCGGAAGAGACAGCACCTCCCCAGCTTTACAGGTACAACAGGTTTGTGTCGGCAACAATTTCAGCAGGCCTTGCACCCGGAAAAACAATGAGCCAGGGTCTCGACGAAATGGATAAAATTGCAAAGTCAACACTTGATGAGACTTTCAGGACTGCACTCGCGGGCGACTCGAAAGACTTCAAGGAGAGCTCATCAAGTCTTATGTTTGCGTTCGTACTTGCACTCGTACTTATCTTCCTTGTACTGGCCGCACAATTCGAGAGTTTTAAAGATCCGCTAATAGTATTTATGACTGTACCGCTTGCAATCACGGGAGCCCTGCTCTTCATGTGGTATTTCGACGTTACAATGAACATTTTCAGCCAGATCGGTCTGATAATGCTAATAGGACTTGTAACCAAAAACGGTATCCTCATAGTTGAATTTGCAAACCAGAGAAAGCTTGCCGGGCTTCCAAAAATTGAGGCTATTAAAGATGCGGCTTCCGCAAGGCTCCGTCCTATCCTTATGACAAGTCTTGCCACTATTCTAGGTATACTTCCCCTTGCACTCGGACTCGGTGAAGGGGCACAGAGCAGGGTCGCAATGGGTATTGCAGTTGTCGGAGGAATGCTTTTCTCCACCTTCCTTACACTGTTTATTGTGCCCGCTATGTACCTGATTATTTCGAGTAACACAAAAACGATCATTAATGAAGAGAATGAAGCTGCTTCCGTTCTTCCTGGCGATTCTGACCGCGGGTAACGCCACAGGCCAGGTCCAGTACGGACTGAAGGATTGCATAGGCATTGGCCTTGAAAAGAATTTTTCCATACTTATTGCCCGGAACAGCCAGACTATATCCGGTAATAACTATACCCTGGGTAATGCCGGCTACCTTCCCCTTATAAGTATTGGAAGTAAATACACCCAGGGCATTTCGAATACAACAGTAAACAACAGGGACGGCAGCCAGTCTGTAACAAACGGCGCTGTCACAGGTTCAGGGAGTGCATCTGCCAACCTTACTCTCAATATCTTCAGCGGGTTCAATGTAAGCACAACCTATAAAAAACTGGGCGAGCTCAAGCAGCTTGGAGAACTTAACACCCAGATGACGATCGAGAACTATGTATCATCAGTTGTGTCACTTTATTACATGTATGTTGAGGAACTTCAGACATATAAAAACCTTGTTTATGCGCTGGCCCTGTCACGTGAACGCCTCAGGATAGACGAGGAAAGGTACCTCCTGGGTTCCAACTCAAAATTACAGGTACTGCAGTCAAAAGTGTATGTAAATTCCGACAGTTCAAACCTTGCTAAACAGGTACAGGTTCTGAGGGAGGCCCAGATACGCCTTAACGAGCTTATGGCCGTTGAGAACATCGGCACCCAGTTCAGCGTGAAGGATACGGCGATAAGCGTTGACCACAACCTGTTATACGAAAAACTGCTTGAGGAAACACTAAATGCAAATACAAGTCTCAGAATCACTGAAAAAAACAGGCTAGTATCAGAATACGACTATAAATTGGCCGTGTCGAGAGCATATCCATACCTCGATCTTAATGGGGGTTATAATTTAAACTACAGTTCAAATTCATCCGCTTCTTATAAAAACCAGGTAATAAACGGGCCATCTGTCGGACTGACCTTCGGTATCAATGTCTTTGACGGCCTGAACCTGAGGCGACAGATAAGGAATTCGGCTCTGGATGTAAAGAGCAAGGAATTGAAATATTCGGAGATGGAGCAGTCTGTAAAAGCTGATCTTCTTGCTATTTACAGTGGTTACGCAAATAACCTGAAACTTATAAGGATGGAGGAACAGAACCTTGCTACTGCTGATGAGAACCTTGCAATAGCAATGGAAAGATACAAGCTTGGCAGTCTGTCAGGCCTCGACCTCAGGGAAGTCCAGAAGAGCCTTCTTGATGCAAGGGAAAGACTTCTATCTGTTCAGTATATGGCAAAACTTGCAGAGATATCACTTATGCAGATTTCCGGAAGGATAATGAGCTATTTCCAGTAGAGAGTCAAAATCTTCCTAATAATATTGAAAAGATCGTTCCGAAAATTATTAAACTGGCAATAAGGAAAAAGCTCCCTAAATCCCTTAAAAGATAAGTGTAAGATATCACTGCAATATTAACAGAAAGAATTATCAAAGAGGCCTTTAGATGAGAGGATGTCAGCTTAAGCACCTTATGGTGAACATGGTTGCTGTCGGCCCGGAAAATAGATTTTCCATTATACATTCTTATCAGACAAATCCTGATTGAGTCAAAAACCGGGACAAAAAGAAGGGCAAATGCGAAAGGTATTGCAAAATCTGAATTACAAACAGTTGAAATGCAAGTCTGACTCATGTTCAGAAAACGAATAACCAATACTGAAAGTAAAAATCCGATCAACATTGAACCTGTGTCTCCTAGAAAGATTTTGTTTTTCTTACTGAAAACATTATAGTAAGTGAACGTACACAAAGCTCCGATTATCGAGAAACAAAGAACTGAATATGAAAAAAGACTATAGAAATTAAACCAGATTCCTAAAATGAGGCTTACAAGTATTCCAACTCCTGAAGCCAAACCATCTATTCCATCAACAAAATTTATGCTGTTTATCAATGCCATTATAAAGAAAATAGAAAGGATGACATTTGCGACAGTGTCGAGATTCTCAAATCGCCCGGGGAAATCAAAAAATATTATAATTGCATTCCCTGGTAACACCAATATACAGGCTGCTAAGAATTGTCCAACCGCTTTTTTATATGGAACCAGTGAAACAACATCATCTTTAATTCCAATAAAGAATAAAATTACCATCCCCGCAATGGCATTGTTTAGTTCATATGGAAGATTTTCTCCCGAGAAAATAATTACTGGAAGAATGATGCCGGCAAACACAATAGTTCCCCCCAAACGCGGAACCGGATGGTCATGTGAGGTTCGTTCGCCTGGCATATTATACAAGTTCTTTGACTTTGCAATCCTGATTACAGACGGAATGCCCACGATAGTAATTAACAAAGAGACCAGAAAACAAAAAAGGTTAACCAACCAAAAAGGAATTAGCACAGAGAAAAGTGCTGTATTAAAAATCATCTTAAAAAGAATTTAGACATTACTTCAAAACAAATTTATAAAAAAATTTAGATTTCATTTCAGATAAATTTATCCAAACAATATTAGAGTTCAATAATGAAGCCTTAATTCTTCAATCTCTAAGTACTCTTTTAGTTTTTCATTTTATAATAGACTCTTTATAACAGTGCTTTACAAGTATTAATGAAACCTGGTTTTTATTTGACTTTAATTATTATAAATTTGAATTTATTTTGCGATGAAAAAAACAGAACTTATTCTTAATAGAGATGGAAGCATTTTTCATCTGAATTTGAAACCGTCAGATATTTCTGATAGAATAATTATTGTCGGTGATCCGGGAAGGGTTGACATACTGGCCGAATATCTTTCAGATATCAGAGTCAGAAAGGAGAATCGTGAATTTAAAACAGTTACCGGTTTATTCGAGAATTTTGAACTTACAATTCTTTCATCCGGGATCGGAACAGATAACATTGATATTGTTTTGAACGAGCTTGATGCTCTAGTGAATATAGATCTCGCTACCGGGGAATTGAAGAATGACCCGGTTTCTTTGACTATTGTTCGTATAGGTACATCAGGGTCTTTGAGAAGCGATATTCCTGCAGGATCAGCAATAATTACAGAAACCGCTGTCGGTTTTGATGGACTTTTGCATTATTATTCTGGCTATGACTGGCTTCTTGATTCAGTAACGGCTGATACCATTGCAGAACATCTTGAATGGCCTGATACATTTGCCTATCCATATGCGATTAATGCTGATAAAGAGCTTCTTGAACGGTTCAAGGACGACGGGTTCGTCAGAGGCATAACCATCTCAGCCCCTGGATTCTACGCTCCGCAGGGGAGAATACTGCGTCTCCAACCATTTGACACAGAAATAAATGACAAACTTGCAAACTATAATTTTCGTGACAGGAAAATCTGCAATTATGAGATGGAAAGCTCGGCTATCTATGGTTTGTCAGGACTTCTTGGCCATAAGGCACTCACAATTTGCGCAATCATAGCAAACAGAGTAACAGGTGAATTTATTCAGGATTATAAACCCCTGATTAATGAAATTGCCCAAAAAGTTTTAAGAAGATTATAAAACTAATAATTCACCGCTAAGGATTTTGGATTCTTAATAATATTATCAACACTTAAAACCCATAAGAATGACTGACAATCTCGAGAATCAGAAAGTGAAATCTGAAGAAGTTGATCTTCTGGATATCTTTAAAGCAATGGGAAGAGGGATTAAGAATATGTTTCTGTCAATAGGCAAAGCAGTAATAATCTCCGTGATATTTATAAAGGAAAAATGGATATATCTGCTGGCCAGCCTGTTAATCGGTGCAACAATTTCTTTTCTTATAAAACTAAGGATTGATAGATACACATATTCTGAGATGATAATTTCAAGTAATACTATTGAGAATTACGAAATGATTTCGTACATAAACAATCTTCATAAACATTGTATCAAGAAAAACTGGATAGAACTATCTAAATCGTTGAAGATGGTTCCCGAGGATATTAAACCGATCAAGGACGTTGAAGCTTTCTGGATTATCGATAATGGAAATGACGGAGTTCCTGACTATGTGAATTATGATGGGAAATTCAATGTATATGATACTGTCAATGTTAGAATGACAAGCAGGCTTGCAATCAGGATTATAGGGAAACTATCGAATGATAATACCAAGATAAAGGAAAGTATCTTTAAATACATTGAGAACAATCCCTATTTCATTGCACAAAATACAGAGAGACTTAACTTACTGAACCAGACACTATCCAGATTAGAATATGATATTGTACAGCTTGATAGTCTACAGAAAATAAAGTATTTTGAAGAAACTAAAAACAAGGTTCCTGAAAAAGGAGGTCAAATGGTTTTCCTCCAGGAGCAGAAGACCCAGTTGGTATATAATGATATTTATAATCTGTGGAGCAAAAAACAAAATCTGGAACGTCAGAAGAATCTGTTTTCAGGAATTATTACACTGCTAAATGATTTTACACCACCTGATAAACTTAATCAGGGATTATTTTTTTATCCTGTAGTTCTTATTTCATCAGCTGTTGGGCTATGTTTGATTATTCTTATATTTTCTGCTAACAAAAGAAAAATACTGGATTTCTATGATATAAAATAAATGATCCCTGTTCTGGATAGAACAATCCTGGTTATTAGAATTGGCCATTTAAGCTACTTTCCAATTCAGCTTTAGTCCCCTGAAGCAAGATCATGCAATAGAATAAGATAAAGAAAACTGCACCCCATACACCATTTAACAGGGATGCAAAGAGAAGAAAGCAAAGAAAGAGTATAAAAAAAGGAATATACATTCGCCTGTAATCTTTATCTTTCAACAAAAGTAATGGACTGAATAACATTAAGATCAGAAGCATTGTTCCTGGCAGCCCAAAAGCAAGTTGAGTTTCAAGAAACTGATTATGAGGGTTTAAATGAACAGATGCTTCATACTCGAAACCATTTTTCCTATATTCTTCAGCTAGCTTATCTCTTGAATGAAGTCCATATCCCAGGAAAGGTTTCTCCCTGATCAATTCCAAAGATGTCGTCCACGCCAGGATTCTGGAATCAGATTTTTTAAGCTCATTTATATTGCTTTTTATGTTAGCGATAAGTACCTCGGTTTTTTGTCGTATCCGGGTATTCATCATTGATATTTTAAAAAAGCCGAAGATGATGACCGGAAAGAATATCACCCAAAGCCAAATAAGTCTCCTTTGTGAGAAGTAAGTATAGGACTTATAAATTATCAGAGCTGCTGCAGATAGAAACGATGCCCTTGCTGAAAGTGAAAAAATAAAGACAGCAAAAAGCACTGTTAATAAAATGACCTTTATTTTCGAGATTCTCATTTCCTTACTGAAGGCAACAATAAGATATAATGCAAAAAGAGCCTTCAATGATAAATATGTCGGGTTCTCAAAAAGAGAGAGTTCGAGAGACCGAAACCTTGATTGAGATGAAAGAATGTCAATACTTGCCTTTGAAATCCGTGGATCAATCAGCGGGTTAAAGCTAATCCCATTGTCTGTAATCGTTATACTGTTAATAAATGCCCTTGCGAAATCAAAGACACAGACGACAACCAGTCCAGCAATAAAATACCTCAATACAGTATGAAAGTTTTTTCCAAAATATGATGATTTAAATACAGGATATCCGAAAATTGGTACAACCAGGAATAAAATGCTATCTGAATATGAATGGAGAGGAGGCCTTTGTATTATGGCCCAAATCAGGTTTAAGACAACATATAACAAGGGCAGTGAAATAATAAAAGCATCTTTCCTGAATTGACTGATAAGTCTATTAAAATCTTTGATCCAGTATATGAGTCCTGAAAAGAGAAACAGGCTCATTGACCAGAGCGGCATTGCAGTTGGAAAGGAAAGAAGAAATACAGTGAGGCAAAGCAGCCAGAAGCCATGATTTTCGAAGAAAACTGAATATATATTTACCAGCCACGTCTTATCCGTAAGTGATTTATTCATTTCTTCACTTGCAGTTTAATTACTCAAAAGAAAAACGCTCATTATCAACAATAACAATTAAGGATCCGTTATCAAGGGATTAGTATTTCAGTTCAAATGTCAGCTCTGACCAGTATTAACTCCTATCTCATTCATCAGGCTAATATACTTATTTCCAATCATTTCCCAATTGTAGTAAGTTTCTATTCTCTTCCTTGATAATTCTCCATAAAACTTTATTTCTTCGTCAGAAAGGTTATCCACCATACAAATCAATTCCATGACATCGCTTACACTGTCAAAATAAAACTGCGCTGATTCTGTTACTTCCCTATTAAACTGATTATTATGACAAATTACCAGGTTACTACTGGCCATCCCTTCTAGGAGAGAAGGATTTGTCCCACCAACTGAATGACCATGGACATAGCCCCTGCACGAATATCTTAATGCTTTGAGTTCAGCTTTATCATAAATTCCTCCAATGAACCTAATGTTTCCTGAACTATACCTTTTTACAAGATCTTTGTTATACTTATTTTCTAAAATGTTACCAACAATTAATAATGGATATCTAGATCCGGATTTTTCGTATCCTTCAAGAATTATATGCAGGTTGTTTTCAGGCTCGAGTCTGCATACAACAAGGTAGTACTGCTGATGTATCAAGGAAAACTTTGTGAGTACTGCGAAATTTATTTCATTATTCAAGTGTGCTCCGTATTCAATTACTTTCAATTTTTTTATTGGAAATCTGTAGCTTTTTAGAAGGTACTTTCCAATAGCTTCTGAATCGGCAATAACATAGTCTGAAAAATGGACTGCCATTGCCTCAGATATTTTAAGAAAAATCCGAATGTACCTGGGCCATTTTGATCTCCGGTGCTCCAGCCCGTCGGTATTTGTTATCAGTATTTTACCCGGATAGAAAAACTTCAGGAAGTAGAATATTGATCCAATAGTGCCTGTATACAGAATTATATCCGCATTTTTTAATGCCCAGATGCTTCCTTCAAAATAGTATCTGAACGGCCTCTGAGATTTCCTGACCGATGAATATACTAATTTAACATTGTGATATTCTGTCTCTTCTAAGTTTATGTTCTCACATTGAACGAACACTTCAAAATTCCGACAAACAAGAAAATTAGATAATTCATCCGCAAAAGTCTCGAATCCACCATAACGTGGAGGAATTCCGTGAGTACCAATAATTGCGATTTTCTTTTTTTCCATCATGGATAAATATTTCTCATCAACCCTTTAGAAAGGCCTAGAACAGGATAAGTATTATTATATCAGCACTAATATTTTCATACTGATTTTGCTTCATTTGAAAGAAGAATATTAAGGAATGCAATAAATATCATAATTCCAGCTACCTGATATTTGAAAATACCTGCATTTGTAAGATCGCAGAACATCATCATAATATTAATAACCAGAAGATACCTTAACCCAGAATCCCTATTACATCGTCGAAACACAATGACAGGATAAAAATATATGAAAAACAAGAGAGGGATGCCAAGTAAGCCAAACTGGGATATTGTAGCTAAAATACCATTATGAGAATCCAGTAGTTCCTTGGGCTTAAAACCATATTGACTCTTTAGATAGTTCCATCTTCCTGCCCCGATGCCTACAACAGGATGATCCTTAAACATGTTAACCGAGGTTGTATACAATTGAAGTCGTGAAATTATTGAGTTTGTTTCTTGTGATGGATCAATTGTTAGTTTACCATTCTTCAGGTGAATCTTATCTGTATAATTGAAAACATTAACCCTGTAGGGGAGAAAACTTAAAATTTGTCTCATTGGTAAAATGCTTAACAAGACAGAAAATATGATGACAAAGGAAAGTAGGTACAAAGATGCTTTGAGAAGGTGTTTTATCTGTATGAAAAAGATAAATGGAATCCCGATGCAGATTGCAAGAAAAGAGGACCTGTTCTGTGTAAGTATTACAATAATGATACTAAAAATCATGCCCATGAGTACAAAGGCTTTAAAATGGTTTGATTTCTTGTTGATCATTAAGAAGAACAGAGCGACACCCAGACTGGCAATTATATTACCAAAAGTATTAAGCTTCAGGGTGCCACTCTCTAATCTTTGAGAATCATTTATACTGGAATATATTGCTGCTTCGATGAAAAGAAAAAGAATAGAAAAGACAATGCCTAAAATTATTTCC
Organism: Bacteroidales bacterium; assembly: GCA_046329875.1. GTDB lineage: Bacteria > Bacteroidota > Bacteroidia > Bacteroidales > VadinHA17 > LD21. Next base: position 71,906 of record JAXLTT010000001.1, read on the forward strand.
TTCTCATATTTTCTTATATCATGAACATTGAAAAGCAGATACATAAGGAGAATAAACCTGATATGGTAATTCCCAACAAAAAGCAGGTGAAGCATCTTGCTATCAGAAGCAGTCAACAGGTTAATCAGAAATGAAATCAATAAGGTTATTAGTACAAAATCTATCTTCCAGGATCTTAAAACTTCCTTATTGGCTTTATGGAGTCCGATAAGTATTCCAAAAATCAGGTATATATCGATGTTAGTTAAGAAGGGGTATGGAGTGTTGCTTATGTCATCAACAGGGCCAAATAAGACAGAGGGGAAAATATAATTTATAACTGAAGGAAATGCTATAAACTGGAATACAAGAAAAATAAAATAAAACCGCTCAGAAATTATAGACAGGAACAAGGTAAGGACAAAAAGAAGGATACTTGGCCAAAGTAATGGTGAATGACGTACAGATTCAAGGCTCTGAGTCAGCAATGCATGTATTATTGTGAACAAGGTGAGAGCCAGGAAAGCAAACAGAATCAGAAAGTATGCTACACTGTTTTTGGTTATGCTAAACATAACTTACTTCTATTTTTTGCTCTGTGAAAATCTTAATCATATCCTCAAGAGCTTCTTTTCTAATTATCAAATTATTAACAAAACTAAAAATCTTTACCTCAGGTGGAATGCTGCTGCTAAGGTTAAGCAAACCGGAGGACCATCCGGAGATTATGTATTTCGGCTTACATTGAAGTATAATGCTTTCAGCACTTACTCTCTTCTCAATGATCACCATTGTTTTCCCATATTCAGAAGCTGTTTTATGGAAAACAGTACAATCATCAACAGGATGATCTTTATAAAATATAGTACCGATATTAAGATCATTTATTTTTTTAAACATTGCTGATACAATGCCATTAACTATTTCAGTGTTGTACTGAATGGCATGCCCAAGTATCAGGCAACTGTCGGGACATGGATCATACACCAACTTTTCAAGTTCAGTGATTACAAGTTTATCAATTGGTACATTAAATTTAAAAGGAGAGTACAATTTATCTATTTCCGGAGCATTCAAATCCAGAATCTCCTCCTTTATAAGATATGGAATTCCGTTAATAAAGCCAACCATCCATCTTGATAAATAAAAGAACATATTTTCGAAAAACGAATGCTTATATTTTTTGAAGAAGATCACACCTTCATAATACAGCGATATCTTAACATGGGGATACTTCCTTTTCAATGTAAACAATACGTAGTTTGATAAGATACCCAGACTATGTGGAATGAAAAAGGTAACATGATCATTTTCGGCTATAGAATTCTCTATTACTGCCTTCATTTTTTTTAAAAAGAAGACTTTCTTTAAGGTTTCTCTGGGAAAAACATGTATCTCAGAGTCATACACATTAGGTTCATTAATATCTCCTTTACCGAAATGATCAATAATAATATTCTCATCAGAATGATGGTGAGTCTGAATAATCATCCTTACATAGTCAAGATGAAAAGGCCTGTAAACGAGATAAAAATTAGTCATGACTGATGTTTAGTATTTCAGGTCGGAGAATGAGTGATCTTCCGAAATTATAAATCATCATAAAATTTTTAAAATTCAGCAAAATGAATATTACCAGGCCAGAAATGAAGAACAATCCAAAACGTCCGGTTAATACACCTGAACAAAGGATTAACAATGGTAATGAATACCTTAGCGGAATGATTTCAGAAATAATCTGTCGTATCGAAGATCCCTGATTCAGCATTTGTTTACCTTTTCGGACAACCTGAATTTCATAATAAAGGAAAGAAATAACAAGAGGTATGACAAAATACGACTTATCCTGAAAATCAAAAAATCTGTTTAATAAATAGGTAAAAATAAGATTAAAGCCTAATGCAATTATCGCCTGAATTGCTAAGAATAGCTCTTTTCCCCTTGCTATTACAACTGCTGCATAGGCGAATCCCATCGAAATAACCAGCTGACAAACCATAAGAAGAGAAAAGACCCTGACAGTACCCGAATAAGATGGAAAAAATAAGATGAGGACAGGATAGAAAATCACTCCGGCAAACACAAGAAGGTATATTGTCGTAATGTAAATTTTTCTCATCTTCGATAAATAGATCCCCGCTGTAACATCGTCAACATTATCACTAAAGAGACTAAGCATTTTGGGAAATGCTATAAATTCAAAGGCTCCGATTCCAAGTACTACAGCAGAAGCAATATTGCTTGAGAATGTAAAAAGTCCCATATCTTCAACTTTAAGAAAATAGCTTACTAAAGACCTGGTACTGAGGGTAAGAAGATAGAATGATACATTATAGAAAAGAAGCACTACTCCCCTTTTGTAGAGCGATCTAACTTCTTCAGAGTTCCAATTAAATGTAAATCTGATCTTTAGTCTGCCTGTAAAAATGATAAGAGAAATCAAATGACCCGCAAAAATTGCCCAAGTTAAATACTGAATCAACACTAGTTCACGAAAAAGAAATATCACGGGCAACTGAATAATCTGAATTGCCAGCTGGAAAAAAGAGATTGCATTGAACTGTCCATCTGTTCTTAAAATATTTACATATAAAACGTTGAAGAAATTCAGACAACCGATTAGAGTAACTGGTATAATGAACCTGGAAAAATAGTATTTATCTAATACCGAAAGATCAAGTATCAAGTAAATAGAGCATAGGATAAGAAAGATAGTGGATGAAATGCTGGTAGCAAGGAAAGCATTACTTATAACCCGGGTCCTGTCTGTCGTATCTGCCTTATTTATAGTTGACAGCTTGACATTAGTTGCGTATTCAATACCAATATTTCCAAAGCTTAAATACTGCATTACCAGCATTATAAAGCCCCAGATACCGAAGTAGAATGGTCCAAGCTTAATAGCTATTAATATGGAATTTAAGAATTGAACAAAGTATGAAAAATACCTTGAGAAAACATATATCAAAATTTTATTGTGAAATATTTTCTTCAGCATATTGAGAATACTTTCTCATTGTAACTAATAAATATTTATAATCCTGCTAGCTGATATTTGTCAACTTAGTGGTATAGGGACTTCATTTCAATCTGAATTGAAATCATTCAACTAATACTGTTAATAATCCCGTAGTTGCTTTTTATCTTAAGATGACGATGAACATTAAAGCCGCAACGAGAAGGATCTAGACGGTCAAAATATCTGCCAACGTAAATCTGGTCCCCAAATCGGTCGCAGTCGGATGTCCATACAAAATCATCCGCCCACAACTTTTCACCTCCGCTTACAAGATAATATGCGAAAAAGGCAAAAGCACAGAGGACAGCCGAAGGCAAATCCACCTCACCAGTTGACAACCCGGTATAAGTATCAGGAAGAACGCCCCTTGAATTTTCTGCGACTGTTTTTTTCAAAAGATACCACTTGTTCTCTGGTTGGAACTTTGATGCAAAATCCTCATTCAGATACCAGTCCTGGTTATAGAAACATGGCTCTGAAATGGCCGGACTTACACCAAAAGTAGATCGCATATAATTAATCGTAAGTGGTCTGCCAGTATCTGTTTGTTGAATGCCAAGGATAAGAATATAATCATCCGCATTTTCCTTTAGAATGCTTTCCGGAAACTTAAGTTCTGGGATCTTCATGTTTTCCAGTATCCTCCTGTTAATTCCAAATCTTTCCGAAATATAAGCAAGTTGATCATGGCCAATGAAGTTTTTGCCCATAATGAATTTTGCAGTTTTCAGGCTTGCAGTTCTTTCCATCTTTGATACTCTATTGCCTGGGAATAAGTTGCTATGTGACCTGCTTTTGAATAACTTTCAATCTTTTCAAACTCATTTTCAAGCAGATCAAACCTGCTTCCCCATTTGTTTATTTCGAACCAGGATAACGTATTGGCTGGTGCGTTAACAATTTCAATTCCTGATTTCATGTCAAGAATTACTTTAAGAAATGTAAGGTAGGCTCTGTATTGATGATAGTGAGAAGCAACAAGTATAATTCTTCTCCAGCCTGAGTTATTTGCCATTTTAATAACATTCAATGCTTGTTCTCTGGTATTCATAGACATTGTTTCAGTCAGAATATCTGCTTCAGAAACACCATTGCCAATTAGCTGATCTTTAATATCACTCGCAGGTAGACTACCATTATCAGGGTTCAAAATTCCTCCTGAAATAACAATTACTCTGGCCCATCCTGAATCCAGGAGTTCCATTGCTTTTGGGATACGATAAAAACCGTCTCCCTCAAGAAGGATTATAGCATCTGATTTTTTGAGGCTATCGGCGCTGATAACTGCCAGAAACTTCTCGCGTTGGCTTAATGTTGTCATTCTATTCTATATTTTCCCAGAATATAGGCATACCTTTTTTAATATCTACGTTAACCTTTTTCCCAACAACGATATTCTTGTATTTTGGAGGTATGCCCAGTGCCGGTCTAAGTTCAGTTATGTCCTCCTTTTTAAGTACGCTTCCCATCACAATATCTTTATTTGCATAAAGACATCGACGCTGAACTATTACAGTTTCTCCTTCTTCCTCCACAACCAATTTTCTGGTGGAACCCATCGCTGCTTCAAGTTCCCTGATGCAGTTAACCATGGTTTTAAACTCAGTAACATCCATTGAATGAGGATGATCAGGCCCTTTATCCTTTTTATAAAGTGTGAAGTGCTTTTCTATTACGCATGCACCGAGTGCGACTGAACCCAAAGCAACAACGAGTCCTGGAGAATGGTCTGAATATCCTGTTAAAATGTTAAAGGCTGTCTGATAGGTTTTAAGAACATTTATATTTGCGCTCTCTATCTTAGAGGGATAATTAGTTATACACTGTAAAAGTATCAACTGGTTGTTTCCGGTTGACTGAATTGTTCTGATTGCTTCGTCAATTTCCGATAGGGTAGAATCTCCTGTTGCCAGAATCATGGGTTTTCCCTTTTTTGCAATGTATTCAAGCATTTCCAGCCAGGTGATCTCGCCAGATCCAATTTTAATAAACGGCACATCAAGTTCAACACAAAGATCAACCGCTTCAAAGTCGTAAGGAGAAGTTGAAAAATCAATTCCAGTTTTTTTACAATAATCTGAGATTTCTTTGTGCCATTCTCTTGGAAATTCAACTTCTTTGAATATTTCGTCAACAGGCCTTCCCCAGGATCCATGAATCCCCTTTAGTTGCATCGAGGCGAAGCCTTTACCCGATACTATTTTATCTGCAAGGAAACTCTGAAATTTGGCACAATCGGCACCCGATTCTTTTGCAGCGTCAATCAGATGTTTGGCTTTCTTAATATCACCATCAAAATTAGCCCCTATCTCGGCAATAATGTAGGCAGGATGGCCTGTCCCTATGAGACGGGACCCTATCTTTATCTCAGTCGGGAATCTCATGTTTTCCATATCTAAATGATTAAAATTGTTTAATGGTTTTATATAAAATTTCTGCCTGATGTTCAGCTTCAGTTAAATCCCAATAATTGGTTTTCATCTGGATCATCCTTGGTTGAAGGTATTCAGCATTGGGACATAGCCCTGGTTCATATTTCTGATGTACACCTTTTACATTTTGTATATAACCTGTAAAAAGAGGTTCATGATATGTAAGTTTCCAAGCAGCATAAAATCCATCTCCACCGTTATTCTGGAACAGATCTCTGAATGCATACCAGTCTTTTCCGGGCTTGTCTGTTTTCAGCACACAACTGTAAGACCAGTAAGAGTTTCTAAGTCCTTCAGGTTCATATTGTCTTACAATTAAATCAGATCCTTCAATAGCTTTGTCAAACAACTCTGCAACATTCTGACGGACCCGGACCAGTTCATCGGCTCTTTGAAGTTGAGCAAGCGCCAGCGCAGCCTGTATCTCCGACATTCTGTAATTGAATCCCAGGCTTACGTGTCTGCTATAATTCGGATCCTGAATATCATTCCTTGATATTTTTCCTTGTTTTGCGTTTACTCCTGCATAACCAAGACTTGAGAATCGTCTTGCCTCATTCGCCAGAGTTTCACTCCTTGTTATAAGCATTCCGCCTTCACCGGAAGTAAGATGCTTACTTGCCTGGAAACTAAAACTTGCAAAGTCACCAAAAGTTCCAACAAGCCGTCCTTTATATGTACCTAAAAAACATTCTGCATTATCCTCAATAACAGGAATTTGCTTCGACTTACAGATTTTTAATATATTATCATAATCAGGTGCAAGTCCGTAAAGCGAAACAGGCATAACAGCTCTGGTTTTTTCTGTTATCTGCTTATCAACATCGTCCGGATTAATTGTAAATGTTCTGATATCAACATCAGCAAAAACCGGTACTGAACCATTTTGGAGTACTGCCAGTGAGGGGCTGGACATCGTCAATGGGGGAACAATAACTTCATCTCCCTGCTTAATATTGAGGGCAGCAAGCGCTGTGTGCAATGTAGCTGTACCATTGATGTGCGCTACAGCATATGGAACATCAAATAACTCAGCGAATGATGATTCGAGCCGATTAGTAAAAACACTGTTCAGGCTTGTTTTAAAACTATTCTCAAGAACTTCCTTTACATATTCCAGTTCAAGCTCACCTATTCTTTTCATTTATATTTTCTTTTTTACATACATTGCACTTCGAGGAACATTATTATTGATAATTGCTATTACAGGGTTCTTTTCAATTAAATTAAGAATATCCTGAAAACCAAAAACCTGATCTTCATTATATAAGGCTTCGTAAACTATCTTAACCATTCTCAAGTCATCTTCAGTATCAATAGTCCATCTAAGATGAGAAAGATCTTTTACATAGCTGTAATTACCCTGTTTGAATACTTCAGGATGCCTGTAAAAGAACTGGGTAACATGCTCCCTTTCATAAGGATCCTTTGATTCCAGAAATGCCCTCTTCAAGGCCGCAGTGGAAAAGATTTCAACATCAAGTCCTTCCGGAAAAGAAGCAGGCTTATTATTATAAGCAAAATCAAGATCTTCAGATTTATACTTATTAAATACATCAACAATTATTCCAGTATCTTTAAAAGGGTCATCAGCCGTAACACGCAAAATATCTGTTGTATCAACAAGTAAACTTGCATAATAATACCTTGACAAAACATCATCCTCGCTGCCCCTGAAAACCTTTATATTATTTGTTTCAGCCCAGTGTACCAGTGAATCATCAGCTGGATTAACAGTTGAAGCGAGGATAATCTCCGACACAATATGACATGACTTCAACCTGTTTACTATATGCCAGATCAGAGGTTTTCCGCAAATTGGCATCAGCACCTTACCTGGAAGCCTGGTAGATGACATTCTTGCCTGTATTATCGCTCCAAGCATATATATCAGATTGAAAATGTTCTATCTACATGCAGTCTAATCTGTTCCCTGATCTCATCAACAGAAAGCCATTGGGTATTTTGTCCGGAATTATACCTGAATCCAATTGGTACTTTACATGCATTAAAATGCTTTATATACTCATCTATCGGGTGAACCGAAGCTGTCGGTATGATGGCATAATACTTATCAAATTCAATTGTGTTATAAGAATCTGTTTCCGTTATCATCTCTTCATGTAGCTTTTCCCCGGGTCTTATTCCAATAATTTCATGCCTGCAATTAGGCCCGATAGCTTGTGCAAGATCAAGTATCCTGTAGGATGGGATTTTCGGGACAAAAATTTCGCCACCCAAACCATTCGCAATTGAATATAAAACCATATCAATACCCTGCTCGAGGGTGATATTGAATCTTGTCATCTCTGGGTTGGTAATAGGAAGTACACCAGTCTTTCTCTTTTCAAGATAGAATGGAACAACTGAACCCCTAGATCCGATAACATTTCCATAACGTACAACTGAATACTTTAGATTCCTTGACCCTTTTATATTATTAGCAGCAACAAATAGCTTGTCTGAACAGAGTTTAGTTGCTCCGTAAAGATTTATCGGTGCAGCAGCTTTATCAGTTGATAATGCTGTTACCATCTTAACGCCAGTATCAAGAGAAGCCTCAATTACATTTTGAGCACCCAGAATATTTGTCTTGATAAATTCCATCGGATTATACTCTGCAACAGGTACTTGCTTAAGCGCGGCAGCATGAACAATAATATCAACACCCTCACATGCCCGTTTAAACCTTGGAAGATCACGAATATCTCCAATAAAGTAGCGCATGAAAGCATATTTGCTTTCTGGAAAGATCTGAGCCATCTCAAACTGCTTAAGTTCATCTCTGGAAAAAACAATCAATTTCCTGATTTCTGGATAATCTTTTACAACTCTTTCAACAAATTTCTTACCGAAAGACCCTGTTCCACCTGTTAGTAGTACTACTTTCCCGTTTAACATATTGCTTTATATTATTCTAAAGAATCTTTGTTCAAAACAATCTATTTTTAATTCATGAAATTAATCCTTCAATTTGCCTGAATTCTTCATTTAACTGCAGATTAATATCTTCAATACCTTATATACTAGCAACTAGTTTTGTAAAAAAGAAATTATCCTGACAGTAGTAGTTTGCAAAATTAATCTCTTTTGCAATTTTGCAAACTCATATCTAAAATAATTATTCCAACAATTAAAGCCATGGTCCTATAATTAACTGAGTGTTATTCCTGAACGCTTGCAATATTTATACGAAAATAATGCGATAAAGGTCTCAACAATGACAAGACAAATACACAAATGAATTTCAACAGGCCAAATCATAAGAGAGCTTATTGTAATAAACATAACATATATGAAAAGACCCATGAACCTTAATTTTGCATACTCATTCTTAAGCCCGAAATTTATAAGCACCAGGTCACCGTAAATGAGACTTACAGAAATTGGCAGCAGCGAAAATGAAAGTATTCTAAGTATCCAGACCGAGTTCTCGTTAACTGAACCGCTGAAAAACTTTACAAGCCAGGGTGAGGCAAGAAAGATTATTATGATCATGCCTGCGGTACCAAGCACCAGCCATGCTAATATTTTTCGCAGGAAGACCACATCCCTGTCCCGTGATACTTTCGGGAATAAGGTCTGGCCTAAAAGGGAATATGGCACTTTCAGTATGTTAATCACCTTATCTGCAACATCATAATAAGCAACGCTAACCATTCCAAGGAAGCTTCCAATAATTATCTTATTAGCATTAACGTATATCTGGGTAGATACATTTGAGAGGAAATACAGGAGGTTATCATTAAAATAGCTTCTGAGCACTGACACAGGCTGGAATCTGAATTTCACCGAATGGCCCTTCAGAACAATAACAAGTCCCGTTATTGAACCTGCGATCATGCCTGATCCCATAATAAGAGGGTAGAAAAGATAGTCGGCTGGTTTCAGGATAAGTATAAAAACCATAACAGTTGCGACGATCCTTGTTGTTACATTTATGAAGGTTATATATTTCATTTTTTCAATGCCCTGGAAATACCAGATCGGAAAGAGTGCGTCGCTCAGACATGCAGCCATGGAAAAGATGAACAGGAACCTGTGATTGTAGACTTCAGTTGAAATAAAAACGGCTGAAACCATCAGCAATAATGAAATGAAGAACAGTATAACCTTTAGTGAAAGCACGGCAGACAGGATCTCGCTGACTTTTGCCGGGTCGTTCCTGTTCACTGATACATCGCGTGTTGCGGTAAGGTTAAACCCGAAGTTTATAAGGATACTGAAATAGAAAGCGACTGTCTGGGCAAAAACAATGAGCCCGTAATTCTGGCTTCCCACAACCCTGAAAAGGTATGGTATTGTGATAATGAAGAGAACCAGGTTCGATACCTGCAGTACACTGAGAAAGGTAAAATTCTCAACAAGTATCCTGTTCTTAAGGACATTATTTTTAATTGCATTGAAACTGGAAAACATAGTTGCCCTTGCGCTGGTTACAATATCTGAATTAAGAGAATCAGAGCCTGTTCCAGAACCAATCAACTGTAGCCTCAAGACCTTCCTCCACGCCGGTAATAGGTTTGTAGCCCAGCAATTCTGAAGCCTTTTCTATAGAAGCATGCGAATGGGGGATGTCACCTTCCCTTACAGGTCCATATTCCGGATTTATATCAAGAACTGCCTTATCAAATTTCCCTGCAAAAGTCCTTAACATTTCAAACAACCAGTTGAGTGTTGCAGTGTTTCCGCAGGCGATATTATAAATACGGTTAAGTGCCTTTTCGTTATTTGTGATTCCTGCAAGATGATTTGCAAGCAGAACATTGTCTATGTAAGTAAAATCACGGGAAAATGAACCATCTCCGTTTATTACCGGTGATTTGTGCTGCTTAAGCAGCATAAGGAACTTAGGAATTACGGCAGCATACTGTCCTTCAGGATCCTGGCGCCTTCCAAATACGTTGAAATACCTGAGGCCGACTACGTCGATGCCATAGATATCTGTAAAATTAGCTGCAAAGAGCTCGTTTGCATACTTGGTTATTGCATAAGGTGAGAGCGGGGTTCCTATCTCTTCTTCCACCTTTGGAAGTTTCTTGCTGCTGCCATATACCGAGGAACTGGTTGCATAGACGAATCTCTTAACGCCACATTCCTTTGCTGCGAAAAGCATCCTCACAAAGCCCCCTATGTTTACATCAGTGGTACTAACTGGATCTTTCACCGATCTTGGCACGGATCCGAGCGCAGCCTGGTGATATACTATATCCATACCTTCCGCCGCTTTAAGGCAGGTTGCGGCATCACGGATATCTCCTTCGATAAGTTTAAAATCCCCCAGTTTTTCGAAGCCCTCAAGATTTGCACGCTTTCCTGTGGAGAAATTATCGAGGCAGACTACATGGTTCCCATGCGAAAGCAACGACTCTATAAGGTTTGATCCTATAAATCCTGCACCCCCTGTAACCAGTACCTTCCTGCCTTTGACGTAGTTTTCTTCCATCAGGTTCTTATGTTCCGTTTTTATTATGTAGGAGTTATTATTGTTCAAACATCATCAGTATTTCCTTTAGGATAAAGTCAGCAGCTTTGCCATCACCATAGAAACCTGGGTACTCAAGCCGTGATGCCTTATTAAGATAAAAAGTGAATGCTGCGGTTATCAAGGCCGGATCTGCATCTGCAAGCATTGCAGTCCCGTTTCTCGTAAGTTCAACCCATTCGGTTTCCTTTCTTAGAACGATGCAAGGTTTACGAAAGAAATGTGATTCCTTCTGCACCCCGCCTGAATCGGTTATTATAAGTCGTGATGTATGCTCAAGGAAGGTCATCTCAAGAAATGAAACAGGAGGTATAATCCTTATATAACGGCTGCTGTTTAGTTTCTGTGTGAGCTCGCCAAGATTGTTTTTCAGCGAAATGCTTGTGCGTGGGTGCAATGGCATTACAAATACCATTTTATGTTCTTCGGCCAGTTCAAGGATTGTTGAGAGAATTGAATTAAGCCTGAGAACATCATCGGTATTCATATCCCTGTGGATCGTGGCCAGTACAAACTGGTCCCTTTCAATCTGGAGCTTCTCGAGGAGGAATGATTTCTTTTTATCTGCGAGTGAGGCGAAGAACAGTGTATTATCATACATTATGTCGCCCGTCAGGTAGATCTTCGGGTTGTTTATACTGTATGGCGGGCTGTTGTCGGGTCTGAAACCTTCCGTCATAAGGTTTTTAAAAGCAGTGTTTGTCGGTGCAAAGAGAAGAGTTGAGGCATGATCTGCCATAATCCTGTTTATCTCCTCAGGCATTCGTTTATTGTACGACCTGAGACCTGCTTCAACATGTATCACGGGGAAATGCTGTTTTGATCCTGCTATCGCACCGGCAAGAGTAGAATTTGTATCACCGTAAAGAACAAGGCAATCGGGTTTTTCATTTATTATGATCTCCTCTATGCCCGTGATCATAAGGCCTGTCTGCCTTCCATGGCGTGCTGAACCGACACCAAGGTTATAATGTGGTTTTGAAATCTCAAGCTCGTCAAAAAACACCTGCGACATCTCCCTGTCGTAGTGCTGGCCCGTATGTACAATGATTTCGTTTATCTTACCCGAATAATGGTTTTTAATTGCCCTGCTTATAGCTGACGCCTTAATTATCTGGGGCCTTGCTCCCACAAGGTTTATGATTTTGATCCTGGCCATTAAGAATAATAATTATCTCTAATTCAAAGATATCATTTTTAGGTATAGATTTCTAAAATTCCGCAAGCAGGGTATAAAAGAAAAGGCGCAGACTTAAGCTGCGCCTTTTTATTTCGAAAATACTTACTTGGCGTAGTTTACTGCCCTCGTTTCGCGTATTACAGTGATTTTTATCTGACCCGGATAGGTCATTTCATTCTGTATCTTCCTGGCTATCTCGAATGACAGGCTTTCTGCATCCTTGTCTGTCACTTTCTCAGCGCCCACTATAACCCTTAGTTCACGGCCTGCCTGTATAGCGTAGGTCTTTGTAACACCCGGGTACTGTAGGGCTACTGACTCAAGTTCCTTGAGCCTTTTAATATATGATTCCACTACTTCGCGCCTTGCACCTGGTCTTGCTCCTGATATTGCATCACAGACCTGTACAATCGGTGCAATAAGTGTTGTCATCTCTGTCTCATCGTGGTGAGCGCCAATAGCATTGAATACCTCGGGTTTTTCCTTGTATTTCTCGGCGAGTTTCATACCAAGGATAGCATGTGGAAGTTCCGGTTCATCATCGGGCACCTTCCCAATATCGTGAAGCAGTCCGGCACGTTTTGCAACCTTTGGATTAAGCCCTAGTTCTGCTGCCATTATTGAACACAGGTTTGCAACCTCCCTTGAGTGCATAAGGAGGTTCTGACCATATGATGACCTGTATTTCATTTTACCTACAAGCCTTATCAGTTCAGGATGGAGGCCATGAATACCAAGGTCGATAGCTGTTCTTTTACCGACTTCAAGTATCTCTTCCTCTACCTGTTTTCTTGTCTTGTCTACAATCTCTTCAATCCTTGCAGGGTGTATCCTTCCGTCTGTGACAAGCTGGTGAAGAGCCAGTCGGGCAACCTCGCGGCGAACAGGGTCAAAAGCTGAAAGCACTATTGCTTCAGGTGTGTCGTCAACAATGATCTCCACGCCTGTAGCGGCTTCGAGTGCCCTTATGTTACGCCCTTCGCGGCCGATTATCCTTCCTTTCATCTCATCCGATTCGATGTGGAAGACTGTTACGGCATTCTCGATTGCATTTTCTGCTGCAACACGCTGGATAGTCTGAATGACTATACGCTTGGCCTCCTTGTTGGCAGTCATCTTAGCTTCGTCGAGGATCTCGTTTATGTATGACATTGCCCCGGTTTTAGCTTCCTCTTTAAGAGATTCGATGAGCTGGTTCTTTGCCTGTTCGGCTGACAGACCGGATATTGCCTCAAGCTGTTCAACCTGCTGCCTGTGCATCTTATCCAGTTCTTCAGATTTCTTATCCACAATCTCGAGCTGGGCATTAAGATTTTCCCTTATAGCTTCAGCCTCATTTTTCTTTCTCTGGGCCTCTTCTATTTTCTGGGAAAGTGTCTGTTCCTTCTGTTTGATCCTGTTCTCCGACTGTGCTATCCGGTTATTCTTTTCATTTATAACCTTTTCATGCTCGGTCTTGAGCTGAAGGAATCTTTCCTTAGCCTGGAGGATCTTTTCCTTTTTTATGACTTCTGCTTCTGTTTCAGCTTCTGTAAGGATTCTCTTTTTCTTGTTTTTGAGCATCCTTGACCAGACCAGGTACGCCAGCATGAAGCCGAGTACGAGAGCTGATGAAAGCAGTATTATAGTCAATCCGTTAAATAAATTCTCAGCAATTACAATCATTTGAATATTAATTATATAATAAATAAAAAACCCGCAAAGTTCCTGCAACTTTTATAAAACCCCATATCTTTATGGCTGGAGCTGCTGATAGATTTCGAACTTCCACTGTCCCGATAAATCGGAATCCCGGCGGACCGGGATGAGGCCTGTCCTACGTTAACCAAGCCGTTGCTCCAAAGTTTTAAATGTTGAGTTTCAAAAATGAATGTAGAAACAATGCGGGCAAATACCTTTGTTATTTTAAAGAACGTCGTTTTACTCTTTTTCTTCAAGTACTGTCTCAAGTTTCTGAGTCAGTTCCCTGATTGCATCGGGCAGGTAGTCGTTACTTAACTTCTCCTCACCCTCGATAAGCTTTATAACATACTGCAGGGCGGCCATCGCCAGAAAATCCTGCACATCCTTGTCAGAATAACGCTGCTTGTACTGTAAAACCTTTTCGTTTATCAGCCTGGCAGCCCTCCTGATCTTCTCCTCATCTTCCCTTTCAACTTTCAATGGATAATACCTGTCCGCTACATTTACCCTGATAGAAAGCTTATCATCCATCTTTATATCCTTATCTATCTAAAAGAGCAATACATTTGTCAATTTCCCGCATGAGTTCGTTTATCTTCCTCTTCGCCTCAATGGCATCCTCCCCCTCACCTAACAAAGCTCCTGATAACTTTAATCTATCGTACTTTTTTTCCAATTCTTTTCTTTCCATTTCACTGGTCTGAAGCTGAGTTTCAAGCGCCTCATTCCGTGATTTAAGATTCCTGTTTTCTTCCCTGAGACTGATGAGCTTGTTTATTAATTCGTCGATTTTTCTGTTTAACAAAACGAGCTCCTCGTAACCCTGGACCGACATAACTGAAATCTTTATACAAAAGTAATCATTGTTAATGATAATTTCAAAAAATTAACATAAATAGTTTGGCCGGGAAGTTCATACGTTTAGCTTTGCAAATCCTTATCAGAAGCGATTATGAAGCTGTTTTTAACTATATTTTCAATCACACTCCTGACTGTTGCAACATCAACGGGACAGAGCCTTCCCGACTTTAACCCGCCCCTTAAAATACCACTTTCAATGTCTGCAAATTTCGGGGAGCTCAGACCCGATCATTTTCACTCAGGCATTGATCTCAAGACAGAAGGGGTAACAGGCAAAGAGGTGGTAGCTGCCGACAGCGGCTTTGTGTACCTGATACTGGTTTCGCCTGTAGGCTTCGGTAAAGCGATATTTTTAAGGCATCCGTCAGGATATTCTACTGTTTATGGCCACCTGGATGCCTATGCGCCTGAGATTGAAGAATATGTCAAAGCGCAACAATACCGGAGTAAGAGCTTCCCTGTAACAATATACCCTCCTGATGAAAGGTTCCGGGTGAAAAGGGGGCAGCTTATTGGTTATTCGGGAAACACCGGAGGATCGTCAGGGCCCCACCTGCACTTCGAGGTGAGAAAATCAAACTCTGAAAGACCTGTAAACCCGGAAATGTTTAATTTCCAGGTAACTGACAATATAAAACCATCTATAATCAGGCTTGTAGTATATCCTCTTGATGAAAACACAACAATAAACGGTCAGCATACTAAAACAATTTTTTCAGTTTATGGAAGTGACGGGCGTTACAGGACCGGTCAGGAAATAAGGATCAGTGGCAAGGCAGGCTTCGGGATCACAAGTTATGATTATATGAATAACTCGGGAAACAGGTTCGGTGTTAACAGCATTGAACTCGACATCGACAGCTTACCTGTATTTATCTATTCTATAAACGAATTTGGTTTCGATGAATCACGCTACATAAATGCTCATATTGATTATGAGGAAGCGATAAGGAATAACCTTGACATTGAAAAAACATTTGTTCTGCCCAATGACAGGCTTACCTGCTATAAAAAGCTTGTAAACAGGGGTATATTTGACTTCGCTGACACACTCCCGCATAAAGTTTCAATTACAGTTAAGGATGGAAAGGAAAACTCATCGTCGCTGTCGTTTACTGTTAAACCAGGCTTCTCCACGGTGATTCAGAAAATTGCTGACCAGGACCAGCAGGACGTACCCATGCTTTACGACCGTGAGAATGTGTTCTCAACAGATAAAATAAAGCTTAGCATACCTTCCGGCGCCCTTTATGATACTCTGAGATTCAGGTATTTCGCAACACCGCGCAAGAGTTACCTGTTCTCTGCGGTTCATCATATTCACGACATTTACACACCGCTCCAGAAGCCTGCAACTCTCTCAATAAAGCCTGATTCCCTGCCTGTAAAAAGCTCAAAACTTCTTCTTGTAAAAGTTGATGAAAAGGGACTTATTTCCAGTGCCGGCGGGTCTTATTCAAACGGTTTTGTCACAGGTACTGTCCTGACTTTTGGAAACTACGCTGTCGGGATCGATACAATCGCTCCGGTAATAAACGGGAACGGACTCGCCTCTTCTCCGGATTATACAGGAAGAAGCGAACTAAGGGTGAAGATCAGGGATGATTTCTCGGGAATAAAGAGCTACTCATGTACTATTGATGGTTCATGGGCACTCTTTGAGTATGATGCTAAAAATGATGTTCTGATTTACAGGTTCGATTCAAAGAAAATAACCAGGGGTACAAAGCACACCCTGGTCATTACTGTATCTGATAAATGCGATAATGTAAGTTCTGTCACCAGGTACTTTACCTGGTAAACCCTCTGTTAATAGAGCGATGAAGGGTAAATTCCCTTGCTTATCATCTTATTCAGGCTGTCAACAACAAAAGGTTTGTCTTCGCGGTAGGTAACACCGAACCATCTTTCGTTGCTCATAAGTATCTGTATGGTAATGGTTCCGTTCTTTACGAATTTGTCAACTGAAGTCGGAATATCGAGTTCAGATTTCGGATCCATCCCTTTTTCCTTCAGAAAATGCCTGAATTCGCTCCCGAGGAAATCATAGCAGGTAGGCTTGAACCCCCATAGGTTCATTGAAACGACTTCATTTCCCGTGAAATTCTGAATTTTCCCGTCCGGCAATACAACTTTTGCACCGGTGTCAGTTTTCTCTATCTGCCTTGTTTCAACAATACCTGTAAGAAATCCCTTATCGTTGACTTTACATACACCACGGTTCACATGCCCGTGTTCAGAAAGAGTATTTCCAAGTTTGTAGCCTACTATACAGTAATTATTCGGATTCTTGTCGTTAACAAGGAATTCTTTAAGTACCTGGAATGATTCAACTCCATAATAATCATCAGCGTTAATAACGCCAAATGGCTCCTTTATTTTTGGTTCTGTAACCAGTATTGCATGACTTGTTCCCCATGGTTTCTGCCTGTCGGGAGCTACTTTAGAACCTTCCGGAAGGTTTGTTATCTCCTGGAAAACATAATCTACTTCAATCCTCCCTTTAAGCCTGTTAACAAACCTCTCTTTGACCTGTTCTTCGATATCCCTCCTGATAACAAAGACGATCTTGCCGAATCCGGCCCTGATTGCATCATAGATTGAATAGTCAATAATTGTTTCTCCGGAAGGACCAACCTGGTCGAGTTGCTTGTTGCCACCGTAACGGCTTCCCATTCCGGCTGCCAGTACTAAAAGTGTAGGTTTCATATCAATATGGTTTTAGATTCACAATAATAACTAAAAAAATATTACTTTTAAAATTAGCCAATAAATCGGTATGGAATTTAAACTTGAAATCTGTGTAGATTCACTTCAGTCGGCCATTATTGCCCAGCAGGCAGGGGCGCATCGTATTGAATTATGCGAAAATCTGGCGGAAGGCGGCTGCACACCGGGCCCTGGTAAGATACTGTCTGTGAGGTCGAACCTCGACATTGCTGTTAATGTGATAATCCGTCCGCGTGGGTCAGATTTCCTTTATACCGACGATGAATTTGATATTATGAGACGCGATATTGAGTTCTGCGGGGAAGCAGGTATCGACGGCGTTGTTATCGGTATCCTGCGCTCTGACGGAGACATAGATATTGAAAGGACGGCCCGCCTTGTTGAACTTGCTGCCCCGATGAGTGTCACCTTCCACAGGGCATTTGACCTCTGCAGCGATCCTTTCAAGGCACTTGGGGATATTATTAGTACCGGCTCAGCTCGGCTTCTTACATCAGGTCAGAAGAACAAGGCACATGAGGGTGTTGATCTTATTTCTACCCTTGTAAATCTTGCCGGGGAGAGAATAATTATAATGCCCGGGTCGGGAATAGACACCTCAAACATAGAAGCTATAGCAAGGAAATCCCATGCAAAAGAGTTCCATATGACAGGAAGAAAAACCACAATTAGTGAGATGGAATTCAGGCGGGATGGGGTGTTAATGGGTTCAGACGGCGGCCAGGGTGAGTATTCTAGAAAAATTGCTGATGAGATCGCAATACGAAAGACTATTGAAATTCTCAAAATGATCTGATTTCTCATTTGTTTATTTTCCGGCTCTGCTATCTTTGTACCCTTTCAACAGAATCCTTTTTGTTGAAAAATGAGAGTAACAGATTGATAATTAACAAACAGTTATAAAATGAAGAAGTTTTTTGCAGTGATCCTGCTCGGGTTATTGGCTGCAGGATTAAATAACTCAAACGCCTGTACTAACTTTATTATTAGCAAGGGCGCAACAAAGGACGGGTCGGTTATGATATCCTATTCAGCCGATTCACATGTCCTTTACGGTGAATTATATTACTGGCCATCAAGAAACTGGCCATCAGGAACAATGGTTGATGTATATGAATGGGATACGGGCAAATACATGGGTAAAATACCACAGGTTGCTCATACCTATTCCGTTGTCGGTAATATGAACCAGTTCCAGCTTGCAATCGGGGAAACAACCTTCGGCGGCCGCGCTGAACTCTCCGACTCAACTGCAGTTATTGATTATGGAAGCCTTATATATCTTACCCTCCAGAGGGCAAAGAATGCAAGAGAAGCTATTATGACCTTCTCACAGCTTGTGTCAGATTTTGGCTATGCAAGTTCAGGTGAGTCATTTTCAATCTCAGATATGAATGAAGCATGGATCCTTGAACTTATTGGCAAAGGTCCGGGCAACAAAGGAGCTGTATGGGTTGCAAGGCGCATACCCGACGGTTATATTTCAGGTCATGCAAACCATCCGAGGATAATGACCTTCCCTCTTGCTGATGGTAAAAAATCAATAACCTCAAAGGAAATCGGTAAGATTTTCAATCCTGAGGTTGAGACAGTCTATGCTTATGATGTGATTGATGTTGCAAGGAAATATGGCTGGTACAAAGGTGCTGACAAGGATTTCAGCTTCAGCGATACCTATGCTCCTATTGATTTTTCAGGTGCAAGGTTCTGTGAAGCAAGAGTATGGTCAGGCTTCAATAAAGTGAACAGCACGATGGGCCAGTACCTCGACTATGCTATGGGTAAGAACCTGAAAAACAGGATGCCTCTCTGGATCAAGCCTGACAGGAAACTTGACCTTGCTGATGTAAGGAACCTTATGCGTGATTATTACCAGAATACACCTATGGACATGACTAAAGACCCGGGTGCAGGACCTTACCAGAGCACAGTAAGATGGAGACCAATGGAATACAAGGTTGACGGCGTTGGCTATATACATGAAAGGGCTATTTCAACCCAGCAGACAGGCTTTTCTTTCATAGCACAGTCACGTTCATGGCTTCCCAGCCCGGTTGGCGGAATTATATGGTTTGGTGTTGATGACACCTTTTATACAGTGTATACTCCAATGTACTGCGGGATGACAAAAGTTCCTGAAACATTTGCAGTTGGCAATGGTGACATGATGACTTTCTCTGATAACTCAGCATTCTGGGTATTCAACCAGGTAACGAACTTTGCTTATACACGCACCAGGCTTGTACTTCCGGATCTCCAGGCAAAACAGAAGGAACTTGAAGACAAGTATGTTGCCGAAATCGCAGATGTTGACAAAACAGCAGCAGCACTTTATGCAAATGACCAGGCAGCAGCCGTACAGTACGTAACTGATTATTCAGTTAACGCCGGAAATAATACAGTTAAGGAATGGAAAGACCTTTATAAGTTCCTATTTGTAAAGTTTGTTGACGGGAACGTGAAAGAGAGTCAGCCTGTGCCTAAGGGTTATAACAGGGTGAATCCAAAACTGTCACAGCCCGGTTATGGTGAAGATTGGAACAGGTTTATTATAAAAGCGACAGGTGACAAGTTCCTAGAACCTGTGGAGAAGAAATAAAGAATGGGTCTGGGGTGTGAGGCTTGGGGCTTGAGGCTTGAGGCTTGGGGAATAAGGTTTGTGGCATGAGGTGTACAGTTTTAGATTGCAGAATTACTAAAGCTAAGGGTGTAAACCCTGAACCCCATACCTCACGCCACATACCGCAAACCTGTTTATGTTAATTAGCAGTACCCGAATAATTTAATTTTCGGATTATGTTTTTAAATAAAATTCTATATCTTTGCGTCCGATTTTCAGGAACTTTAAATGAGAAAATAAATATTTCGCGAGATGAACTTAATGAATGTTGTTGATAAAGAGCTTGCTGTAAAGAATGAATTCCCAAAATTCGATGCTGGTGATACTGTGACAGTTCACTACAAAATCAGGGAAGGTAACAAAGAGAGGATACAGCAGTACCGTGGTGTTGTTATCCAGAGAAGTGGAAGCAAACATACTGAGACTTTCACAGTAAGGAAAATGTCGGGTAACATTGGAGTTGAAAGGATCTTCCCGGTTTCATCACCTTTCATTGAGAAGATAGAGCTTAACAAGCATGGTAAAGTTCGCAGGGGACGTATCTTCTACCTTCGCGATCTTACTGGCAAGAAAGCCCGTATCAAGGAAAAGAAATTCTAATTTCAAATCAGAATACAAAAAAGACCGTGTTTCCACGGTCTTTTTTATTTTGTACAGAGCTGATTTTGTATTTCTTCCCTCCTTCTTACTCTGTGATTACTCTGTGTTCTCTGTGTAATTTTCTTATTTAATATTCTTTGCGTCCTCAACAAGCTTCAATGCCTGCTTGTCTGCTTCCTGGATTAAGAGATTCGCCTTTTTATCAGCTTCCTTCTTTATGGCATCAGCACCTTTCTGGGCCGTCAGTTTAGCAAGCGGATTTTTGTTCTCAGCCCCCTTAATGAGTTTTGCGGCAGTTGAATCAGCCTGTGCCCTCAGCTGCTGGGCCGCTTTTGCCGCTTCATCCCTCAGCTTCTGACCTTTCTCCTCAGCCTCTTTTATAATCTGGTCGCGGTTATTGCTTATCGTGTTACCCACAGTCTCTTTAACTGTAGTCTTCACATCTGTTGAAGGACTGGTTCCCGACAGGCCGGATCCCCCACCGAAATCAGGCATTACCTCAGGTTTTTTGAAAGTACCTTTTACCTTGACATTAATCTTAATTATCTCAGGTGGTTTGTACCCTATCCCGAATTTTGCTGCCTGGGCGGAGAGATTATCCATAAGGGCTCCCACTCCTGCCCCGAGATCTGCACGCGGAACCTCGGTCTTTATATAGTAATTGATTGTCTGGTCGAGGCCCTGGTCACCGCTTATATTCATTTTTATGTTCCCCATTTTAACATCAAATGGACTGACATATACCCTGCCTTTATGTATTTTGAAACTTACGTTAATATCCTTGAATGTATTTGAATACTTGTCGCCCAGTTTCAAAACCTGCTTGAACTTGTCAAATGTCGCAGATTCAAGAAGCTGTATCTCCTTGGATTGAAGCTTTCCTTCACCTTCAATAGTCGGAATTACAGGCATCATATTGCTGCCAAGGAGGCTTTCATACTTAAGCATAAGATTTATCCTGCCGTCAACATTCTTGGCTGTAGGGGCAAATTTTCTTATAACAACGAAAGTTTTAAATGCATCCTTTACTCCGATATTCTTAACATCCAGTTCAGCCTTTGTCACAGGTTTCAGTGTATCCCTGGTATCATAAACGGCATTCATGTTTATCGTTCCTCCGAGCATCTCGAGGCCGGTGTCTTTTATTGTCAGGATACCGTCTTTAACCAGAATATGTCCTTTTATGTTGCTCGCATCAATTGACCCGTAGAGGAATTTCCCGGCTGTCGCATTGAAATCGAAATCTATGTTTTTTGGGACCGCAACAACAGCAAGTGCAGTTGTGTCAATCGGTACAGGTGCAGTTGATGTATCGGGAGGCATTGCATTAAATATTGAAGACATGTCAATAGTACCTGAAGTCATTGTCAGGTTGCCTTTTATTGTTTCGTTCCTGAAAACATATGGAATATAATTCTTAAGGTTGCCGCTCAAGTGGAAGTCGCTCTTATCAGCAACTGTAAAATCAGCCTTCAGCAACTGGGCATAAGCGGGAGTAAATTCAAGTTTTGCTTCGCTTATTTTAACATCGGGATAGCCTTTCATTACGATGTTCATGTTATGAACTGCAAGGTTTCCTTTAGCAGTGAAGTTTTCATATTTTTCTTTTTCTATCATCGACATCCTGCCTGCAAGGCTCATTGCCATCTCAATCAGACCAGAGAAGTTCATATCCTCCATGGGAACGGCTTTGGCAAGTGCAGCCAGGTCGATCTTACCGTTCAGTGAGGCTTTGAAATCGGGATCGCTCATTGGGGTTTTCACAGACATTGTTGCGTCAAACGGGTTTCCTGCAAGCTCAAAATGGAACTTATCAACATCTACAGTCGACCTGTCGTCATTCTTTCCATCATAGAACAATTCGGAGCTTATCCCAATATTGGTGATCTTCTCCGGTAGATCGGGATAGCTTATCATACCATTTGTGACATTAAGCCTGAGTCTCACATCTGGCAGGGTGCTGTCCTTGTCGCTGTAGGTGCCGTCGGCGGTACCGGCAAGGGTGAAATCGCCTGTCGCTTTCAGGTTTTCGTAGCCTTCCATATAAACAGCCGGAACCATTGAGAGAAGAGTTTTAAATGATGTAGGTCCGGTTCCAAAGCTGATCTTTGTTGTAATATCATCGCCCGGCATAGAAACGGTCCCGCTGAAGTTCAGCTTCATATCGTTCAGTGAGAAATAGTTCTCGCCGAAAGTAAAGCGCATGCTGTCGAGGTTCGCATTCAGTGCGATCTTTGAATCTATTGCAGTACGGTTAAGGTATTTGACCCCGTCGTAATTGACAGTTGTCTCACCCGAGCTGAAGATCATATCCAGGTTTGTGAGGCTGCCGGTCATATCACCTGTAAGGAGGAAATCGAAATCCTTTATGGTGGCAACCATTGGTATCGTTGAATCGGAATAGGTTATAATACTGTTTCTTATCTCTACCTTCTTAAGAAGCAGTTTCATTGGACTGCCGGATGAAGCTGTCGTTGCAGGTGTTGCTGCCTGTGCGGCAGGTTGTGCCCCTGGTTGTGAAGGTTTTTCGATATCCCAGTTTGCTGTACCATCTTTCAGCACTATACCGTTTATAACGGCCCTGTCGAGTATCATTGATTTTATCTCATAGCCTTTACTTCCGAACAGGCTTCCAAGGTTAAACAACAGGTCAAATGATTTGAAACCGGCAAGTGTATCACCATCGAAGCGACCAACACCAACCACATACATATCCTTAAGGGAGAATGAGAGGTTTGGAAAGTTACGGAAGAAGGTAAGTTTATAATCGGCGAATGTAACCTTCGCATTCACTGATTCATTGATAACTGCTTCAACCTTAGTCTTGATCTTGCTTTTGAAGACCACCGGTATTGTAAACAGGAGTACCAGGACTAGTAAGATGAGTCCGAGTATCACTTTGACGGTTGTTTTGATAATTTTTTTCATAGTGGCAGCAGAATAAAAATCCTTTCAGTATAGAACGCAGAAGCTTTTAAAATGGTTTATTAAAAATAGTCAATATTAATGAGAATAAAAATTTTGCTATATTTGCATCCGCATAACTGCAGAGGGTCCCGTAGCTTAACTGAATAGAGCATCTGACTACGGATCAGAAGGTTACAGGTTTGAATCCTGTCGGGATCACAAAACGAACAATGCTCCGCAAGGAGCATTTTTTGTTTGAAAAACGCGAGAAAGCATTTATGCTTTCGATGAGTTTTGAAAACAAAAAATGAAAGCAGCTCCAGCTGCCGCATTGTTCGTTTTGTTGGATCCCCCCTAACGGATCGCGATCCGCCGGCAGGCGGAGAGCAATCCTGTTTAATATTGATTTTCAGGGATTCCCATATTTCCGAAATTAATTCCTTATCTCATTTCCATATTTTGATGTTCATTTCTTTTGCCCCTCCAAAAGAAACGAACCAAAGAAAAGGAGGCCGGAAACGACAACCTGTGCCTTTGGCTGCTCTGCGCGTCGGCACAGGTTCGCACCGTTTCCGGTTTGCCATCGCACAACAATAACTATCGAACTAGCTTATGCTTTTAAAGTGCTAGCAATTCCAACCCTTAGATTAATATTAAACTGATGAAATTGGGTTACTTAGGATAGTGGCATAACTCTCATCGAGTGTAATAATTATATGTTACTATAAAGTAATTATTTGAGCTATGGAAGAAATGCTGTCATCGAAATCCCTCCCTTTGGATTACTCGCAACATAAATTTGTCTCCCGTTCCATGGATCTTTTAGTTTATAGATCAAAGTCCCATCAGATAGATAATAAATTGGTTGCTCCTTATCCTGGACAATTTCATTTTCACTCTTAGAGGGATTAAAAAATGCCATTAAAGCAAATATCGCAACTCCAATAATTATCCCTAACGATAAATAGATAATCTTTGATTTTAGTTTTAACATGGTTTTAGGGTTTTAGTTATGAATTAAACTAAGTTAGGTAATTCTTTAGATCCAGCCCTATCCTTTATAAACATATGGTATTCAATTAGTATTGAACGATCTATTTCGGTTAATAACAATGAAATTCCTGCCGCATTGTTCGTTTTGTTGGATCCCCCGTAGAAAAGTGTGAGAGCGAGAGTGAGTGCGAAAGCAATATCTTTTTCTTGACTTGTATTCCCCTTTATCCTAATTTTGAGTTGTGAAAATCATAAGAAGGCCAAAAAGGAGACTTAGTTTAGGAGAAAAATTTCTTTCTCTGATGAGTTTTATTATCCTTTTTATTCTCTGGTTGACTTTTCTCAGACCTGGCCCGCAGGAATACCAGTCTCCTAAACAACAAGAGGAAAAAACTTATACTGTGACCCTCACAGAACGGGATATTTCAAAAATCGAAAAGGTGATTGGCCATCACCTGAAATGAGGCTGGATTTTATAAATCCTGATGATACAACCTGCTTTTTGCATTTTCAGCTATAAGCTTCTTCCGTAATAAAAGTCATGTAACAAGGTTACTTTCGAATTTCTATATTTGCTACCCATAATCAGATTACCATGAGATCAGTTATTCTATTTATAGCCATGAGCCTCGACGGATTTATTGCAAAGACCGACGGGGATATCTCATTCTTATCGCTTGTTGAGAAAGAAGGGGAAGACTATGGATATTCATCTTTCAATGAGAGGGTTGATACTGTTATAATAGGAAGGAACACCTACGACAAGGTTCTGAGTATGGGATTCGACTACCCGCACAACGATAAGGAGGTCTTCATAATTACAAGAGGCAAACCGGAAAAAGCAGGTAATTTCAAATCCTACTCAGGTCCGTTGAATGCTCTTATTGGTGAACTAAAATCAAAACCAGGCCGTGATATCTACTGCGACGGCGGATCAATACTTGTAAATGAACTTCTGAAAGACAATCTCATCGACGAGCTTATTATATCAGTAATACCTGTTCTTCTGGGTGAAGGTATAGCACTTTTCCAGGGTGGAAGACCTGAAATGAAACTCAAACTTATTGATTGCAAGTCGTTTGAAACAGGTCTTGTTCAGTTACATTATTTAAGGTCTGCCGAATAATATTAACTGTTCGGATACTTAATCTTATCGACTTTTTACCAGGGATTTTTTATCCCTGACACATCTTACATAAAATCCGTTTGCAGGCCTGTTTGCAGTTGTCCACAGCCTTGAACTCCAGTCCTCGATCCTCCTGCCCCATATCCATATCTGTCCGGCTGCTTCCATCGAAGCCTTGTCTTCCTTTGTAAGTGAATTCAATTCCTCATCCCTTATCTGCGAGGAACTCCACCATACTACTGCTGTGCCTTCCTGGAAATCATCATTAAGCCTGTATCCACCTGCCTTCCCGTTAAAACCAATGTCATCTGCGCTTACATGACCACCCTTCCATCCCTTCACCGACTTAAGCTTGCCTCCTGCCCTCTCGCCGCCTCCAAGGAATTTTTCAAGTTCAAGCCAGTCAGACTGGGTGGGAACATGCCATTTCCTTGGACATAGTTCAGCCTCCCTTACAGCGTACCAGTTATACCAGGCTCCATATTTTGACAGCCTGGCTGTATCGCTTTTCATATAGCCCCAGGCGGGCCTGTTAAGATCTGGCCAGATTGAATGATCATTTACAAGCTCGATCTTTTTACCTGATCGATACCTGTCAGTCCTTAGATTTTCATTCATCCAGACCTGGCTTCCTGCCGTTATTG
Organism: Bacteroidales bacterium; assembly: GCA_046329875.1. Lineage (GTDB taxonomy): Bacteria > Bacteroidota > Bacteroidia > Bacteroidales > VadinHA17 > LD21. Next base: position 98,165 of record JAXLTT010000001.1, read on the forward strand.
TACCGTATTTGTGCCCGTGATAGTTTACGAACTGTTTTGCGCAGCCCGATAATGCAAGAAGCATTGCAAGTGAAAAAAGCGAAAATATCCTCGTATTCATTTTGCAGACCTTAACACACAAATATAACGAAATATTTAGTTAAACAACTATAATTATAAGTAATTTTCAGATGGATAAGCAACATAAAATCTTTTTACCTTTAAAGATGGATTCTCAAACTTAAACCACATTAAACAATGAAATCAAGAAGAACATTTATTAAGCAGACCCTGCTTGGAGCCGGTGCCGTTATGCTTGCACCATCCTTTAAGTTTCCGGCTGAAGCAGAAGGGCCTATAAAACTATCAATAGCTGAATGGTCATTTCACAGGGCCCTTGAGGCAGGAAGGCTTGATCACCTCGATTTTCCTGCTAAAGCAGTAAATGAATTCGGGATTTCAGCAGTCGAGTATGTTAACGGATTCTTCGGCGGAAAGAAAATGGATTTCAAAACAGCCGCCAAGGACAAGGAATATTTATCCCAGTTACTTAAGAGAAGCAAGGATGCAGGTGTATTCAACCATTTGCTTATGGTTGATGATGAAGGTCCTCTTTCATCGGTAAAGAATGAAGAAAGAACTGAAGCTGTTGAAAACCATAAGAAATGGATAGAGGCAGCAGCTTTCCTCGGTTGCCTCACAGTGAGGGTAAACCTTCACGGGGAAGGTGATCCGGACCTGAGAAAAAAAGCATCAGTTGAATCGCTTGGAGCCCTGGGTGAATTTGCTGCCCCGATGAAAGTGAATGTTGTTGTTGAAAACCACGGAAGCGTTACATCCAATGCCGAATGGTTATGCGATGTGATGAAGAAGGTTAACATGAAGAATGTCGGAACACTTCCCGATTTTGGTAATTTCTGCATAACCCATCCTTGGGGTACCATTCAGGACGGATGCAAAGAGATGTATGATCCTTACAAAGGTGTTCAGCTTCTACTTAAGTATGCCAAGGGTGTAAGTGCGAAGACCTATGATTTTGACGCAAACGGTGAACAGCCTCTTCTTGATTATAAGAGACTTATCGGAATAGTGAAAGCCTCTGGCTTCAAAGGATATATGGGACTCGAATTCGAGGGCAACAATACACCGGAGGATGAAGGCCTCAGAAAGACCCAGGCGCTTGTAAAGAAATACTTATAATAAAAAAGGGTGCCAAACAGGCACCCTTTCATTTTTTGATTTTTATTATTTCAATACTAATTTTTCCAGGTTATACCCTGAAATATTTATCTGCGGCTTTCCTTCTGATGCATCACGGAGGAAATACTTAGCTGTAAAGGTTCTCTCCTGTCCCGGGAAAAGCGTAATATAATTATCACTCCAGAATATCGGGAGTATCGGCTTTCCGGTTTTTGTATCCGTTGGGTCAAGGTAAACAAAGAATGCAAGTGTTTTCCCAGGGTTTTTAACCTTCAGTGTTATATTTCCAAACTTCTCATCTTTCGTAAAGGTGTAATCATACTCAAGTTTCGCTACCGGAAGATTATTGAGAGCAGTAAAATCTGCATACTGCTTCAGCGGGGTGTAGTACGGCCATGGAAGTTTATAGGCAGCTTTATAATCAGGGATATCCTTTTTTAATGAGATCCAGTAGACACCGTTGTCAAGCTCTGCACCCTTTTTATCAAATATCCTGAGGTACAGGAAGTAAGTTGGTGTAAGGCCCTTGATCTCCGGCATCTTGTATACTTTTCCTGAAGTATTTGATTTTATCCCGCCCTGCCATTTATCCGAGAACAGAACATTGGATCCAGTGTCATATACTTTTATATCAAGCGTGAGGCTGTCAGCATCTGAAAGGTCTTCGTTCGCAAGGTAAATATCATCATAGCCATACCTGTAGATAGCATGAAGCGGTGTGCAGCCTTTTCTTGTTCCGTAGAAAGTTCCGCCCGGTTGCAGGTAAGTATCGTAAAGCTGCCACAGAAGTTCAGGCCATGCTGCATTGAGTTTCCACTGTACAAGGCCTGTGCTTTTCGGTTTATTTGCAATGTATGCTTCAAACATTGACCTGTGTAATTCATAGTTGCTTACCTGAGATTTTAATGCGAATTCTTCAATCCCTTTTGAAACACCATATCTTGCATTCAGCCCGTTTATAAACCTGTCGAGTGATATAAATTCGTTCCTGCCCATGTGAAACTCCCAAATTTTCCTGTCAATTGGCCAGAGACTCTTTTCAGGAAACATTTTTTCAAGTGACGCAAGAGGTGGAATTGATTCTCCCGGTCCTGTCTCGGAATTAAATCCCCAGGCTCCTCCCCTTATAGAGTCGGTGAACCAGTAAACAGGGGTAGTGAATGCATAGGGGCCCAGCATCTTCATCCCGGTTGGTCCGGTAAGGTCACTTACAAGTGGTGATTTAGTCACAACACCGTCCTCGCCTGAACCAACGCCTCCGGCTGAACTTGCAACCGGCCGTGTCGGATCATACTTTGAGAACATTTCCCTGTAGTTTTTCTCGAGTGCAGGGGCAGGCAGCATATCACTGCCGAGCATCCAGCAATATATCGACGGGTGGTTGCGCAGCCACATCATCTGGTCGAACCAGTAAGCCGATATCAGTTTGATGTCCTCATCACTTGTCGGACCACCATATTTCGGATCAACAGGTTTCAGAAGGTAATCCTCCCATTCCCAGTGGCAGCTCCACCCTATCATAACAAGTATCCCATATTCATCACACAGGTCGTACAGTGTTTCATCCTTACCCCAGAAACCTTCGCACCTTATACTATTCAGGTTCATATGTCTTACATACCTGAGTTGTGCCTCCACCGATTCCTTTGTATCCATAAGCAGCAGGTCATCGGTCCAGCCACCGCCTTTAGGCATTACGAACCTGCCGTTAACTTCAAATACCCTGTTCTCCCTTTTGTCGAGGTAACTTTTCACCTCCCTTATTCCATATTTCTTTTCAACCCTGTCGAGTATCCTGTTTCCCGAAATGAAATCAACCTTAATATTATACATCGAAGGTTTGCCCATGCCGTTTGGCCACCACAGTTCAGGATTATTGACAGAAAGTGCCTTGAATTCTTCCGGTGAAAAAGTACAGGTAAGAGTTTCGCCTGCATTTACCTTTACTTTCTTTTCAACTTTGCCAAGCTGAAAATCGGCAACCACAATCCCTTCAACAGGCTTATCAAGAGAGTTAATTATTTCAGCCTGTATATTAAGATCTGCATCCTTCCCGTTCCTGAGTTTTGCCCAAACAAAAGGACTCCTTATCCTTATACCTTCGTTGAGTTCGAGGAAAACCTCCCTGAAAATACCCATGTTCCTGTCGCGCGGCCATGGATTCCAGTCCACAAAACCTATAGAGTATTCGCCATCGGCATATTGCCATATTTTCAGGGCAATCGTGTTGCTTCCTTTTTTTACATAATCATTGATCCTGAATGTGAACATTCTGAAAGTACCTGCGAAGCTGTCCTTCCCTGCAACAAGCTTTCCATTGATCCAGAGATCAGCCCTGTAGTTTATCCCGTTGAATCTTAGTGAGAGTTGTCTCTCAAGGTCCTTTTCAGATAGTTCAAAAGTGCTTCTGTACCACCATGGCTTCTTAAACTGCTCCGGATCAACCTTCTGCATGTTGACACCGAAGTAAGGATCTTCAACGACCCCTGTTGAGACCAGACTGCCAAGTACAGTGCCCGGAACTACAGCCCTGTACCAGGCTGAAGAATCTGCAACATCCTTTGAGACCGACTGGTCATCAGCGGAAGAAAGCTTCCCGGAGGATATCATAAACCATCCCTTGTTAAGATTTCTTACCTCTGATAATGGCTGGTTATTATTCCTGGTACAAGCAGAGAATATTACGGCAAACAGGATCAGGACTTTTATTTTCATTGAATTTGTTATTAATATGAACAATTATGGGAGTCTGTTGATAATCGATGTATTAATTAATAAGGTTTTTTGTCTTCTTTTAAAAGTACTATAGCCAGGAAAAACAATAGCTATACCGGTTTTACCAATGACTCAAGAGTTGTCCGGCTTAAAATATCATAAGAAGTATCTCGTATTTCCTTGAATACTTTTCGTATAGCGCAAGATGCCTCGTCGCGGCAAAACTCACAAGGCTGGTATGCTTTTTCAGAAACACAGTACATAAGAGCAATTGTCCCTTCAAAATGCCTTACAACTTCAGCAAGGTTAACATCAGAGGGTTTCCTGAGAAGATAATACCCGCCTGACTTACCAAGTTTACTCCCAAGAATTCCAAGTTTCCTCAGCTCAAGCAATATATTCTCGAGGAAACTTTGTGGAATTTTTTCTCGTTCAGCAATTTCCCTTATCTGAACCGGGCCCTTGCCATATTCCCTTGCCAGGCTGGTTAGCGCCACTATTGCATACCTTGTCTTTTTTGAAAGGGTCATTTCTATACAGTTTTCTGCTTCCCTAAAGTTAAGTATTAATACCTAATCATTTTTGGTTCAAATACTGTCAAAAATAAAACATGCACAAAATACTTTTGTTCACTAAATCGGTAGACATTATAATAAATGATTAATTCCAGGCTCATGAAACACTTTTTTCTAGCAATTATTTCACTTCTCATCACTGATATAAATGCATATTCACAGAACAGCAATGACATCCTTAATCTCCTGATATCCAATAAATCAATAAGCCAGGAACAAGCTGACTCACTGAGGGCCGATGCTGCTCTTAAACAGCAGGAAGCTGAAGCGTCGAGGAAAGCATTCCCCGTCAGCACTTCACGTCTAATCCAGTTCTCGGGATACATACAGTCCAGATACCAGCAGCTTGATGAAAAAGGCAAAACAAGTGGCTTTGATATAAGAAGGGCGAGGCTTGACATTAGAGGATCTGTATCACCATACTTTTCATACAGGCTGCAGACGGATTTTGCAGAGAAGCCAAAGATTATAGATGCATACACTGAGGTGAAGCTTGCAGATTACCTTACTATAACCGCCGGCCAGTTTAAAATTCCCCTTTCAATGGAAAACCTTACATCATCAAACAAACTTGAAATGATCGACAGGTCTCAGGTTGTGGAAGCACTCGTGGCGAGGGGCAAGGACGTTCTTGGCAACAATAACGGAAGGGATATCGGGCTACAGGTTTCAGGAACCATTCTTAAACTAAAGGGACTTCCTCTCATTGAATACCGTCTTGGAATTTTTAACGGCTCGGGTATCAATGTTGCAGATACAGCAAACAGTAATAAGGATATAGCTGGCCGCCTTGTATTCACACCAGTTAAGGGCCTGTCATTTGGAGCTGTTTATTATTGCGGCTGGGACAAAGTTTCAAAACCAGATGTTGCTGGCAAGAGCCAGGTAAGAAACAGGCTTGGTTTCGAAGCAAGCTATATCACTTCAAAAATTTCAATCAGGAGTGAATATCTCACCGGACAGGACGGGAATACCGAACGAAAGGGGTTTTATATCCAGGGGGGCTACTATGTTATTCCTCAGAAGGTCCAGTTCCTTATAAAGTACGATACCTATGACCCCAGCACGTCAAAAGCTGATAACATTTCAACAAATTATTCTCTCGGGGGTAACCTTAATTTCAATAACTGGACCAGACTCCAGCTGTTCTATACTTTCCGGAGAGAAGAAGGTCCACGCATTAATAATGATTATCTCTCAATCCAGTTCCAGGCAGGATTTTAAAAATTAAACTATGAAAAAGATTATTACAACAACGACAGTCATGCTGCTTCTTACCTGCACACTTGCAAGAACAGCATACTCACAGGATAAACTAAAAGGACAATTAAGTATTTCAGGGGCATTCGCACTCTACCCGATGACAGTAAAATGGGCAGAGGAATTCAGGAAAATTCACCCCGATGTAAGAATTGACATTTCAGCGGGTGGTGCAGGCAAGGGTATTGCTGATGCACTCAGCGGAATGGTCGATATAGGGATGGTTTCAAGGGAGATTTACCAGGATGAAATTAAGAAAGGCGCTTTTCCTATAGCAGTAACCAAAGATGCGGTGGTTGCAGTCATCAGTGATAAAAATCCTGCTCTCAATGATATTCTGTCAAAAGGATTGAAAAAGGATGCAGGCAACAATATATGGATCACAGGCAAATTCACAACCTGGTCACAGGCTTTTGGAGTTAAATCCGGAGTTCCAATACATGTTTATACACGTTCTGATGCCTGCGGTGCGGCTGAGATGTGGGCAAAATTCTTCGGGAAAAAACAGGAAGACCTGCTTGGTGTAGGTGTATTCGGTGATCCGGGTCTCGCACAGGCAGTAAAAAAAGATCCCCTGGGAATTGGGTTTAACAATATTGGCTACGCATATGACGCTGGTACTAAAAAGTCTGTAAAAGGACTACATGTTGTTCCGCTCGATCTGAACAATAATGGTAAGATTGATCCGGATGAGAACTTCTATGACTCAATGAATGACCTGATTGCAGCCATTGCCTCCGGGAAGTATCCTTCACCTCCAGCCCGGGAACTGTACTTTGTGTGCAAAGGGAAACCTGGAAACAATAAAGTTCTCGTTGAATTTATAAGATGGGTCCTCACCGACGGACAGAAGTTTGTGCATGAGGCAGGATATATTTCTATCCCGTCAGAAAAGATAAAAACAGAATTGAAAAAGCTTGAATAACAAATGAAACATATCAGAGCTGTCAAAGACAGGATTGCCCGGCATTTCATGCTGGGCATCGCAATTTTATCATTGCTGCTGATCCTCATTATCGGATTATCACTTATGGTAAAAGCTCTTCCGATAATCAGGGAACACAGTCTTCATACACTCCTGACCTCCTCAAGCTGGAAACCATTCAAGGGTGAGTTTGGCTTCCTTCCATTTATTTTAAGTACCTTATATGTATCGCTTATTGCTATAATACTGGCGCTTCCGGCAGCGCTTCTTGCAGCTATCTACCTGAATTCCTACGCTTCCGATCGGGTAAGACGCTTTTTCGAGCCGGTTGTGGACCTCCTTTCAGGTATTCCACCTGTAATATATGGAGTTTGGGGAACACTGACGATAGTACCGCTGATCTCGGATAAAATTGCACCTCATTTCGTGGATTTCTCAACAGGATATTCCGTACTGGCGGGAGGCCTGGTTCTTGCAGTAATGATACTTCCTCTCCTTATAAGCATTCTTCTTGAGGTCTTCAGATCCATGCCCCATGAAATAACTGAAGCATCACTTTCTCTTGGAGCAACAAAATGGCAGACAGTAAAAAAAGTACTGCTCAGAAAATCGTTTCCTGGCATACTGGCTGCTATTGTACTGAGCATCTCAAGAGCATTCGGGGAGACTATTGCTGTTCTTATGGTATGCGGGAATATACCTGTTGTTCCGAAATCTCTATTCGATGCCTGCTATCCGCTCCCCGCACTTATTGCAAACAACTACGGAGAAATGCTTTCAATGCCTGGCTATGAATCGGCACTTATGTTCGGGGCCTTCCTTCTCTTTATTATCATAATACTTTTCAATGGCATTTCAAGATTCACACTTAACAGGATAGAAAGGAGATTCCAGCTATGACCCCGGTAAACACGAGACAAATGAAACTGAAAAGAACTGAGGAACTATTCTTCAGGATTCTGATGATAGTATCTTCCATCCTGATAATGGGGATCTTACTGTACATTGTAGGAACAATTTTATACAGGGGGCTGCCTTCCCTTAGCTGGGATATGATCACCAGGTTACCAGGTGGTGGTTTTTATCTTGGAAAAGAAGGTGGTGTTCTAAATGCAATAATGGGTTCAGTTTACCTTATGCTTGGTTCATTGGCACTTAGCCTTGTCCTTAGCATTCCCCTGGTTCTTTACATAAATTTCTACCTGCCGAAGAATTCAGTGTTCACCGGCATGGTAAGGTTTTCATTCGACATACTTTTCGGTGTTCCTTCAATTGTATACGGGGCATTTGGTTTTGCACTCATGGTTTACCTTGGACTAAAAGCCTCGCTGCTGGGAGGAATTATAGCGGTAGCCCTTCTCATAATGCCGATAATGATGAGGTCGTTCGACGAAGTTGCACGACTGCTTCCAAAGGATCTGCCCGAGGCCCTCCTTGCTTTAGGTTCCACAAAATATGAAATGTCGAAAGTAATAATAAGGAAACTTTTGCCCGGAATGGCCACATCAGTATTGCTTGCCCTTGGAAGAGGTATTGGTGATGCAGCAACAGTCCTGTTCACAGCCGGGTACACCGATAATATACCAACTTCACTCGGCCAGCCAGCGGCAACATTGCCATTGTCAATATTCTTCCAGCTTGGGAGCCCGGTAGAGGAAGTACAGAACAGGGCATACGCATCAGCAATAATTCTTACAGCTATTATTCTTATAATAAGTCTTTCAGCGAGGTTCTTCAGTTCCAGGTATTCAAAATAAACAACAGATATGCAGTTCACATTAAAAAAATCAGTCGATAAGAGGGAACAGGATAGTCCGTTTCTTCTAAGGAAAATTATTCCTTCTCACACAATCATTATTGAAAATCTGAATGTTCATATTGAAGGCCATCACATTCTCCAGGATATAAACCTTTCAATTCCTGAAAAAAGCATAACATGTGTTATCGGTCCTTCGGGCTGCGGAAAGTCAACACTGCTTAAAACCCTGAACAGGATGCATGATGAAACACCTGAGGTCAGGATCAGTGGCATTGTAAAAGTAGATGATGAGAATATCTATGACGACTCTGTAAATGTGATAGATGTAAGAAAGAAAATGGGTCTGCTTGCGCAGAGGCCCTGCCCCCTGCCAATGTCAATATTTGAAAATGTTGCCTATGGACCAAGGATACATGGAATAAGAAGAAGGAAAGTGATAAACCAGACAGTTATCCAGTACCTTCAGTATGTCGGTCTGTGGGACGAGGTGAAAGGAAGGGTGAGAACATCGGCATCGAGGCTCTCGATTGGGCAGCAGCAGAGGCTGTGTCTTGCAAGGGGACTTGCAATAGAACCGGAATATATATTAGGCGACGAAGCAACGTCAGCACTTGATCCGATTTCAACAAGGAAGATCGAGGAACTGTTTCTGAATCTAAAGGATAAGTACACCATAATTCTGGTGACGCATACCCTGCGACAGGCGAGAAGAATTGCTGATTATATTGTTTTCATGTATATGGGCAAAATAATTGAAGCAGGAACAACAGAGGAAATTTTCAATAATCCGAAAATGCAGTTGACAAAGGATTATCTCGCCGGGAGCTTCAGTTAGATATTCTTTCCTGCCAGCCTTGTGAGGCTGTATATTGCGGCACCTATAAGAACGGATCTGGATCCAAGGGCTGCGCGTTCGATCCTGACCTTTGAACGACAGTTTTCAAGTGAATTCGAAAAAGCGCTTTCCCTTATCATCGCAATATAGCTATCCCTTGCTTCTGCCATTCCTCCGCCAAGGACAATGATCTCGGGGGCAAAAATTGTAATAAGATTTGAAAGGCCTATACCAACCAGCCAGGCATTTTCCTTTACAACCTTTACTGCAACTGCCTCACCTGCGTAACTCTTCTCAAATATCTCCCGCGCAGTAATTGCTCCTTTCAACTCTCCTTTCATTTCTTCAGTGTAACGCCTTACAAGTGCAGAGGCAGAAGCGAAGTATTCATAGGATCCGTTTATTCCGGTTTCGCTCTTTGGCCCGGAGTAACTTATTATCATCTGCCCTATCTCACCGCCGGCATTGTTTACCCCCCTGTAAAGGTTTCCGTTTATTACAATTCCACCGCCAATACCTGTTCGTAATGCTACAAAAACAACATTTCTGAAGCCATTTGCCGATCCGAAACGCTGTTCAGCTATAGTCATCAGGTTGGCATCATTCCCTACAAAAACCGGAAGACCTGTCTCCCTGTTTACAAGTTTTGAAAGCGGAACATCAGTCCAGTTGCTTATACCATGGCCCGGACCAAGAACTATACCTTTTTCATGATCGATAAAACCCCTTGCTGAAACACCAATGGCAATTGGATTTATACCATCAGATGCAGCTTTCTGTCGCATTAAATTTATTGTTCTGCCGAGTTCCTCAATAATGTACTCTCTGTTCTGCTTCTTTCTGAGGGGGAATGTTTCTTCGAGGAGAACCTCACCGTCCATCCTTATAACAGCCAGCCTCAGCGACAGCCTGGCGATATCAGCACCTATGGCAGCTGCATACCTGTACATTTCAGCTTACAAGTTCAGAGACACCTTCGAGTATATAATGAGGACGATATGGAAATTTATCTGCTGACTTAATTGTGGAAATCCCTGAAAGAACAAGCAAGGTATCTATTTCAGATTCTATACCGGCGATAATATCTGTATCCATCCTGTCGCCAATTATTATTGTTTCCTCCCTGCTGCTTCCGAGCTTACGCAGGGCGATTCGCATCATCAGCGGGTTTGGCTTACCAACATAGTATGCCAGCCTGCCTGTAGCCAGCTCAACCGGTGCCATTAGCGCCCTAGTTGAAGGGACTATCCCGTTCTCAACAGGTCCGGATACATCAGAGTTAGTACCAATAAGTTTAGCTCCTTTTATTACAAGGTTTATTGCCTGTTCTATCTTTTCAAAGTTATAACTGCGCGAATCACCGATAACCACATAGTCGGGATTCACGTTGTTCATTGTATAACCGGCATTATACATGGCATTTATAAGTCCTGCTTCGCCGATTATATATGCAGTTCCACGAGGTTTCTGGTTTGATATAAAGTTAGCCGTTGCAAGTGCGCTTGTATAAAATACATCAGGCTCAACATCTATTCCAAGCCTGTGCAGTTTAGCCTGCAACTCTTTCGGTGTTTTTTCGCTTGAATTTGTAAGGAAGAGGAATTTTTTGTTTTCCCTTTTAAGCCACTCCACGAATTCAGGGACACCCGGTAACAATTTGTTCCCATGATAAATAACGCCGTCCATATCGGATATGAACGCTTTCTTGTTCTTTATTTTTTCAATAATTTCCTGTTTATCCATTTAATCGGATTTAATAATCATTTCAACCACTTTACCGCCGCCTGTTCTGTTGAGAATACCCTAAGAACGACAGATGGTATCTCCCTCAGCATCTCCTGCATTATAATCCCTATTGCAGTCTCGTAAGGATTCTGCAAAATTATCGCGAATTTAATTGAATCAAATTTTTTATAGTGTTCCTTTATTTTCCTTAAGATCGATTTCAGATCCTCCGGCCTGCTTCCAAAAGTCGCACGCCTTGCATCCATAAGTATCTTAATCTCAGATGGCAGGTTCTTCCGGTCCTTTACTATCAGCGCAATAAGATCATTGAATGTTTCAGAATCAACGACACCCGACTGAGTAACCCTTACCAGTTCATTATCAAATGTATATTTTATCTTGTCAGCCATTAACAAAATTCATTTTCAGAAATCGCGTGATAATACAGAAAGAGTTTCGTCGAGCTTTTGTTCAAATTCATTCGCATTCTCAATCCACCTGAGTATCTTTTCACTCACAGCAGGATGCTCCGGCGTTCTCATTGTTACAGTCCTGTAAGCATGGGTGCGTAGTTCTTTAACATTTTCCAGGACTTTGGTAAAGTATACTATGAAGAAAAGGTCAGTAATAAAGAAGTATCTTTTCCTGTCGGACGAGAAAGTCTTGTAATCGATTATCCTGTTCTGCAGCAGGTAGTTAAGAGAATTACTTACAGAACTCTTGCTGGCTTTAAAAAACCTTACAAGCTCATCAAAAGTTTTTTCAGGGGGATCGCTGAGTGTAAAATATGCAACTATCCTTCCCTGCATTGGTGTAAGACCGAATTTCTCAAATACTTTCCCGGTCTCCTCAATTGTCTCCCTCATCTTTTTCTCAGCGAGTTCCATATATTGCAGCTTAGCTTCAGACGGCAAAATTAATAAATCTGTGTTTAGTTCTATAACTTTTGAACTAAAAAAACAATATTCCATTTTTCTTGGTTACGAAATATAAAAAGAGTAGTTTTGAAAACTTCAAAACCCAAAAAAATGGCAGAAAACGGTTCAACAATCAGCAGGAAAGACTATGTTTTTTCCATCTCAATCATAGGATTGTTCTTTTTTATTTTTGGTTTCGTAACCTGGCTAAACAGTATTCTTATTCCATTCCTTAAAACTGCCTGCGAGCTTAACGACTTCCAGGCCTACTTCGTTACAGCCGCATTTTACATCGCTTATTTCGTCATGGCACTGCCTATGACTCCGATACTTAAGAAAGTCGGGTTTAAAAACGGTATGTCGGTAGGTTTGTGGATAATGGCTGTTGGTTGCCTTGTTTTTATACGTGCTGCCCTTACAAGAACCTTCGGACTTTTCCTTACAGGTCTTTTTGTGATGGGAACCGGCCTTACACTTCTCCAGACAGCATCAAACCCTTATATTACAATAATTGGTCCGCGTGAAACAGCAGCCAAAAGGATCAGTATAATGGGTATTGCCAATAAATTCGCGGGCGCAATTGCACCAATCATTCTCGCAAGCATCATCCTTAAAGATTCCCATATACTTGAGCAGAAACTTGCCGAAGCAGCTGATGCCGCATCAAAAGCACTGGTACTTGACGAACTGGCTCAAAGGGTAATAATGCCATACATTATAATGGCAGTTATCCTTGTCCTTCTTGGATTCTTCCTGAAATTCGTTCACCTTCCTGAAATAGACACCGACCAGGAAGATGAAACAGCCGCTGAAGGTGAAGTAAAGAAAACAAGCATATGGCAGTTTCCACACCTCGTACTCGGAGTTATCGCACTCTTCTTCTATGTTGGAGTTGAAGTGATTGCCGGTGATTCAATTATCAGGTACGGACAATCGCTTAGCATCCCGATGGATTCAGCTAAATATTACGCTTCCCTCACTATGCTGGCGATGATTTTAGGCTACCTCACAGGGATAACGCTTATTCCAAAATATATAAAGCAGGGCGATGCCCTGAAAGTATGCACTGTGCTTGGAGTTATTTTTGCACTTGGAGCAATTCTTACTCCTGCAAGTGTTACAGTAACAATACCATTTGTTGACCTGGTTACCTTCAAACCACTGCAGATGGTACTGCCTATCACAGTACTATTCGTTGCTCTTATGGGACTTGCCAACTCTCTTGTATGGCCGGCAATGTGGCCGCTTGCAATTACCGGCCTCGGCAAATTCACGAAGACCGGATCTGCAATGCTTATAATGGCTATTGCCGGTGGTGCAATACTGCCTCTTGTTTATGGTAAAATAGCTGTCAGTTTCTCAACCCAGACAGCATACTGGATATGTGTACCTGCATACCTGGTAATAATGTACTATGCATTCATCGGACACAAAGCCGGAAAGAAATAATGAAGAACTCCTCAGGGAGGTCTTCATGAAGTTCAGCACAGGGGCTGTGTTTGTAAAAGGACGGCCCTATGGCAGCGGTCATATCCATGATACATTTCTTGTTGAAACGGCTGGCGACAGTGATAATTTTATCCTGCAAAGGCTCAATAACAGGATATTCAAGGATATACCCCGGCTCCAGGAAAACATTGAAAGGGTTACTGTACACCTTCGTAAGAAACTGCAGCAGGCAGGCTCTTCCGACCTTAAACGTGAATGCCTTACGCTTATCCCGTCAGTTAATGGTAAGACCTGGATCACCGACAGTGAAGGAAAGTTCTGGAGGATGTATATTTTTATATCAGGGCATCGTTCATATGATATTGTCGACAGCACTGAAAAAGCTTTCCAGGGAGGAAAAGCAATAGGCAGGTTCCAGGCCCTTCTGTCCGACCTTGGAGGAGCGCCTTTAAACGAAACAATACCTTTCTTTCACGACATAAGTAAAAGGCTTGACACTTTCAATTCCTCCGTAAAAAGAGATCCAGCTGGAAGGGTAAAAAATGCCTCAAATGAAATCAGGGATGTGCTCGACAGGGCTGAAAAAATGAAGATCATCCTGAAACTTGGAAGCGAAGGAAAGATTCCACTGAGGATTACACATAATGACACCAAATTCAATAATATACTTCTTGATGAGCACGATCGGGCGCTTTGTGTCATTGACCTCGATACTGTTATGCCGGGCTTTGTTCATTACGACTTCGGGGATGCAATCCGGACAGCTGCAAATACTGCAGCTGAGGATGAGACTGACCTTTCAAAAGTAAGAATGGATATCTCGCTGTTCGAAGCTTATGCAAAAGGTTATCTTGAAGAGATGAGATCGACACTCAACAGCATTGAAAAGGAATGGCTGGCATTCGCCCCGCAGCTTATAACTTATACAATCGCAGTCAGGTTTCTTACAGATTACCTCGACGGAGATATATACTTCAAAATACATCGCCCTGAACACAATCTTCACAGGGCCAGTGCACAATTAATGCTTGTAAAAAGCATGGAAGCTCAGTATGCTGAAATGCAGAAAATAATCCAAAAGCTGTAAGGAAGGCGGAGGGCAGAAGGCAGAAGGCAGAAGGCAGAAGGCGGAAGGCTTAAGGAATAGTATAAAGAGCAGCTGTGCGGGGAAAATTTGGTCGGGAATATTAATTATCTTAGCACAACTGGAAATTATTATGTATTGGACCAAAGAAGAACTTGACATATTCAGGAGCCTTGATAATGTAAACAGCATCCAGGCTTTCCTTGATTCCCTTGATTATAACCCTGCTTATGAATGCCGCTCACCAAGGTGGGTAATAAAGAGAAGAAAGGCTCATTGTTTTGAAGGCGCTATCTTTGCAGCGGCGGCATTGAAGTTCCTGGGGTACAAACCTCTTCTGATTGACATGAAATCATTTAATGATGATGACCATGTAATTGCAATTTATAAGGAAGAAGGTCACTGGGGTGCTGTAGCCAAATCAAATTTTACAACGCTAAGGTCAAGGGAGCCTGTTTACAGGTCGGTAAGGGAACTTATAATGTCATATTTCGATTTTTACTTTAACACAAACGGAGACAAAACCCTCCGCTCGTATTCCCTTCCTCTCGATCTGTCGATATTCGACAACAGGCACTGGGAAACAACTGACGAGGATCTCGAATATATAGGTGACAAGATTGAAGCATTGCACCATTTCCCTGTAATGACCGACAAGATGATTTCTAAACTTTACAGGGTCAGCCCGGCATTGATGGAAGCGGGTCTGCTCGGATCAAAACCTGAGGGACTATTCAAACCAAAACAAATCTAAAATGGAACTTGTAAAAAAATACATAAAGGAATCTATTCAGGTAAAGGAAAATCTACTTGCTGATGAAAAACTCATTTCAAGGATTTCCGACGCTGCCGCACTATGCACCAGATCACTGGCAGCCGGTGGTAAAGTACTTTTCGCAGGGAATGGAGGAAGTGCAGCAGATGCCCAGCATCTTGCAGGGGAACTTGTAAACAGGTTCGGTTTTGAAAGGCCGGCTCTCGCTGCTATGTCTCTTACAACCGATCCCTCCGTACTTACTTCAATCTCCAATGATTACAGTTTCAACAGGATAATCGCAAGGCAGATAGAGGCTGTTGCAAAAGAAGGGGATGTACTTTTCGCAATTTCAACATCAGGAAACTCGGAAAATATAATTGCAGGTATCCATGAAGCCAGGCAAAAAGGGATGAAAATTATTGGCCTCACGGGAAAAAGCGGGGGTAAAATGTCGGAATTATGCGATATTCTTATAAACATCCCCTCTGAAGACACACCCCGGATCCAGGAATCCCATATTCTGGCCGGACACATAATCTGCTCACTTATAGAAATATCACTATTTAAACAATAGGTGCCGTTCGAATAAATACAGGACTTAAAACACTGTATACCAGAGATTAAAAAAATGCTGACAGGAAGCGGTCGAAAGTAAGTTTGTATTTAATCAGATATTGACTATTTTTGATGCCGTAAAAAATCAGGTATTCAGGGTATATATTTGGACGTTTTGAATACCCCGTTTTCATAAATTAAACTTTATATGGACCTTTCAGGAAAGTTGTATAAAACCTTTATTGAACGCCGTGAAGCACTTAACAAGCAGTATGGTGCAAAACAGGCAGAAAAGCAACATTCAAAGGGTAAACTTACAGCCCTTGAGAGAATCAACCTTCTTTTCGATCCCGGTACTTTTGAGGAGATAGATGCCTTCGTGACACCTGCCTCCACTCCTGTGGAATTCGGAAAGGTTGAAAAGTCATATGGCGACGGTGTTATAGTTGGCCATGGCAGGGTTAACGGAAGGCTTGTCTTCGCATATGCCCAGGATTTCACAATAATGGGTGGCTCACTCGGGCTGGTTCATTCAAAGAAAATATGCGTTGTACAGGAGATGGCACTTAAAATGGGTGCTCCGTGCATAGGTATGATGGACTCCGGTGGCGCCAGGATACAGGAAGGCGTAGCGAGCCTGGCCGGCTATGGGTCTATATTCCATAACATAATACAGTCATCAGGTATTATCCCGCAGATCTCAGTAATTATGGGTCCGTGCGCAGGTGGCGCTGTCTACTCCCCCGCCCTTACCGACTTTGTATTCATGGTCAACCATACAAGTTTCATGTTCGTAACAGGTCCGAATGTCGTTAAGGAAGTACTTAATGAGGAAGTTACCTTCGATGAACTGGGTGGTGCTGAAGTTCATGCAATGAAAAGCGGTGTGGCCCACATGATTTATGATGACGAGGAAAATACTATTCTTGCACTCAAGAAATTCCTCTCCTACCTTCCTTCAAATAATGTTGAAAACCCGCCGTCTGTTCCACCCGATGATTCAACTCCCCTTGTAATTGAAAAACTAAGGGATGTTGTTCCGGATGATCCTAACAAAGCTTACGACGTAAAGGATATTATCAACCTTGTTGTTGACAGGAACACCTTCTTTGAAACAGCCGAGCTCTTTGCACCAAGCATTGTAACAGGTTTTGCAAGGCTTAAGGGCAGGACTGTCGGTATTGTTGCAAACCAGCCTAAAGTGCTTGCCGGTGTGCTTGATATTGACTCTTCAACAAAAGGTGCGAGATTCATAAGGTTCTGCGATGCATTTAATATTCCTATTATAACTTTTGAAGATGTACCTGGATTTCTTCCGGGCGTCGACCAGGAACATGCAGGTATAATCAGGCATGGAGCAAAACTACTTTTTGCGTACAGTGAGGCTACAGTTCCAAGGATCACAATAATCCTAAGGAAGGCTTATGGCGGAGCATTCATTGTTATGAACAGTAAGAACCTCGGCGGTGACTTCGTCTTTGCATGGCCAACAGCTGAAATCGCTGTAATGGGACCCGACGGTGCTGTTGCAATCCTTTACAGGAAGGAACTGGCAGAATCGAAAAACGCTGCTGAACTCAAAAAAGAGCTTGTTAAGAAATATCGTGAGAAAGTGGCAAACCCATTCATCGCTGATGAAAGCGGTTATATAGACGAGGTTATTGATCCCGCCGATACAAGGAAAAAGATTATTTCTGCTCTTGAAGCCCTTGGAAACAAATGGGTCAAGGTTCCTTCTAGGAAACACGGCAACATGCCTTTGTAAGGCAAAAGGCGAAAGGCGAAAGGCAAAAGGTTGAAAGAATAAGTATTAATTAACATCTGATGAAGATAAAGAGAATACTGATAGCAAACAGGGGTGAGATCGCGATAAGGATAATGAAGACCGCGAAGAAGATGAATATCGAAACTGTCGCAGTCCGTACAGCTGTTGAACCAGCCGCTCTCTACCTCTCACACGCTGATGTGATATTTGACAATACAGAGGACCAGTCTGACATACCTGTTTTCCTTGATATCGACAAACTTGTGGATATCGCCCTCAAGACCGGAGCTGATGCTGTTCACCCGGGTTATGGCTTCCTCGCAGAAAACGCATATTTCGCCGATAAATGTCTGAATAACAAAATAGAATTTATCGGGCCTTCTCCAGATGCTATATACAAAATGGGAAACAAGACCATTGCCAGGAAAATAGCTATGGCCGCAAATATCCCTATGGCAATGGGCCATGAAGGTAACATAGCCAACGAGGAAGAAGCTGTAAAGGTTGCCGAGAAGATCGGCTATCCTGTTATAATAAAGGCAGCATCAGGTGGTGGTGGAAGGGGTATGAGGATTGTCCGCAAGACCGAGGACATGGAGAAGATGTTCGTAATTGCGAGCAAAGAGGCTGAAAAAGCATTCAACGATCCGTCAGTATTTATAGAGAAATACATAGAGAATCCTAAGCATATTGAATTCCAGGTCCTTGGAGATAAAAGCGGGAAAATAATTCACCTTGGGGAAAGGGAATGCTCGATCCAGAGAAAGCACCAGAAACTTCTTGAAGAAGCACCTTCTGCAGCACTCTCACCTGCACTGAGGGCCGAAATGGGCAAAATAGCAATCCAGATTGCTGCAGCAGTTGGTTATTACTCAGCCGGTACAGTAGAATTCCTTCTCGATTCGGAGGGGAAATTCTATTTCATGGAAATGAACACCAGGATACAGGTTGAGCACCCTGTTACAGAGATTATAACAGGCATTGACCTTATTGAACAGCAGATCAGGGTAGCAATGGGTGAGCCTCTGAAATATACCCAGAAAGACATCAAACTGAACGGATGGGCAATCGAGTGCAGGATAAATGCAGAAGATGTGCAGGCAGGCTTTGCGCCTGATCCTGGGAAGATTGAAAAACTTCATATGCCTGATGATCCGTATGTAAGGGTTGATACAGGCATCCAGTCGGGTTCTGCAATTGTATCAAGTTACGACTCGATGGTGGCCAAACTAATAGTCAGCGGTAAGGACAGGAAGGAAGCACTCCAGAACTGCAAGAAAGCCCTCGACAAGGTGTGGATAAAAGGTGTCAAAACCACGCTCCCGTTTTTCAGGATGCTTGTAAGACATCCGAAATTCCAGTCGGGTAACTTTACTACAGCTTTTATAGAGAAGGATCTTGAACAGTATCACTATAACAGTGAGTACGAGGAAATGCTTGCTGCATGGCTTGCAACCAAACTCTTCGTGGAGGAGAACCTTAGCGAGGAAAGCATAAATATAGATTTTAAACACAGCAGGGATATAAGTCCATGGCTTCTCAATAAAAGATTCAACCAGTTCTAAACAGCTCCGTTTATGGCAAACGACAAACTCCAGATCAAGAAACTCTATACCCTGTCATCAGGAAACAGGAAGTACAGCTTCTCACTGCCGCTGAAACATTCTATAAGGATTGGTAACAGGAATTATGAAGTGCAGGTCAAACACGATGACAAGTACGGGACCTATGTTCTATGGAAGAACAGGAAATATCCTGTTGAAATTGTAAGATCGAGACAGAATAAATACGAGATCCTCTTTAACGATATAAGCTATACTTTTAACGTTGAAACACCATTCTCACTGCAGAGGATGAAGGTACTCAGCAAACAGAAGGGAAAAGCTGAGAAGGAGATTATAAAAGCCCCGATGCCTGGTAAGATCATCGATGTCCTCGTAAGGGAAGGCAGCCAGGTACTGAGGGGAGAACCTGTAGTGATCCTCGAGGCAATGAAAATGCAGAACGAGATCCAGTCGCCTGTTAACGGACATATAGTTAAGATTTCAGCAAAACCCAACACGAACGTCATGAAAGATGACATTCTTGTTGAGATAAAAATTGACTGAAACCCGCTTTAAGGGAGATCCGGTATAAAACCGGGTTCTCCTTACTTCTTATCACGGATACTTTTCAGTGTTCCGCAAAGGAAATCATAGAATTTTGCCACTGTTGCGATATTCACCTTTTCGTCCGGTGAATGCGGGTATCTGATTGTAGGTCCAAATGAGATCATATCGAGGTGCGGATATGCACCTGAAATCAAACCGCATTCAAGACCAGCATGAATAGCCTTAATATCAGGTACTTTACCAAACATTGATGAATATACCTGGCTCATTGTCTTGAGTATGGGTGAGTTCATATTTGGTTTCCATCCCGGATATCCTCCCTCGAGTTTTACCTCAGCATCAATAAGATGAAATACTGCAGCAATCTTCCAGGCTGTTGCTTCTTTAGCTGAATCAACAGAGCTTCTACAGAGGTTGTGGGCTTCGAACTTACCATCCTGGCACCTTACAATTGCGAGGTTGTTTGAAGTCTCAACAAGACCTTTCATAGCCTGGCTCATTCGCTGAACTGCATTAGGACATACGAAGACAGCCCTGATAATCTTGTATTGTTCTTCCTTCTTCATAACCTTTGCAGGAAGATCAGCCTTTTCGGCTGTGAAAATCAGGTCGGGCTCAGTATCGGAGAACTCAGCCTTATACATTTTTTCATAGTTCCTTACAAAGTTCTCAAATGCAGCTGCTTTTTCTTCCGGAACAAGCAGAATTGCAAATGATTCGCGTGGAATTGCATTACGAAGGTCCCCTCCTGCAGTTGCTGATATCCTGATGCCAAAATCAGACTCAGCCTGCATAAGGAACCTGAAAAGGAGTTTGTTTGAATTTGCCCTGCCAAGAGCAATATCTACTCCTGAGTGTCCGCCTTTCAGTCCCTTTATAACTACCTTATATGCTTTCATTCCTTTCGGAGATACTTCTTCTGCATATTTTTTTGTTGCACTTACATCGATACCGCCAGCACAACCGACATACAGTTCGCCTTCATCCTCCGAGTCCATGTTTATAAGGATATCTCCATGCAGCAGACCAGCTTCGAGTCCGAAAACTCCGGTCATACCTGTTTCTTCATCAATCGTAAACAGGGCTTCCAGCGGCCCGTGAGGAATGTCGGTTGATGCAAGAACTGCAAGAGTTGCAGCCACCCCTATACCGTTATCAGATCCTAGGGTGGTTCCGTTTGCTTTTACCCATTCTCCATCTATTACTGTCTGAATAGGATCTTTTGTAAAATCATGAACCTTGTCGCTGTTTTTCTGCGGAACCATATCAAGATGGGTCTGAAGAATAACACCGGCTTTCTTTTCCATTCCTTTTGTGGCCGGCTTCCTGATTATCACATTGCCTACCTTATCGACCATTGTATCGAGACCATGATCCTTTCCAAACTTCACGACAAACTCAACAATCTGTTTCTCATGCTTTGAAGGATGTGGTATCTGTGTTATCTGGTGAAAATAATTCCAGAGTGGCCTGGGTTCTAGATTGGTTATTGCGCTCATATTATCTTATGTTTTGTTATACTTATTAAAAACAGGATTTAAAGATAGTAAAAAGGACCTGTATTAAACAAGAGAAATTGGCATGGGGAGTCGAATTGAATGAATGACTGATAATTGTAACAAAAACGTAACAGTTGTAATTTGTTCAGCATTTTATTAAACAATAATTTCGCATCATCGGAATTGTTGTAATTTTTTTGTACAAACTCATTAAATAAACAGAGATAATTTCAGGTTCTGATCAATAAAAAAGAATAAATGACATTAGATCTTTACGTAGTAATTGCCCTGGTTCTGATCTTTGATTTCATCAATGGATTTCACGACTCCGCAAATTCAATTGCGACAATAGTCTCAACAAAAGTATTATCACCTTTTTCTGCAGTTTTGCTTGCTGCTGTTTTTAATTTCATTGCCTTTACAATATTCCCGCTCAAGGTTGCGACAACAATGGGTAAAGGTGTTATTAACCCTGGTGAGATAAATATAATTGTTATAACTGCTTCCCTTGTTGCAGCAATATCATGGAACCTTGTCACGTGGTGGTTCGGGCTTCCTTCAAGTTCATCACATACGCTTGTAGGCGGTCTTGTAGGGGCGGCAATTGCAAAATCCGGACTTCATTCAGTAATTTTCGGTGGAGTCTTAAAAATTGTGATCTTCATAGTTGTTGCACCATTCCTTGGGATGGTGATCTCATTTATAATTTCGGTGATTGTAATGCATCTGGCCAAACGATCAACTCCATCGGGTGTTGATAAGCACTTCAGGCGGCTCCAGTTGCTGTCAGCCTCTGCCTTCAGTCTTGGTCATGGCGGTAACGATGCCCAGAAATCGATGGGTATAATTTGGGTTGCCATGATTGTAAAAGGACTCTCAACAAAGGATGATCCGATAGCATTATGGATTGTTCTCTCATGCCAGGCAGCAATTGCATTCGGAACCCTGTTCGGAGGCTGGAGGATAGTAAAAACAATGGGTCAGAGGATCACCAAGCTTAAACCTTTTGAAGGTTTCTGTGCGGAATCAGCCGGAGCCCTGACACTTTTTGGTGCGACCCATTTCGGTATCCCGGTAAGTACAACACATACTATCACAGGCTCTATAATTGGTGTTGGTGCCACAAAAGGCCTTTCCTCAGTCAAGTGGGGTGTTACAACCAAGATATTCTGGGCCTGGATACTTACTATTCCAGTTTCTGCAATAATTGGTGCAATAATGTATTATATTCTGAACTGGATTCTTTAAATTTGACATCTTAATCATTACTGTTGAATATGAATATCGATAAGTTCCTCAAGATTTTTGTTCCAAAAGATCACTCATTTTTCCCACTCTTCGAAGCAGATGCAAAGAACCTTGTAAAGACAGCAGACCTTCTCAGGTCTCTTCTGAAGAGCTCCAACATGGATGAAGTTGAAAAGTTTAATAAGGAGATAAAGGAGCTTGAGCTGATAGGCGACGAAATTACAAACAAGACCTACGAGCAGCTTAACAAATCCTTCATCACACCATTCGACCGTGAGGATATTCACGAGCTTACAGCTCATATCGATGATGTTGTCGATTCAATAAATGGTATAAGCAGGAGGATCTGCCTGTATAAGCCAAAGAAATTTATACCTGCCTATTTACAGATGGCGGAACTTATATATGAAGCCGCCGTGGAGATTGAAATATGCGTGAGCCACCTGAAAGATGCAGGCAACAGCAAGGATATGATAACCAAATCGTGCAATACTGTTAAAGATATTGAACACAAAGCAGATGAACTTTATTTCCTTGGTGTGACAGAAATTTTTGAAAAAGAGGAAGATCCGAAAGAACTTCTTAAAAACAACAAGATCCTCGAGATACTTGAAAGGTGCGTCGACGAGGAGGAAGATGTTACAGATACATTGAAGGCAATCCTTATTAAAATGGCATAAAGTTTTTAAACCTGAATTTATCCCGGCCTTGTTAAAGCCGGGATTTTTTTTCTATTCAACTTTCAGTTTGAGATTATTTTGAATATTATCAGGGAATAGCTACTTTCATACCAGTTTGAAAAAATCTGATCGTTTTTTCAATGTCCTTGATAATTAGAATTTTAATTTTTTCTTGTATGATGACCGCCAGCCCGGCTCTCATAAAAAAATCTCTTATACAGGCATGACACAGTTTGCAGTACTTTATATTGTTGTTGCATTGGTTTTGATTTTTGACTTCCTGAACGGGTTTCACGATTCAGCCAATTCAATAGCGACTGTGGTATCAACAAGGGTACTCTCACCCTTTGTAGCAGTAATAATCGCGGCGTTTTTCAATTTCATTGCCTTCACAGTATTTCCCCTGAAAGTGGCACATACACTTGGCAAAGGTGTTGTAAATCCAGGGGAACTGACAATGGTTGTGATTGCTGCTGCTCTCGTCGCTGCCATAACATGGAACCTCCTTACATGGTGGTGGGGCCTGCCTTCAAGTTCTTCTCATACCCTTGTAGGTGGCCTGGTCGGTGCGGCTTTTGCACACGGCGGCATTAAGACAATTATTATGCCTGGCCTTCTCAAGATCATTGCATTCATATTTATAGCTCCTATACTCGGGATGGTGATTTCATTTATCCTTTCCTCCATTGTAGTTTTTCTCTTCAGGCGATGGACGCCAATAAAGGTTAATAACCTTTTCAGGAGGTTGCAGCTTATCTCCTCTTCAACGTTGTCTCTCGGACACGGTGGAAATGATGCCCAGAAATCTATGGGTATAATATGGGCTGCACTTATAATTACTAGCGCCATACCGAAGGATGCCGACATACCGCTTTGGGTTATTCTTGCCTGCCAGACAGCTATTGCCCTGGGTACTCTTTTCGGCGGCTGGAGGATTGTAAAAACTATGGGTCAGAAGATTACCAAGGTCAAGCCTTTCGAGGGCTTCAGTTCTGAGCTTGCAGGAGCCATGACCCTTTTCGGTTCCACAGCATTTGGAATTCCGGTGAGTACAACTCATACAATAACAGGGGCAATAATCGGTGTTGGTGCCCGCAAAGGTGTTTCAGCCGTGAAATGGGGAGTAACAAGGAAGATATTCGCGGCCTGGATATTTACTATCCCTGTAAGTGCAGTTATCGGGGGATCTATGTATTATTTCTTCAACTGGATCTTCTATCATTAGAAATAAAGACCAAAAAAAATAGCCGTCGTTGTGACAGCTATTTCATTTATCATACTCTTTAAACTTACTTTGTTTTTCCCTTGCAGCATGAGCTACCCTGGGTCATGCCTGTCATACCTTTTTCACATGATGATTTGGTTTTGTCGCAGCCTGACATTTTTGTTGAGTCACATTTTGCATTGTTTGCAGGGCACTCACCGCTTTTCTTATCCTTCATTGCACAACATGATGATGTTGAGGGACCACCCTTACAGTTGCCGGCAACAACTTCAGTTTTGTTTTTCTTTGTTGTCTTGTTATCCTGAGCATTAACTGTAAGTACTACTGCGAGTGTCAGAACTACTAATGCTGAAAGACCTATTATTACCTTTTTCATGATACGGTTTTTTGATTTGACTTATCGCAAAGTTAAAATATTAATCATAACCGCAAAACGGACTGCTAAATATCACCCCTGCAGCCAATCATGAACCACAATGGCTATTAATATTTGATGCCTCCGGCATCCGCTGGTGGACGGGTTGTTCCCATAAACCATGGACGACCATGGTAATTGATTTTTGATGCCTCCGGCATCGGTCGTGGGACCGGTTATTCCCGAATACCACGAATGGCCGTGGCTATTGATTTTTGATGCCTCCGGCATCATTGGAAGAAATGATGTATTCAAGATATCCCGGAGGGATACAATATCAATAGCCCCGGTCCAACCCGGGGCACAAAATACACTACGATCCAATCCCGGAGGGATTGAAAAAGTAAAAATCCTGGAAAATATTAGATTGATAATAAGCTATTTAATAAATTTGTTATTGCTGCTAAATGGAATAAATATGTCAACTTATACACAGATCCTCTACCAGGTGGTCTTTGGAAGTAAGAGTTATACTCCTTTTCTGACAACCGAAAACGAGAACATACTGTTCGCATATATTTCTGGTATCCTGCGCAATAAACAATGCTATTGCTATATAATTGGAGGAGCCAGCAATCATCTGCACATTATAACACATCTGCACCCGTCAATTGCGCTAGCTTCCTTAATAAAGGATATAAAAATCGCAAGTCAGGGGATGATTATGGAGAATAAACATCTTTTTTCCAAGTTCCCAGGATGGCAGGTTGGTTACGGAGCTTTCACGTATAATATCTCATCGAAAAAATACTTGATTCAATATGTTGAAAGCCAAAAGGAACACCATAAGGTTGTGTCATACAAGAATGAATTAATCTCGATATTAAAAGAACATGATTTAGCAATCAGTGATGATTATCTTCTTACTTAATAATCTTCAGGGATTCCAATATTTATTTATGCATTATTTACTTCCATGACCTGCTTTTTGATGCCTCCGGCATCGGTCGTGGGACCGGATATTCCCGTATATCACGGATGGCCGTGGCTATTGATTTTTGATGCCTCCGGCATCGGTCGTGGGACCGGTTAATCACGTATACCACGGATGGCCGTGGCTATTGTTTTTTGATGCCTCCGGCATCGGTCGTGGGACCGGTTATTCCCGAATACCACGGATGGCCGTGGCTATTGATTTTTGATGCCTTCGGCATCGGTCGTGGGACCGGATATTCCCGTATACCACGGATGGCCGTGGCTATTGATTTTTGATGCCTCCGGCATCGTGATAAAATGCTTTTTTCCACAACATCCCGGAGGGATAAAATAAAAATAGCCCCGGTCTAAAACCGGGGCATAATATCCATAATGATCCAATCCCGGAGGGATTGAATAAAGTTGTCCCAAAAGAAAAGAGGCATCAGTTTTCGCTGATGCCTCTTTAATAATGATATAATATCTATTTCTTGATATTGGGCAATTCAAGACCATACCCCTTTTTCTTATCTTCTGCCTTAAGAAGCAAAGCAAAGATAAGTGCCAGAACTCCGAATGCGGTGAATATAACCATCGGAAGGGTGTAATTATAATTTGAAACTTCAACGCCATCAAGCATTCTTGTTCCGGTTATACAATATTTGTTCAGTACCCAGCCTATTAAAGCAGGCACGAGTGAGAGGCCTATATTCTGAATAAGGAAGATCATTCCGTAAGCTGTTCCAAGCTGATTCTCGGGTATGATCTTTGGAACAGATGGCCACATTGCTGATGGTACAAGCGACAAAGCAACACCAAGTGTAAGAATCATAACTATAGCGATTGGTGTAGCTGTAAGGAAAGGAATTGAATAGACAGCATGAACAAGAATCAGAAGTACTGCTCCAATTATCATTATTGAAGCACCCTTGCCTTTCCTGTCATAGATATTGCCAAAAAGAGGCGTAAGAAGTATGGTTCCGAAAGGCAGCAAGGCCGGAATGTCTCCGGCAATTTTTTCACCAACATGGAATTTATTCACCATTAGGTCTGTTGCAAATTTTATAAATGGGAACACGGCAGAGTAGAATAAAACGCAAAGGATTGCAATGTACCACCAGCCTTTATTCTTAAGTATTTCAAGCACGTGGCCTAACCTGAAGGATTCCTCTGAATCAACTGCACCTGTCCTTAAAGACTCCTCAGCAATGGACTTGTCGAGCTTCTTATCCATAGTGGCATAGAAGAAAAATGCGACCATGCCGATACATAGCATAATAAGACAAACAAGAACGGGCTTTGATACACCGTGAAGCGCAGTTGCAATAGGAATTGATGTTGCCATCGCAAGTGTGGTACCTAACCTGGCTGTAGCCATCTCAAGCCCCATTGCAAGTGCAAGCTCTTTACCCTTGAACCATTTTACTATAATTTTGGAAACCGTTATACCTGCTACTTCAACACCGACTCCGAATATTGCGAAACCAATGCCTGCCATCATTACCTGTGCTTTCCAGCCAAGAATTGTATGGCCATCAAGTGAATGTGTTGAGATTGCCCAGTATTTGATCGCGGTACCTATTACCATTATTATGGTTGCCATCTTCCCGGTAAACCTTACTCCCATTTTGTCGAGGATGATCCCCCCGAAAATGAGCATAAGAAGGAATACGTTAAACCAGCCATATGCACTTGTAAAAAATCCGTAATCGGCGCTGTTCCACAGAAGCTCCTTTTCAAGCATCGGCTTCAATGGGGCCATTACATCAGTAAGATAGTAACCACAAAGCATTGTAAAAGCAACCACCCCTAATGCGGTCCACCTTGCCACTTTTGAGTCGCGAAGAGTATTTGTTATAGTTTCCATTCGTTGAGTAGATTTTTATGTGACCGGTAAATGTATCAATATATTTCTGATACTATTTCACCTTTATAAAAAAATAACCTTTTGGCAGAATTTTTGTTATATATAGAAAATTACATATGTTATTTTGATGAAATAGGATATTATTTGATTTATTTTGCAGCAGCAATTAATGACAATTAAAATGAAGAAAATATTATTATCACTTTCGATCGTGCTGATGAGTGTTGCAGGCTTTGCACAGAATAAGCCCGTAAAGTGGTACACTATTGAAGAAGCTGAAAAGCTTGTTAAAAACTCACCACGTCCATTGTTCATAGATACGTATACCGATTGGTGCGGATGGTGTAAGAAACTTGATTCTGATACTTTCACAAACCCGGTAATAGCTGAAATTCTGAATACAAAATTCTACCCTGTTAAATTCAATGCCGAAGGAAATGAAAATGTCACCTTCCTTGGGCAGACATTTACAAATGACGGCAAAGCAGGGAGATCACACCAGCTTGCCGTAGCAATGCTCAAAGGGCAGATGAGCTACCCGAACCTTGTCTTCTTCAACGACAAACTTCAGCTTGTGACAAACGTTCCTGGTTTCATGGTACCAAAAGAGCTGGAAGTAGTGCTCGAATATATGGCTGCCAAGGGTTATGAAAAACAGACCTTTGAGTCTTACAAACAGACTTTTAAAGGTAAGTTGTAACTTAAGGCTGAGGGATTAAGAACTTACACAGAGGATCACGGAGATTTCACAGAGGAAGAAAGAGTAAAGACTGCAAGCTTGCAGGACTGCAGGACTGCACGACCGCAAGACTGCAAGACTGCATTACCTTATTCAATCGTTACCGATAATATAGTTTGCAGGAAGCTGCATAACATTTCCATACTGGTATACGAGCCTGCGACCTTCGAACAATAACCTGTCATTTATCCTAATCTTCAACGTTGCCACATCCGGAAGCCGGTAATACAGCTTATCATAGCTGACTGCATTTTCCCCCTCCTTAATTGACCTTGGCACAACTGTGATGTCTTTTGCTTTCTTCATCGGAATTATCTCAGCAATAACCTGAGCTCCGGTGGCTGAAGCAAGGGTTGATATCCCGCTATTCTCGGAAAATTTAAAAAGACTAACTCCTTTTCCAGCGTCTTCCCTGGAGGGCACCAGTGTGAAATAATATGTTTTTTTCTCTGAAACGCTTTTACCGGTGAAAAGCTCCATATACTCCTTTTCCATCCTGTTTATCTCATCAATCCCGGCATTGCTCTGCGGAAAGAGATTCGCCTCACCTGAGAGTATAGAATGCTTTCCGTCACGCAGTTCCAGTAACGACTTCGCAGCTTTCTCGGCTAATTGCTCTTCGCCAAGTATCTTTTTCTTTTCGACCAGGTATGGTATTTTAACAAAAGCTGTATCGAGCTTCACAGTCCGGTATACAGTATCATTCTGGGAAACAAAGTACTCATCGGATCCCAGGTCCCTGAAATGAATGCCTTTTAATGAAGAATTTCCTGCCGTGAAATCTCTTCCTGTTCCACTGTAAGCGGCTGGGTTTATATCGAGGATAAGACCATTGTGCTCAAGTTTAAGGGCATTTGCAAGTACAGTACCTGTGCTTTCTATAACATAGTATTCTGAAGGATCGATCTCTTCACCAGAGCTTACCCTTATGCCTGTTATCGACCAGTTCTCACTCTCTGACATAATTACATCCTTAAGACCCAGCATATCAGAGGCATACTTTGCATAGGGGCCCGGGAGGTTCTTTACCCGTTCCACGTCAACAGCAATATTGAAAACCGTCATTGGCAGTGCATAAATAATACTACCGTCAACTACCGATGAAGTATCTCCGAGAGGATAGACCTTCGTATCTGATCCTGTTACTTTCTTTCCTGTTGCACAGGCAAATACAAATAAGAGCAGTATAAGGGCCGATAAGTATATATTGAACTTTCTCATATAATTTTAATTCTAATTCTCCTTCAGTCTTCTGAACGCCGCACCTATATTATTTATTATGTCGCTGGCAATAAGAGCTTCTTCACCTGTGGTTTCCGACGCTATATCACCAGCCAGTCCATGTATAAAAACTCCGGCAATTGCTGCATTGGAGCTTTCGTATCCCTGGGCAAGTAAAGATAAGATAATTCCTGTCAGTACATCCCCGCTACCGGCAGTTGCCATCCCCGGGTTCCCTGTACTGTTAAAAAACACCCTTCCGTCGGGCAGGCTTACCGAGGTGCATGCTCCTTTCAGCACAATTATACAGTTCCATTCCCTGGACAGGGATACCTGTAACATTAACTGATCATAACCTGATGCTTTAATTCCGGCAAGCCTCTCAAATTCACCAGGGTGCGGGGTAAGAATTATGCCCGGGTGAAGTTGTTTTTTTAACTCCCCTGATGATGAAATTATATTAAGTGCATCAGCGTCTATGATCATTGGTCCCCTGAAGGATCTCAAAAGTTTTTTAAACATTTCCGATGTTTCTGACTCGATGCCTATGCCCGGTCCTACTCCTATTGCGTGGTACCTGTCTGTACTCTCTAAACCTGTTATAATCTCATCATGCTTGTCTGTTTCTACCATTGCCTCGGGCAGATTGGATAACAGGGGTATCCTGCAAGCTGGCGGAATATGACATGTAAGCAATCCTATTCCCGATCGCAATGCCCCCTTTGCAGACAGGATTGCAGCACCGGTTTTCCCGGCAGACCCTGCAACGAGTAACCCGTGACCAAAAGTGCCCTTGTGGTCGAACTTTCCACGCTGCCTGATCAACGGAAATACATCTGCTTCCTGGACAAATGTGTATGGAGAGTTTGTTCTGGCAATTGCCTCAGGATGCAATCCTATCGGCAATATATGCCAATCACCGGTATACCTCCAGCTTTCACGGAACATGAAGGAGAGCTTTGGAAACTGGAAAGTCAATGTGTGAGACGCCTTTACAACGAGTTCAGGCTTGTCATCGGCTATATTCTCACCGGACATACCTGAAGGAATGTCAACCGAGATTACTTCGCATCCCGAATCATTTATGCTTTTAATTACAGAAGCTGCAAGCCCCTCTGGTGCTCTTGAAAGCCCCGATCCGAATATTGCATCGATTATAATGTCATCGCTCAGGGTCATTGGGAAATGCGCAGGTGCGGCTATTGTAAAAAACCTGCAGGTCTTGATCCTCTCCAGTCTCTGCCTGTTGACTTTCCAGTCGTCTGATTCCTTGTTTGTAAAACGCAGGTAATGAACTTCGGTCCTGTGACCGGAATCTGCAAGGAACCTTGCCAGTGCAAGTCCGTCACCACCGTTGTTGCCAGGACCTGCAAAAACGAGGAATCTTCTCCCTTTTCCGTAACGTGATACTATCCATTCATAGAGCTTCCCAGCTGCCCTTTCCATCAGCTCAGAAGATTTTACAGGTTCATTTTCAATAGTATACCTGTCTATTTCCCTGATCTGTTCACAAGTAAATATCTTCATATGAGAGAATATAAACCGGCTGTCTGAAGGAGATTCTTTCCCAAAATCCCGTGTAAGATAAGAAAATTTCACAGTTCACAATGCTGAATAATACCTTCTGAAAGCATTGCACCTGCAATCCTTAGCTCGTTTTTTCCTTTGAAAAAGATTCATATATTTGTTAAATGCCGTCAGGCATGTTGAATTTTAAACGACTAACCGAAAAATATTTTACTATGCTAAAGAATCATCCGAAAGGGCTGCTAGTGGCATTTTTCGCCAACATGGGTGAACGATTTGGATTCTATACCATGATGGCAATTCTTGTATTGTTCCTGCAGGCTAAATTTGGTCTGTCAGCAGAGAAAGCCGGTAACATTTACAGCTGGTTTTATTTCAGCATATATGCCCTTGCTCTGGTTGGAGGGATACTGGCTGACGCCACAAAAAAGTACAAGCTTGTTATTATGGCCGGCATTATAGTGATGTTTGCCGGCTACCTTATTATGGCTGTCCCGGGAATGTCTCTTACAATAACTATCCTTGGATTATTTACAATAGCATTCGGGAACGGACTCTTCAAGGGGAATCTCCAGGCTGTTGTCGGGCAGATGTACGACAACCCGGAATACTCAAAACACCGTGACAATGCCTTCATGATCTTCTACATGGGGATCAATGTCGGAGCCTTCTTCGCACCTTTTGCAGCTACAGGCGTCCGCGACTGGTGGTTAAAAACAAACGGATTCGCCCAGGATGGGTCACTCCCTTCACTCTGTCACCAGTTCCTTAACGGGACACTTGCTGATACAACAACCTTCCAGCAACTCGCAACCAAAGCCAGTCTTAACGGACCTGTAAGTGACCTGGCTGCTTTTGCAAAAAGTTACCTCGATGTTTTTACAAAGGGCTATAACTATGCTTTCGGCATCGCAGCAATTGCCATGGTTATCTCACTGCTGGTTTACATCTTCTTCAACAGGCTTCTTCCGAACAAGGAGAAGAAAGAGGAAGTAAAAGCTCTTAAGATCGAGTTTAAGATCATGCCTCTTATTTCTGCCGCAGCAGCAATGGCAGCAGTGGCTTACGGACTTCACTTTATAAAGCAGGTAGGCTGGACATCGGGTTTCGCCATCGGTTTGTTTGCCGCATTCATAACATGGATCGTACTTACAGCCCAAAAGGAGGAGATGAAACGAATCGCTTCACTCCTGCTTGTATTCTTTGTTGTAATTTTCTTCTGGATGTCATTTCACCAGAACGGGCTTACTCTCACACTGTTTGCCCGTGACTACACTGTAAAACAGGTTGGCCCTTTCACATATCTCTTTTTCTCACTCCTTTCTATCCTTGGAGTCATAGGGTCGGTTGCCGGACTTGTGATGCTGGTACAGAAGAACATCGAGAATAAAATGAGAATCGCAGGTGGAATACTTCTGGCTGCAGCACTCGTCATCTCATATTTCAGGTATATTAATGCAGGAGCTTCAAATGGTATTTCCCCTGAAATATTCCAGTCGTTCAACCCCCTGTTTATAGTATCCCTTACCTTCCCGGTAATGGCTGTCTTTTCATGGCTTAATAAGAAAGGTATTGAACCTTCAACTCCAAAAAAGATTGGTTTCGGGATGATTATTGCAGCTGTTGGTTTCAGTGTTGTTCTCATTGCTTCGCTGGGCCTTACATCACCAAAATTACTTGCCGGATCACCTGTGCCTGATGCAGAAAGGGTAACCCCATACTGGCTGATGAGCAGCTACCTGATCCTAACAATTGCAGAGCTCTTCCTGAGCCCGATGGGACTTTCATTTGTCTCCAAAGTGGCCCCTTCAAGGTTCCAGGGCCTTATGCAGGGAGGCTGGCTACTGGCTACTGCCGTGGGAAACAAACTTCTGTTTGTCGGATCATTGCTCTGGGACAGGGTTGATCTTCCCCAACTGTGGCTGGTATTCATACTATGCTGTCTTGCCTCGGCTACTTTTATATTCTCAATAGTCAGAAGGCTTGAAAGCGCTACTGAATAATTAACTTGACAGAATTGCTGTTTACAAAAAACACACAAAGATGAAATTACCACGACTGACCAAGAACTGGATTACAATAATCGGCGCAATTATTGCCGCTATCAATTTCCTCCTGATCCTTGTACTCTTTATTATCTCCACGATCTTCAATAACAGCAACACCAATATCGGGTTGTTCATTTATATTATACTCCCGGGCTTCCTTGTTCTGGGCCTGCTAATGATCCCCGTGGGGATGATCATGGAGCGCCGGAGGCTGAAAAAAGCAACTGACACATCGAGAGGGCCGCTTCCCTACATCGATCTTAATGATGTCAGGCACAGGAATGCCTTCGTCATATTTACTGTCACGACAATTATTGTCCTGTTTCTTTCAACCCTCGGCTCTTTCAAAGCATATCATATAACAGAATCCGTAGAATTCTGCGGAAAATTGTGCCACAAAGTGATGGAACCTGAGTATACAGCTTACCAGAATTCTCCGCATGCGAATGTAACCTGCGTTGAATGTCATGTTGGGTCAGGTGCCAGCTGGTATATAAAATCCAAGCTGTCCGGCCTTCACCAGGTATATGCTGTAATGACCAAATCCTATCCCACTCCTATCGCTACCCCGCTCCACGACCTCCGTCCTGCAAGGGAGACCTGTGAAAAATGTCACTGGCCGCAGAAATTTTATGCAAGGTCTATGCAAACCAACAAGTATTTTCTTACCGATTCGCTGAACTCCGAATGGGACGTAATGCTTCAGATGAAAACAGGTCCGGAATATGTAGGCCTCGGTTTTCGTGAAGGTATTCACTGGCACATAAATCCTTCAGTGAGAATAGAATATATTTCAGAAAACGACAAGAGGGAAACTATAAACTGGGTTAAATATACGAATACCGCAACAGGCGAGATAACTGTATACAAGAACGATTCAAATAACATGAGCGACAGTGCAATTATTGCATCCAACCCGAGAACAATGGACTGCATCGATTGTCATAACAGGCCATCGCATAACTACAAATCCCCGAGTGTTTTCGTTGATAATGCACTGCTTACAGGCGCTGTTTCAAAAGAGATCCCCTATATTAAGAAAGTAGCCATGGGAATTCTCAGCCAGCAATTCGGAACAAAGGATTCTGCAATGACTATAATTCACGACAGTATCTCTAATTTTTACAGGACCACTTATCCTTCCTATTTTGAGAAGAACAACGAGCTTATAAACAAGGCAATCACAAGTATTCAGAACAGTTATAACCAGAATACATTCCCTGCAATGAAGGTAAGCTACCAGGCATACCCGGAGCATATCGGACACCTTGAGACCAACGGATGCTTCAGGTGCCATAACGATACCTTCAAGGCCCAGAACGGAAGGGTGATCTCAAAAGACTGCAGCCTGTGCCATTCAATTCTCGGCCAGGGGAAACCAGGTTCAATGCAGATGACAACTGTAAAGGAAAGTCTTGCATTCACACATCCGGTGGATATTGAAAATGCATGGAAGGAAATGAACTGTTCTGAATGTCACAACAAACCTTATTAGTAACAGGCAAAAAGAATAAAACAATTAATGAAACAGGCACTATTAATCCTTATACTTGGAATGATCGCATTTTCTGAGGCAGCATCGCAGGAGGAAGCAACAACAATGACAAAGCTGGGGCAGGAAGCACCAGCTTTTACCTGCACAACACTTGACGGCAAGACAATTGACATAAAAAAGCTCCGTGGAAAAGTAATAATGATTAACTTCTTTGCAACATGGTGTCCAGGGTGCAACCTCGAACTGCCTGAGCTACAGAAAACAATCTGGGAAAAATACAGGAACAACGACAAGTTTGTACTTGTTGTTATCGGACGTGAACACAGCGATAAAGAGCTTTCGGAATATGCAGCACTTAAAGGGCTGTCGCTGCCCTTTGCACCAGATCCCAAAAGAGAGATTTATAACCTTTATGCATCCAAGTATATTCCAAGGAATGTTGTTATTGACCGTGAAGGCAAAATAATATACCAGAAGAGCGGATTTACCGCTGCAGAGCTTGCTGGAATAGAGAAGCTTATTTCGGAAAACCTTAAATAGGTTCTGCCTTTTAGCGGAGAATCTCGGATGTAAAACGGTCGGCAATATCTGTCTGATCTTTCTGCAGACCCTGAATTATAACGATCCTTGACTCTTTCCAGGCAAGAAAGATATTGTCGTTATATCCATCATTGAAAGCGTATTTTCCAGAGCCAGACTCTTCCTTGTCCTGGCCAGTGACGGCAAGATATGCATTCACTGTCTTCAGGCATTCTTCCTGGTTCCTGCAATCAATCAGGTATACAGAAAAGACATTATCAGCTATCTCATAAGAGACCCTGAATGCCCCCTTAAGGAATTTATGCCCAAGGACACCTTCATTTATATAGGTCTCTTCGTTACGTTTCCTACCATTTTCGGGTAACTCACCAAGGGTTTTGGGCATTACTGCTTCGCCAGGAATTGCATCAGCAACTCTCAATGCAAGGGTCTCCAGCATCCTTGTAATCTTATCTGACGTACTGTTTGTCCTCAGTTTAACATAGTAACGTCCTTTGAAAAAGTTCAGCACCTCATCAGTTTTATATCCCTGGGTTCCAACATTTATAAATCTGAATGAGGATGATCTTTCAGACGAATAGATGCCGAAGGCATTTATGTTGTCTTTGTGCCTGTAAATCTCAAGTTTGATTGTATTCTTTCCCTTCAGGTATTCTGCGACATTAAGCTCCTCAAAACCATACATATTATAGTTTTCGGCTGCCCCGTCTATGAAATCGAACAGATTATCAGGATTAAAAACCGGATAGCTTGTGACCTTCCTGAAACCTTCCAGTTCCGGGAATGCTATCTTCTGTGAATAACCGGCTTTAATGCCAAGCAAGAAGATCAATACCGGCAGTATGTAGTATTTCATCCTGGAAGCTTTCTGGTTTGATATTTTAAACTATAAAATCAGAAGGTATGTTCACTAGCCTTGACACATCGGTGATTTTCTCCCTGACACTGAAATTACTGCGGCATTCAACTGTACACTTTTCGCAGTTAATACATGGAAATGAACCTGTGCCAAGTTCGCCCAGCAGAGAATAAGCCATCTTCGGATTTGAATAACCATATGCGTACATATAGGCGCGCATTAGTTCCGGGACAGGCAATTGTGACGGGCACTGCCCGCTGCATGAGTTACATCCTGAACAATACATTCCCTGAGATGACACTGAGGCAATGAGGTCTTTCTTCTCCTGGTCGGTAATTGTAAGATCACTCATCACCTTCACATTTTCCTCAAGATGGTCAAAAGTCGTCATTCCCGGGATTGCAGTTGTTACATCTGTATTTGACAGCGCCCATTTCATAGCGGCTGTCGCATTTACAGGCTTTGTTTTTTCCTTGTCGAGGAAACCTCCTGCCAGAGTTTTCATTGCAACTATTCCTATCCCAGCCTGTGCCGCTTTCCTGATAGCGGCATTCATCTCATCGATATTATTTTGCTTAAAGTTATAAGCTGTCAGAATAACATCCCATCGAGGGTCCCCGGAAGCAGCTCCTATGACGTTAGCCATGTTATTATGAGTGGAGAAGCCTATGAACCTGGCTTTCTTTTCTTTTTTCAGCCTGTCAACAGCTGCAAGTATTGGTTTATATTCAAGCATTTCCGGGTTGCTGATATCATGAATAAAAAGTATATCAACATAATCCATGTTAAGCCTTGAAAGACTTGTTTTGAATTTTGAGAGGAAGTCCTCGGCCGTGGTTTCTGATGATGGTTTTCCGTCACGACCAACTCCGGCACATTTTACCTTGGTTTCCAGTATAAATGATTCCCTGGGAATCCCTGTAAACAGCTTCCCGAGCATTGCCTCGTTATTGCCATTCTGGTAACCATTGGCAGTATCAAACAATCTTATCCCCCTGTCGTGAGCAGCTTTGCAGAGTGCGGGGTTGTCAGCACGCATTACGCCAAAACTGATAACAGGCACTTCAAGTTCGGTCTTACCGAGTTTACGTGTGATTATTTTCTGGCTGTCACCTCCCGGAACAAGAGCCTGGAGTGATGGTGTGATAGCCACGGCGCCTGCAGCACCTGCGACACTTGTCCGGATAAAATTCCTGCGATTCGTTTTCTTCATATCTGGAGGATCATTTTAAATTCCTGATTCTGACTTCAATACCGGAGTTCTCCAACAGTTTTACCAACTCAGATGTATTTGTTTCACCGAAATGGTAGGGGTACAGGATAGCCGGCTTAAATGACCTTGCCGCATCCGCTGTCATTGAAGGGGTCATCGTATATGGCAGGTTCATTGGAAGGAAAGCAATATCGATGTTCTTCAGATCTTTCATTTCCGGGACGTTTTCTGTGTCGCCTGCGATGTAGATCCGTTTATTGCCAATACCAATAACATAGCCGTTGCCCTGTCCTTTCGGGTGGAAAGGATTTCCGTCCGGTCTTACATTTTTTATATTGTATGCAAAAACTGCTTCAACAGTTACGTTACCGGCTTTTCTGACATCGCCCGGTTTCATTGCCGTAGCCCATGGCACCCTTTCAGCAGATTTTGAATTGCAGAACATAACAGTGGATTGTTTCCTGAGTTTTGCAATAAGTGCAGTGTCAAGGTGATCACCATGTTCATGTGTAACAAGGATGAGATCAGCCTTTGGGAGTGAACTATAATTACCCATGCCTGAAACCGGATCAATATGGATAACATAGCCGTTAAATGAAATCATAAGTGTTGCATGACCAATGAATGTGATCTCAATATCTCCTGCAGAGCTTTTAATCTTATCTGAAGCGGGCATTGCCTGTGAGAAGCTGAGAGTGGTCATAAAAACAAAAGAAATTATAAGCAGTGACTTTTTCATATCTTTCATTTTCAGAGACTCAACAAAAAAGGATTTAATGTCACAATATACGATTTTTTATATTACTTTTCCATACGTGGGCTGTTATATAAAACAGTCACCTGACGCCGGGTTGAGGGCTGCACCAGTGCAAGAAACTTATTAATATGGACAGGTATCTCAGGAAACTGATAAACGGTGGTGAAAACCAGCGCCTGGATTTCAAATACTGTATTTCAGATTCGCGGAAGATCGCGAAGACCTTATCGGCGTTTTCTAATACCGACGGGGGAATATTGCTTATAGGGGTAAGGGATAATGGCTCCATTGCAGGTGTCAGATCAGATGAAGAGTATTACATGATTGAAACTGCTGCTTCTCTTTTCTGCCGGCCGGAAGTTCCGGTAACAATACGGCAGCATATATCAGATGGCAAAACTGTCCTTGAAGTTGAGGTCAACAGGGGTGATAAAAGGCCATATGAGGCAAAGGATGAGGATGGTAAATGGAAGGCTTATTTCAGGCATGGTGCACAAAACCTCCTGGCCAATGGTGTAATGCTCCATCTCTGGAGGCTTAAAGAACGTGAGACAGGTGTGCTTGTAAGGTTCGGCAAGCCTGAAAAGCTTCTTATGGAGTATCTTGAGAAAAACGGCTCAATAACAATCTCGGCATTCAGGAAACTTGCAAGGATTCCGGCCTACAGGGCAGAAAAAATTATTGTCAATCTGATACTCTGCGGTACTATAACCATAGTAGCTTCAGAAAAAGGTATAAAGTACGCCCTCAGTTCAAAGGAAGCTGAAATAAAAACGCCACCTCCGGTTCGCTGAGAGATGG
Organism: Bacteroidales bacterium; assembly: GCA_046329875.1. GTDB lineage: Bacteria > Bacteroidota > Bacteroidia > Bacteroidales > VadinHA17 > LD21. The sequence continues at coordinate 136,825 of JAXLTT010000001.1, forward strand.
CGTCATATGATTTTACTTTTGATTTATTCAGTCCTTAGACCCATCACAAGAATATCATCGATCTGTGGTGAATGACCCATCCATTCCTTCAGGTTCTGATCAAGAAGTTCCTTCTGCCTGCTCATCGGGTAATCCTGGATATCGAGGATGAGTCTTTTAAAATTCTTTTTCATGAATTTTCTTCCATGATCTCCTCCGAACTGGTCTATGTAGCCATCTGAGAACATATAATATGAAACACCTTTTTCGAGGCTCCATTCATGGAACACGAATTTCTCATCCATCCTTGATGAGATACCGATAGGCATTTTGCTTGCGTAAATTGTTTCTAGCAGGTACTTGCCGTTTGACATGGAACCGTCGGTCATTTCCATATTATCATCATGGTATGTTGCAGTCTCTTCCGCTGTCATCCTTCTTACCCTGAAACAGGGGTTATAGGCACCAGAGAACTCTATCTTCGAGTCATTGAAATCTATAACAAGAAGTGCCATGTCCATACCATCCTTAGCTTCATCGTCACCACCTGACTGTTTTAGTGAATCCGTGACATGAAGCCTTAGTTCGCTCAGAACCTGGTCGGCACGAGGATGTCCCTCTTTTCCGATTATCTCGTCAAGGAACGACATTCCAAGGAGGCTCATAAATGCACCAGGCACTCCGTGGCCTGTACAGTCGGCTGCAACAATATACAACCTGTTATCCTTCTTTGTCATCCAGTAAAAGTCGCCTGATACAATGTCTCTTGGTTTAAAGAGGATAAAATAGTTCCTGAGGTTTTCTGACAGTATAGATTCAGAAGGAAGCAAGGCCATCTGTATCCTGCTGGCATAATGAATGCTTGATTCCAGTTCTTCCTTCTGTTTTACCACAACAGCGGTTCGTTCAGCCACAATTCCCTCCAGTCTTATGTTCTCATTCTTCAGCTTCCTTGTATAGGCCATTATTATAAGGATAATGAGAACTATAAATACTATGAAATAGAGGATGATCATGACAGTCGTAAAGTACCATGGCTTCAGGATGCTGAATTCATAAACAGCTTCTTTTGATTCGACACCTGTAGGTGTAAGCGCCTTTATCCTGAAAGTATATTTTCCAAATGGCAGGTTGGTAAAATCCTTATAAATAATATTTTCCCACTTTGACCATTCGTTATTGAATCCTTCAAGCTTGTAGCTGTAAAGCAGGTGTTCTTCCTCTATATAGTATGGGGTTGTCCAGTAAAATGAAACAGAGTTCAGGCTGTATTTAAGCTGTGGCAGCCTTGATCCCACGTAAGTCGTAGAAGGCAACCTTCTGCCGTCGATCCCAGCAGAAACGAAGGTACCATTCATTATAAGTGAATCCCTTCCTACCTTAATCCTTGTAAACAGGGTCTGCGGTACTGATACCGGTCGTTTAAGGGCTTCCTTATCCAGTACATATAAATTCTTGGAAATTGCCATCCAGAGTTTTCCTTCATGCCCTTCCATATCAAGAGCCTTCAGGTTTGGCAGGAGGTTGAGAGGACTACCTGCAGTTTCTATTGTACCTGTTCTTGGAAAGAAGAGTGTGGAAAACCTGCCGTGGCTGAATTCCACCCACATATCCCTGTCTTCGTCCTGTACAAAGATATCCACCTCCTTACCTTCAGAATATCCGTTGGTTACCTGGTCGAAAGGCTCCCATTTCCCTGTAGTCTCTACATACCTGTAAAATCCCTTGAAAGTTGAAAGCACAATATTACTGTCTATTTTTCCAAGGTTTGTCTTCAACCCTTCCGGGAGGCCGCTGCCCTCTCCCACCTTTGTCGGAACGTATCCTTTATGATCAACCTTATAGAGTGCATTGGGTGAATCAGTAAGAACAAAAAAATCACCATTACTGCATTCTGCCAGTGAAGAAAGGGTACCTGAAACATCCTTGTTCTCTTTGACCTTGTTCCAGTGCCTGTTCCTGTATTCTATAATAAGCAGGCCATCGGCATCGGTGCCTATATAAAACAGGTGCGGGTCGACAGTTGATTGCAGTATAGATCTTGCCGATACTGAATAATTGTCTTTCAGCTTTGGAAACAGGTTGTTGATCCTTACAGTATCGGACCTGCCAGCTGTACTGATCTTATTTATAACAAGAAGCGAACCGGCAAGTACAAACTTTTCATTATCAACTTCCGCCTTTATAATCGGAAAAACCTGGTCGTCAATGCCTTCGATCTGTTCAAAGCGCCTGATTTTATCTTTATCCGTGAAACTGCGGAATACACCTTTGTCAGTAGAGATATATATCACGCCATCGATCTCACAGATTCCGTTAACTGGCTGATCTATACCATTGAATTTTGAAAAATGTGTAAAGGGGAGGTTTACATAAGCTTTGGAAATGAAGCCATATGTAAGTATCCACAGCTCATTATTGTTCTGATCTGCATATAATGCATATACCGTGTTATCAGGAAGCCCGGAGGAAGTGGAAGTCCAGTGACCTGTAAGTTTACCATTGGCATCAAATACAAAGGCACCATCGCCGTTAACTGTTCCAAAAATATACTCCCCGGAAGACAATTTTGAACCACAGTAGACCTGTGATATTGTTCGGCTTACTGATTCATCGACCCATTTGTCATTTACTGTTCCATCGGAAATATTATACTTGTAGATTCCCTTATTGTAAGTACCGATTAGCACCTCATTTTCTGTCACAGGAAGGAGTGCAAGACAAATCTTGCCTGAAAAGAATTCACCACCCGGCAATTGCGCCAGTTTCCCTGATTTAAATTCGAACAGGCCCCTTACATTGTCACCAAGTATAAGTTTATCACCAAAACTGAAAATCCTTGTCAGGTTTGTAAATCCCTGTTTTCTAAGGTTTATATATTCAACATCCCTCTTGCTTATATTATAAATAAACAGGGCCTCGTCGCTCAGGTAGTAAACTGTAGAATCAGTTACAAGAAGTGAGAATATCCGGCCAATGTATGTTCCGCCTTCAGTTTTTGCGCTGTCCTTAGAGGAGTCATTTTTTTCTGTCAGATCGAACTTGCCTGACAGCGATACATATACCTGTTTCCCGCTGGCATCCGGTTCGATATATCCGAACTCATTTTCACAGCCTACATAAACTATTCCGAAATTATCACAACCAAGGGCACGTGGCCTTGCATTGCTCCTTACAGGTATATTTGTCCAGGATGTACCATTATAACTAAGAACACCTTTATCATCATTTGCAAGGTAAATAATCCCGAATTTATCTTTTGTCACACACCAGTTCTGCTCACCCCCCGGTGTAACCTGGGTACTGATATTGACAATAACAGGAACACCGAATTTGTTAATCTGGGCAAAAACAGATGCTGACAGGGTCACTATCAGCAAAAAAAGAAAAACTCTTTTCATAGCTGAAATCCGATAGTTTATATAACAGATTTAACCATAAAAGTACGAATCTTATTGCATTGATCAAATAAATACAGCCGACTTTCTCAATCTCTCTATTTATTTAATAAATTGGCAAAAGAATTTAGGTTACTGCGTTAAGCGATTAACACAGATGTTTTTAAAAATAAGCAGGCAGGTAATACTGGCAGGGGTTCTCCTGCTACCCGTTTCTCTTTCGGGGCAGCAGGAAAAAAGTTCCAGGTATCGTTTCGGCGACGACCTGAATAATGCTTCCTTTGTAAATAATGGCAGTAATTTAGAGATCCGGTATTCAATCGGTGAGTTGGATTTTTCATCCGTTACAAATAATTCGGGTACCTTCTTCAGGTTGAGTTCCCCAGGACACTCAAAAACAACAGAACAGGGTAAACCTGAACTGCCTGTATTCAGCAGGCTGATAACGATCCCGGAAGGAAGCAGTGTTACATTTTCAGTTTCTGAAGTAAAAACCAGCAGGATCAAGCCTTCAAGCCTGAACTACAAAGGATTACTATACCCAAGGCAGGCTGATGCAACAAAGAATGATCAGCTCAGGACTGATTTTATTATCGATAAGAAAGTTTATTCATCCAAAGGCGTCATTAACTCAGATACTGTTAAGATTGAATACCTAGGGAAAATCCGCAACAACACTATTGCTGCAGTCTATATATACCCGGTAAGGTACAATCCCGGGAAAAGCCAGATTGAGGTTATAAGCTCAATGAAGGTTACAATAAATTTTACCGGACAGGTCAATACTGCCGGTAAAGGCTATTCCTCAGTCGCGTTCGACCAGTCGCTCGGAAAAGGTATCCTGAACTATTTCCCCGAAGGATACATAACTGGTTATTCAGATAAGCCTGTGGGACTTGTTATTGTTACAGACACTGCATTCAGCAGGATACTTAAGCCTTTTATTGCATGGAAAAAACAGGAAGGTTTCAGTGTTACTACAATATACAGGAACAACTGGGCTGCCGGTTCTACATACATAGGGATAAAAGACAGCCTTACAAAGATTTACCGGTCAGGCACTGAAACGAATCCCGCGCCGGAATATCTCCCTTATTGTAGGCAGTACCGATATAATTCCCCTTTGTGACGGGACCTCACAGGTATCCGATATGTACTATGGGGAATTTGACGGGAATGGTGATTACCTTCCTGATATGTACATAGGCAGGCTTCCTGTTGCAGATACTTCTGAACTGAAGGGTGTAGTTAACAAACTGCTTCAATATGAGAGATTCCAGTTTGCCGACACAAACAAATTTTATAACAGGGCAGTGGTTACAGGTGGCAATGATGGGGGCTATGCAGTCTACATGAACGGACAGGTCAATTATGCTGCACGGAACTATCTGAATTCCTCGCATGGCATCGATGGATTTCCTTTCCTTTACCCACGCTCGGCAACAGCTGATGATACTATAAAAAAACTAATAAATACCGGTGTCGGATTTGTAAACTATACAGGGCATGGCGACATTTCCGGATGGATAGATCCTGTGCTCAAGGCAGCAGATGTTCCACTGCTCCAGAACAGGAATATGTACCCTTTCGTTGTTACAAATGCCTGCCAGACTGCCCATTTCAATTATGCGGCCTCTCTAGGTAACAAAATGATAAATGAGGCGGACAAAGGGGCAATAGGATATATCGGTTGTTCAAACGACTCCTACTGGGACGAAGATTATTTCTGGTCGGTTGGTGTAGGGTCAATCAGTGATGATCCTACCTATGAGACAACGGGACTGGGAGCATATGACCGCCTGTTCCATTTTCACGATGAAAATCCATCAGACTGGTATATTACAATGGGTCAGATGAATTACGCAGGCAATATGTCAGTAAGTGCCAGTTCATCCAACAGGAAAAAGTACTACTGGGAGACTTACACCCTTCTTGGTGATCCATCACTTGTACCCTTTATCGGCAAGCCGGATTCTTTCAACCTGCACCTGCCTGACAAGTATCCAAACGGGATAAAGTTATTGTCATTCATTACTGAGCCTTTTGCACATATAGCAATTTCAAGGGGTGACTCACTTCTCGATGCAACTTATGCAAGTCCTGATGGATCTGCACAACTTAATATCCCGGGATATACAAACGATTCCTGCCTGCTAGTTGTTACTGGCCAGAACAGGATACCGCTGATCAGGATGCTGCATTTTGGAAACATCGGAGATGAGTTCATAAACCTGGGAGCAGCAACTGTAAATGACAGCACCGGGAATCTCAACGGCAGGATGGACTACAATGAATCGTTTTATCTTTCACTGAATATTGAGAATCTTGGCCTGATTGTAGCTGACAGTCTTTCTGCAAGGATAACAACTCCCTCCAGCCTTGTAAAAATACTCTCTGATTCGGTATTTATAGGTTCACTTGCAGGCAGATCCTCTGCTGATCTTCCCAGGGCTTTCAGGATGAAAGTTGCTGATTCAGTACCCGATCGCCAGGTCATTGCTTTTGATTTAATCCTTAAAGACAAAAAGGTTGAAAAACGGTTCAGGCTTGATATAATGGTTCACGCTCCCGACCTCAGAATTATAAGCTGTTATATTGATGATACAGGTGTTGGCAACGGTAATTTTATCCCGGAACCAGGTGAAACAGTCAATCTTATTTTCAGGATAGGGAATAACGGAAGCAGCCCCGCCACAGGTACTTTTGTAATAGACTGCCAGGAACCTGATATTGCAGTAGTCCCCCCGGGTGCAAAATCAGGAATTATACCTGCACAGCAGACAATAACATACATTTTACCTGTTACATTCTCGGAATCGGTGAAGCTTGGAAAATACTTTACAATCAGGTCGGCAATAAACAGCGATCCTTACAGCCAGGAGAGCAATTTCGAATTCAGGGTTGGAAAGGCAAGGGAGAATTTTGAAGTTAAATCCTTCAATATTTTCCCCTGGATGAATTCGACCTCAAGACCATGGATAATAACCGGCAATGATGCATGGGACGGTCTATATTCGGCAAGGTCTGGCCAGATCACTCATAACCAGACCTCTTCCCTCAAAATGAAGGTTTACTTCAACTCGCCGGATTCAATCAGATTCCATTGCAAGGTTTCATCAGAACAGTATTATGATTTCCTGACGTTCAAGATCAATAATGAAGTCATATTCAGGCTTTCCGGTGAATCGGGATGGGTAAAGGAGAGCATAATGATACCACAGGGACTCAGTGTTCTGGAATGGATATACAACAAGGATGAGGCAGTGACATCCGGATCAGACTGCGCTTACCTCGACCTCATTGATTTCCCCGACCCTTCAAACATAGTTTTCATACAGAAGGATATATCAGTAGACAGGGTCATTAAACCAGTACAGAATGGGACCTTCCTTACTGATTCAGTAACAGTTGTTGTTACGAACAGGGGAAAGGATCCCGTTAACGGGTTTAACCTGGCCTATTCGGTAAATGGTGATGCTGAAGGTTACCAGCATTTCAATATCTCACTGAATAATTATTTGGATTCTGCCAGGGTATCCTTCACGGGCAAGCCCGACCTTTCGAGGTACGACATTTACGACATCAGGGTATATTCAATGAATAACGATGATGATTACCTGCTTAATGATACTGCCCGTACAAAGGTTGAAAATGTCAAGATATTAGATCCTTTCAGGGCATTCCCAAATCCGTTTACTGATGTTTTCAAAGTAATTATAAATTCAAAAAACAGTGACGAGGTTATTATCTCGCTGACAAATTCACTGGGCGTAGTCGTCAAAAGTCTGAAGAAGACGGTTATTGAAGGGGAAAATTCAATTGAAATTGATTGTTCAGGTCTGGCCCCGGGATTTTACTATCTCACTGTAAAAGGTCAGATCATTGGAAACAGGACACCGGTTATCAAGCTGAAATAAGTCTTGCATACTCGCGCAGTATCTTATACATTAGCATATATTTTATTTAATATGGCAGAGATTGTTCCTACACGTGAACAGGCAGTTGAACTGTTCAGAAAGTATAATAAAAGTGATAGCCTTTACAGGCATGCTCTTTCGGTTGAGGCAGTGATGAGATACATGGCATTGAAAGCGGGTGAGGATGTTGAAAAATGGGGTATAATAGGATTTATTCATGATCTTGATTATGAGATGTATCCTGAACAGCATTGTAAAATGACTGAGAAAATACTGAAGGATGAAAACTGGCCGGCAGAATATATCCGTGCTGTCCTCAGTCATGGATGGGGGCTTGCTTCAGATGTGGAGCCTCTCAGCCGTCTTGAAAAGACAATTTACGCAATTGATGAACTGACCGGACTTGTTGCAACAAGTGCGCTTGTAAGGCCCAGTAAAAGTGTGCTTGACATTGAAGCGCGTTCTGTGAGGAAAAAATGGAATGATAAAAAATTCGCTGCCGGAGTTGACAGGGGGGTAATTGAAAAGGGTGCACAGATGCTTGGAGTAAGTCTCGACGAGCTTATAACGGACTGTATTATGGGGATGCGGGTAGTTGCTGAAGAGATCGGACTCAAGGGTAACCCGGCTGTTTAAAGATATCAAGTATAAAAAAAAGGGTGCACATGGCACCCTTTTTTAGTAATAATGCATTTATTAAGCCGGCATAGGCGGAAGTGAAAAGCCTGCACGGTAAGTATGCTTAATCATTTCGTTGGCAAATTCCTTGGCGTTAAGCTTGATATTTGGCCTGTCGAACTTCGGATCACCATCAACGATTGAGAAGTTGTCTGACTTTGTAAGTCTTACAGAGTCGTCATCCTTAATGTTTGTGAAGGTCATGTTCTGGCCGTCCCAGTCAAGCTCTTTGTTAAGACCCTGGAGTCTTACTGCAAGCACACCCATAACAACCATTTCGTTGAACGGACCAGCTTCGCTGAAGTCTGATTTTGTCTTAACCCTTGTTTCAGGGCTTTCCTTACAAGCGCGGACCCAGTCCATTTCGTGACCACCCTGCATTGCCTTGTCGATCCTTCTTTCTGTTTTCGGAACTTCAGGTTTTCTTCCTGAGAGTAACCATGGATCTTTTCCGTAGCAACCACAGATAAGGGTATCTTTTGAGCCGTAGAAGATAACTCCGCCGCCGCCGTCATTCATGTTTTTGCCTGCTGGCCATCCGGCTGGTTTCATTGGCTGAAGACCACCATCATACCACAGTACTTCTACCTGTGGGTATTTAATTTTTGCACCTTTAGGAGCCACTCTTTCAGGATATACAAGTTTCACAAATTGTGCGTTAGGTGCACAATCTGTAAGGAGAAGTGTTGAGTTACCCTGTGCTTTGATCGGGTACTGCAGCTTAAGGGCTTTGAATACCGGGTGAAGAATATGGCAAGCCATGTCACCAAGAGCGCCTGTTCCAAAATCCCACCAGCCTCTCCAGTTCCATGGAGTATAGAGGCTGTTATATGGACGCATTTTTGCCGGGCCTATGAAAAGATCCCAGTTCAGTGTGTCAGGAACCCACTCACCTTTAGGTACATTAAGACCCTGTGGCCAGATAGGACGGTCTGTGAAAGCTTCAACGCGCTTTACTTCACCAATCTCACCATTCTGGATCCACTCAATTGTCTGGTTAACACCTTCAGCTGATGAACCCTGGTTTCCCATCTGTGTTGCTACCTTATACTGTGCAGCAAGTTTTGTAAGAAGACGTGATTCATAAACTGTATGGGTAAGAGGCTTCTGGCAATAAACATGCTTGCCAAGAGCAATAGCATTTGCAGCAACAACAGCGTGTGTATGGTCGGCTGTTGCAACGATAACTGCATCAATTGATTTGCCCATCTCGTCATACATCTTCCTCCAGTCCCAGTATGCTTTGGCTCCCGGGTTTTCTTCAAATACGTGCCTTGAATAACCCCAGTCAACATCGCACAAAGCAACTATGTTCTCAGTAGGCTTTACATTCTTAAGGTTTGAGTTACCCATGCCACCAATACCAACGACAGCAATATTAAGTTTGTCGCTTGGTGCACGGTGACCCAGGCCGCTTATAACCGAACTTGGCAGAATGGTCAGTCCTGCCGCAATTGTACCGGTAGTTCCTAAAAATGACCTGCGTGTCATGTTGTTCGAATCTTCTTTCATAGTTGATATTTTTGGTTGGTAAATAAATCCTTTGCGGATGTTAAAAATAATAATTTCAATTCAATTTGACCATCCCGCCTCGTTAAAAAATGTTTAATATTGTTCAATAACATAAAAGAGGGTAAATTGCATAAAAAGGTTAATCATGGATACAAAATATTTCTCCCTTGAGATACGCGACAACAGCAAAATAGTGAGGATCTTCCAGGCCCTGCTGGGAATATCCTGCCTCGGTGTTTCGGTTTTCTGGATCATATTCAACATCAGGAATGGCATGGGAAACACTACTCTGTGGATCACAACAACTTTCCTTGTAGTTTTTGGTGCCTACCTTGTTTGGCAGTCACTTGGCTACGGGAAAAGATATATTGCCTTCGAAGAGCATAAAATCATACTAAGGAATAATTCTTTCGTGAAACCCGTTGAAATGGCTTCAGCTAAAATCGAAAAAATCGAGGTCTTTCCCCTTAAATTTATTATCCATCTCAAATCTTCTGAAAAACATCTCACAAGGCTTGGCACATCTGAAATTGAACGTATTGAGCTTCTTAAAGATGAACTTGTAAATTTTGCTTCGGAAAATAACATCACCCTCGAAATTCAAAATGAAATGTAGCCGTCCATTACCGGATGGAAAGGCTGAATGCCTTCTTTGTCCCCACCTTTGTAAACTGAAGGAAGGCCAAACAGGTATATGCGGGGCAAGGATAAACAACAGTGGGGAGATAAAACTTCTCACATGGGGTGCACTGTCAGCCATGGCACTCGACCCTGTGGAAAAAAAGCCACTCTATCACTTCTACCCAGGTCATAATATATTGTCTGTTGGCTCATGGGGCTGCAACATGAGATGTGATTTCTGCCAGAACTACCATATTTCGCAGGCTTCCCGGGAGAACAAAATTGAAATAACTAGTCCTGCTTTCGTTACAGGCGAGGCTAAAAAATCACCACGGAATATCGGTATCGCTTTCACTTACAACGAACCATCAATTTGGTTTGAATATGTGATGGATACCGCTATCCTTGCCAAAGAGGAAAACCTGCAAACTGTATTTGTGACCAACGGTTTTATGACTTCCGATGCCGCTGATGAATACCTTAAAGTTATAGATGCTTTCAACGTCGACCTTAAAGCGTTTGACAATGATTTCTACAGGAAGCTGACAGGGGCCGGGTTGAAGCCAGTACTTGAAACACTCGTTAAGATAAGGAAAAGTGGCAGGCATCTTGAAATAACAACCCTTGTTATTCCGGGTAAAAACGACATGGCAGGGCAGATGGAAGAAGAAGTGAAGTGGATAGCTTCAGAACTGGGGAAGGATACGCCATTGCACCTGAGCAGGTACTTCCCGATGTATAAAAGGGATGACCCTGCAACCCCTGAGAATAAACTTGTTGAATTACATGAGATAGCCCGCTCCCACTTAAACTATGTTTATTTGGGCAATATAAACACTTTGAAAGGACAGGATACATTCTGCCCGGGATGCGGAAGCATAATAACAAAAAGGAGGGGATACCAGGTATCCAGTACCGGGACCAGTGATGGCAGCTGCCTTAAATGCGGCAGGACTATTTACACTGATTTTACTTTTTCTTCTTCGAGGAAACAGCGCTGAGCCTTTTGCAAAGTTTATCTGCTCCTTCACCAAGGTCGGCCTTCACTGTTGCATAATATTTCTTTACAATCTGTGGATTATCCTTTCCATCAGGATTGTTGATCCTGGCAAACAGTTCATTCCTCAGGGTCACTGCGTCTTCGATAATATCAGAAACTTCCTCTGTTTTGTTATCGGGATGCAGGCCAGAGTAAAGAAGGCAATCTGAAATAATTGCGAAGATCTGGTTATCGATATCTTTCTTGAGCTGCTTTATGCTTGCCATGTCGTAAACTTTTAATGATGCTGCAAAGATAAGAAAAGTGAAGAATCATGCAATCGCTCTATAAGGATAAGAACTCGTTCAGGCTTTGCTCTGCCCGGATCATAAATTCTTCCCTTAGCATTGATATCAGCGGGTTTGAAACATTAAAGGTGAGATTATCAATTGAATTGAAGGGTAAAACAACAGGTGAGGTGCCTGTCATAAAGACCAGGCTGAATTTACTTATTGAACCGGCGTCAGGACACTCAAATTTTACCTCAATTCTCTTCTGTCTGCAAATGTCAAGTATGTGCTTCCTTGTTATTCCACCCAGCACGCACTCATCCGGTGCCGTTATCAAATGATCCTCACCGATGAAGAAAATGTTTGTCCTGCTACCCTCTGTTATTTGCCCGGATTCATTTACAAGTAACGCCTCGTAGGCATCCTCATCGTGCAGCCTTTTAAATATCTTTTCCCGGAGTTCCCTGTGAATGATCTTCGAAACAGGCTCATACCTGGTCGCCGTGAAAAGAATTCCTTTAACACCCTCGGAATATTGAGCAGGTGAAGGGTATTGAGACTTTATATAATAAACAAGACAGTTGGCTTTATAATTATTCAGGTTGCATACAATTTTAAGATTAATTTCCTCGTGCTTCTCAGTATCAGTAAGAAGACTTATGTCACTTTTCAGTTTCCGCAGGTCCCACAGATCATTTTTCACACCCAGGGAAATGCTTGTCTTCAGCCTTAATAAATGATCATTATAAAAACAGGGTATTCCTTTCTTTAATCTCAAAACCTCATATACTGATTGCCCTTCGTAGATTAACGAATCGTCAAACATAGTTGCTGGCATCAGTCTGCCGTTCAGAATAAAATGACTTCCAAAACAATCTGCCATAGTCAGTGGATTGAAGCTCAAAATTACAAACAATTGACAACAGAGCTTCAAATAAGTTATATTTAGGGATATTTATTCTGGCTCCTGCCGGTGTATGCGATAGTTGATATAGAGACCACGGGGGGCAGTCCAAGGCTTGAGAAGATCACCGAGATTGCCGTATATCTTCACGATGGTGAGAAGATAACAGGTGAGTTTTCCACTCTTGTAAATCCTGAAAGGAATATACCCTACTTTATAACAAATCTGACCGGCATCACAAATGAGATGGTTGAAAATGCCCCGAGGTTTTTCGAAGTGGCGAAGAAAGTGATAGAAGTTACGGAGGGGAGAATCTTCGTAGCTCATAATGCAAGGTTTGACTATTCATTTATACGCGAAGAGTTCAAATCACTTGGATATAATTACAAAAGGAAGATTCTTGATACTGTAACACTTAGCAGGAAACTTTTCCCTGGTTACAGGTCTTATTCACTTGGTAATATCTGCAATGATCTTGGAATTGTTATTAACGACCGCCACAGGGCTGCAGGTGACGCACTTGCAACGACCAAACTGTTCGAGATGTGCCTGCTTAAAGACAGGAAAGAAGGTATCACAAAGAACACAAGGAATGCAAAGCTCAATCCCGACCTTGATCTTTCAGTAATTGAAAGGATACCGGAAGAACCAGGAGTATACTATTTCTACGACAACAAAGGAATGCTTATTTACATTGGCAAGAGCAGGAACCTGCTAAGCAGGGTATCAACACACCTGTCTAATAATACTACAAGCAGGGCCATGGAGATGCGCGACCAGATTGCATCAATAGAGTGGGAAACAACCGGCAGTGAACTTATAGCCCTTATACGTGAATCATTTGAAATAAAAGCGAATAAGCCTGTATTCAACAGGGCCCAGAGAAGAACAGGCTTCAGGTGGGGGATTTACCAGGAATACGACAGGAAAGGTTATCTTAATTACTCATTCAGGCAGGTAAGGGATGAGGAGGACCACCTAGCTATATTCACCTCACGTGATAAGGCAAGAGCTGCTCTTGAAAGACTCATAGGGACATATAACCTCTGTCAGAAACTGACAGGACTTTATGATACTGATGGTGCCTGTTTTCATCACCAGGTGGGAATATGCAGGGGAGCATGCAGTGGAAAAGAATCACCAGCTGAATACAATGAAAGAGCAGAAAAGGCCCTTGACGAGTTCATCTTCACGAAACAAAACTTCTTTATAATCGATACCGGGCGTAATCCGGAAGAGAGATGTGCTGTAAAGATATTCAACGGGAAGTACGCAGGTTATGGCTATTTCAATATTAATGATGTCGGTTTCGGGCTCACAGCAATTCACGACTGTATAAAAAGTTCCCGCGACAACAGGGATATACAGGTTATATTGAAATCATATCTCAAACGCAACAGGGTCGAAAAGATATTTGAGTTCTGAACGGGAAGCGTAGGCAGTCATACCCGGAAAGAAAGCTATTTATTATATTTGTTAATTACCTTAACTACCCGACATGGCACTTTTCACAAGAACCACAAGAAACCTCATACTGAGGATCGATGAATTTTTTGACAATATTGATCTGGGGCTCCTTGTATTCAGGGAGGGCATTAAATCCTATATAGCAAACGACCTTGAAGCTTACAGGAGACATCTTCAGAAAGTCGATAGTCTTGAAAATGCCGCAGACAAGCTGCAGAGGGAGATTGAAAATGATATGATAACCCATTCAATACTACCGCAACACAGGGGCGAGGTTTCACAACTCCTCGATCAGCTCGATGAAATTATAGATGGTATAAAGAGCACCCTCCATGAAATAGATATTGAGATGCCTGTTATACCAGAAAAGCTTAACCACGATATTGTAACTCTCGCTGAAGCCTCAGCAAACGCTGCCGAGGAACTGATGCCTGCAGCCAGGGCATATTTCAAATCCCCCCATACTGTAAGGGAAAAGCTTCTGAAGGTATACTACTTCGAGAGTGAGACTGATAAAATATCCAATGCGATGAAGAGAAGGATATTCCAGGATTCACCGGAACTTGACCTGGCCCACAAGGCTCACCTCCGTTATATAATTCATCATATTGAGAGTATTTCAGACCTTGCCCAGAAAGCTGCCGACCTTCTTTCAGGGATGGCAATTAAAATAGTGATTTAGACCCGGGCAAACTCTGGAATGACCTGTTGGATGGGAAAAGGAATAAACCAGTACTTACTTTGAAATGATATAACAACCCGATGCTACTGCTCTTTTTAACAAGCGGTCTTTTTCTTGGATGGTCACTGGGGGCTAACGATGCTTCGCATGTTTTCGGATCTGCCGTTGGTTCAAGGATGGTGTCATTCAGGAAAGCGGCAATAATTGCCTCAATTTTTGTTATTCTTGGTTCAGTAATACAGGGTGGCGGGGCCGCCCATACACTCGGAAAACTTGGTGGAATAAATGCAATAGGAGGCTCCTTTACACTTGCGCTTGCCGCGGCTATCACAATTTACGTGATGACGAAGTTTTCACTCCCTGTATCTTCCACACAGGCAGTTGTCGGGGCCATTATCGGCTGGAACCTTTTTACAGGTAATCCAACCAATGGCACCGTGCTTTCGAAGATACTTGTCGCCTGGATAACAGGTCCGGTAATGGGTGCTGTTTTTGCAATCCTTCTGTATATCCTGGTAACAAGGATAAAAAAAGCTCTTAACATACATCTTATCAGATTCGAATCATACATAAGGACAGGCCTGATAGTTGTCGGTGCCTTTGCCTCCTATTCTCTCGGAGCCAATAATATTGCCAACGTAATGGGAGTTTTTGCCCCTGCATTTAACCTCAGCGACCTCGACCTGGGTGTATTTGTCCTTAATTCTAACCAGCAGCTTTTCCTGCTGGGAAGCCTTGCAATAGCTGTTGGGATAATAACTTACAGCAAACGTGTAATGGATACTGTTGGCAGCAATATTGTTGAACTTTCGGCCGAAGCTGCACTTGTTGTGGTACTGGCAGAATCACTTGTGCTTTTTATTTTCTCTTCGTCATGGCTTTCAAACCTCTTCGTCAGAATGGGCCTCCCTCCCATCCCTCTTGCCCCGGTTTCAAGCTCACAGGTCGTGGTAGGCTGTGTTATAGGTATCGGGCTCTATAAGGGAGCAAGAAATATTAACTTCAAGGTACTCGGGGAAATAGGACTTGGCTGGATCGCAACACCACTGATGTCGGGTCTGCTGGCTTTCTTCACACTGTTCTTTGTAAAGAATATATTCAATATTGAAGTAGGCCATAAGATCACAGAGGCAGAATCGGCCTCCGGGCATATAACAGCATCTGCACAGGACTTCTCCGAAGTATTCAAATACATTCTTACCGGGATTATAGTGGCCGGTATAGTTGCAATGATATACTATTACCTTCTCGAACGCAAAAAGAACCGCGAGATCACGAGGTCAGAAGAGAAATTCTGGAAATATCTGAAATAGTCTGGCAGTCTTGCAGTCTTGCAGTCAAATGTTACACTGGTTTTTTCTCTGTGGTTCTCTGTGTCCTCTGTGTCAGTTCTTCATTTTTTGCCGTTGCGCCTAGTTATTAACCGGCAGAAATGAATAGTTCTTACCATAATACAGCATCTGGCCAAGGTAGTCGTCAGTATATTCAACCTTAATATCGGTTATCGCGCCATTAGCATCAGTCACAGGCTTCAGAAGAGGGTTAACGAACCCTGTATACGGTGCAAGGTGCAGCCTGGAATATCTTTCCAGTAATTCCTTATGCAGAACGGGATCAACCTTTACACCATAGTTTTCTACCAGGGCCTTCCCTGCTTCAAAGTCTCCTTCAGACTTGATGCGCTGGATCTCCTTTAGCAATTCACCAAAAAGTGAACGGAGCTTTTCGTAGTCGTTTATCTTCACATAAGTCTTCCCTTCCCTGCTGAACATCTCGACTACATTTTCATTTTTGCCTTTTTCGAATGCCCATCTTGAGATTACAGCCCTGTCGCGCATATGGGATTCCTCAATCTGCTTACCTGGTTTTATGCGTACAACCTGTGTAAGAAGGCCGTTTCTCATGAATCCGTCATATTCTGCTTTTGCAGCGTCCTGGTTCGGGAGAAGCTTAAGTTCAATAAGTTTCTTATCCATCATGTAATAAAGGCCGAAAAGGTCTGCCCTTGCTTCCTCAAGAGTTGACTGGTAATTCTTCAATGCATTGGGATCTGTACCCTCGGCCAGTTTTCCGCTTGCATGACCCACGCATTCATGGAGATCTGTATGCAGGGCACCCGAAATTGATGAATATTTATCAGCCCTTTCAATTTCTTCAGGTGAAGCTGCAAATTCCTGCAGGAACCCGCTTCCCCTGCTTGCGTTATCGTATGCATCAGTGATGTTTGCAAGCGAGACAGATTTTGATCCTACTTCTTTCCTGATCCAGTCAGCATTCGGCAGGTTTATTCCAAGAGGTGCAGCCGGGTAGCAGTCCCCTCCGAGCATTGCAATATTTATAACTTTTGCAGCCACTCCAGTGACTTTTTCCTTACGATACTTAGGATCGATAGGGGAATTGTCTTCAAACCACTGTGAGTTTGCTGTTATTGTTTCTGTCCGTTTTGTAGCCTCCGGGTCCCTGTAATCAACAATTGCCTCCCATGTCGCCTTAACTCCGAGCGGGTCCTCATATGACTCAATAAAACCATTTATATAATCCACAACCGGGGTTATATTATTAGCCCAAACTACATTATAATCGTCCCATGTTTTCAGGCTGCCTGTCCTGTAATATTCAATAAGCAGGTCAAGCTCCTTTTTCTGTGCATCATTCTCAGCCACCTCTTTTGCTTTGCCAAGCCAGTAAATGATCCTGTCGATTGCTTTTCCATACAACCCGGCTGAGCTGTAAACAAGCTCGACTACCTTACCATCCTTTTTTATAAGCTTGGAATTTAGTCCCAGGGAAACAGGCCTCTGATCCTTCGGATCGGTTTTACCGGCATAAAATGATTCAACATCCTTCTGGCTCACACCTTCATAAAAATTAACTGCAGAAGCTGCAACAATGTCTATACCGCCGGTAAGGTCCACCTTCTTTGCAAAAAGTTCCTCGTCAAACATTACAGGAATGATCTCATCCAGTAGTTTCTGTGCTGTCAATCCTGATTCGAGGGGCAACTCAGCAGGATCTGCGCCAAGGACTAGACTACTGAAGTACTCCTTTGTAAACCCCGGCTTGAATTTATCCTGGGAATAATGATGGTGTATTCCGTTAGCGAAAAACACACGTTTGCTGTAAACAACAAAAGCTTTGTAATCATCTGTTTCCTTTTCTCCTTTATAACTGTTGAGTACAGCTTCAAGAGTTTTCCTGATAAGGAGGTTAAACCTGAAGTTCTGATCCCATAGAATATCCCTTCCTGATAGAGCAGCTTCGCTCAGGTAATATATAAATTCCTTTTGCTGCAGCGATAATGTTTCAAAGCCCGGGAGCCTGTATTTCAATACCCTTATATCCTCGAACTGATCTGCAAAATATTTAAAATCATCAGTCCCGGTTTTGGGGGCTTCAGTACTCCTGTTACAGGATGTGAGTGCTGTTATCATAATTATGACTGCTGTTAGAATTGAATAACATTTTTTCATAGGAGGATGTTTTGAAGTTACCGTCGCTAAAGTATTAAATCGTTATCAAATCTTGACTAACTTTAGTCATTATAGTTAACCACAGGCACTAATGAGTTTACAAATAACCAAAAATGGAAGATATTCTTGCTAAAACGAGGGCCCTTCTTACGCAAATGGGGGATGATGAAGTGAAAAAAAGCAGTGAACATTTCTTTAAGGAGACTGTGCGGTTTTATGGAATCAGGAGTGCCGATGTTCACAGGCTTAGCAGGGAATTGCTTAAGGAGATTAAAGACAGGAGCCGCGAAAATATTTATGCCCTTTGCACCGAACTTTGGAAATCAGGAATCATGGAGGAAAGCCTTATAGCCTGCAACTGGTCGCTGTCAGTAAAGAAGAGCTTTCAGCCTGATGACATTAAAATATTTGAAGGATGGATTAACAATTACGTTTCAAACTGGGCCAGTTGCGACACCCTTTGCAATCACACAGTCGGTGAATTTGTAATGAAGTATCCGATGGCCCTGGACAACCTCAAAAAATGGACCGGGTCGTCCAACCGCTGGATGAAAAGGGCATCTGCCGTTTCTCTTATAATACCTGCCAGAAATGGATTGTTCCTTGAAGATATTTTAATGATTGCAGAAAGATTACTACACGATAAGGATGATATGGTTCAGAAAGGATATGGCTGGATGCTGAAAGCTGCCAGCGAATCAAACCTGAAAGAGGTTTTCGAATTCGTTATGAAGAATAAGGATACTATGCCTCGTACTTCACTGAGGTATGCTATTGAAAAAATGCCGCAGGACATGAAAGCAAAGGCTATGAAGAAATAAGTATTGTTAACTTTGATAAAAAGGAAACTGATGAAACTTGCATTTTTTACAGGCCTGATGTTAATCATATGTTCCGGGCTCAGGGGCCAGGACAGGGTTACAGGAAGGGATTTCACAACACGGTCGGAAGTAATTGCCGCCAACGGAATGGTTGCAACATCCCAGCCACTCGCAACGCAGGCTGCAATTGAGATACTAAAGAAAGGTGGAAATGCATTCGACGCTGCTATAGCTGCAGATGCCGTGCTGGGTGTTGTTGAACCCACAGGAAGCGGCATAGGCGGTGACCTTTTCGCAATTATCTGGAGCGCTGATAAAAATAAGATGTACGGGCTGAATGCAAGCGGCCGTTCCCCCAGGTCACTCAAACTTGAATATTTTAAAGAAAAAAATATTCTTACAATTCCATCCTACGGTCCACTGCCTGTCTCAGTACCTGGCTGCGTGGACGGCTGGTATGAGATTCATGACCTGTTCGGGAAACTGTCAATGGCCGATATACTTCAACCTGCGATATACTATGCGAGCTAAGGCTTCCCGGTAACAGAAGTGATTGCCTGGGCTTTAAAACAGAATACTGAACTGCTGAAAGATTATCCTAATATAAAAGAGGTTTACATGCCAGACGGCCATTCACCGGCTAAGGGAGAAATTTTTCGTAACCCACTGCTTGCCAACACTCTCGAGAAGATCGTTAAAGGCGGCAGGAAGGAATTCTACCAGGGATCTATTGCACGTACGATTGACGCTTTCATGAAATCCCAGGGGGGCTTCCTTTCTTATGATGACCTGGCCAAGCATCATTCTGAATGGGTAGAGCCTGTAAGCACAAATTACAGGGGATATGATGTATGGGAACTGCCGCCAAACGGCCAGGGCATTGCAGCCCTGCAGATTCTTAACATTTTGGAGGGTTACGATATTGCATCGATGGGATTCGGCTCGGCAGAATATATGCACCTGTTTACAGAGGCAAAGAAGCTTGCATTCGAAGACAGGGCGAGATACTATGCTGATCCGGCGTTTGCAAATGTTCCTGTAAGTCAGCTGTTGTCAAAGAAATATGCAGCCGAAAGAAGGAAACTCATCGACAGGAACAAAGCCGCAAAAGTCTATCCCACAGGCAAGATAGAGGCCGGGAATACAATATATCTTACTGTCGCTGACAGGTATGGCAATATGATCTCATTCATCCAGAGCAACTACCGCGGAATGGGTTCAGGAATGTGCCCTACCGGGCTGGGGTTTGTACTGCAGGACAGGGGCGAGATGTTCACACTCCAGGAAGGACACAATAACTGCTATGCCCCGGGGAAAAGGCCATTTCACACAATAATACCTGCCTTCATAACGAAGAATGGGAAACCATGGATAAGCTTTGGCGTAATGGGTGGTGATATGCAACCACAGGGGCATGCACAGATAGTCGTGAATCTGATTGATTTTAAAATGAATCTCCAGGAAGCAGGTGATGCTCCGAGGATGCATCATATTGGATCATCAGAGCCTACAGGGGAGCTTATGACGAACGGAGGCATACTCCTGCTTGAAAGCGGATTCAGGTGGGAAGAAATTCAGAAACTGTTGCAGATGGGACATACGATCCAATGGGACCTGGGAGGCTATGGAGGATACCAGGCCATAATGTGGGATGAGAAGAATAAGGTATGGTACGGTGCCTCTGAATCGAGGAAAGACGGGCAGGCGGCGGGTTATTAAGTAAAAAGGCAAAAGGCGAAAGTATAATATAATAAAGAGTAATTACTATGAAAAAGAACCTGGTCTATTCTATTATGATGTTGCTGCTGGCAGTAAACATCAGCGGCTGTAAGCAGCCTGCTCCTTTAAAGGATTACACAAAAGAAACTCAGGAAGAGACTGAAGCAAGAATGAAATGGTGGCATGATGCACGTTTCGGAATGTTTATTCATTGGGGTGTGTACTCGGTACCTGCCGGGGTTTATAACGGGAAAAACATTGATGGGCTGGGTGAATGGATAATGAATGATGCTAAAATTCCAAGGGAAGAGTACGAGAAGTTCGCAAAAGAGTTTAACCCGGTTAAGTTTGATGCGGCAGAATGGGTGAAAACAGCCAAAGAAGCAGGGGTGAAATACATTGTGATCACTTCAAAGCATCACGATGGCTTTGCAATGTGGGGATCAAAAGTGTCGAAATATAATATTGTAGACTATGCTCCATATGGTAAGGATGTATTGAAGATGCTTGCCGATGAATGCCAGAAACAGGGTATCGTCTTCTGTTTCTATCATTCGATTATGGACTGGCATCAGCCTGATGCTGATTCAGTCAACTGGGCAAAATACCGTGAGAAATATCTTAAGAAACAGCTCGCCGAACTGCTGACAGGTTACGGAAAACTTGGTGTACTCTGGTTCGACGGCGAATGGGTTAAGGAATGGACGGAGGACCAGGGGAAGGATCTCTATAATTATGTAAGGAGCTTCCAGCCGGACATCCTTGTAAATAACAGGGTTGGCAAGGGACGCCAGGGTATGCAGGGCATGAACAGGGATAACAGCTATGCCGGCGATTTCGGTACACCAGAACAGGAAATACTCTCAACAACTTCAGCATTTCCATGGGAATCATGCATGACAATGAATGACACATGGGGTTTCAAAACGAGCGATACAAACTGGAAATCCACGACGACTCTTGTAAAAAACCTTGTTGATATAGTTTCAAAAGGTGGTAACTTCCTTCTTAACATAGGACCGACATCTGAAGGTCTGATACCCCAGCCAAGCGTTGAAAGACTCAAGGCAATGGGAAGCTGGCTAAAGATAAACGGTGAAGCAATCTATGGTGTAAAACAGCTTAAAAATTACAGGGAAGGTGATGATATCAGGTACACTGCCTCAGCCGATGGCAAGTTTATATATGCTTCGCTTATGAATGTTCCGGTAAAAGAGGTTGTAATAAAGCAGGTAAAACCTGCTGAAGGTTCAAAAATTTACATGCTTGGTGTCGCAAATAAGGAACTGAAATGGAAATATGACGAAAAGAAAGGATTAAGGATTGAACTTCCACCCTCCCCTGTCATTATCTCATTTGAGCACGTGTGGGTCCTGAAAATTGAAGGAACAGAAATTTAGCCTATTTTATCCCAAGCAGATCCATAACTCCGTTGATGAATGTTAAAGGGTGTACCGGATTGCCGGGAACATAGAGGTCGATATGATGTTCCTCAATGAACTTTCTGTCGAGCGCAGGACTTCCCTCAAAGATCCCTCCGGAAATAGCATCGGTTCCAGCAAGAATTATGATTTTTGGCGAAGGAATTGCATCGTATGTGATCTGCAGCGGCTCAGCCATATTCTTTGATATAGGTCCTGTTATGACGACCCCGTCGGCATGACGCGGAGATGCGACAAACTCAATTCCATACCTGCCCATATCAAAATTTACATTACCGCATGCATTCAGCTCGAGCTCACAGCTGTTGTCTCCTCCGGCTGATACCTGTCTGAGCTTTAGTGATCCCCTGAATAATTTTCTTATCTCCTTTCTTATTCGATCAGTATCTAAAGTGATCGGGTCAGCTGCACCTTCATAAATAGTAAGTCTCTCTCTCTGGTTTGTTGAAAGCTTAAAGTCTTTTGTGAAACTGATCTTCTCAGGAAAAACTCTGGAGCACTCCCCGCAAAAGGTACATTTACCTAGGTCGATACCCAGTGGAGCTGATTTAATCGCGCCTGTCGGACAGATATCTGCCAGGGCTTTAATATCAACAAGCGCCTGAGAAATTTCAGGTCTACCTCTGAAGATCCCTGGAACAGTGGCCTTTCTCAGATCAGGGATAAATTGCTTTCCCTGGTGGTACATTATTTTTACTGTGTTTAACATTGCTCTTCTGCTTTATCAGTATTTTAAAGATCGTGCCCGCAATAAGAAAGGTCAAAGCTTTTGTTGCAGACGGGGAAATCTGAGATCTCATTATTCCTTACCGAAAGTGCAAGCGCCAGCCAGTTATGGAATGATGGGTCCTTTATCTTGTAAATAACCAGTTCTCCTGCAGAATCTGTAATTGCTGCATGACATATCTCTCCTCTCCAGCCCTCAGTGAGAGATAACCCGAACATGCCAGGTTTCAGCTCAAGAGACTGCTTCTGGGTTATCGCATAATTTGAGTACTTCTCAATAAGAATCCGGATGTATTCAATAGACTGCAGAACCTCCTGTTTTCTTATCTGTACTCTTGAATAGACATCTCCGTGATGCTTGATAAGAGGTTTATGATCGAGGCTTTTGTACAAGCCATAAGGATGGCTGAGTCTGATGTCTCTCTCGAGAGTATTCATTCTCGCCGACATTCCTACTGTCCCGATAGTAAGAAGCTGCTCATATTTAAGCATCCCTGTTCTTTCAAATCTTGAGAGAGCGCTGGGCAGTTTTGACAGTTCCTGGTTCATCTCAATAAAATCAGGCTCGAACAGATTCAGTATCTCTGAAAGTCTCTCAGCGAGGGCCGGAGTAAAGGGGAAAGGATTTTCCCCGGCATGTATAAGCCCTTTCGCCAACCTGTTTCCACACCATTCCTGGAAGAAATTGATTATGGGAGTCCTGAGCCTTCCAAATACAGAACTTCCGAGCTGGTAGGCTACATCGGTACAGATAGCGCTAAGGTCACCTGTATGAATTGCTATTCGTTCAATCTCCTGGGCAATAGTCCGGGAGAAGAGTAAATCATCTGACGGTTTACTACCACAAAGGCTTTCCCATAAATAGGCGAAAGCAGTTGCATGCCCGACAGCGCTGTCTCCGGCTATTGATTCTGAGAGGGTTGTCCGCTGGTTCAGCTTCTTCTTTTCAAGAAAGAGATTTTCAATTCCTCTATGCTGATATCCAAGCTGTATTTCAAGATGCAATATCTGCTCACCATTACATACAAACCTGAAATGGCCCGGTTCTATTATTCCTGCATGGACAGGGCCTACAGCTACCTCATGAAGCTCTTCACTCTCAATGCCATAAAAAGGATAATCCTTTATCGTCTTTGTTTTGTCAGCCCGGTCTTCACCATAGCGCACTGGTTTCAGCCAGGGATGATCGCAGTATTTTATACCGAAATTTTCGTGTATCTCGCGTTCAAACTTTTCAAATGAGAGATGCTTGGAGGATAATGACTTAAGATAAGAGTCGGAACTTACTGTTGCTGATGAAACCATTATATTATGCTGATTGTCATCTGCAATACAGCAGATAAGGCGAATTCTGTCGCTTTCCCTGTAGCCAAAATACAAAACACAATGGCGTTCAGGATGATCTTCGATCAGACCTGAATTTGTTTCAAAAAATGTTTCATACCCAATTTCCGGTATAGAAACAAGAGGAACCGACTGATGATTTATTATCGTGATGAAATTCATACTAGTTAGGTAAGATTTTAACTGCATCCTTAATCAACTGAACAAATGCAACGGGAGGATTAAGCCCAAGCCAGATAGCAATGAACATCAGAATGTACTGGCTAGACGATTCCCATGGACTGATCTTTGGAACTTTACTTTCATCGAAACCTGGTACAGGCAGAAAGAGTATCTTCAGAATATTCTTTCCAAAGGCCCATATCACAATTGTAAGCAGGAGAAGTACAACAACAAGGAGGATAATATATTTCCCTTCAAAAAGTGATCTGAATATTAAAAATTCACTGACGAATAATCCTGATGGCGGCATCGCTGTTGCGCTTATGAATCCCAGTAATAAGACGAATGCCCCGGCAGGATTAAATTTGAAATAGTTTCCGACATGCTGAATACTCTTGGTCTGGAAGATTCTGTAAAGCTGGTTGAACTGAAAGAACAGGCCCGATTTTACAAAGGCATGAAGGATAATATGCAGGATGGCAGCATAATAGCCTATTCCACCGGCGGCAATTCCAAGCATCACTATCCCCATGTGCTCGATTCCTGAATAGGCAAACATTCTCTTAATGTTCATCACCCTGGTCATATACACGGTTGCAACAAAGATTGAAAGGAATGCAGCAACAAAAATTATAATATTGGCCCAATGGAAAAGCGAGGTATGCGAAATTACCGCGTATGTCCTGAATATACCCACAAATCCCAGGTTCATCAGGACACTTGCCAACAATGCTCCTGCAGGAGCGGGTGCTTTATCCTTGGCGTCGATACCTGCCGTGTACATAGGAACCAGACCCAGTTTTGCCGTAAAGCCGGTGAAGATAAACAGGAAAGCCAGTCTTAGCCAGAAAGGGTTCAGCCTATCCTTATATGCCATCAGGTTTGCGAATGAAAGATCATCTGATCCGGCCTGTCTCAGTGAGAGGCTTAGAAACAGTATGCCGATAAAGACGAATGTTATGCTGATTGCACAAATGAAAACGTATTTCCAGGTTCCTTCAAGTGCAAGCTTATTCCGGTGATGATATATAAGCATTGATGCCGATAGTGTCGTCAGCTCTGTAAATATCCAGATCACTGCAATATGATTGGCAATATAGGCTGCACTTACTGAAGTGAGAAGTACGACAAGGGATGAAAAATAGATCGCTCTGGAACGCGGAGTCTCATCATGGCGTTTAATATAGAGCCAGCTGTGCAGGAGAGCTGGGATTGTGATTATTGTTAGTGTAAGAAGGAGTAAAAGGCCAAGTGAATCGAAAGTAAAATATTGAAGTATATTGCTTTTGTAACGTGTACACGCGAATAGAGCAAAACCGAACTGGAGTGACCCAAAAAGTACCACGAGAATGTAATTCAATACTTTATTCCTGTTGGCAAAAAGCAAACCTGCAATTACAAAAGCGGATATAAGATAGATACCGGTCATCATTTCTTTTTTTTAATAATCCTTTAAATTACTTAGCTGGTCAACATCCACATCCTTAAATACATCACCTATTTTGTTAAGAAAAATTCCAAGGATCAGCACGCTTGCAAAAACATCGAGCATGATCCCCAGGTTCACAAGGTTTGGCATTTCATTTCCGACAGCCAGCGAGAGCACAAAAACACCATTCTCTATCATCAGGTAACCCATGACATGGGTTATTATTTTTTTTCTTGATGCAATAAAATACAGCCCGGTAAAGAGCGTTGAGAGCGATACAATAAAAAATATCTTGCCGAGATGGACTTCCTGGATTGAATTGGCAAGCAGAACAGTTATAACGACTATCATCGTTATAATTATAAGTGAAATAAAGTGAGGCAAATAGGGTTCGGTTTCGCGTGTGATCCTGTTTCTTTTAATCAGGTAACCGAGAAATATCGGAACAGCAAGAGCTTTAAACACGACTGTCTCAAGCAGAATAAGTATAAGATTCCATGTCTGGATATCCTTCAGTTGAAGAAATGTCACCCCGAAAAGGATAACACCCTGAAGTGCAAGAACTCTTACATATGTTATGATCCTGTTTGCGATCGAAACATACAGAAGACTAATAATGAATATGATAAGCAGTACGTTTGTCATTCTGAAAGATTTTAAACAAATTTTTCCAAAACCAGAAGCACACCGAGAAAGATAAGAAAGCTTACTGATGAAAGGGCCAGTATAAACTGAGCGTTATGGCTCATTCTGAAGCGTGCCATGAATGACTCAATCAATCCAACTGCCACAGCAAATACAAATTGAATCGCAATAAATACAGGAATTGAAAGACTAAGGGATAATCCGCCCATAAAAAAGCCGGCAATTATTCCTCCATACATTGCGAACTTCAGATAGCCCGCCGAAAGTATCAATCCGAGGTCGAAACCACTGTTGTCGAGTATCATAACCTCATGAACCATTGTAAGCTCGAGATGGGTTTTGGGATCATCAACCGGCATCCTGCTGTTTTCTATCATTGCAAGCATCAGAATAACAAAGGCGGCAAGGCCACCAAGAGTATAGGTAATAGATGAGCCCAGGTGCAATGATGAAAAGATATCATAGAATGAGGTATAGCCAGTAAGGAGGGCAAAAGATCCGATAAGAATAAAAAATGCTGGTTCAGCGAACATAGAGAATAAGGCTTCGCGGCTTGCTCCCATCCCCTCAAAGCTGCTTCCCGTGTCCATCGCAGATATAATACTGAAGAATTTGCCAAGGGCCAGAATATATGCAAAGAAGATAAAATCTCCATTAAAGCTTATTAGCCCCTTATGCGGACCCATCGGAACAACAAGGCAGGCCATCAGTACTGAAGAGAAGTAGATCACGGGGGCTATCCTGAAAATTATACTGGTCGTTTCGCTGTATATAGTGCCTTTCCCAAACAGCCTTATCACATCTTTCACAGGCTGCATTATACCCGGACCTTTTCTTCCGGAAGAAATGCTCTTTGTCCTTATAACTACCCCGGTAAAAAAGATGCTGCAGAATAGTATTAATATTATGCTCAACATATTACAAATTATTAAAAAAATGAAGAAGTGTAATAATCTTGCCAATAATAATCGGCAGACAAATTATTGCTGTTATAAATATAATGCCATACAGTATATATCTCTGGAGATGACCATTCTGAAGAAAGGTAAAAAGATCTGTGACCTTGTTTAAAAGCTTCAATGGAACATCAATGAAGATCCTCTCTATCTTATCGTATGGATCTGTTTCATAATGATTCTCCTCGGGAAAAACTTCATGGATCTCAACATCCTTCTTTTCGATATCAAGAACAGGCTTCGCGAGCTTTGTATAGCTCCTGATAAAAGAATTGCCAGTGTACTGAATTCTGCTACCTGAGCTACTATAACCGCATCCCCAGGTTGGTCCGGCTTCAATAAACTTTCTTTTGCTGTAATATTCTTTATCAGCAGGAGTGCCGCGATAAGTAAGAGAAAGCCAAGGAATATCCAATTGATGGTCCACAATGAGTCTATGGCACTGACCTTCATCAGATTCAGCAATACGATATTGGTGCAAGAGGCTGGCAAGGCCGCAGTGCTCCAAGAAACAATGACGGGAACAATCCTATAACGATCATAAGAATTACCGCCATGTACACATTGGTAGAAGTTGCCAGTTACCTGTCTCACTTATCTTTCCCATCAACTCACTGCGTGGCTTGCCAAGGAACATTATGCTGAAAGCTTTCGTAAAACAGAAAATTGCAAGTCCACCAAGGAAAACAAAACCACCGATAATGAATACAACAGTTATAAGTGAAAGGAGCGTCGCAGTATAGAGCCAGTTATAAAGTCCCCCGTAGATCAGAAACTCTGAAATAAAACCGTTTAGTGGTGGAAGCCCGCAAATAGCTATTGCACCTGTAAGGAAAAGCATGGCGGTTTTCGGCATCGTTTTAATAAGGCCGCCAAGATGTTCTATATTCAGGGTATGAGTTTTCTGGTAAATATTTCCGGCACTGTAGAAAAGAAGTGATTTGAAAAGAGAGTGGTTAAGAGTATGCAGAAGTGCACCAGAAAATCCAAGGATTGCCATCCATTTATTTGCTGATCCCAGTCCGATGCATCCAATTCCGATTCCTATACCGATGATACCAATGTTTTCAATACTATGATAGGCCAGAAGTCTCTTGAGATCGTGCTGGATGGTTGCCAGCATCACACCATAAATACCTGTAAATATTGAAATGAACAGAATGATGAACCCTATAGTTGTATAATCAGTCTTTATTAAAAGGAGCATCCTCAGAATTCCATAAATACCAATTTTTATAACTACTCCAGACATAACTCCGGAAACATGCGAAGGAGCGGCGGGATGAGCGTATGGCAGCCAGGTGTGAAAAGGTACAAATCCTGCTTTTATCGCAAACCCGATAAAGAAGCAAAGGAAAAGAGCAGTTCCGGCAAGCATATTTTGTGTATCTGAAAAAGCGGCTATTGCATCAAATCCGAATTTCCCGGTTTTGAATGCAACATAAATAAACCCAAGCATAATAAATATAATACTTATGTGCGACTGAACAATATAGTTAAGACCAGCCTTAATTGTCTCCGGTTTATAATGCTCAAAAATTACAAGAAGGAAGATCGAAATAGCCATCAGTTCCCATAGAAGCAGGAATATAAAACCATTTTGTACGGAACATATTCCGATTAATGTAAATTGTACCAGTATAAATGCAATGCAATGAACGGTAATTTCATTTCTTCTCTCCCTGTACATCTTCATATAATTGAACCCGTAGATTGCTCCGGTTATAATCGTGAAATTAATTGTAAGGATGAACCAGCCGGAGAGCGAATCAACCTTAACAGGAACAGATCCGAATAATTCGGTACCTGTCATAACTATTTCGTAACTGTACCCGAGAAGTGCCTTTATCGCAAAAAAGCTTGTGATAAGGCCAATTATAATCACTGTTGAAACCGCGATTATCCCTTTGCCTCCTGTTCTGGCAGCAAGAATTCCGATAATGGAGGCTATCAATATGAATATTAGTATATTGATCAATGCAGGAAATTTAAAACCGTTGCAAGAAATATTGCCAGGATAAAGACGATACCATAGATCACATAAGCCTGAATCCTTCCATTCTGAACAAACTGAAACAGGTTGATAAACTTTGCTATCAGCATGATAGCCGGGTCGATTATTTTAGTTTCAAAAAAATCGAGATAGAATGACCTGTACTTTCTTTTTGCCGGGAAGGTTTCCTCCCTTGCGAGCTCTGAATATCCTTTCTTCTCTATTAAAATGAAATTCAATAACTTTCCCAGTGGTTTCGAAAATGATTTCCCGGTATACTGCATTTTCTCACTGGATGAGTGGTATCCGCATCCCCAGGTTGCAGCATACTCTTCTTTCTTTCTGCGGGTTACAATATACCTTATAAGAAAGACAGAACCGGTAACAAATAAAAAGAGGGTTGAATAAAGAGTGATACTTTTCAGAATCGATAAATACCCCTCAATATCTGCTAAATTGAGGGTGATCGCCGGGAATAAACTCTTGCTCAGCACAGATCCGGCCAGCGAGACAAAATAGGCAGGCAGGAAGGCCACTGCCAACATAAATATTATTATCAGGTACTGTGGGAAGAGCATAAGATGCGAAACTTCTTCCGGATCATTTTTAAGCTTCTGACGCGGAACTCCCAGAAATATAGTACCGAATGTCTTCGAAAAGGCCAGGATTGATATTCCTCCGATAACACTTAGCCCTGCAAAAGATAGGATCATCAAAGTGATCTGTGAGATACCTGCAGAATTGATTCCTTTAAGCAATCCGCAGTAAATCAGGAATTCAGAGATAAATCCGTTCAGGGGTGGGATGCCTCCTATGGCAATGGCACCAGTAAGAAAAATGAATGCGGTTTCAGGCATCTTCCTTATAAGACCACCAAGCTTATCCATGTCGCGCGTGTGGGTCTGGCGGTAGACCGATCCTGCCGAGAAAAAGAGAAGTGATTTG
Organism: Bacteroidales bacterium; assembly: GCA_046329875.1. Classification (GTDB taxonomy): domain Bacteria; phylum Bacteroidota; class Bacteroidia; order Bacteroidales; family VadinHA17; genus LD21. Next base: position 166,904 of record JAXLTT010000001.1, read on the forward strand.
AAAAGAGAATGGTTCAGCACATGAAGAAGTGCTCCGCCAAAGCCGAGGAATGTAAAAGTGCTCTGCCCCTTTCCGATCCCAATCAGCCCGAGACCAATCCCTGCTCCTATTATCCCTATATTTTCAATAGTGCAATATGCGAGCATCTTTTTAAAATCCCTGTGTACCGCTGCATTCATTATTCCAAATACTCCTGTCAGCACGGACAAGGTCAGGATAATTTCTCCCAGAATTATATAATCGGATTTAAGGTAGGTTATTACACGGAAGATTCCATATATTCCCATTTTAACAATTACCCCTGACATTACACCGGAGATATGTGATGGCGCCGCAGGATGTGCCTGGGGCAGCCAGGTATGAAGACCGATGAAACCTGCCTTTATTCCGAATCCGGCAAAAAAAATCAGAAAAAGCCAGATATTGACATTTGACCCGAAAAAAGTTCCTATTCCCTTAAAGTCAAATGACCCGGTTTTTACAAATACCCATATAAATGCAATTGTTATTAATAGGATGCTAAGATGCATCTGTACAAGGTAGTTCACCCCGGCCTTTATGACTTTCGGATTTGTATAATCATACAGGATAAGCAGAAACGACGACAGCGACATAATCTCCCAGGTTACAATAAATGCAATCCCGTGCTGAACAACAGTAACCAGGATCATTGATGACTGGAATACGATAAATAAGATCCAGTGGAAGCTTATAACAGATGGTAGGGAGGAACCTGACTTAAGGTAACCTGCACCGTAAAGCACCCCGGTTAAGGATGTGAAATTTATTATCAGGATAAACCAGGCTGACAATGAGTCTGTTCTTAATGGTATTTCTCCAAAAAACCGACCTCCGTTAAGTAAAAGCTCAGTACTGCCGGTTGTAAAAGTCCTTACTGCTAAAAAAGATGTTATTAAAGCAATAAGAAAAACTGTAGTAATTGAAACAGCTGGCTTAACTTTTTTGGGGACCAAAGGAAGAGCTACAACTCCTGAACAAATTACTATTAAATACAGTTTAAATAGAAGAACAGTTATTCCACTACCCGCATAATCCATCTTTTCCTGATTAGTTCATCTGACTGCCGAAACAGGATGCAAAGTAAATAAAAATTAACGTATACAAAAAGTGGCAGTAATCCAATTGACAGACAGAAGAGGGAAATCAAAATGCCAAAAAGCCTGATTCTGGATAAACATAAACTTCCCATGAAAGAGCAACGTGAGCGCCTTGAAAGAAGCTTCATCGAATGGCGTGGCCAGGGTGATCAGACCGACGATATCATGATTATGTGATACAGGCTTTAGCTATTCAGCTCAAGAACCTTTGTTGTACCCCCGGTTTCAAGATTGATTCCGTGAGGTTTATTGGTCTTCCATGAGCCACATGTAAAGTCAGGCACATCAATCGACTGCGACCTGTTTGCAACAGACCATTCACTGAGGGGTGCAATAACACTCCAGAGTGCTCCATCATAAACATCCTGGTCGAGAGGCAGGCCATTCCTGAGACAATCTATTAATCTCCAGTCCATTATAAAGTCCATGCCGCCATGACCACCGACTTTTCTTGCCTCCTCTCCCAGCCTTTTAACAATCTCGGGTGAATGTTCGTCATAAAGTTTCTTAAGCTCATCGGGTTTTGCCCAGCTCTCTCCGAGTGCAATCAGTTCTTTCGGGTACTTCATTGCCATTCCCTTTGTTCCTTTAACCTGGTGTATCCTGGAATATGGCTGTTCAGATGAAACATCATGCTGCAGAAGTATTGTTTTACCCTTTGCAGTCATTATCTGCGTTGTATTCAGGTTACCCCTGTAATTGCGGTTTGCAAATTCCTTGTAGAAAGGATCTTTTGAAGCAAGGTCGTTTGCGAAGCTGCCCATCGTGAAATCGATGGTTGACATTGCACTCAGGTACTCGAACTTATCACCCCTGTTTATATTCAATACCTGGGCTACAGGACCCAGCCCGTGAGTCGGATAGAGATTCCCGTTTCTTGAGGCGTTTTCCTTGAGTCGCCACATGTCAGTATAAGCGCCGTCGGCAGGTTTATCATCCTGTGGTTTTCCAAAGTTATATCCCATCAGGTTATGTATATAGGCACCTTCGCCGTGTATTATCTCACCGAACATGCCGTTCCTTGCCATGTTAAGGGTAAGCAGCTCAAAGAAGTCATAACAACAGTTCTCAAGCATCATGCAATGCTTTTTAGTGCGCTCTGACGTCTCGACAAGCTGCCAGGCCTCATCGACGGTACGGGCAATTGGCACTTCACATGCCACATGCTTGCCAAGCTCCATTGAATACACGGATATAGGTGTATGAAGAATCCATGGAGTGCATGTATAGATAAGGTCAAGGTCAGGCATTTCAACAAGTTTCTTCCACCCGTCTTCAGATCCGAAAAACTCCTTTGCTTCAGGCCTGCCTATTTTCTTAAGCCAGTTCTGTGCCGATTTAACTGCGACCTCACGCTTATCGCACAAAGCCTTTATTTCAACACCTTCAATATAAGTCAGTCGTTCAACAGCATCACTTCCCCTGTCGCCAAGACCAATTACACCAATTCGTACAACAGGAAGCGAAGGAGCAGCGTAACCCGACATATTGAATCTCTGGCTGTGAGTCTTTTTAGCCGATTGAATAATATTCTCAAGATTTGATTTTTTCTTCTCAGTGGAAATGGAAGGCATTATTGCGCCAGTCATTGCCCCAGCACCAGCTACTGTTGCTGTCCTTAAGAAATTACGGCGGTTGGTTTTCATGTTTGGTTATGTTTTGTTAGTTTTTTTCAATTCCGTTGTTATCGATTTTCGATTTCAGTTCCCTGCGTTTTCGTAACCATAACTTAAGGTCGACAGAGAGGCTTCCGACAAGGTAACCTACAAGGGCTCCATATAGAATCATCAGATACCACCTTGATTTAATAGGGCAACTCCCGCTAAGGCACCCGATAAACTTCCAATATGCGAATCCTGCCAGTGCACCTGCGACTGTCAGAACGATTACAAGCAAATGTTTTTTTACAAAATTCATAATTGTCTTTACTTTAAACTCTGTGTAACTCTTTTTCCCCACTGTGTTACTCTGTGTAACAAAAACTTCAAATTGGCTATTGGAAAACTATGAGGTTTATAATGACATTAACCAATTTGAGCCAGTAAATTTAAATAAAGTTCTTTCACTTTCACCGATTCGTTATCCCAGTTTAATTCCACTGATGCCCCTTCGGAGTTTTTCCTTAAAACTGCCAGCAGGTCCCTGTTCCTGTCAAGCAGTTCAACAGCTTTAATAATCTCTCCTGGTGTAATTTCCGGAATTATTATCCCGCAGGAATGTTCTGCCAGTACTGAGCTTATTAATGGCAGGTTTCCTGCAATTACGGGGATACCCGCCGAAATGTAATCAAAGAGTTTGTTTGGCAGGCTGAACCTGTAATTGATATTTGTATCCTTTTCAAGGCAAAAACCGGCATCGGCAGCTTTAGTATAACGCATCATCTCTGCCCATGGCATAAGAGGTAGAAACCTGACCCGGTCCCCGATCATGGCTTTTTTTACAATGATTTTTAAATCTTCAATTACATCTCCGCTGCCTATTATAATCAATACTGCATTGGAGAGCCCCTTCATGGCTTCGACAAGTTCCTCAGCTCCTTTATCAATATTTATTCCGCTTCCCTGTATAACAAGTAAAAGTTTATCACCACCCGCACCCAGGGACTCACGTTCAACAGGTACTATACCTTTGGCTGAAACAGAACAATTCCTTAAGACTGTGAACTTCCTGTTATAAGCCTTTAGAAAAATATCAGCTATGGGATCGCTTACTGTTATACAGTTTTCAAGGCGTGGTACAATTGCCCTTTCAATGAGTGTCCAGAATCCCTTCACGAACTTTCTCCCGTTAAGTTCGGGAAGCCCTGTGAAATATTCGTGTGAATCGTAAACAATCTGAACCCTTTTCAGTTTTGAGGCGATATAGCAGGGCAGCAAAGTATCAAGGTCATTTGACACAATAAGGTCGGCTTTTCGCGAAAGCAGGTAAAACAGCAACCTCAAATTTATTGAAGCGTAGAATAGAAATCCTTTATTAAAGATAAGTCTGAATCTTTTTGTTCTGAAAGTTGAAGGCTGGCCACTGCAGCAATTACCCTTTCTCCGCCCGACAATCGTTACTTCAGTTCCCAGGTTTTCGGCAACTGCTGCCATTTTAAGAACACGCTGGTCGAAACAAATGCAGTTTGTAACACAGAATATAACACGTGGTTTGCAATTGGTGGCCGTCATGAGATAAAGGTAGCAAAGTTTATCATGCAATCATGCAATCGTGCCACCTACCCTTCTCCCCATCTCCCTATCTCCCCATCTCATCTACAGCCTTTATAGCCTCTAAAGCCTCTATAGCCTTTCTTACCTCCTACCTGACTCCGCTCCTTTCCATTGCCGATTTCATCTCCTCGATTAGTTTTTCGAGCCTGTCAATCTTTTTATTCTGTGATTCTATTGTTTTTTGTTGCTGTTTCATCCCTTCAACGAGCAGGGCAGTTATTGGTGCATAATCCATCGAATAATAACCATTTGATTTATTTACAACCTGTGGAATTATATTTTCGGCTTCCTGTGCAATGAAGCCCATCTGCTGTTTATCTGTTTTCGATGTATCTGACCAGTTGAAATATACACCATGCAGATTCAATACTTTTGACAAAGGATTATCTATTGTTTCAATGTTTTTCTTAAATCTTGCATCGCTTGATACATTCCAACCGTAGTCACCACCAGCTGTACCGTTGACGTAAAAAGTATAACCCAAAGGATTGTCAGTAGCTCCGCCGTTAATTACGACTTTATTAGTCGCAAAATCGCCATAAATAAGAGGTTGTGTTGACGGATCACAGTCGATGTATAGCTTTCTTGACCCAATAGGACTGTAATAAGCTCCAAAATTTCCAATAATTATATTATAACTATCGTTTGCAGAGGTTCCGTAGCCGGCATAGTTACCGATCATGATATTATAATCTCCTGTTGTTATATTTTGTCCGGCAGCTGTTCCAATTAAAACGTTTGCTGATCCGTCTGTAAGCGCATAACCAGATGATGCTCCCATACACTGGTTATTAGCAGCAATATTTGCAGAATATCCTGAATAATAACCAATAAAATTGTTCCTGTACCCAGTTGTCATTGCCTGTCCGGCCAGGTATCCAAGAAATGTATTATACTGTCCACTGCTTGAATTCTGAGGTGTGATATACATAAAATCCTCGTTTGCCGCTTTCCCGACATTGAAACTTCCAACAGCGAACCCGCCTTTCGTTGCTTTTGTGGATGCATTATCTATATAAAACCTTATGCTGTCAGGAGATAACGACATTAAAGGCACATTCCCTGCTTTTGTCGGGTCAAATCCTCCTATCGCAAAACCGCCTTTAACAGCCTTGCCGGAGTTGGGCTGAACAAAAGCACGTATCCCATTATTGTAAACTGCGAAAACAGTTATGCCGCTTTTATTCTTCACTTCGAAGAGTGGCAGGTTATCATCCCAGGTTACAGGAGGTTGTATTACTACTTTACTGGATGATGTTGCTGTTCCTATACCGAAATTACCGCCGTTAAGTGCCGCATACAATCCACCTCCTATCTGGAGTGATGGATAGACATTAGTGCCATACCCATTACCTGCCGCCTCCAGGTAAAGAACTCCTGAAGTATAACGTAGCTGGTGGGCAATGGCTCCATGATGATGAAAGAAAATTGTACCATAACCATTGGTTGCGGACGGTGAAGGGCCTCCCACTTCGAGGCTGTAGCCACCAAGGCTGGCACCTGCATTATAACCTCCTCCATTGATACTGTTATCCACAGAAAGTCCACCTGCTATCTTTGCGGTTCCCACAACATGCAATGGATACTGAGGGGCTGAATTCCTGACACCCACATAACCATTATTTACATTCATAACCAAGCTCCATAAAGCACCGACTCCGTAGATCCCGGCATAATCATTACCATACATCCCGATAAAGCTCCTGTTTGTGGTGTTCCCGGGGTCCATTAGCCAGAAACCGGCATCGCCACCACCTGATCTTATTCTTGCACGCCCACCTATATCAAGTACAAAACCAGGTGCATTTGTACCAATACCTACATTTCCTGAATTGTAATATATATTACTACCGGAAGTAACCCACTGGCTGTTAAGTATTGTCGGCTTATTCAACAGGTCAGTGTAGCTTCCGCTTGTTGCAACTGTTGCAAAAACAGGCTTACCTGTCAAAGAACTCCAGGTTCCATCAAAGAGCAGAGGCTTATTATATAAGTCGTTGTAGTTTCCGCTGAATCCATTTGCTGCCATTCCGGCAAATTGAGCATATGGAACTGACCAGAGCCTGGTCGTTCCCATATCCTTCCAGCCGAGGTAGTCAATTTCAGTTTTTATGAATATTGGTGTGACGCTCCAGTTAATGTTGCTGAAACTGGCTGCAGTCCCCCCTGTCTTCGATCCCCTGCCAATCACAAGTTTAAACAAACCCAGGGAATTTGTAACCACCCCTGTATGCAGTTCCTGCCAGATCACATTTGTTCCTGAAGAATCTGCCATTACAGAAATCCTTACCTGTAAGGTGGTGTTTACAATTAGGTTATCGGATCCATCCCTGGCAATAGCCTGGTAATTAAAACCCTGCGGAACCTGACCACTCAGATTCAGGGTTCCCGGAAAAATAAAAATTAATACCGAAAGACTTAGAGAAACCAGCGGGCCGAAAAACAATGAACCCGCCGTTTTCCTTGGGATTCCAGTTGCTTTCATATTGCTATTTTTAGATTACTATTTTGTTCCTGTTTTGATAATAAGCTGCATTTCCTCAATCATCCTCTCGAGCTTCCTGATTTTTTCATCCTGTTCAGTCAGTTGCCTGTCCTGGACCTCCATTCTCTTTATTAGTTCCTGTGTAGCACTAACATTCAGCATAGATATTGCCTCGTAATCGACAGTAAGAAAGTCGCTTACCTCTTTGCCATAAATAAAGACCTCTTTCAAATCTTTCTGGGCATCTATACTGAACACAAGAGGCGTAATTATTTCAGAAACAGTGGCATTCAGTGCTCCGTTGCTTACAATGATTTTAACAACATCCCCTTTTTTAAGACCATGTTCCATGCCCATTGTGTATATCATTTTACCTTTTTCAACATCAAAATATGATGCGAAAGGTTTTGAATATACTGAAGGAACAAACCCTGTTGTTGCCGAGACTGCAACAGGCAAAACTTTCATAAGTTCCTGTGCTATGACTTTCTTATGAACCTGGTTTCCTTTTCCTATTGTATCGATATATCTGAAGTTTGTGATCTTTATCTTTCTAATTACATCAAAATCGTTCCTTGAATCACTTGCTCCCAAAATGGCTTTTATCCTTTCGTCCGAATCAGCATTGAATTCCTCGGCCCTGATCCTGTACTCAGCAAAAATTGAATAGTTGTTTATACCGGAAGATGTTCCGGTTGCACCGCTTGAATTGAGATACCCGTAGGAAGCTGATGCATTTGCATAAGTGGCAACATGCAGTGGATAATTAGGGGTCCCTGTTCCTATTCCGACATAGCCTGAATTCAGAACAGAAACATTACCGCCTCCCAGATAGAGATTCCCTGTTGAAAGGGTAACACGTAATGGCCGCAGGCTGTTATAAGTACCATCAGGATCTCCTGAATTTGTCAGCATCAGGTAAAGGTTGCTTCCGTCATTACGGAAGAAAGTGCTGTATGATGTTCCTCTCATCCTGAAGCTGTTATAACCCCTCGAGGCTATTTCCCCGGCTGCATCGATGTCGTAGATTGTGGTTGAATTCGTCAGGCCAACCTGCAGGGTGCCTGTACCAGGGATTATGACACTTCCATTTCTAAGTACCAGAAATGCATTCTTACGTGTAGGTAAAAACGCCGGAGTACCATTGCCGACTGCAAACTGAACACCAGTTACGCTTGTTGTATCATTAAATGCACCAACTATTGTTTCATATGGTTCGTTTGTTACCAGTCCGTATCCTATCATTGAGGAACTGAGAGCTGCAGTTGAAGAATAGTTCTGGCGTCCGGATGCATAGGAATAATCCCCGTAAGTATAGTTATTGTAACCTATTGCCATCGACCTGTAAGCATTGGATTTGTTTCCAATTCCTATCGCCAGGCTGTTTGAAATGTTTGCAGTATTTGCAAAACCAAGAGCCATGGAATTATCAGCAAGTGCAGCATTCCTGGCGTAAACTATATCCGGCCACCGGATGACCGAATAGGTACTAACCCCGCCAATTGAAAAAGCAGACACACCATCGGCTTTTGCACCCAGGCCGATCGCTACACTGTTATTACCGAGGGCCTCAGTTACAAAGTAATGCGACATATTGTCCACATCCCATGATCCGAAAGCAAAGCTCCTTGCCCCTACAGCATGTGAGTTGTTACCAAAAGCATAACTGTTAACCCCGGTAGCCTGGGCAGAGTCTCCAAATGCAAATGAGTTATTCTTCGTTGCTATCGCTTTTCTTCCGATTGCTGAAGAGTAGTCGCCTATAGCATACGACTGGTACCCAAGTGCCTGTGAAAAGTCACCCGATGCTCTTGATTCGTAACCCGATACAAATGAATTCAGACCAACGCTATCTGGTTTCAGAATGAGAACCCTGCCTGCAAGAAGGGCATTCTTCAAAGGATACCAGAGTACCCTGTTCTGTGAAGGGTTAATAATTCCTGTTGCTTCAGTTGCAACGTTCAGGTAATTTATATTGCCGCTTTTAGACTGGTTGAATCCACCTATTGCAAATCCCCCTTTTGAACCTTTTGCAGGCTGGTCATTAATAAATATCCTGGTACTGTCGCGTGATACGCTCAGATATTGTTCCCACGGACTTTTGGCATTGTTGAAGCTTCCTATTGCAAAGCCACCTTTTCTTGCCTTAACGAGGCCTGTATCAATATAGGCCCTGATACTGTCCTGGTCAACAACAAAGAGTGGCTGCGATACTGACTTGCCCGCACCAAAACCTCCGATCGCAAATCCCCCTTTTGTCGATGCCTTATTCCTTCCATTATCAACATAGATCCTTACACCTTCATTATATACGGCGAACACGATCTGTCCTGTTCGGTTCCTCACTTCAAAAAGTGCCGAATCCATTGATGTGAGTGTGCCTGACACCTTTAGCCTGTCAACGGCACCTCCCAGATTTCTTGCGACCATTGAGTATGGGACCGACCAGAGCTTAAATGATCCCATATATTTCCATGAACCTATGGGATAATTAATATAAGTCCTTGCAAATAAGGGTTTATCTGACCAGTTTATATCGGAAAAGTTTGGGACGCTTCCAGACTGGAATGTTCCTGTGCCTATCACCACACTAAATAAGCCAAACGCATTTGTCTTCACTGAAGTAAATAGCTCTTCCCTCAGAATAACAGGAGTCAAAGTGTCAGAAAGGATCCCTATTTTAACTTCAATTGTCTGTCCGGTTATCGGATTTCCAGATGCATCCCTTGCAATTGCCTGGTAATTGAAACCTTGTGGTACCTGTCCTTTTACAGCGAAATATGAACATATGAAAAGGACAATCATGACTAATTTTCTGGCTTTCATATAAGGTAAGTTTTGTTTGAAAAAAAGTGATAAAGAGGCTTAATCCTGTAAGTTAGGACAAAAGGTCAAGCAAGTCAAGTTTTTTTGACGGGGTAAAGAAATCTGCATACGGGTAATAGTTTTTAGACTTTTAGTACTTTTAGCCCGGTGATCACTATATGATAGCCAGGAAAAACATATCATTAAAGGAGTTCAATACCTTTGGTCTCGACTACAAGGCCGACTGGTTAATACAACCCGAATCAACAGAAGAGATTTCCCTGTTTTTCAGGGCCGGGAGGCATGATTATCCAGACCTGGTAAAAGTAATTGGCGGGGGTAGCAATCTTCTCTTTACCAGTGATTTTCATGGTACCCTTGTCAAACCACTGAATTCTGCAATCAGAAAGACAGCGGAAGATGACCAGTATATTTATGTAAACGCCGGGGCAGGACTGACCTGGGACAAAATGGTTGACTGGGCTGTTGAGAACGGTTACGGCGGACTGGAGAACCTTTCATATATTCCGGGGACTGTTGGTGCCAGCCCGGTACAGAACATCGGTGCATATGGTGTTGAGGCTGCCGATGTGATTTCAGGTGTTGGAGCTGTTTCAGCAGAAACCGGCGAGACAGTTCAATTCTCGCAGGCTGACTGCAGGTTCGCTTACAGGTACAGTATATTCAAAGGGGAATTGCGCGATAAGTATATTATTACCGATGTGACTTTCAGGTTGCAGAAAGTGCCGCAATTCAAACTGAGTTACGGATTCCTTGAAGCTGAAACGGCTGCACTCGGTGATATTTCACTGAAAAACATAAGGAAGGCGGTAATTAAAATAAGAAAGGAAAAACTTCCTGATCCCGCTGAAACAGGTAATGCAGGGAGCTTTTTCAAAAACCCCGTCATAAGCAGGGAAAAAGCTGATGATCTTAAATATAATTACCCGCTGGCGCCTCTTTATGACAACCCGGCCGGGGGGGTGAAAATCGCCGCAGGATGGCTTATTGAACAGGCAGGATGGAAAGGAAGGAGAATAGGCGATGCCGGCGTCCATGCAAAACAGGCACTTGTAATAGTGAACCATGGCTCAGCAACAGGGAAGGAACTTTACGATCTTTCGCAGGAAATAAAAAAATCCGTTAATGAAAAATTTGGGATAGAACTTGAAATGGAAGTAGAGGTAGTGGGATCTATCTGAATATTTTCCTCCTGTCAAGTTCTTTCTGGTATTCGTCGGCATATTTGTTATGCTCCTTCAGGGTACGCGAAAAATTGTGATACCCGGAGAAATCGGCTTTCGCTGCAAAAAATAAATAATCTGTCTTTTCAGCATTCAGTACCGCATCTATGCTCTCTGTGGTAGGACAACCAACCGGTCCGGGTGGCAGGCCTGTATGCTTATATGTATTGTAAGGTGAATCGACCTGGAGATATTTGTAAAGGATGCGGGTTATTGTAAAATCGTTCAGGGCAAACTTGATAGTGGGACATGACTGAAGTGGCATGCCTCTCCTGAGCCTGTTAAGATATACACCTGCAATCCTTGGTTTTTCGTCAGCTTTGAGCGTTTCATCATCAACCATTGAGGCCAGTATGCCAACTTCAATCCTTGTCAATTTAAGGGCATCTGCCTTCTGTGACCTTTCAGAATTCCAGAACCTGTTGTATTCCTTCGACATTTTCTCAAAGAAAGCAGCAGGGGATGTATTCCAGTAAACTATATATGTATTGGGGATAAAAGCAAGGATTACATTTTCCCTTGAAAAACCATTGGTCCTGTAGTTTGCCGGATCTTCAAGAAAAGCAGCAATTGCCGAGGAATCCGACTCAAGATATTTACCAATCTTACCTGCAAGCTGGTAGATTGTGCGCACATTGTTGAAAGTTACCCTTACAGGCGTCTGGAATCCTCCCCTGAGGATGTTAATAAACTTCAGGTAACTTGTTCCATTGTCAAACTGGTAACGCCCTGGTTTAACCTTTGCAGGATATCCTTTCTTCTGCGCGATAAGCTCAAATAGCTTCCTGTTCCTGACTTCGAAATTCAAATATACGGAATCCAGTACCTGCCCATACCTTGCCCCTGACGGTATCATCAGAACCGCCCTTTTGCCCTTCGGTGTGATTCCGGGTTGCATGACTGAAGAGATAAGAAGAACAGCAGCCAGCACCACTACCACCAAAACACTCAATAACAATATCTTAACTCTTTTTGTCATACTATATTCATGAAGTCCAAAGTTAGAAAGAAACTTACAAGTTACAAGCTGCCAAAAGTGGTCTGAGGAATATGCAATACAAGGTTTTCACCGCTGAAATATTTTTGATAATTTTATGCCTGTAAATAAAACAGTATGAAGATGTCAGTTACAACATTGGTTCTCATAGTCGTGCTTGGTATTATAACAGGCTTCATGGCGGGCATGTTAGGGATAGGCGGTGGTATAATTGTAATTCCTGCACTTGCATTTATTCTTGGATATACACAGCAGGAAGCACAGGGTACCAGTCTTGCAATGATGCTTCCCCCTGTCGGAATTTTTGCAGTAATAAATTATTACAAAGCAGGGCATGTTGACTGGAGGGTTGCCGCTATACTTGCAGTGTTCTTTGTTGTCGGATCAATTTTCGGGTCGAAACTTGCAGTCAAAATTCCACAGGATATTCTAAAGAAAGTATTTGGGGTATTCCTGCTTCTTGTTGCAATAAAGATGTTACTGGGTAAATAACACGATTAATGATTTTATGAAAGCACATTTTAAGAAAAAAGGCTGGATCTACATCCCTGTATCTGTTGTAGGGTGGATAGTCACCGCTGTTTATGCTGCAGTGGCCGTATATACTCTTGTTGTTATTGACAAGACCTACAATTCATTGAAAAACAGCCTTATCAGGTTCTTTCCTTATTTTGTCAGCCTGTCGGTAATATTTTTCTGGATTGCATCCAACAATTCAGGGAAAGATGAGCAGACAAAATAAATAACCCGCCTTCCGACGGGTTATTTACCTAAACCTGCTAAAACCTAAACTAGTACCTGCGAATTCCTTTTCTTTATCTGTGTAATTATTCCAAATAATTATTCATTAACTAACCGATGTAAAGTAATGAAGAAAAGAGGCTTGACACTATTAACGCAATGTTAAAGTGGAAAGAATTTAGTTAATAAATTTTTACAATTGATTCCCTGGAAAGTCAATAAAGCGGACCGAATATTCTTGCAAGGGATTCTTTGATTTTTGCACTTCTCCTCCTGTTTCCCCAGTCGGCGGTGTTAACCATGCTGCTCCTGTCAAGATCATTCTGAAATACTTCATTAAGCCTCAGGGCAAATGATTCATTATAGATAAGGGCTGTAATCTCAAAGTTCAGCTCAAAGCTTCGCATGTCCACATTTGCAGATCCTACAGAGCTAAACACATCATCGATAACAATATATTTTGAATGATTGAACCCGTCGTTGAAAAGGTAAACTTTTATTCCTGCTTCCAGAAGCTCATCTATGTATGACCTTGTATTCCAGTATGAAACAACAGAATCTGATTTTCCAGGGAGCAGCAATCTCACATCCACACCGCTTAAGGATGCGGTTTTTATTGCATTCAGCACACTTTCATCGGGTGAGAAATAAGGGGTGGAAATAAATATGTATTTCCTTGCTGTTGCTATGGCTGAGAAATAGACCTGCATTATGTTTGCCCAGTCTGAATCAGGACCGCTTGATGCAACCTGTATCCAGCACCTGTCGTACAACGACCTGTTCTCGCTTGTGAACATCTCATTTTTAAGAAGGATGTCGCTGACAAAATACCAGTCGACCATGAATACGCTGTTCAAAGCATCGACAGCTTCACCCTGGATCATCAGGTGAGTATCCCTCCACTTTCCCAGGTCTCTGAGACCCTGTAGGTACTTATCTGCAATGTTCAGGCCTCCCACGAAACCAACCAGGCCGTCAACAACCAGAATCTTCCTGTGGTTCCTGAAATTGATCTTGCTCGTAAGCCAGGGGAACTGCACGGGCATGAATGAATGTATTTCAACCCCGTTCCTGCGCATCTTCTTTACCAGGCGGTTTGAGAGACTCCAGCTTCCTACGTCATCGTAAATGATCCTGACCTTGACTCCCCTCTTTGCCTTCTCAATAAGCGCATCGCAGAATTTCATCCCGAGTATATCTGATTCAAGCCTGTAAAATTCAAGATGGATGAACCTTTCAGCAGCTTCTATTGCCTTGAACATTGCCGGGAAGGTGTTCGTCCCGTCAATAAGAATATCAAGCTTATTATACTCTGTAAGAGCTGATTTATTATTGTTAAGCACCAGTTTAATAAGGTGATCCTTCTCCCGGACTTTCTCTCCTACCATTGTCATTCTTTCGGGGAGTGTCTTTACCTGGAACGCTGCAATATTGCTGAGCTGCTCCATATCGAGTATATTTTTCTTTGAAAAGATCTTCTGCTTCCTGAAGTTTCGACCAAAGAAAATATACATCACTATCCCGATAAAAGGAACAAGCAGAATAACAAGTATCCATGAAAGAGTTTTTACAGGGGAACGTTTCTCAAAAACGATCATGAAACAAACGAACAGTATAGTGACCATGTAGATGATTGTCACTATTCCCTGAATCCCGGAAAAACTCAAACTGAAAAGGCCTGTCATCTGGTTGATGTACTTGCTTATGTAAAAATAAAAAAACTCTCCCGAACGGGGAGAGTTTCTTCTATAATTATGAATCTGTTAGAACATAAATCCAAGACTGATAAGAATTGAAGGAGGAGCATTCGTAAAATTAAATGTCTGGCCGCCAAGGGTTGTTGAGCCTTCCTGCTTTCCAAATCCGCCTGCATACCTTGCGTCAATAGTCATTTTCTTGAAGAGGTCAAGACCTAAACCTGCCTGGTAGCCCCATGTGGCAGTTTTATATAGATCTGAGAAGTTCGGATCTGTTATGAGTTCCTTTGGGGAACCGATCTGAACTGAAGCTGCCGGACCAGCATTTATGCGAAGGGGACCAAGTTTGAAACCAAGGAGAATCGGTACTGAGAGTTTATTGAACTTCTGAGTCAGAAGACCCTGTGGGTTTCCTGAGACATCAGTGACATTGTAATCAAAGCTATTAGAAGCAAATACAGCTTCTGGCTGAACATAAAGACCGAGCAGTTTTATGCGAACGAAAACACCGGCATGCCAGCCCCATGATGCAGTTTTTGCAGCATCGATAACAGCAGCACCTGTTCCGATAGAAGTATACTCAGGTACGTTTGTGGTTTCAGCACCTGCCTTGATACCGAATTTTAAAAGCTGGGAATAACCCGGCAAAGCAAGCATTACAACTAAAATAACAAGGATAGTCTTTTTCATATTACAGATGTTAAATTAAACTTCATGTGACATTAACTGATATATAACGGTAAAATTAACGAAAAGGTTGCACAGCGCGTACTCTTTTTGCAATCTATTCATCAAAGAAGAAGATGCGTTAATCAACATTTTTTCTGCAAAATCGGCCTGCAAAGACCCCATTGTGGGTTAAAAAATGTTAAGTATCACCGAAATATGAAACAGCTAACCATATTTATTTAAATTGCTGAATATTTCTCTTAAACCTCAAAATCAAACAACCAAAATGAAAAAACTATTTTTTGCTTTAATGCTCATCCTTTCATTGCTTCCTTCGACTTTCGCACAGATGACACCGAAGGAAAAAGGATTACAGGCAATCACTGCCGATGCAATAAGGGGCCAGCTTGAGTTTCTTTCATCCGACTGGACCGAAGGAAGGGCCACCGGGGATAAAGGCTCCTACCTGGCAGGCGACTACATTGCAAGCATGTTCAAGGTTTTTGGTGTTGCTCCTGCAGGCGATATGCCTGGATTCGGTGGATTCAGGATGCCACGGCCGCAGCAGGGTGGTTCAAACAGGCAGGCCCCCCAGAGAACATACTTCCAGAACTTCACATTAATTGAAGCGCTTCCAGGGGGAACATCTTCCCTTTCTCTAACTAAAGGTGGCCGATCATATGAGTTTTCTGAAAATGTCGATTATACGCTTTCAAGAGGAGCTGTAAACGGTGAATTCGAAGCGCCGCTTGTATTCGTAGGATACGGGCTGCAGGACAAGGTAAACGGGATTGATGACTTTGCCGGTATAGATGTTAAAGGGAAAATCGTCGTCAGGCTCTCAGGATATCCTGGTGTAAACGATAACACATCCCCGATGTTCAAAAAACTTATTGGTGACAACCAGAGGGCCGCATTCGACATCATGAGGAAGAAAAACGATGTACTGGGTTCACTTGGAGTTGCTGGTGTTATTGATCTAGCTACCGGAGTAA
Source organism: Bacteroidales bacterium (assembly GCA_046329875.1). Lineage (GTDB taxonomy): Bacteria > Bacteroidota > Bacteroidia > Bacteroidales > VadinHA17 > LD21. The sequence continues at coordinate 182,867 of JAXLTT010000001.1, forward strand.
ACGATATCACAAAGAGATGGGGCGTTTATAAATTCGACTACTACCAGTCACCTGCAGAAAGTGCCCCGAGAACAAACTGGACAAATATGAGACTCGACGGTAAGGAAATGACATCCTCCCCTGTTACTATAACAGTCACAGAGAAGATAACAAACCTTATCCTGAAGGACAGCGGCATTGACATAGCAAAATATGAGAAAGATGCTGCTGCAGGTGTTGTTAAATTCAAACCAGTTCCAATCCCGGGAATGACCGCATCTGTTGAAGTAGAAATGAAACAGAGGCGCATTAACACAAGGAACATAATCGCCATGATAGAAGGCGAAAATCCTAATGAATATGTGGCTATTGGAGCACATATGGATCATATGGGAATGGAATTCGGTAAGATATGGAACGGTGCTGATGATAATGCTTCAGGAACCGTAGGTGTTATGACTATTGCAAGAGCTTTTGCTGCCAGTGGCGTTAAACCCAAAAGGACCATCCTTTTCTGTGCCTGGACAGGTGAAGAAAAAGGGTTGCTGGGATCGGAGTATTTCACACAGTATCCTTCGGCAGGCAAGATTAACCAGTATAAATTCTATATGAATTTTGACATGATATCAAGGGATTCCGAGAATGATACACTTAAGAACAAGGCAGGGATGACCTACACAAAATCATATACAACCCTTGGTGACCTTACAAAACAGCTTGTCCAGGATTATAAACTGAACCTGAACCTTAAAATCACTTCAGAGGAAGCTCCGACAGGAGGATCAGATTTCACGGCTTTCACAAATAACAAGATCCCTGTAATTGAATGGATGGCTGCTATGCATCCCGATTACCACCAGCCTTCAGACCAGGTTGCCCTGGTAAACTGGAATAAGATGCTTGAAATAATCAAACTAGGCTATCTACAGCTCTGGGAAGCAGCAAACGGGGATATTAAATAAACTTCACTGCAGAGTTTATAAATTCCAACCTTAATACTTTGAAAGGGGTGCCTCATATGGTACCCTTTTTTTGACTGTAAACCGGGGCATCATGGCATGATATTTGGAGTAATCCTCCTGTACCAAAGCCTTTAGCTATGAACAAGATATTATTTTCAGCAATTATCCTCCTTTCATTCGCCGCATGTACATCTACAAAAGAAATTGCATCGACAACAAAGGAGAAGAAGAGTGAAAGGAAACTCGCAAAGTTAACTGAGGTCAGGAAAGCCGTTGAAGCAAGGCGCTTTATAATAAAGGTAAACCGTATTTACACAACAAGGGGTGGTATGCTCGAACTTATTCCAAGGTCGAACTATATAATTGTTGACGGTGAAGTTGCATCGGTGAGCCTCGGTTATGTTGGTAATTCATTTGGAGGACGCGCAATCACAGGTATTAACTTCAGCGGCCATACTGTTAAGTACGAGATGGTCAACAACTCCACAAAGAATACTTACGACATCTCAATGAAGGTTGCAAGAGGGGGTAACACTTTTGATTTCTATATAACTGTCGACCAGTCGGGATGGTGCAATGTATCGGTGAATAACCTTAATATATCAACAATAACCTACAGGGGCCAGGTTGTGCCTGTTTCAGGAAACATAAAGGCACCGGTTGCATCAACAGAAAGCTTCTGAATACTAAATAAGATAGTTATCACTCACCCCACAGCAGTTCGGGATAGCTGCTGCTCTGCCTGAGTTCGACGAATTCTTCGTCTCTTTCGCTGAATCCATAATCGAAACAATACTGGAATTTTGTCCCCTCTTTCGATTCTACAATATGTGTAAAGAAGCTGAAGTTGTACCCCAGAGCATACAGGGCATCTTTATGAATTACGGTTTTCCCTTCAGCAACAAGGTCAGAAAGGATGCGGCGGTTCTTCCTCAGAAGGCCATGCACATTCCTTACAAAGTTGTTTGAATCCCTGTTTAACTTGTTATTGTAATTATTCCGGCACTGGTCGGAACAGAATTTCTTATCGGAGCGACCACGAAGGGTGTCGCCACAATCGAGACATTTCCTTTCCACAGCACTAATGTTTTGATAAAGATACGAAAAACCGTTTTCAAACGGGTGTAAACGTCTACAAATGATTAAGAAACGTGTATAAGTGTTTATTAACCACATTGGCCTGATAACAGGGTGTAAGTTTGTTCCAGTTAATTAAAACTGTCAAACTAAAAACCAAAGCAATGAACTCATTAAGGAACAGAGTAACACTCATCGGAAACCTGGGCCAGGACCCTGAAACAAAGACACTTGAAAGCGGAAAAAAAGTAGTAAGGTTTTCCCTTGCAACAACCGAATCGCATAAAAACGGCGACGGCCAGAAAGTAAGCGAAACGACCTGGCATAATGTCGTGGCATGGAACGGCATTGCCGATGTAGCCGGGAAATTTCTGAAAAAAGGAAAAGAGGTGGCAGTTGAAGGACGTATCACCTACCGGAGCTACGAGGACAAGACCGGCGTCACAAAGTACATAACTGAGATCATAGCAAGCGATCTTATATTGCTGAAAGATGTACGTGAAAAGGCAAAGGAAAAAGAATAACCATGGAAGTCTTTGCAAAATGGCGCTCTGTTCAGGGCGCCGTTTTTTTTTGCTGCTGGAATTAGCATATTAAAGATTAACTATATTTGAACGTACCAAATACCTGACACCTGATTTTAAGATGAAAAGAATACTAACCTCGCTGCTGATTTTAACATTAATATCCCGTATCTCCTTCTCACAGTCTGACGTAACCACCAGCAAACCCATAGTTGAGATTCATACAGATTTCCATGTGAACCTGAGTAATGATGCAAACAAGACCGGATTCAACCTCAACAGGGCCTTTCTTGGATATGAATGGTCGATAGATAAAAACTTCTACGCTACAATCATCCTGAATGCTGCTTCACCGGAGGATCTTGCACCAGGCTCCAAACCCAGGCGCTATGCATTCTTACGTGAAGCCACGATGAACTACAACAACGATAAGCTGACAATCACAATGGGGATGATAAAAACGAAGATTTTTATGTACCAGCAGACCTTCTGGGGTATGCGCTACCTGGCAAAGCCATTCCAGGATGTAAATGGCTACGGCGGTGACTCCGATCTTGGCATAGGTGTCGAATACAGGTTTAATGAAAAACTTGAAGCCGATGCATCAATTATAAACGGTGAGGGTGGCGGAAGCATACAGCTTGATAATAATGTTAAAGCAACAGCAGCCCTTTCATTTAAACCTACAGAACACATATACCTTAGGTTCTACGAGGACTTTATGAAAAGTGCAAATGTCCTTCAATACACTTCTATCGTATTCGCAGGCTATAAGGCAGAAAGGGGTTTTATCGGAGGTGAGTTTAATTTCAAAACAAACATGGACAGTAATGCAGGGCATCATTCCTGGGGTATCTCAGCTACAGGGGGCATCACAGTGATTCCGAAAGTGATGGTATTCGGTCGTTACGACCTTGCTTCATCAGTAACTCCTTCAGGTTACACATCAAACTGGAACGAACAGAAAGATGGCAACTTCTGCATTGCAGGTGTTCAATATTCAGTGTCAAAAAATGTGAGATTAGCACTCGACTACCAGGCAAACATACCATACCTTACAACAAAGCCGATAAGCAATATGCTCTACCTGAATCTGCTTATGAAGATCTGACAGTTAACCCCTTGCTTCCTTCGAAAACTGTAGCCCGGCATTAAGCGCCTGAATATTCATATCAACAATACCTGAACCCTTTTTTGCGAAGAGTTTCTTAATTGCATTTTCCAGGCTGCTGAATGGCATTTCGATAAATGGTGAAGCTGCTCCGAGAATTACCATATTGACCGACTTAACCGAGCCGTTCTTTTTTGCAATGTCATCGGCATCAAGAATAATATGATTCCTGATTTTTGATATTTCGGCCAGTATATGCTCAACTGGCGGGTAATCGGGTATATTTATATAGGGTGTCGAGTTTGAAACAACCCATCCGGTTGGCGAAAGCCATGGCAGGTACCTGAGCGCTTCCATTGGTTCAACTGAAATAATCACGTCTGCCTTCCCGTAAGGTATCAGGTCGGACATTACAGCCTGGTCTGAAAGCCTGAAATGCGATTGCACATCGCCCCCGCGCTGGCTCATGCCATGAACTTCTGATTGTTTGAGAAACAGATTATTCTCAACGGCTGCCAGCCCGATTACTGCTGCAATTGACAGGATACCCTGACCGCCTACGCCTGAAAGTATAATATCGTTTTTCATAATTTTCCTGTTATTCGTTTGCAGCTTCGCTCTTTCTCTTCCGTGTTGCGGTCTGAATGCATTCCCGGGCTGCAATTATTACAGATACTCCCCTGTATTCAAATTCCTCTTTCATTATCCTGACATTCTCCTCGTGGTTCTTTTTAAGAGGAGTTATGATCCTCAGATGTTCAGGTTCAACACCGATGCCCCTGCAAATATTTTCAAGCCTCCCGGTTGCCTGTGACTGCTGGCCACCTGTCATCCCGGTAGTGGAATTATCACCAATAACTATCGTTACCGGCGAATTCTTGACAACTGCATCCAGGAGTCCTGTCATTCCTGAATGGGTGAATGTTGAATCGCCGATCACAGCAACCGAGGGGAAAAGACCTGCGTCAGCTGCCCCGATAGCCATGGTTACTGAAGCGCCCATGTCGACACATGAATTTATTGAACTGAAGGGCGGAAGAGCAGCCATTGTATAACAACCGATATCGGAAAATACTCCTCCGGGCCTGTAGGCGGCAAGAGCCTCATTGATTGCATTGAACATGTCGATATGTCCGCAACCCTTACAGAATGAAGGCGGCCTTAGCTTCACTACATCCGGGACATCAGGGCCAAACTTATAATCCAGGCCAAGGGCTTTTGCCACTATTACCGGATTAAGTTCACCGTCGCGGGGTAATGCCCCATCAAGCCTGCCGTGTATCTTTTTACCTGTATCCAGTGTGCCTCTCAGGTACTCTTCAATAAAAGGATAACCTTCTTCGAGTATAAGCAGTTCATCACACCTGTCGTAAATATCGTGGATAAGATCCTGTGAATAGGGATAAGTAGAAACCTTCAGTACAGGGAAAGGAGGCTCCATCCCCTGGAAATTTTCAAGAAGGTAATTCCATGCTATTCCGCTTGCTATAACACCAAGCTTCCTGTCGTGGTTATCAATATACCTGTTATATTTTGTGAGCCTGTTTTCGTATTTAAGTGATTCATAAACATTAACAAGCAGCCGGTATTGTTTTTTTGCAATGGAAGGAAGCAGAACAAAACGCATTGAATCAGATGGAAGCTTTAGTTTGTTCTGTGGCCGTGCTTCCCTCAACTGCACAGCTGCCCTTGAGTGGGCAAGCCTTGTTGTTATTCTGAATAGTACCGGAATAAAGAACTTTTCAGACAGTTCAAAAGCATCAAAAATCATATCATAGGCTTCCTGTTGCGAGGAAGGTTCGAAAACCGGAATAAATGCAAACTTACCATAGTACCTCGAGTCCTGCTCGTTTTGCGATGAGTGCATTGAGGGATCATCGGCAACCACAACTATGAGTCCGCCGTTAACACCAGTGATGGCTGAATTAATAAAGCCATCAGCCGCGACGTTAAGTCCGACGTGCTTCATTGCAACCATAGCCCTCTTCCCTGCGTAGGACATCCCTAATGCCGATTCCATGGCTGTCTTCTCATTGGACGACCACTGATGGTGTATTCCATTCTCCCCTTCAGGGCTGAAAGACTGTACATACTCCATAATCTCTGTTGAGGGTGTTCCCGGGTATGCATACATCCCGCTAAGACCCGCATCTATAGCCGCCCTGGCTATTGCCTCATCACCCAGAAGTAACTGCTTTTGCATTTTTAATATCAGTTTCAGTTTAAAACATCCGAAAGGTCGTGCTTTTTAGTGAAGTAAAATATGATAAATTTTAGTATAGCACAGATATCATAAAGTATAATCTGAAAAGTATTAAAATTTAGTTAAATGTTTTACCGTTACATTCAATATTGCTTATTTTACAACCGCTTTAATGGTTTTACACTATTTCATTTATAGGGCGAGGGTTTGAGAAGAATACTTTACATTATATTGTTTCTTGCTGCAACAGTAACAGGAACATATTCCCAGGTTACCGGGAAAAAACCCCTGGTACAGGTAAACGGAATTATAACTGATGATGAAAACAGACCTGTTCCTCGGGCAAGCATTGTATCTTTTCATCACCGCAAAGGATCGGTAAGCGAACAGTCGGGAATATACTCCATCATCTCTGTGCCCGGTGATACATTAATGGTGAGTGCCCTCGGATACAAGAAGGTCACTTTCAGGATTCCTGAATCTTTTACCGAAAAATTGTATAAGAAAGATCTCTCCCTGGTTTCAGATACCATATCAATTGAAGGTGTAACGATTTTTCCATGGAAAACCTATGGACAGTTCAAGCAGGATTTCCTTTCAAACCAGGAACAGGAGACTCCGCAGATCAGGTTTATGTACGAGAACCTTGCATCGATAAATGCAACGCTTGAAAATACAAAGAACTACAGGGTCAGTCCGCAGGCAGGATTCAGGATGGCTATGCAGCAGACGGGAGATGCATATTATACAAGGGGTCAGACACCTGCAAACAACCTTCTCAATCCTTTTGCATGGGCCCGCTTTTTTAACGGCGTCAAGAAGGGGCTCCTTAAAAATGAGAAAAGTACAGAAAAGGCAAGGAAGGCAAAGATTAAGAAGAGCAGCTCAAAATCCTCTGGGTCTGCCAACTAGAGCTGATGCTCAGAATTCTGAAAATATATTCAATATTTTTTTTATTGTTTCTCACAGGTGGGAATTGTGCAGCTTTTCAACAGACTATACTCAGCGGGCAGGTCACCGACAGTACCGGAAGGGCTGTTGAAAATGTTTCAGTACTCCTTTATCCGGATGGAACCGGTACCTACACTGATAAAAACGGATTTTTCAGCATTGTCCTGAAACCAGGGAATGGAGATGCAGTGCTGACATTTTCTCATCTTGGCTTCATTCCAGATAGAAAGGTAATAAAACGAGACGGTAACTACAGGCTTCCTGCTGTTATTCTAAGGAATGAGACAAGGAACCTGCGAGAGGTAATCGTGACATCAACAGCATCACTTACCACAACTGGTCCTGGTCTTACAAAGCTACCTGTTAAGGAGTTCAGCCTTCTGCCCTCTCCTTCAGGTTCATTCGAAATCCTTCTTAAAACAATGCCAGGCGTTGTATCAAATAATGAACTCTCCAGCCAGTATATGGTCCGCGGCGGCAGTTTTGATGAAAATCTCGTCTATGTAAATGACATTGAGATTTTCAGGCCATTCCTAATAAGATCTGGTCAGCAGGAAGGTCTGAGCTTTATAAACCCTGATCTTGTTTCCTCGGTCACATTCTCAGCCGGTGGCTTTGGGGCGGGCTATGGCGACAGGATGTCGTCGGTACTGGATGTAAAATACAAGACACCTGCATCCTTCAGCGGATCTGTAATGACCGGCCTCATGCTTAATTCATTACACCTCGAAGGAACTGATAATACCGGGAAACTTACCTGGCTGGTCGGCGGAAGATATAAATCAACGGGGATGATGCTGAGGACCCTTGATTCGAAAGGTGATTACAACCCGGTATTTGCTGATATACAATCGCTTGTTACCTTAAAAACAGGACCTGGATCAAACCTCTTCCTGCTTGCATCATATGCCTCAAACACATATAACTTCATCCCCCAGAGCAGAACCAGTACTTTTGGCACAGAAACGGAAGCCTTCCAGCTTTATGTGCTCTTCAGGGGCAGGGAGAAGGACAAATACACAACAATCAACGGTGCTGTCGGATGGGAGTTTAATAACCGGAACCCGACGAAGCATAAGCTTATTCTCTCTTCTTATTTCTCAGGAGAATCCGAAACTTTTGATATAAGGGGTTATTACAGGCTTGATAACCTCGATAAAAATACCGGGTCAGATAATATATCCGACAGCCTTATGAACATAGGGATAGGGAGGTTCCTGACGCATGCAAGGAACACACTGCATGCCGGTATTTATACATTTCAATATAAAGGTGAAAACCTTTCGGGAAAAATAAAAAGCAGGTGGGGTACCGGAATAAGAAAAAGTTCGTTTATCGACAGGATAAGGGAATGGAGAATGGAAGACTCTGCCGGCTATTCAATACCATATAATTCCGACAGGCTCGCAGTCTCAAGATTTCTTGGAGCTCAAAATGACCTTGATACGTGGTCTGCGAATGCCTGGTTTGAAATATCAGGAACAATCCCTGTAAAACAATACAAGCTTCAGCTTACTGCAGGCGAAAGGACAACATACAATTCCTTTAGCTCGGAAATACTTGTATCCCCAAGGGCATCTGCAAGGATGAATCTTTCAGATAAACTGTCTGCATGGTTATCCGGAGGTGTATATTACCAGCCCCCTATTTACAGGGAAATGAGATACCCTGACGGGACAATAAATGACGGGATAAAATCGCAAAGGTCTATTCATATAGTTGCAGGAGCCAGCCTGGACTTCGAAGCCTGGGACAGGCCATTCAGGCTAAGCGGGGAGTTTTACAACAAAGTGCTTTCAGGAATCATACCCTACTTCATGGATAATGTGAGAATAATATATTCTGGCACAAATGAAGCAGAAGGTTACAGCCGGGGATTTGACCTCCGCCTGAACGGGGAATTCGTAGAGAACGCCGAATCGTGGATAAGCTTCTCCCTTATGGACTCAAGGATGAGGATTCCTGGCAGCAGCTATGGCTGGTTCCCTTCACCAGGCAGCCAGGTTATCAGTACAAATATCTTTTTCCAGGACTGGCTTCCCGGGAAGCCATCATGGAGAGCGCACCTCATTCTCTGCTTTGCAACAGGGCTACCGGCCATCTCCCCCTTCAGTTCAAGATATGACCTCTATCACCGGTTACCAGCTTACCGCAGGGTGGACCTTGGAATAACCAAGGTGATAATAAACAGGGGAAAATCAGTTGAAGGCAATAAGCCTCACTCTTTCCCTGAAGAACTTGTAGCAGGACTGGAGGTCTATAACCTTCTTGATATAAACAATACAGTATCATATTACTGGATTAAGACAATCAGCAACCTTGACGGCCAGTCGCGGCAATACGCCATACCTGATTTCCTGACGGGAAGAAGTCTGAATATCAGACTGATGGCCAGGTTCTGACAAGTGCCATCACTTGAGGATGCCGATCAGCAGGTAAACAACTTGAATTGTAAAAAGGCTGAGCACTGTGGAAACGAAGACATTACCTGTGGCGAATGTATCATCCTCCCCGAGGTAGGAAGTAAGTATTACAACATTCACCATGCAGGGCATTGCGGCCTGCATTATGATCACTGATGCAACCATTTCATCGAACTTCAGCAGTTCTGTCGACCCGGTCAGCCTGAAGATAAGTATCAACAGAACGGGAACAATAAGTAATTTACTGATTGACAGAACATAAACGGGGATATTTCCAAAGATCCTGTCTTTCTTTGCATAGAAAATAACTGTTCCAATGAAAATCATTGACAGGTAGGTCGTTGAGGCGCCAAGACCCGTCAGCGGGTCAAGGAGCAGTGATGGGATCTTTACCGAAAGGAGGAAAAGAATAAAGCCGGCAACTATTGCCACCGAGTTGGGATTCAGCAGGTGGCTGAGGCTTTTAATAAAGGATTTTTCAACAGATGATGATAGTGTTACAACACCAACTGTCCACATAAGTATATTTGAGACAAGTGCGAAAATACTTGCATAGAGGAGTCCCTCATTTCCATATAGTGCTGATATTACCGGAAATCCAAGGTACATTATGTTTCCAAGCATGCTGTGAACACGATAGATACCTGCCTCTTCGCGCTTCATCCTTAGCAACTTAGATCCAGCCCACCCTGCTGATAACATTAAGAAAAGGACGACTGCTGAAATCAAAAAGCATAATAAGCTGTTTGATATAAGGTGACCGTTGACATTTACCTTGCTGAAATTTGTAAAGACAAGGGCAGGAAGGGTAATGTTGAAGATTATCCTGGCGAGGAAGTCTTTTGATGCCGGGGTAATTATCTTGAAGTATGATGCTATGATACCGATAAAGATCAGCAGGACCAGCATCAGTATAAGGTTAAATATCACGCCAAGGGACATAGAGGTGTATTTTAGGATAGTGACAAAAATAATAATTTATAATTTCGCAGTTATGCGGAGATACGATAACCGGCTTGTCGCGATTCTGATTACTGTAATAATTCATCTTACAGCAGGAATAATATTCATGATTGTAAGGATGGGCAATCTTCATATGAGCGAGATAAGGCGCGAGTACGAGATGACCCTGCAGGAGCCGCCACGCCAGGATATCAACCAGAAACCTGACCAGAATAAGATTCTCTCTGTTGAGCAGGTTATAAAGGGTGACCAGGAATTACAGAACATTGCCCGTAACCTGGCAATGAAACCTGATGTGAAGATTAACAGGGAAGATTATATCGACAAGGTAAAGGAGGAACTTATCGAGAGCGGCAAACTTGGCAAGGATAATTATATTGACGAACAGAAAAAGGAAAAGGAAAAAGGATCGGAAACAGTTGCTGCCCCCCCCGACCCTGTTCAGAAGAATGATAAGAAATCACAGGATGCCAATGAAGCTGCAGCAAGGTTTTCGGGACCTACAAGGATATATTATTACCTGCAGGGAAGAACACACACCTATCTTCCACTGCCTATATATAAATGTGAGGGGGCAGGCAAGGTAGTAGTTGCAATTGAAGTGACGCCAAGGGGCGATGTAATGAGTACCACGCTGGTTGATTCAGAAAGTTCAATTACTGATCCCTGCCTTTCAGAGGCGGCATTAAGTGCAGCGCGGCAGTCGAAGTTCAGTCCTGATTCAGGCGCACTCAAAAACCAGTCAGGGACCATTACCTATGTGTTCGTAGCCCAGTAGTGCCTCGCACTTTCAGAAAATAAGATTTTCAGGAGCCCTGTTAAACTGTCTGATCAGTTCAGGTGTATTCCTTTCTGCATTCTGCCTGTTTATAAGATCGCTGATTGTATGCGCCTGGAGTATTATTTCCGGATATGGCTGCAGGAACTGCTTCAGCTTCAACACATCAGTATCCTGGCTCAGCCACTCTGATTCAGATTCTTTTTCGATTACAACAGGCATTCTTTTCTTCGAGTTATGTATTTCGGACATAAGCCTGTTAGCATCAGTTGTAATGATTGAAAATGTTGAAAGCGAATCTCCTGTTGAAGAATCTGTCCATTTTGCCCAAAGTCCTGCCAATGACATAATATCGTTATCAGCCCTGTATATATACCATGGAATTTTGCCTGATGATGTATGCTGCCACTCGAAAAAACCTCTGACAGGTACTATGCATCTTTTTGATGAAAACGACCCGGAAAATGATGGTTTTGTATCAACACTGTCGGACCGGGCATTAAAGGTTTTCAGGCGTATTTCTTCGGCATCCTTTGAAGACCTGACCCATGACGGTATCAGGCCCCAGGTCATCATTTTTATTTCCGCCGGTGAATCAGAAGCTATTACAGGAAGCCGGGGAAGACCGAATGCATGGTAATAATAGCTCGGTCGATATTTATCAGGATCAAGCAGGGTTGCACCGTACCTGTTCTCAAGCTCCTCCTTTACAAGGTTGACATTAACTGTAAAGCACATTTCTGATCTTATTCGGCATTCAGCTCTTCCTGCAGGGGCACCGGGACAACATAGTTAAACAGGTCCCTGTCGGGCCAGGTCTTAACCTGTGACAAAGCTCTTGCCATCATGTAATTAATATCTGCTGAAATTTCAGGACCATTCCAGGCACTTGAATTCAGTAATACAACCCATGAAGTACCATCGGGTTGTCTTTTAATCATACAGGCTGTACCAGGGAAGGTACCGGTCCTCCACCATGTACCATCCTGAATTGTGGTTTTCCAGCCTACGGGGGCATACCCATTTTCGGTGTCAGTCATAAACCTTATGCTTTCAGCAGAGAGAAAATCAGTTTTTGAATCGAATCCATCGATTGCAAGCAAAAGCTTCATAAGGTCAGGTGCTGTAGAAAGCCATGCGCCGGCAGCACCAAGAGCTTCAATATCATTTCCACCGTTACTTGCAGGCACCATTTCGCCGTATGAATAAAGTGAAGGCTTACGTTCAGCATCATATGGCTCATAGTAGCTGACCTCGAAAGGAGCTTTCTCGGACAACAGGTTCTTTGCAAGTGTCATATCATAGATGCCAAGAGGTTCCAGTATTTCTTTCCTGCAGAAATCGGCATATTGCATCCCGGTAACTTTCTCAATAACAAGACCCAGTATTGCATAGCCAAGGTTTGAATAAGACCGCCCGCTTCCGGGGGTAAAATGAAGATTTTTATTTAGTGCAAAACGTACTATTGTTTTAGTATCAACAGGAGGTTTAATACCCATTGTCTCAGATACAACAATAGGCATAAACATCTGGTCTCCCCACCTTGTCGTCCAGCCTCCTTCATGACTCAGGAGATGGGCTATTGTAATACCGTAAACTCTTTTATCCTTCGGGTCGCTGAAGTATGGATCGTTTAAAATACCATCAGGGCCGAAGACTTTATCATTAACCGAAAGTTTGCCTTCTTCCTGGAGTTTCATGATAGCCACAGCGGTTATAAGTTTGGAAACACTGGCAATCCTGAACCTGTTGTAGGGTTCAACAGCAACATTTTCTTCCCTGTTTGCCAGACCAAAGCCCTTTGCATATATCAGTTTCCCGTTTTTTGCGACTGCGACTGAAGCACCAGCTATCTCCCAGCGCCTGAGGAAGGAATTGATAGTCTTCTCGAAGCCCGAGAACTCATGGTAATCCGATAGCTCGTTTGAAAGTCTTACATTACCGGGAACATACTTGTCGGTAATCTTTCCCCTGCGCTCAACAGCGCCCGGATTATAGCTCACCAGTGCTAGCAGAAGGGTGGCAATCAGTATTTTTCTGAGCTTTGTCAATCCCATTAAAATTGTCCCCAAAAATAAAAAGTATTATTTATAAGGTCAAATGATAGCGTTAATTAAAACAGATTGCCTTCAAACATGTTTAATATCAGAATCAAAATTCTAAATTTGTATTCATGCATTCTGATCGCCTGAAATATCTGTGTAAACATTTCTTCTTGTTAGCTATAGCATTATCTTCATGCTTTTCAGTTGCCGGCCAGTATTTTCCAGGTGATACTACAAGGTTTAATTCCATGTTGCGTAACCCCGAGGCGCAGAGCGACATAAACTATGCATTGCTTACAGCAAGTGTCAATGGCGACTCACTCCAGATAAGATGGCTACTCAGGTATGGGGCCGATGTCGAGACTTCAACTCTTGAAGGAAACACCCCCCTGATTTTTGCTGTTGCGAATAACAGGCTGCTCGCTGTAAAGATTCTGCTGGAAAGCGGTGCTAACCCAAACGCACGGAATGGCTATAATGAGTCACCACTTATACTTGCTGCAAAAAATAATAATCTTGACATTACCGAGTACCTTATAAGGGATAGTGCGGATATTCAGCATGCCGACAGGTATGGAGCAACGAGCCTGCATTATGCGTCGGTTTACGGGTACTTCTACATGGCCGACATGCTGCTTTATTATGATGCAGATATATCCAAAAAAACTGACGATGGTACAACTCCGCTCATGGCTGCTGTATGGTCGGGCTCTGCAGACGTGGCGGACCTTTTGATTCAAAACGGTGCATCGGTCAATGAAAAGGACAACAGTGGATTTACTTCATTGATGGTTGCCGCCCAGAACAATGATACATTAATGATGGATCTGCTAATCGGTAAAGGAGCTGATCTCTACGAAGTCAACAGGCATAGATATGATGCTCTCGATATCGCGATACGCTCCAATGCAGGCTATGCAATTAAATACCTGCTCAGGAAAGGGAATAAATGGGGCAGCCAGGAAAACAAGGCTATGAATCCATATGGTGTTGCTGCAGTTTACGGCAGGCCTCAGCTTGCCCAGGTGCTTAAATCCGCCAACATACCGGGAAAACAGATCCAGGGATTTGACCAGATAAGCATCACCGCTTCAACACTTGTATGCTTTCATGAGTACTTCACTGGCGTATCTATAAGTATGCGCGAACCATCCCGGAATATAGGCATCAGGGCAGGAATGGATTTTAAACCATTCTATACACGGGTTCTCGTTGATTTGGGAGAAAACATTTTTTACCAGTATTACAATAAATCCTACCTGGCATATGCGGGAGTATCAAAGGATTTCAGACTCACAGATAATCCGCTGAATGGCAACTGGCATTTTACAAGTTCTCTTTCAGCCGGTTACAGGTTTGGAGATGTTCTCCGCGGAACTGATAATGTACCTGATCCAAAATTCAAGATAATACCCGAGGCCGGGCTAAGGTGGATTAAGGGTGGACTTGCATTTGAAGCTTCGCTGGAATATATGAAATCTGGATTCTACAAAGTCGGACCAATATGGCTGAGAACAGGCCTGTACTGGTCTTTCTTTACAAATAATTCAAGATCACCTGGAAAATCAATCCGGTGGTACTAGACAGATGAGAAAGAAACTGCTCTATATTGTCTTTATCTCACTTGCCCTTTTATCATGCAGCGATAAAATTGTTATAGTCGTTTGCACAGATTGTACCCCTGATGAACCGGTTAAAACTGATGTAATAATAAAGCTTGAACCCGGTTCATGGTCTATGGTGAAACTTAGTGTTTTCCTCGGCAATATTGAGGACAGTGTCATGATTGATTCATTCTATACAGGCAATGATGTTGAGAACTACTCATGCTTTGTAAACACAAAGTATACGTTCAGGGCAGAATACTTCAGTCCTTCCACCAAAAAGATTAATGTAGTCGATTCAGCTTACCCGAGGGTAAAATATGAGGCAGATCAATGCGATAACCCCTGCTATTATGTTTACGACAACAAAATAAACCTGAAAGTCAGATACTACTGATCAGTTAAGCAGCCATCGATCCATGCCCGGCTGTATAAATAATCTTCAGAATTCAATTCCCTGTATTAAACTCAGATCGTAATCAGCGGCTTCGCTGTGTATTTAATTGGATCACCCGGATAGTAGACCTTTTCAAGGAAAAGACCGCTTGGCGGTGCCGTTAATTTGGCTGGAATATCAGACTGGCTCCTGAGGAAACCTGCAACATCCTTTTTCGTAAGCTTACCTCTGCCTGCCTCAACCAGGACACCAGTAAAA
This sequence comes from Bacteroidales bacterium, assembly GCA_046329875.1. Classification (GTDB taxonomy): domain Bacteria; phylum Bacteroidota; class Bacteroidia; order Bacteroidales; family VadinHA17; genus LD21. The sequence goes on from JAXLTT010000001.1 coordinate 198,142, forward strand.
CGTCTTACCTGTTTCCAGAGGAAATGGGCACCGACCACATGAAACAGGATAATATCATTATGAGTGGTCACCCTCGAATACATGATTTCTGTTTTTGTAGAACCCGATTCAAGTTCAGGGTCTGTAAATGACCTGAAGTCTTTCAGTCCTTCAAACATCGCTGCAACCTCATTCATAATTTCTGCATCGAGTTCATCTTTTATCCACCAGACATATTTTTTGCCGAAAGCAGTTCTCCTCCTGCTGACCTGGTATATATAACTTCTTGCCACGGCATCCTTGCGCGCATGAAAAGAACGTTCTGCCTCCTCAACCTTAACTATCGAGATATCTGCAGGAAGCCTGTCATTTATGCCATATTTAACACGTAAGGGTACCAGGTCGGTATTAACATCGAGATGAGCCACCTGCCCGGTAGCATGAACTCCGGCATCGGTCCGGCCGGCCCCGAAAAGGTCTATTGATTCAGTACCAAACAGGTTGCGGCATGCATCAAGTATCTCTCCCTGTACTGTTTTTCCGCCTTTTTGTATCTGCCAGCCGAGGTACCTTGTCCCTTCATATTCAATTGTAAGTTTAAATCTTGCCATAGTTATATCTTTTCTTTAAGCAGCACCTGTCTCAACTGGTGGGCTGTTATATTTTCGCTTATTTCCCCTCCGTCAGCAACTGAAATATGCCCTGTCTCTTCTGAAATTACTATAACGAGGGCATCAACATGTTCCGATACACCTATTGCAGCCCTGTGTCTCATCCCGAAATGACCAGGCAATGATGGATGGTCGGTAATCGGCAGTGGGCATCGTGCGGCAAAAATAACACCATCTTCAATCAGCACGGCGCCATCATGAAGAGGACTGTTCTTGAAAAAAATTGTCTTTAGAAGGTCAGCGCTTATACGTGCTTTAATTATCTCACCTCCCTCGGCATACATATCAAGCCTGCTCGTTCTACCGATCACAATAAGAGCACCCGTCTTCCCGGCAGACATTGATTCAGCGGCCCTGACTATTTCTTCAGCTTCCCTGGCGATGCTGCTTCCCTGCTTATCCGGCTCTACAAGCCTGGTAATTGAGAACCTGCTCCTTGCGATATACCTGTTACCAATAACAAGAAGAAATCTTCTTATCTCCTGCTGGAATACTATAATCAAAGCTATAACGCCAACACCGATAACCTGTCCGAGCAGAGTCTCAACAAGCTCCATGTTCATTGCTTTCACAACAAGCCAGAAGAGGTAGATGAACAACACTGCCACAGATATGCTCAAAGCGGCTGTGCCCCTTATGAGCCTGTATATCTGGAACAGGATTATTGCTACAAGGAAGATATCTATAAGGTCAAAAAGTGTCAGTTTCAGCAACATCAGATTCCGCGTTTGTCATTTTTCATCCTGCTGACAAGCTTCACAGCTTCAGCAGCTTCTTTAACATCATGCACCCTTAAGATATCAGCACCGTTCATCAGGGCTATTGTATTTATAACTGTTGTACCATTAAGGGCTTCAGAAGGATCCACATCAAGTGTCCTCCAGATCATTGATTTTCTTGATATTCCTGCCATCAGCGGAAGGGATGCCACCTCAAACTCCCTGAACCTTCTCAGCATTTCGAAGTTATCAGTAACTGTTTTTCCGAAGCCAAAACCAGGGTCAATTATAATATCATTAACCCCGCCTGCTTTTAGTTCGTAGATCCTCCTGCTGAACCATTCAAGAATGTCTGCGATAATATCTGAATATACAGGATTTTTCTGCATTGTTGCAGGAGTGCCCTGCATATGCATAAGAATATAAGGAACATTCAACCGGCGAACCAGGGTGAACATTTGTTCATCACCATCTCCGCCTGTAATATCATTTATCATGTCCGCACCGAAACCTTTTACAGCTTCTTCAGCTACAGAAGCCCTGAATGTATCAACAGATATTATTATTCCGGGAAAGGCATCTTTAAGTAATTTAATTGCCGGCAATACCCTTCTTTTTTCCTCTTCAACATCGATATCATTTGCTCCGGGTCGCGAGGAATAACCACCGATATCTATGAAATCGGCCCCGTCGCCTGTCATTTTTCCAACAGACTCGATCAGCTTCTCATCAAGCGAATGGCGGCTCCCTTTATAGAAAGAATCGGGAGTTATGTTTATAACGCCCATAACCCTCGGCCTGTCGAGACTGATAAGTTGTCCTCCAAAGTTGATATGTTGCGGCTTAGTCATACTGAAACAGGTTCCGAAGTTACTACTTTTATTATCGAAACTAAAATTGGGATCACTGGCGCCTAATAATAAAAGCAGGCCTTTCGCAATTGACCCTACATTATTACATTTGCAGTACAGAAGAAAAGGATGAAGCTATTTGTAATAGAGGGGCTCGACGGAGCCGGGAAATCAACCCAGATCAGGCTGTTGAGGGATTACCTCACGGCAAAAAATCATTTATGCGAATATCTTCATTTCCCGAGGACTGAATCACCATGGTTTGGTGAACTGATAGCCAGGTTCCTGAGGGGGGAGTTTGGAAAACTGAATGAGGTCGATCCTTACCTTGTTGCTATGCTATATGCTGGCGACAGGAAAGATGCAGCCGACACAATTTCAAACTGGCTTGCAGAAAAACGGATTGTGATCCTCGACAGGTATACATATTCAAATATTGCTTACCAGTGTGCAAAACTGGAAACAGCCGAAGAAAGGAATAAACTGAAGGACTGGATACTAGAACTTGAATTCTCTCATTTTGGAATACCCATCCCGGATCTTAACATTTTCCTTGATGTACCTTTCATGTTCACAGAAAAAAAACTGACTGCGGAAAGAAATGGCGACGACAGGGTCTATCTCAACGGCCGGGCAGATATTCATGAGAGCAGTCTTGATTTCCAGCGGAAAGTAAGGGAGGTATACCTGGAAGTGGCCCGCACCGACAACCGGCTTGCAGTAATTAACTGTACAGGCTCAAATGGTGAAATGATGGAACCGGGGGAGATATTCGGGAGAATTACAACGCTTATATCAGACAGAAAGTTAATCTGAGAAGTGATGAGAATCCTGAGAATAATAAGCATAATAATTGTAGGGACACTGTTCATCTTCTCAGGAACAGTGAAGGGAATTGATCCTCTTGGCTCAGCTTATAAGTTCCACGATTATTTTGAAGCTTTCGGAATTGGCTTCCTTAATGCTCTCACGGTTATACTTTCATTAATACTTTGCCTTGCTGAATTCATTACAGGTTTTTCAATACTTACAGGAATCAACAGGCGGGCAGGCACCTGGGGGGCACTTATATTAATGATTGTCTTCACCCCTCTTACTTTCATACTTGCCCTTACAAACCCGGTATCAGACTGCGGATGCTTTGGCGATGCCATTCATTTATCCAACTGGCAGACCTTTTTTAAGAATATTATCCTGCTCGGGTTTGTGTTAGTTCTCTTTACAAATCGTAAAAAGGAATCTTCTTCTTTCTCTCCCCTGAAACAATGGATAATAACCGGATCAGCATCAGCCATGTTCCTTTCTTTTATCGCTTATAACCTTGTCTATCTTCCTGTGATTGATTTTCTTCCATATTCAGTGGGATCCAGCATTCCGGAAAAAATGAAGATACCTGAAGGTGCCGCTGTCAGCAAATATGAAACTACATTCATATATGAGAAAGACGGAGCCAGGAAAGAATTTACTCTCGACAACTACCCGGCTTCAGATACTTCATGGAAATTCATTGAGCAAAAATCAACGCTTACAAGTAAAGGATACATACCACCCATTCATGATTTCTCAATTACAACAGTTGAAAAAATCAATATTACAGATTCGGTATTGTCATCTGAAAAGCCTGTATTGCTTATAATATCGAAAAAACTGGAGCAAGCCGGTTTAAATCGGCTTTCAGAAGCTATTGAAACAGGGAAGAATTTCTCCACAAAAGGAACAATTTCACTGTTACTGACAGCTTCAGGGGAAGATGAGATAAGGAAACTTAACATCAGTATTCCTGCCTGTACAACAGATGAGACTACACTTAAAACCATGATAAGATCAAACCCCGGATATATGCTTCTCAGGAAGGGCACTGTCCTGGCAAAATGGTCATGGGCCAATGTTCCAGGGGTTGATGAAATGATGAAAATTTCAAACAGATAATCATAATATTTAATAAGAAAAAGATGAGAAAGAAAATTGTAGCCGGTAACTGGAAAATGAACCTGACCCTTTCTGAAGGGATAAAACTTGCAACTGAAGTCAAACAACTTTTTGCTTCAGCAGGCGGCAAGAAAGCAGAGCTTATATTATGCACACCTTTCATCCATCTTTCATCGGTATCAGAAGTACTGAAGGGGTCTGCAGTTGCTTTCGGAGCACAGAACTGTTCAGCAGAACCGTCAGGAGCTTTCACCGGGGAAGTTTCGTGCGATATGATAAAAAGTACCGGCGCAGCTTATGTGATAATCGGCCATTCAGAGAGACGTACATATTATAATGAAGATGATGCACTTCTCAACAGGAAGACAGTACTGGCGCTTAAAACAGGGCTGAAGGTAATATTCTGCGTTGGTGAGGTACTTGCTGAAAGAGAAGCTGCAATACATTTTGAAGTTGTCAAGAAACAGCTTGAAACAGGCCTCTTTAACATATCAAGCGATGATTTAAAGAATGTTGTGATAGCATATGAACCTGTGTGGGCCATTGGTACCGGCCTTACAGCAACACCTGAACAGGCACAGGAGATGCACAAATATATTAGGGATCTTGTAAGCGGTAAATACGGTAAGGAATCTGCATCCGGAGTATCGATACTTTATGGCGGCAGCTGTAAACCGTCAAATGCCGCAGAGATATTCTCAATGCCGGATGTTGATGGTGGTCTGATCGGAGGGGCTTCTCTTAAAGCAGGCGATTTTATCGCAATTGCTGAAGCTGTCTGAGATTCCGGACCATATCCCGGGGACTGATACCGGGAGGATCACCGGCCGGACATGTTTTTTGAAATTTATAACAATAACCGGATATGATTAAAAAGCTGCTGCCCGCTATCATCATGTTCACGGCTCTGCCGGTGATCCTCTATTCCCAGACTAAGCAGAAATTCTCGGGAGATGCAACCAAGTTCAGGGCTGAACTGACATCATTCCTGGGACCTAACCTTACGCCTGAACAGAATACTGTTGTCAACCTGTTCTATACAAAATGGGACAGCGCAGGCTTCAATGAAGATCAGAAAACAAAGATCATTGACATAAGCGGGAAACTTGCAGCAAGAAACCTAAGGATAACACCTCATTTCATAGATTTCATAAAGGTACTTAATGACCTGTCCTCAAAACCGCAGGCAGGCGACTTCGCAGGCAACTGGCTGAAGGGCATGTCTAAAACAGCAGAAAACCAGGCTATCTCTAACGACAATATTGGGAGGCTTTTCAAAAACACTTCTGCACTGATTAATAATAACTCGCTGTATGAGTTCGGCAATGTTAAATGGAAAATAAAAGGTACAGGGGTAATATTCACCTACGACACTGTTTTCAAAATAAACCTTGATAATGTAACGCTTACAGCCGTTTCACAGAAGGATAGCACCGAAATACATAATGTCAGGGGAACTTACTATCCGGAGATGAATGAACTCAGGGGAAAAAGCGGGACAATATACTGGGAGAAGGCAGGATTCGCCAAGGAAGATGTGGTTACCGATATTTTTGAATACACAATCAATACCTCAAAAACCTCATTTTCCTCTGACTCGGCAAGAATCAAACACAAAACATATTTCAAGGAGCCGGTATGGGGAAAACTGACTGACCAGGCCACATCCTACAGTTCACCTGAAAAAGCAAGGTACCCGAAGTTTGAGACAACTGCCAAGAGCTTTTTCCTGAAGAACTTATACGAGGGCGTTAATTATGAAGGGGGATTGACTCTTGAAGGGGCATCTGTAAGGGGTACCGGGACCGATTATGTACATGCGATGATTACACTTTACCGCCATGATACCCTTTACATAAAGATCCTTTCAAAGGATTTTCTTCTGAACAAGGGTGGTATAAACTGCGGTGAAGCGACTGCAACATTATACCTTGGAAAAGATTCTATTTTCAATGCCGGAATAGGGTTCAGCTATACTGTACAGAACAGGTCGGTAAGCCTTCTAAGGACCAACAGCCCTACTTCGAAAAGCCCGTTTTTCGATTCATTCCATGCAATGGATATGTATTTTGAAACGCTGATCTGGAATATGAATGAATCGAAAGTTACACTTTCAAGAGCCAGGGGTGCATCAACCGGCAGGGCCAGGTTTGAGTCGGCCTCATATTTCAGTGCAAACACTTTCGACAGGCTAGCCGGGATGGACGATGAGCATCCCCTGTATAAATTACGCCAGTTTGCCGACTGGTATTACTCAACAACATTCCCGGTTACTGAATTCGCAAAATGGCTTAACAGGCCTGAAGATGCTGTTACCGGGCTATGTATCGACCTTACAAACAGAGGATTTCTCTTCTATAACAGGTCGACGAATGAAGTCACAATGAAGAAGAAAGTGGATGACTTTATCGCTGCAAGCGCCCAGAAGAAAGACTATGATGTAATGACAATCCAGAGTGAGACCAATGCCCCTCTTGATAATGCAGTACTCGACCTTAAAAGCTACAGGCTCACTGTAAATGGCGTAAGAACAGTTCACCTCAGCGACTCCCAGAGAGTTGCAATATATCCTTACAACGAAAAACTTACAATAGGAAAGAACAGGAGTATATCATTCGACGGTGTGGTGGAAGCCGGATTATTCACAGTATTCGGCCACCAGTTCACATTTAATTACGACACCTTCAAGATAAGACTTCAGAAGATCGACAGCATAATGATAGCTGTCGAAACAAACCAGCTTGACAAACTTGGGAACCCCGTAATTAAGGATGTCGATAATATGATCCAGCTTTCAACCGCAGAACTATACATCGACGACCCAAAAAATAAATCGGGACTGAAGAGCCTGCAGCAATACCCGATTATTAATGCAATAAGCTATTCATATATATTCTTTGATAAGATCCCCGGGCTTGAAGGAATTTACAAGCAGGGCGATTTTTATTTCAAGGTTGACCCGTTTACATATGAGAATATCGACCATTACAAGAATGATGAGATCAGCCTGGCCGGTGAATTCCATGGCGGGAATATACTGAAACCCACTAGGCAGCATCTTACAATCCAGAAGGATAACTCGCTCGGATTCACGATGGTCGTTCCTCCGGAAGGTATTGATGTTTATGATGGTAAAGGAAAGATGTTTGACACGCTAAGCCTCAGCAACCAGGGGCTTTTAGGCTCAGGCACCTTAAAAAGGCTTACATCAAAAACAGTCGCAGAAAGATTTAATTTCTTCCCCGACTCGATGACAACAAAAGCACTGACCTTCGATATGTCAGTAGATGCCTCTGGTAAATACCCCGACCTGAAGAGCAGTAATGTTGACGTAAAATGGCTTCCTGCCAAAGATGAATGGCTTGCTTCAAACAGCAAGGATAAAAGGTTCGACATGTTCGCGAATGGCACATTGCTTGACGGGAAAATTAATCTTTCACCATCTTCACTCAAAGGCTCAGGCGTAATAGATATGGCTGACTCCAGGATTGTATCACGTAAATACACTTTCGGTTCACAAACAATCCAGTCAGATACTTCCGACTACAACCTGAAGGCACTTAACGGAGAAGGCTATGCATTCATTGCGGAGAACGTTAATACAACAATCGACTTCAACCTTCAGAATTCAAGGTTCAGGCTTAATACAGACTCCTCTGTCGTCAAATTTCCCGAGATCAACTATATATGCAAGATGACCGACTTCACATACAATATGTCGAGCAAGATTCTAAGCATGGAACAAAGAGGAAAGTCATCTTCAAAACTTTTGCCTGCCGACCAGTTGCTTAAACTTAAGTTTGACAAGCTCGACAAACCCACTTTCTTCTCAACAAATATGCAGAATGACACTGTTTCATTCTCCTCGTGGAAAGGAAGTTACAACCTCAAACAGGAGAGTGTTGTTGCTGAAAACATAAATTACATTCATATTGCTGATGCCCTTATACAGCCGCAAAACGGTACAATCACAATTAATAAAGGTGCCCGGATAAAAGCAATGGACAGTGCAATTGTAGCTGTCAATAACAGGCACATCCTCCACTCTGCACATATAGCTATCGTTAACAGCAAGCGATATGAAGGAACAGCACTTTACGATTATATGGATGATGAAGGAAAGGTCCAGGTAATAAGCTTCCCGCAGATCAGTGTCGATACAGCAACAACAACAGCTAAAGGATTTATTGGTGTTACCCAGAAATTCATGCTAAGTAATGCATTCTCATTCAGCGGCGATGTTGCACTCTCTGCAAGGGCAGACAACCTGACGTTTACAGGTGCAGCAGGGATAGTTCATAATTGCGGAATAAAGAGCTTCAACATCAAGTTCAAATCGTCAGTAAATCCGAAAATGGTAATGATACCTTATGGAGACAAGCCAAGGGACTTTAATGATAACCTTGTATTCTCCGGTTCATTCCTAAACATGGATTCAACACATATATACCCTGCTTTCCTGTCAGAACGCAAATCCTGGAGTGACGCCCAGCTGGTTAATGCAACCGGGATGCTGTATTATGAGAAAGCGACAGGCAGGTATAAGATTGCCAGCCTTGAGAAACTCTCCGATCCTACGCTGCCAGGCAGTTTAATATCCTTTGATAAGAATTTCTGTATAATGTCGGGTGAAGGGAAACTCAATTTTGGTGCAAACTTCGACCTTTTGAAGATGGGCGCCGCAGGGAAAGTTATCCACGCTATGGATTCAGGGAAAGTTGATATTGACGCAATCCTGGCTCTCGATTTCTTCTTTTCAGATGATGCCCTGAAGATGATGAGCGAAGAACTCAGGACCATCCCTACTCTTAAGGCCGTAAACCTGAACTCTGATTTTTATAAAAAAGGAATGAAAGACCTTCTCGGGGAAGCTGCAGCAAACCAGATCAATGAGGAAATGGGTCTGTACGGAACGTCAAAATCTCTTCCGAAAGAATACCAGTACAAGCTTCTGCTGAACGATGTAAAACTTTACTGGAATGAACCTACGGCCTCCTTCAGGTCAAAAGGGAAGATAGGTATTGGCTTCGTAGGGCAACAGGCAATAAATGTGTATGTTGATGGTTTCGTTGAAATACAGAGAAGAAGATCAGGCGATATGATAGATGTCTATCTTAAAGCTGATGAATCAACCTGGTATTATTTCTCATACTTCAAGGGCGTTTTAATGACACAGGCCGGCAATCTCAATTACAATACATTTATTTCCCAGATCAAGGCAAGTGCAAGGAAACATCCTGATGCATCGGTAAGGGTCCCTTATACATATATGATAGCTGTTGAAGACAGGCTGCCCAGGTTCCTGCAGAGAATGCAGTCTGATAACCCGGCTGAGGATAACAGGTAATCAGGCTTCAACCCTGCCTCGCTCGCCAAGCTCAATAAGCTCAAGGCTGTGTATTCCATCTTTATCGATTGTGAACCTGACGGCTGTCATTACCTTATGGAACCCTGAATAACCGGCTGCTCCCGGATTTATGTAGAGGAGGTTCATTTTCCTGTCGAAAATGACCCTGGCAATATGGGAATGACCGCAGATGAAAATATCCGGCGGGTCAGTGATTAATGCCTGTCTCACATGTGGTTCATAATGACCCGGGTAACCTCCTATATGCCTGATCCATATCTTTTTCCCTTCAATATCCAGGTGCAGGTCGGCAGGGTACATGCGCCTGAGCTCAGCTCCGTCGATATTTCCATGTACTGCACGCAGTTGTTTATATGATGCCAGCTTATCGGCGGTGGCGGCATCCCCGATATCTCCGGCATGCCAAATCTCATCCACATCTTTAAAAAACTCCCTGAGCCGGGGATGAATCCAGCCATGTGTATCCGATAACAGTCCGATCCTCACTGGTAATATTTTACCGGTAAAAATATCTATTTTTGGGAAAACATCTGAAATGCAGGTTTTCTACGCTCCCGGAATCACTGGCGACAACTGGATCCTTGATGAGAAGGAGTCGAAGCACCTTATAAGGGTAATGAGGCTTGGGAAAGGTTCGGCTGTTAGGCTCATCGACGGTAAAGGAAATCTTTATGAAGGAATCATTGATGATCCCGACCAGTCAGGATGCTCAATTAAGGTCATCTCGGTAAAAAATGATTTCGACAAAAGGAACTACAGGCTGCATATAGCGATATCCCCCCTGAAAAACCCTGAACGCTTTGAATGGTTTACAGAAAAATGCGTTGAGATAGGCATAGATGAGATCACTCCGGTAATATGCAGGAATACAGAGAAAGAGAAACTCAAAACTGAAAGGATAAAGAGTATAATTATCTCGGCAATGAAACAATCCCTGAAAACCTGGCTGCCCGTTTTAAATGAACCTGTTGCCTTCAGCGAATTCGTTTCAAGTGCACATCAGGGTAAGAAAATGATAGCTCATTGTAATGGCACCCTCAACAGGAAAAAGATAAATGAAGTCTGCTCTCCCGGCGATGATGTCTTAATAATGATAGGTCCGGAAGGTGATTTTTCCGAAAAGGAGATCAGCCTCGCAGAATCCAAGGGTTTTACAGCTGTTCACCTTGGAAACAGCAGGTTAAGGACTGAAACAGCAGGAATAGCTGCCTGTCATTCTATATATTTCCTGAACCAGAAATAATTAATCTTCTATATCTCGTTTCTGCTGTAGAGTAAACCTATCAGCCTCTCTCCCATTAAATCGGCAGCAGAGGTGTCTGTCTTACCCAGGAAATTGAGGACATCACTGAATTCTCCGGCAAAGCCCCAGGCATCATCATAGATGTCTGTTTCATCAGTTTTTATTTCCCCGTATTTAATAAAGCGTGTAGAGGTGTTATTCATAGGCAACAAAGTTTGTTACCATGATAACGTGACTGACGCTTTATTATTGCCGGAATGCTAATATTTAGTCAGCAGCATCTGCTTTTCTTCCATGATCTTGCGCATATTTATCAGCGCATATCGCATCCTGCCAAGAGCTGTATTTATACTTACATCGGTTATTTCAGCAATCTCCTTAAAGCTTAAACCCGCATAATGCCTGAGGATCACAACTTCCTTCTGGTCATCCGGAAGCTGGTTTATAAGCTTCCTGACATCTTTCCTTATCTGAACGGCAACCATTGTATCCTCAACGTTCGCATCAGCAAGCTTGCGTGAATTGAACAGGTCGGATTCATAATTGTCATTTGAAGTTACATTCAGCTGCTTCAGCCTCCTGAAATGATCGATTATCAGGTTATGAGCAATTCTCATTACCCATGAGAGGAATTTACCATTATCGTAATACTTGCCTGCCTTTACAGATTGTATCACTTTTAGGAAAGTATCCTGGAAGATATCCTCCACAAGGGCCTGGTCGCGTATATAAAGACTTATATACGAATACACTTTATTCTTATGACGGTGGATTATTTCCTCAAAACAGGATTGCTCACCTTTTACGAACCTCTGAAGCAGTTCATAATCGGAAATTGTCTTGTTCATAACTCTCTCTTTTTAAGTGTCAAGAGTAGAGATTTTCAATAGGCAATCCTTTTTTTTGGTTAACGGTTAACACAAAGAAAAGAAAAAATATTAATCTGAAAAGTGTTACTTTTGAATTTTAACATATTTATTTGACGAAGAGAATAGCAGGCAGGATAAACAAAGGGGTTATGGAGGGGAGTATAGAAATTAAAGGTGCAAGGGTACATAACCTGAAGAATGTCAGCCTGACAATCCCAAGGAACAAGCTGATTGTAATTACAGGGGTTTCCGGTTCAGGAAAATCATCACTCGCATTCGATACAATTTACGCCGAAGGGCAGAGAAGGTATGTTGAAAGCCTCTCATCATATGCCAGGCAGTTCCTTGGCAGGATGAACAAACCGGAGGTCGACTTCATAAATGGTATCCCCCCGGCAATTGCAATCGAACAAAAAGTCAATACAAGGAATCCACGATCAACTGTCGGTACCACCACGGAGATTTACGACTACCTGAGGTTACTCTATGCCCGCATTGGAAGGACATTCTCGCCTGTATCAGGGAAAGAAGTAAAAAAGCACAGTGTTGATGATGTAACATTCTACCTTACAACGCTGCCGGAAGAATCGAGGGTAATAATCACAGCACCCGGCAGGATACCTGAGAACATCGACGTTGCTGAATATTTCGCTTTCCTCTGCAAGGAGGGATTTAACAGGATTGAAAAGGATGGTGAGCTGATAAGAATTGACGAGAAAGAAAACAAAAAGTACGGCAAGCCTGGTGAAACTGTTAATGTTGTAATTGACAGGCTGGTTATGAATCATAGTGCTGAAAGTATAAGCAGGGCAGCAGATTCGGCCCAGACTGCCCTTCTTACAGGTAATGGCATGTGCCAGGTGGTTGTCATGGGCGGAGCAGAACCTCACAGGGAGAATTTCTCAGTCAGGTTCGAGGAGGATGGTATAGAATTTATAGAGCCTTCAGAACACCTTTTCAGTTTTAACAATCCCCTCGGGGCCTGCCCCCTATGTGAGGGTTATGGCAAGATAATCGGCATCGATGAAAACCTTGTTATTCCAGATCAGAACCTCTCTGTATACGAGGATGCAATTGTATGCTGGAAGGGCGAGACTATGAAGAAATGGAAAGAGAGGCTTATAACAGGGGCTCCAAACTTTGATTTCCCCGTTCATAAACCCTACTTCCAGCTTAGCCCCGAGCAGAAAAAGCTGCTATGGACCGGCAACAGGTATTTCTATGGTATAAACAGGTTCTTTGAGCACCTCGAGGAGAAAAAGTATAAGATCCAGTACAGGGTGCTGTTAAGCAGGTATCGCGGCAAGACTATCTGTCCTGAATGCGGAGGAACACGCCTTAGAAAGGAAGCAGGTTATGTTACAATTGCTGGAAAGAACATACAGGAGCTTTCCTCAATGCCCGTCAGTACCTGCCTCGGTTTTTTTGAAAACCTGTCGCTCGATGAACAGGACCTTAAAATTGCTGACAGGATACTTAAGGAGATTACAATCAGGCTCAGGTTCCTTGTCAGCGTAGGTCTCCCCTACCTTACTCTCGACAGGCTTTCGGCTTCGCTCTCCGGTGGCGAGTCGCAGAGGATTAACCTGGCCACATCGCTTGGAAGCAATCTTGTTGGTTCAATGTATATTCTTGATGAGCCCAGCATCGGGCTCCATCCAAGGGACACAAACCTGCTGATAAATGTGCTTAAGGAACTCAGGGATCTCGGAAATACTGTCCTTGTTGTTGAACATGAAGAGGAGATCATAAGGGCTGCAGATGAGATAATCGACATGGGACCGGAGGCAGGCAGGCTTGGTGGCGAAGTTGTTTACCAGGGAGGCCTCGATCTTACGGAATCAAACAAGAGCCTCACAGCAGGCTACCTTAGCGGCAGGATCAATGTACCTGTTCCGCGCCAGAGAAGGAAATGGAACAGTTATATTGAAGTCAAGGGTGCAAGGGAGAATAATCTTAAATCGTTCGATGTAAAGTTCCCCCTGCATACACTCACTGCAGTAACTGGTGTCAGCGGATCGGGAAAATCAAGCCTTGTTAACGAAATACTATATAAGGCCCTTACAAACAAGATAAACGGTTACAGTTTCAAACCAGGACAATTCAGGGATATTTCAGGCGATATAAGCAGCCTCACCGGTATTGAAATGGTTGATCAGAACCCTATTGGGAAATCCACACGTTCAAACCCTGTTACCTACCTAAAGGCATATGACGAGATAAGAAAGCTGTTTGCCGATCAGCAGGCTTCAGTTCAGAATAATTTTAAAGCTTCCCATTTTTCTTTCAACATAGAAGGGGGCCGATGCGAGGAATGCCAGGGAGAAGGCATAATCAAGGTGGAGATGCAGTTCATGGCCGATGTTGAGCTGACCTGTGAAAGCTGCAAGGGGATGAGATTCAAGAAGGAGGTCCTGGAGGTAAGGTATCACGGGAAGAATATCTTTGATATACTTGAGATGACAATTGACGAGGCAATAGAATTCTTTTCCACAGGTGCAGGAAGAACAGAGAAAAAGATTGCAGAAAAACTGCAGCCTCTTTCGGATGTTGGCCTGGGCTATGTGAAGATGGGGCAGTCGTCAAGCACACTCTCCGGTGGTGAGAGCCAGAGGGTCAAACTTGCATACTTCCTGTCGCAGGAAAAGGGAAGCGGCCATATACTTTTTATTTTCGATGAACCTACAACCGGATTGCATTTCCATGATATCAAGAAGCTTCTTAAGTCGCTTAATGCCCTTATAGATCACGGACACTCAGTAGTGCTTATTGAGCATAACCAGGAAGTTATTAAGTGTGCCGACTGGGTTATTGACCTGGGGCCGGAAGGCGGGGAATCCGGCGGGCATCTTGTTTTTGAAGGGAAACCCGAGAAGGTAATAGAATGCGCGGAATCACATACCGGGAAATACCTGAGGAGTAAACTGAAATAAAAAAGGATGCCGTTGACCTGGCATCCTTTAAAATAATGACTGTTACGCCTATTTCTTCATCTTGAATCCGAACATTATCGATACGCAACCACTTGCAGGCACATCTCCGGGCTTATTGAAAGGATTTACCTTAACAACAAGCTTAAGTTGCTTCGATGATTCGAGTTTAAAATCCCACGTTTTGGCGTAGTTATGCTCCTTGTTTGAATAAAGGACATTTTTGTTTTCATCAAGAATCTTGAATTCCACCTCAGGAAGCTTACCTTCTCCAACAACAGCCACCCTGTATTCCATGTCGGAATAGAATGTCTTGTATAGTTCAGCCTCCTCACCTTCAACCAGTACAGCTGCATGATAGTTTCCATCATGTGTATATGGGGCGAGTACCGGAAGACAATCCTTCTTTGCAAAGGCTTTGCACTGCGCATTTCCCGAAACTGAGAAAGCGAAGATCAGCAAAACCACGGCTGTTAATAGCTTGATAACTCTCATAGTGATTACTATTTAACAAAAGTGTTTCTGATATTGGCAACTGTGGCTGAAAGCTCCTTGAAAACATCAAGTGAAACATCAATTTTTGCCGATGATTTCAGAATTGTGGTATTTGTCGATTTGTCAAATTCTGGCTTAATCGGTCCCTGTTCAAGTTTCACCTTGTCGAAAACGGTCTTAAGCTGGTTCATCTGAACTATAAGCTCATCTACAGTAGGATGTCCTTTGTTGCTGTTCAGAAGATTAACAAGTATGTCAATTGACAGTTTCTGATCGACAATTGTGCTTACCAGTTTATTGTCTTTGAATTCCTTAAGGTTAACAAGCTGTGTTGAAAGGTAAAGACCTTCGATCCAGCCACCTACGAGAACTATTGCAGCGACAGCCGACTGGTCGTTATCGGCAAGGTATGAATTCGAATTCAGGAATGTTTCCGAAATGATATCCATTATCGCTTCCTTGTTGTTTATGTTCTCCTCGAGATTCTCGATTGTTTTCTGATCTATGGCATCGAGAATTCCCAGCCCGTCAGCCATTTTCTTGGCTGCATTCATATAATCAATAATGAGCTGAGTCTGGTCGTACAGACTTGCAAAGCTGAGGTCGCATGTGTAAACGCCAAGGTTAAGAGCTTCATTCCTTGTAGTTGTATACAGTTTTGCATTGTCAACCGGGTTCAGGAACCTTTTATCAAAAGGAGCGCCTGCCGATTTGATAAGCATTGCTGATTCAAGCGGAGAAGGAAGAGCCTCAAAGATCTTGTTGGCCTGCTTGATATCCTGCTGAACCCTTTCAATATCCTTTGGAGGTCCGGCTTCAGGTTCCTTCTTCTGCTCCTTGCTGCCTCCGGATCCACATCCCGGAAGAAGCAGCAGACTAAGCAACATCACTGCTAAAATTCCTTTTCCGATAGTTAAGCTTTTATTCATGATTTAAAAATTTAAGTGACTGACTTATTTCACGACTAAATTAACACATTATTTTTATTTTTCAAACGAAGATGAAGTTGATAATATTGGCTTAAACTGGTAAAAAATATTTATAATCAGCATTTTTCCATATAAAGTCAGGCACCGGAAAAACATAATCTTTCACCAAGTGGATTTCATTTTTAACTTTGCCGAAAAGAATTTCATTAATGAATCCTCACGAAAAAAGGCTTAAGGAGCTTGAATCCCGGCTAAGGGCTGACAACCCGGTAAAGGTAATTGAAACGATAAAGCTGCTTCGAAACGAAGAGCCTTTCCATGGTGTAATAAGGCTCCTTGCTGAACTCTATAATGCAACATCAAATATGCAGGTGAAAAGCCAGGTCGCCGAGTTCATGAACGACATGAAGGAAAAGACACTTGCTGTTGAAGTAGTTACAGAGATAAAAAAGAAATACAAGAACGATACAACAAAGATGCTCGCCTCTTCATGCTGGCAGTCGGGTATTGATTATGCTCCGTATGCTTCAGAATTCGCACAGGTGTTTGTATCAGGCGACTTTGAAACTGCGATTGAGTGCTTTACAGTTATTGAGAGCAATATCCACGGTATCGCCAGGAAAACAAAAGATCATATGATTATCCTGCTGAGGGAGAGCGATAACCTTAAGAACTCACAGAAATCAGCCCTTATGCAGGAACTCCTTGTCCTGCTTGCGGAAAGGGAATAGCATGTCACTTATTTAGCCTCTCGCCAAATATCAGGCTGCCAATCCTTACGATTGTCGCTCCTTCGCTTACAGCTACCAGGTAATCGCCCGACATTCCCATAGATATTTCCCTGAAGTCTCGGGCTTTTACAAGACCGCTTGACTTTATTGTATCGAATAACGACCTGAGTTTTTTGAACTCGTCCCTTACAAGATTGTGGTCATCAGTATAGGTAGCCATGCCCATAACCCCGCAAATGCGGACATTCCTCAGTTGCCCGAACCCGGCAGAATGAATCATTTCAAGCGCTTCCTGCTCATCGAATCCCGATTTTGTTTCCTCCTTTGCAATATGAAACTGAAGCAGGCAATCTGTTATCCGATTTATCCTGGCCGATTCCTTATCAATAACTTCAAGGAGCCTGAAGCTGTCGACAGACTGGATAACCGAAACAAAAGGCAGCAGATGCCTTACCTTGTTAGTCTGGAGATGACCAATAAAATGCCATTCAATATCAACAGGCAAGGCCTGGCATTTTGATACAAGTTCAGGTACGCGGTTTTCTCCGAATATCCTGTGCCCCGAATTATATGCGGAAAGTATATCCTCAACAGGTTTTGTCTTGGATACTGCTACAATTTTAACGTTGTCCGGGATTTCTTTCCTGAGAGCTTTTATATTTGATTCAATAGCCGTCATAAATTACTTTGGTGTGTAATATTATGAAATACAGTCAAATATCCGGTCAACAGCTTTTCTGATGAAAATTATTACCCTGCCAGTCTTATATTAATCCAGGAGATGAATTACAAGACCGCTCCTGAGTTTAGGCTCGAACCATGTGGTTTTCGGAGGCATTATATTACCTGTATCCGCAATGTTTATCAATTGTTTCATTGAAACAGGATAAAGTGCGAATGCTACCTTCATGTCACCACTGTCGACCCTCTTCTTCAGTTCTTCCAGCCCTCGTATTCCTCCAACGAAATCAATTCTTTTCGATCTCCTTAAATCCTGTATATCAAGAACTGGTGACAGTATCTTTTCAGAAAGAATTGTTACATCGAGAACTCCAATAGGGTCATTATCATTGTATGTTCCTTCCCTGGCTGTAAGGCTGTACCATTTCCCTTCAAGATACATTGAGAAATTATGAAGCCTGTCTGGCCTGTAGACTTCAGTGCCTTTATCTTCTATAATAAATGATTTTTCAACCCCTGAAAGAAACTCAGATGCACTAAGACCATTCAGATCCCTGACAGTCCTGTTATAATCCATGATTTCAAGCTGGTTGTCAGGAAAATGTACTGCAAGGAAGAAATTGTATTCCTCTTTACCTTTATGACCCGGGTTATTATCCCTTTTCTCCTTGCCTACAAGAGCTGCGGCAGCAGTCCTGTGATGACCGTCAGCAACATATGTATAAGGTACTTTTGTCTCAAAGAGTCTTTCGATCTCCTTTACAGTTGCCCTGTCCTTAACAACCCAGAAATGATGTCCGAAGCCGTCTTCAGCGGTGAAGTCATAAACCGGCTTTTCATTTTTAACAATCCTGCTTATTATCGCATCAATCTCATTTACAGCAGGGTAAGCAAAAAACACAGGTTCAATATTTGCATTGTTTATCCTCACATGTACCATCCTGTCCTGTTCCTTGTCGGGACGTGTAAGTTCATGCTTCTTAATTACACCATTGAGGTAGTCGTCCACCGAAGCGCAGCCTACAATTCCGTACTGTGTTCTCCCTCCCATTGTCTGGGCATATATGTAGAAATTATTCGTACGGTCCTGTTTCAGCCATCCTCTCTCCTGCCACTTATGAAAATTTGTTACTGAAGTAAGGTATACATCATCCGAATGAACATCTGTTCCTTCCGGCAGGTCTATTTCCGAACGTGTTATATGGAGCAGTGAGCATTCTTTTCCTTTTGCCATCTCAGCCGCTTCAGCGGTGCTCATCACATCATAAGGAAGACATGCAAGATCTTTCGCGATCTCCCTTGGGGGGCGCAATCCCTTAAAGGGTTTTACAATTGCCATGCTAATAGGTTATTATCAATGAATCAGTTAACCCTGAATTTTTCGTTTCCGTTTTTAAAATAGTCAATTATCTGGTGAGCAGCAGCTACCGCGGCGTTTACATTGGCTTCCTTGGTCTGTGCCCCCATCTTCTTTGCAGTGAAGAGGTACCTGTCCTTGTATTTTTCTTCAAATACGGCCTTGCAGTCAGGCTCAATATCAGAAAGGTATTTTATGTCCTGGCGTTCAGCAAATATTCTCAGAAGCCCTTCCTCGTCAATAACCTCTTTACGTGCAGTATTTACAAGCACTGCGCCGGCCGGCATAAGCTTCATAAGATCGTACCCGATAAGTTTTCTTGTTTTATCGTTCAGAGGGATATGAATCGATATATACTGGCAGGTTGAATATAGTTCTTCCGGGCTCCTGCAGATCCTCACTGTGGCAGCCTTTATTACAGAATCCGGGATGAAAGGGTCGTATGTATAATCTTTCATTCCGAATCCCCTTGCAATGCCAGCCATAAAACGCCCGACATTTCCGAAGCCATGAAGGCCGAGTGTTCTACCCCGCAGTTCAAAACCTGTCTTACCTGTGAATCCCAGCCTGGCACTGTAAAGCATCATCAGGAAAGCCAGTTCGGCAACAGCATTTGAATTCTGCCCCGGGGTGTTCATTGCAACAATGTTTCTCGCTGTACAGGCTTTAAGGTCAATATTATCGTAACCTGCACCTGCCCTGACAACAATCTTAAGCTTCTTTCCGGCGTTTATGACATCCGCATTTACGATGTCGCTTCTGACTATCAGTGCATCCGCATCAGAAACGGCGCTGATAAGCTGGCTGATGTCCTTGTAACTTTCAAGAAGGATCATCTCATGTCCTTCAGCCTCCGCAATCCCGCATATCTGTTTTACAGCTGCAGGTGCAAAAGGCTTTTCAGTTGCGAAAAGGATCTTCATCGCTCTATTATTTCTTTGATTCAAATTCTTTCATAACAGCAACAAGTGCTTCAACACTTTCCTTTGGAAGAGCATTATAAGTTGATGCCCTGAATCCACCTACCGACCTGTGTCCCTCAATACCGAGCATACCACGTGATTTGGCAAAATCCGAGAACTCCTTCTCCAGCTCCTTGTATTCAGGTGCCATAACAAAACAGATGTTCATAAGTGACCTGTCTTCGGGATCAGCAACAGTGGGAACAAAAAGTTTGTTTCTTTCAATTTCATTATAAAGAATCGCAGCCTTTTCGATGTTTTTCTTTTGCATCACTTTCACGCCGCCAAGTTCTTTAAGCCATTTAAGTGTCTGGTATGCAGCGAATATTGTGAATACCGGGGGTGTGTTGAACATCGATTCGCCTTTGATGTGGGTACGGTAATCGAGCATTGTCGGTATTGGTCTCTCAACCTTACCAAGAATGTCTTCCTTAACAATTATAAGTGTCACACCCGCAGGGGCCAGGTTTTTCTGTGCGCCGGCATATATAAAAGCATATTTTGAAATATCCACAGGGCGGCTGAAAATATCTGAAGACATGTCAGCTACAAGTGGTATGTTAACTGAAAGATCGTGCTTCAGCTCTGTGCCATATATTGTATTATTTGTTGTAATATGGAAGTAATCGGCATCAGCGGGAACAGTATAGTTTTTTGGAATATAGCTATAGAGCTTGTCTTTTGATGAAGCTACTTCAACGGCGTCGCCATAAAGTTTTGCCTCCTTATGAGCTTTCATTGCCCATTCCCCTGTAACAAGATATGCTGATTTTGATTTCATGAGGTTCATCGGCACCATGCCGAACTGAAGGCTTGCTCCGCCTCCGAGGAAAATGACCTGGTAACCGGCAGGTATCTCAAGAAGTTCCTTAATAAGGCCAATAGTGTCATTCATGCAGGCAACAAACTCCTTGCTCCTGTGCGAGATCTCGAGGATCGAAAGACCGGTGCCGGCAAAGTCCCTTATTCCCTCAATGCTTTTATCGATAGTGTACTGTGGAAGGATCGAAGGACCGGCGTAGAAATTATGTTTTTTCATATGGTTGATTTTTATGAGTTTAGTTCAAAATTATTTCAAAATTAAGCAATTAAAACCTTAATAGCCAGAACAGGAGCTTCATAAATCGGCTGGTCTTGCTCCCTTAAGCTGGCCGTTTATAAGAACGGGTATAATGTCAGTTACATCGCTTGTCATACAGAACTCGATACAATCATCAAGTCCCTTATCACGCAGCCTTGATCTTTGTGCAGCCTTCTGGATATACCCGCAAGGATCACTTTTTGCAAGACTCCAGAGGTCGAGTGATGCATGCACTGAATCACATATTGTGGTAAACATGCCTGACTGCATAAGTTTTGAGGCGAAAGCACCTGCACACAATGAATCCTCAAGGTTGAATTTGTTCTTCCACCCGGCACAGAACAGCATAACATCATGACCCTGGCCGGCGAGCCAGCCCGACAGGGAGGTGATGTTCAGAAATGTACCTATCACTATCTTATGGCAAGAAGAAGCCAGGTTTATTATGCGCGTGCCGTTTGTAGTGGAATAAACGATTGTTTTCCCCTCAACCTTTTCCCTTGTGAAGTTGAATGGAGAGTTTCCGAAATCGGCGAAGTCAAGTACAAACCCGTCCCGTTCAGCGGCAACCAGGTAGCCCTTTTTCTTCATTTCGCGAGCTTCTTCAACTTCAGCAACAGGTATTATTGTTTCAGCGCCATTTGCAAAAGCATTGCAGATCGCAGAGCTTGCCCTGAGAACATCAATAACTACAACAATTGCATCCCTGTTTTCATGCTGCCCGAATAGAGCCGGTGAAAAACAGACTTCAAGTTTCCTCTCTGACATCCTTTGTGCTGAAGATTTATTTATCAGTTCTCCCTGTAAATAGGAAAGTCGACAACCTTTGCTTTAAGGTCTTTATTCCTTATCCTGATATATATTTCAGAACCGGTTTCCCAGAAGCCAGGCTTAAGATAGGCCATGCCTATTCCTGCCTTCATCATTGGCGACATTGTACCTGATGTGACTTCCCCGATAACTGAACCTTTGTCATCAACAACTTCATAATGCTGCCTGGGTATTCCCCTGTCAATCATCACAAAGCCCCTTAGTTTTCTTGATACCCCTTCTTTCTTCTGGGCAGCAAGTAATGGCTTATCAATAAAATCTTTCTTATCACTGAATTTGGTTATCCACCCAAGACCAGCCTCGATAGGTGAAGTTGTATCATTTATATCATTTCCATAAAGACAATAGCCCATCTCGAGCCTGAGCGTATCCCTTGCACCGAGTCCTATCGGCCTTATTCCGTATTCTTTCCCGGCTTCAAAAACAGCTTTCCAGAGTTTGGGTCCATCCTCGTTTTTTACATATATCTCACAACCTCCTGATCCTGTATAGCCGGTTGTGGAAAAGATCACATCTTTTATACCGGCAAAATCGATAACCTTAAATGTATAGTAATCCATGTTTGTGACAAGTTCACCGGTAAGTTTCTGCATAGCTTTCAATGCAAGTGGCCCCTGTATGGCGAGCTGTGCTGTCTGGTCTGAAATATTCACGAGATCCTTCCCTGTAACAAGGTTGAACCTTGAAGCATTTGAAACACACCAGTTCCAGTCTTTTTCAATATTTGCAGCGTTAACAACAAGCAGGTATTTCTCCTGGTTGTACCTGTAAACAAGGAGATCATCAACAATCCCTCCCTTGCCGTTAGGAAAGCATGAATACTGAACTTTCCCGTCGAAAAGGGCAGCAACATCATTTGAAGTCACATACTGGATAAAACTGAAAGCATTGGGCCCGGTAACCATGAATTCACCCATATGGGAAACATCAAACACACCAAGTTTTTCCCTTACTGTGACATGTTCTTCATTAATACCACTATATTCAACCGGCATGTTGTAGCCGGCAAACGGGACCATTTTGGCACCCATTTCAATATGGAACTGTGTGAATGCTGTATTTTTCATCGGTACTGTTTTTTTTGAGTGGCTAAATGTAAATATTTTGCAAGATAAAAATCTTGCTAATTGTCATATTTACCTGCAAATCGGGTATGATATGCCAGGTCAGTTCCTGATTACGGAAGAGGTGTCGCTAACGACAAGCGTATCTTTCTTATAGACAATGTCTTTTAGCAACAATGTATCCTGCCTGAAAAAATCCTGTTTCACTTTTGAGCTGTCTTTGGGAAAAGGCAATTTAGCATTAGTGGAATCCGGTACAGCCGGTGACTGTTTTTTAACCTGTTGCAGCATTTTACCCTCGTATATATCAAGGCCACCAAACCCTCCGCTCCTTGCTGATGAGAAATAAAACACTCCTTTCTTCACAGGAGATTCAGTATAGAAAAGCTCATCCCACGCAGTATTTATCGGATAACCTGCATTTACAGCCTTGCTCCATTTACCCTTTCCCTTCCTGACGGAATAAAAAATATCCAGGCCACCCATTGAATTATGTCCCCTTGAGCTGAACCAAATGGTATCACCTCCCCTCGAGTAGGAGACTGATTCCTCATCGAGCTCAGAGTTAATTGAATCCCCTGCGTTATAGGGCTTCATCCATTTATTTCCATTTCTTTCCATGAAATAAATATCTTTTCCTCCAGTTTTACCCCGGTCACTCACATAAGCCAGTTCATTCTCGGCAGGACAGATTGCAATTGCTGACTCGGTAGCTTCAGTGTTAAGGGGAAACGGTACCGGTTGCGGTGTTTTCCACTCCCCTTTCTTAAATTCTGAATAAAGTATATCCCCATTTCCTTCATAACCGGCATATATATACATTACATTGCCGGTCCTGTCAATCATAAGGGGTGTTTCACAGAATTCAGTAGTAAGGTTTTTTGATACCTGGATTGCATTGCTCCATTTTCCGTCGATCAATACTGAAATGAAGATATTCTCATTGTATTTTGAATCCCTGTATGGACTTTCCTCGCCTGGTATAACGGAACGTCTTGAAGCGAAATACATTCTTGTCCCGTCGGGTGAAAATGCTGCTGAATAATCGTCGGCTGAGGAATTGATGCTACCTCCTGCGTTCCTTATCTCAACATTAACTGTATCACGTGTGAGCAACCTTCCCGCGGAACATTGTTTCAGAAGGAGTTTTGCGTATACTATATCAGAGTCTTTCTTTTTTGTCGCAAGGTTAAGCCAGCTGTTGATCTTTTCTTCAGCTTCAGTATACTTTCTCTTATAAATTAAGGCCTTCCCGGTAAGAAGAAGTATGTCTCCTGCAACATCCTGCTTCAAACTGAGTGCTGTTATAAAGAAATCAGCCGCTTCTGATGCCCTGTCTGAAAAGAGGGCAGCTACACCCATTTTATAGTTCAATTCTGCATTAAGCCTGTTGAATGTCCAGGCATACCGGTACTCATCAAGGGCTTTTGAATAGAGCAGACCACCTTTGTCAAAATATGTGTCGCCATCCTTAATATGTTGCCAGGCAACGTCGAACCCTGGCATACCTGTTTTAAAGTCTTTCCGGCTGATCTCAACCTTTTCCTGACCATGCAGCCAGCTATTCTGCATAAGAATAACTATAAGCAAAATGTATAGTTTTCTCATTTTTTATAGGATTGAAATATAAAGTTAACAATAATTTGGTTCAGGTAAATGCAATCTCAAATCTACCTTTACACTATAAACCAAAATCATGAAAAAATGTTATTTTTGTTTCGGGGAATAATTGAAATTAATAATACCAGGCCAGGTGGACTTTAAATTTATAAATCCCACGTATATCGAATCTGTTTCAGGTGGCGACAGGGAAATCATAAGGGAACTGGTTGATCTTTTTGCTCAACAGGTTGTGGAATTTACTTCAGAAATGAAAGACCTTCACTCCCGCAAAGATTATTACTCACTGGGTTTGCTGGCGCATAAAGCCAAATCATCTGTTGCCATTATCGGGATGGAGGACTTGGCAAAAATGCTCAAGGTTTTTGAACTTGATGCCAAGGAATCTAAAAATACCGGGACTTACGAAGGTATGATAAACCGATTCGAGGCAGAGACAAAAACTGCTGTTGAAGAGCTTTACGGATACGTAAATAACCTTTGATATCTTGCAGTATGGTGAATATTGAAAAAGTTGGTAATGTGGAGGTTGTTTCATTCACCGTTAACCGGATCAATGCCCTGATTACTGACGAAATAAAAGGACAGATATTCAAGCTATTCGAAAAGCCTAATTCAAGGGTGCTTATTGATCTGAAAGGAGTAGAATATATAGACAGTACCGGATTCAGCTGCCTCCTGTCGTGCCACAGGGAATCAAAAAATAATTACGGCACCATTAAATTTGCAAGTCCTGAGCCTGCTGTAAGAAATCTTTTTGAAGTGCTGCGTCTGAATACTGTGTTTGAAATTAGTACAAACACCGATGAAGGTATCAGATCATTCAGGTAATGAGCAAAGTAATCTGGAAACCGGGAACTATGATCTATCCGCTTCCGGCTGTTATGGTAAGCTGCGGGGGTAAGGAAGAAGAATACAACATTATAACAATATCCTGGACCGGCACGATCTGCACCGATCCGCCAATGTGTTACATTTCTGTCAGACCTTCAAGGCATTCATACGATATAATAAAGAGGAACGGAGCATTTGTAATAAACCTGACAACCAAAGAGCTGGCTTATGCCACTGACTGGTGCGGGGTAAAAACAGGTGCCAGCCATAACAAGTTCAGGGAAATGAACCTGACCCCTGTACCGGCTACAAAAGTTAACGCCCCCATGATTGCCGAATCACCTGTAAATATTGAATGTATCGTTAAGGATATAATTGAGCTTGGATCTCATCATATGTTTATATCTGAGGTTGTGGCTGTAAATGCGGAGAGCGAGTTATTCGACAGTGAGACAGGTCAGTTCAGGTTAATAGACTCGGATCCATTGTGCTATATTCATGGCAAATACTACCTTACCGGTAAGATGACAGGCAAATTCGGCTATTCCGTTCAAAAGAAAAAAAAGAAAAAGAAGCACCACGACAAAAGCCTTTGATCATTATTTAGTTCCTGTCCGTTCCACTTATGATAACCTGCTGATAATTGTATATCCACATCATTAGGTTTTTTAGAGTCAAATTATTAATTTCAGCCGGATATTAACTTGGTTATGTGCACCGGGGGTCGGATGTCACTGCCTGTTAATTCACCTGCTAAACATTGTATAAATGAGTGAGAAAATTTTAAAAGCCCTGATGCAGCTTTTTGCAATCATTGCCCGTCCTCAGGCCAACGATAGTGACAGGCGAGGTGTTGTAGAAGCATTCCTGAGGAGACAGTTGAACGAAGAACTTGTAAAGACCTACCTGGGTTTCTTTGATGAGTTTTATAATGAGGCACAGGAAAAACAGAAGAGAAGCACACAGAACAGGCGTACGGCTGCCATATCTGTCAGGGTACTGAAAATATGCAACGACATTAACGACCAGCTTACAGCCGACCAGAAGGTGATCGTACTTGTTCAGCTCCTTGAATTCTGCAAATCTGAGAGCAGCGAGGTCAGCGAACTGGAACTCGAATTCATCCAGTCAGTTTCTGAGTCATTCAATGTCGACCCCGCCGAACATAAGCTTATTAAAAGTTTTATACTGAATCCATTTACCCAGATCCCGGATTCTGCAGGTGTTCTGGTAATTGACAACTCCGACCTGCCTGAGAATTTCGAATATAAACACCTTTACAACAGGGATGTCAAGGGTCAGATTTGGGTACTATACGTCCACTCGGCAAGCATGTATTTCGTAAGGTTTACGCGTACCGGTGAACTTTATATGAACGGACAGCTGCTGCAGGAAGATAAGGTATACCCGTTCAACCCTGGTTCTTCGCTGAGGGATCCAAAGTCATCGCCGATTTATTACAGCGATGTTATCACCCAGTTTTTCAAGGAAGAGTTGCTTGCATCAAGGGTTGTATACAAGGTTGATAAGCTCGAATACCGGTTCAAAAGCGGAAAGATCGGTATCAATACAATGAGCTTCGAGGAGGAATCAGGGAGGATGGTAGGAATAATGGGTGCTTCAGGTGCCGGCAAATCAACCCTTCTCAGTGTTCTCAACGGTCTTAATACACCATATTCAGGAAGTGTTGCAATCAACGGCATAAGTATCCACAGCGGCAGCGAATCTGTGAAAGGGCTGATTGGCTATGTTTCACAGGATGACCTGCTTATAGAGGAACTTACTGTATTTGAAAACCTGTATTACAATGCAAAACTCTGCTTCGACAACCTCAGTGAAGAGGCGATAAAGGAAAGGGTTGATAATACACTTAAGAGCCTTGGCCTCTACGAGATACGCGATATGAAGGTAGGAAGCCCGCTTAACAAAAAGATTTCTGGCGGACAACGGAAAAGGCTCAATATCTCCCTTGAACTAATAAGGGAACCATCTATAATGTTCCTCGATGAACCAACATCAGGTTTGTCATCTCGTGACTCAGAAAACATACTTGACCTCCTGAAGGAACTTGCAAAAAAAGGAAAACTCCTTTTCGTAGTAATACACCAGCCATCATCCGACATCTTCAAGATGTTTGACAGGCTTATTATTCTCGACACCGGTGGCCATCTTA
Organism: Bacteroidales bacterium; assembly: GCA_046329875.1. Lineage (GTDB taxonomy): Bacteria > Bacteroidota > Bacteroidia > Bacteroidales > VadinHA17 > LD21. Next base: position 225,459 of record JAXLTT010000001.1, read on the forward strand.
TTTATAATGGCAATCCTATCTTCTCAATAGAATACTTCAAGAAACTCATACATCACGCAAACTACAACGAGAGCGAATGCAACGCCTGCGGTAATGTGAACCCTGAACAAATCTTCAACATTGTTGAAGCAAGGGTGCTCGATGAATATGGAAAACCTACAAGTACAAGGAAGATATCACCCGCGGAATGGAGTGAGCATTATAAAAAAGAACTTGAAGGTACTTTAAAACCGCTTGAAGAAGGGAAAGGTATACCGGAGATCAACTTCAAGACTCCAAACAGGTTCAAGCAGTTCCTTGTATTCACAAAGAGGGACGTTCTCTCAAAACTTTCAGACACACAGTATCTGATTATAACACTGCTGGAGGCTCCTGTTCTTGCGTTTTTCCTCGCATTCCTTATAAAGTTCTTTGACAGGAGTGCCGGTGGTCATTATACACTGTCGGACAATGAAAACCTTCCTGTATATATCTTCATGTCAGTTATAGTTGCCATTTTCATGGGGCTTACTGTTAGCGCGGAGGAGATTATAAAGGACAGGAAGATCCTGAAACGTGAGACCTTCCTGAACCTTAGCTGGAACAGCTACCTTATGTCGAAAGTTTCAGTTCAGTTTGTAATCTCGGCAATACAGGCATTTACTTTCGTTATTGTTGGAAACTCGCTTACTGAGATCCACGGAATGTGGTTCCAGTACTGGCTTGTACTCTTTTCCTGCTGGGCTTCAGCCAACATGCTCGGGCTTGTGATATCAGACAGTTTCAAAGCTGTTGTTACCATATATATACTTATACCATTCCTTGTTATTCCGCAGATAATCCTCAGCGGTGTAATGGTAAAATATGAAAAACTCAATCCGAATTTCACCTCGCCCGTTGCGATACCATTCTATGGAGAGTTCATAACGGCAAGGTGGGGCTATGAAGCGCTGGCTGTAGAACAATATGTAAACAATAAATATGAGAAGCAATTCTATCGTTACGACCAGGCAGCCAGCCAGGCCGATTATTACAAGCAATACTGGTGCACTGATCTGACTTCGAAGCTTGATAACCTTAACGGCAACCTTGAAAAGCTTGGAAGCGATGAAGCTCTTAACAATGAGCTCGCTGTTGTGAGTTACGAGATCAACAAATATCTCAGGCCAAAACCCGATTCACTTTACCAGTATGCTCCCCGAGCCTTGGCTCCGAAAAGATCAACCCTGAGGTGTAATCAATGCTACAAAGGCTTATCTTGAAAAGGTCAGGAATATAATATAAGGGTCTATAACTGGGCAACCACAACAAAAGACAACCTTAAAGAGAAGATGAAGGCTGCCGACAACAGGCTTCATGAATCTCTTTATATGACAATACAACGATAAACTTGAGGAATTTGTAAAAAAACAGGAATGAGACAAACAAAATAATAAAACTACAAAGGAAGACTTTACCAGAAATCTGACCCTTGATTTTCAGAATTTCCCGAGCACGTCTATAAAAAGCTCATTTCTATGCAATTCCAAGAAGCTGATATTCGGTGTACCTGTAGATACACTCGTTGTGAATGTGCTTTGTATTAAGGGTAGAAATTAATTATCCTCTTTTACCTTGCCCTTTTATTTGTGCTTCTTAAGAAACTTCTTGATTCATCAGAGAGCCTCATGGGCAAAGCTAGAAAATCAGACTTGATACATCTAACATAAGGTATAAAGAGAGGCTGCCCTAAAAGATGCAGCTCTTTTATATTGGAACAAAACTGACTTTGTGTGATTATTTAATTGAGCCTATTCAACGATTTCAATCATCTTGAAAGGGACCCTGATTATAGATTCATAATTCCCACCAGCCTGAGCATATCCTCATGTCATCCTCCTTGTAATACCAGTTGCTTACCTCAACTTCATTCTTGGCTTGCAGGAATTGTCGAAAGCTTGAATACATCAAGAATACTCGGAAGAACTTGTATTGAAGTACCAAGCCTTTATATTACGAAAATGGGTAAGAGGACTTCTTTATAGCTGTCGAGCCAGTCAACAAGCGCATATAGAATTTACCGAGTTCTCGGGATTGAACGCCTTGATCTCAAATAACTTCAATGGCGTCAACTTGATGAAGTCGGAGTCTTAGATGTTCCTTCAATAACGATCGGTTCCATAATATTTGTTTTTTGTTTGTTATTTTGTTTTCTTCGTTTACAAGAATATTCAGGTAGAAAATGAATGCTTACTGTTATATTCTAGAAAATAATCAAGCCTGTTGCCTGTCTTTCTTGCTATATCAACAAGGCCAAGTCCCCCACCACCTTCTGGGATATCTTCTTGCGACAAGTATGAACTTATAAAGTTCTTTTATCTCCTCGCACTTCCGTTTATCCTTTTGATCCTCTCCTCAAGCTTTTCGATGTTTTCAGCTTTTACAAAGTTCCCGGTAATTATCCTGTAGCCGCTTCGTTTTCCTCATAACAAGCACACCGTTCGCCTTGAGGTCTGATCCTCAATCATCAGGCACTTTGTCGAATAAGGGTAAAGATTCAGGCAGGCTTTCAACAACATTATAGACCTTTTTCCCAGCTTCGACTTCGTTGCTTGTTCTGCATCACCATCTTATCCTCGACTGTAATGAGAACATGGTTTATGATTGTCAGAATTCATTACCCGTGATAATATAAGGTCTCCTTCAGTCTCAGTTTGCAAGGCAATTCTACATTAAAGCTCATTTAAGCCTTATTTAGAAAGAGGTGACAATTTTTTCTGATAATAAATATAATAAAAATCTAAAGTAACTAAAATTAAGATAGATTTCATTCTATTTTGATTACGAAAGTCGCCATTTTTTTGATCAACATGACAATATTGATCACGACAAATTTGTTTAGACGTTAATTCCTGTTTTGTTTCTGCTGCCACTGTACAGATCATAACGGTCAAGCCTGCACCAAGTGCCCTGCTAAAGAGAACGTGCTTTGCAGAGGGTTTAAGGCCAATGAAGTGTTGATTCCCTGTCAGATGATATAATCCATGCAGTAAATCCTCAAAGCAGTCAGGTATCGTCATCATCGAATACAGGTCATTTGTTTCACCTTTGTGCAAGTCTCTGCCATATGGCGGTTCATAATAAGCACCTTCTCACAGCAGCAATATGTCCTGAAATCAAATGGGCGCTTGTTTCACAAGGTCCCCACTCCTGTCGCTTTAAGGTTTACTTTCGTATTGTTTATCGCTTCCTGCGAAGATTCCGAACAAAAAATTGGTCTGCAGTTTCCATGACTGATCCTCGAATCATATTTCTCCACAATGAGTTCCAGAGCCTCGAATCAAAATCAATCCAGCGGAAGGCAAAATAATTCCTGAATTTACCAGGAGGTGTCCCGGTGGTCATAAGGGTCATTCTCTAATTGCAATTGTCCCGGATCCGCACATAGATCAGATCAGCGGGCATTTCATATCCCATCCCGACATCCTTATCATCCCGGCAGCCAGGGCTTCATTAAGCGGGGCAGCAGACTTTAATATCCTGTATCCCCTCATGAAGAGAGGGTCACCTGAAGAATCGAGAGATATAGTAACCGTATTGTGACTGATATGGAGGTTTACAATAATATCCGGATTGACTGTATTTACTGATGGCCTCTTTCCTCCCTTCTTCCTGAAATAATCAGCAATTGCGTCTTTCACCTTAAGTGCCGCAAATCCAGTATGATTGAAAAGATCAGATTTCACAACAGGCACAACTGAAAAGGTCTCGTCAACCTTCATATACCTGTCCCATTTTACCCTCATTGCCCCGTTGTACAGGTCTTCAACCGACTTTATCCTGAAATTTGAAACTTCGACCAGAAATGAGAGGGCGGTTCGCGACATGTAATTCACAGTATAAAGCAGTGGCAGCTCACCTTCAAAAATGACAGCCCTGTTGGCAACTGTTACAGAGGAGGCTCCTAATTCCTTCAGTTCAGCTGCAACTGTGTTTTCCAGCCCGAATAATGTCTTTGCAATAATCTTCATCCTTCAACAACTGACCTTTCGCCTTTTGCCGTTCGCCTTTACTTATTGCCAAGCAGCCTGTTGTATTCATTTTTATCAGCAAGTACCTTCAGCGCCTTTTCTATTACAGGATCTCCTTCATTAATAATTCTGAAGTACTCGTTAACCTGCCACAGGTTAGATGCCATAATAGCCTTAAGGAGTTTAAGAATCTCGTCCTTTGATGTCTCAAACTGTTTTTCGTTGAACTTCACACCAGCATCTTCACCTGCTTTGATGAACTGTTTGATTTCATCCTGTGTGAAAGAAAACTTCGCTTTGTATTCATCGAAACTCTTATATGTTGAAAGGAGACGTTTGCTCCTTTATCTGAATATTCAAGTGTGTATGAGTTAAATACACTTTTCCTTATAAGATTGCCATAATAATCAGTATAGAATGATGTATCTGTTTGGCATGAAAACATCTGGTAATAAGACCACCTCCACCGTATACCTTACGCTTATTGGCAAGGGTATTATACTTCAATAATCCGAAATGGATGCTGTCAGTAAACTGGGTCTCCTCGTCGGAGAACCTCTTGTAATAGTTTTCCATGTATTTTGCATAGCCATCCTTATACGGGCTCTGAATTGACCTTCCTGTTGGTGTGTAATAACGTGCAATCGTAAGTCGTATCTGGGAGCCGTCGGTAAGTGAATAACCATTCTGGACAAGTCCTTTGCCAAATGTACGTCTTCCCACAAGGACACCCCTATCCCAGTCCTGCATGGCACCTGCAAGTATTTCGCTTGCTGAAGCTGATCCTTCATCAACGAGAAGCACAAGCCTTGCTTTAGTGAGAATTCCCTTCCCTGTGGAGCGATACTCCTCCCTCGGGATACTGCGGCCTTTCATATAAACAACGAGCTTCTGCCCATCCAGAAACTGGTTTGCTATAGCCACGGCTGCAAGCATATAACCTCCGGGATTTCCCCTGAGGTCGATAATTATATTCTTCAGAGGTGAGCCTTCAAATTTGCGGAGACCGTCAAAGAATTCCTGTTCTGTGGTGGCGGCAAATTTATTCAGCTTTATGTATCCTGTTTCGGGGGTGAGCATATAGGCTGCATCAAGACTGAAAATGGGAATTTTGTCCCTTGTGATTGTATAGACCTGTACATCCCTGGCACCATCTCTCAGAATACCTACATCAACCTTTGTACCTTTAGGTCCCATCAGGCGCTGCCTTACCCCTGCTGTCGAAATCTTGATTCCTGCCACCTTCTCGCTGTTTATTGTAACGATCCTGTCACCGGCTTTCAGCCCTATCTTTTCTGATGGCCCGTTTTTCAAAGGCTCAATAACTATAACTGTATCGTGAAGTATATTGAACTGTATCCCTATGCCTTCAAAATTTCCGGCAAGAGGTTCATTCATCTCTTTCACATCTTTGGCTGAAATGTATGATGAATGCGGGTCCAGAGAATGGAGTATATCAACAATGGTTTTCTCTGTTATTGCATTCATGTCAGTGGAATCGACATAAAAGGCGTCTATGAGGCCAAGCATTTTACCAATCTTGAAAGTGTTTTCACTCAGAACCTGTCCGTTGAGTGATACAGAAAGCATTACGGATAAAGCCGTAATAACCAGAAGCAATTTTCTTTTCATGTTTTAAAAGTCTTTATAAAGAAACACACCGGATACTGTAATGTTTATTTTTCCTACTCCCATTCTATTGTTGACGGGGGTTTGGAACTTATGTCGTATACGACCCTGTTTATACCTTTAACGCGGTTTATTATTTCGTTTGAAATCTGTCCGAGGAATTCATACGGAAGATGTGACCAGTCGGCTGTCATGCCGTCGGTTGAGCCAACGGCCCTCAGGACAACGGCATTTTCATAAGTTCTTTCGTCACCCATAACGCCAACTGACCGGACAGGCAGAAGAATCACACCTGCCTGCCATACCTTGTCGTACAGGCCATGTTTTTTAAGACCTTCTATAAAGATCTCGTCAGCTTCTTTAAGTATCCTTAGTTTCTCCCTTGTAATATCACCTAAAAGTCTTATTGCCAGTCCTGGCCCGGGGAAAGGGTGCCTCTTAATAATGAAGTCGGGCATATTTAGGGCCTCTCCCACTTTCCTGACTTCATCCTTGAACAGAAGCCTCAGTGGTTCCACAACTTTGAGGTGCATTTTTTCAGGCAGTCCGCCTACATTATGGTGAGATTTTATTGTTGCTGAAGGGCCTTTTACAGACACAGATTCTATAACATCGGGATAAATTGTTCCCTGTGCAAGCCATTTCACATCTGATACTTTATGAGCTTCCTCATCGAATACTTCTATGAAGACCCTGCCAATTATCTTTCTTTTTTTCTCAGGATCACTTACTCCTTCCAGCTGATCAAGGAACCTGTCGCTTGCATCCACGCCGATAACGTTGAAACCGAGTCCCCTGTATGAATCGAGTACTCTTGTAAACTCATCTTTCCTTAGTAAGCCGTTGTCGACAAAAATGCAGGTAAGGTTATTCCCAATAGCTTTGGTAAGGAGGGCTGCTGCGACTGATGAATCAACGCCTCCTGAAAGTCCCAGTATTACCTTGTCGTTTCCAAGTTTTTCCCGAAGTTCATGGACTGTGGATTCAACAAAAGAACCAGGTGTCCAGTCGCCTTTGCAGCCACAGACACCAAGAACGAAATTGGAAAGGATCTGTTTTCCTTCAGTTGTATGATATACTTCAGGGTGGAACTGGATACCCCATGTTTGTTCCCCATCAATATGATAGGCACCGATCCTGACATCGGCAGTGGAGCCTATTATTTTATACCCCGACGGGATCCTGGCAATAGTATCGCCATGTGACATCCAGACCTGTGTTCCCTTCATAACATTCTTAAACAGGGGGTCACTATTGTCTACAAAGACCATGTTTGCCCTGCCATATTCCCTTGTAGCCGAAGGAAGGACTTCTCCACCGAAATTATGTGCCAGGTGCTGGGCACCGTAACATACTCCCAGCAGTGGAAGAGCGCCTTTTATGTTATCAAGATCTGGAAAAGGGGCATTCTTATCGCGGACTGATGCAGGGCTTCCTGAAAGGATAACACCTTTAACATCCTCACCCGGGCGGGGAAAATGATTAAAGGGGTGTATCTCGCAATAAACATTCAGTTCCCTTACCCTTCTTGCTATAAGCTGGGTATACTGGGAACCAAAATCAAGGATCAGAATTTTTTCCTGCACGGCCTGGAGTTTATAATTATAAGATGAGCAAAGATAACCAGATTTCAGAAAGGTTCTATACTGCCGGCATCATATGATCTCCCATCCTCAGCGGCCCATGTTTCAGGGAAGATGGCCCTTGCTTCTTCAAGCAGTTCGTCAGTGTCGTTATACCTGGCTGAGAAATGGCCAATAATAAGCCTCCTCACACCTGCTTCTTTTGCAACAGTTGCAGCATCGGCTGTTGTTGAATGGCCTGTCATTGCCGCAAGTTCCGATTTGTCCTTTCCGAAGGTGGCTTCATGGTAAAGAAGGCTTGCCCCTTTAATGAAAGATGGCAGCCGTTTGAAGTACCGTGTATCCGAGCAGTAAGCAAAAGAAAGGGGTTCAGGTGGATCAGTAGTAATCTCGCTGTTTGTTATAACACTCCCGTCTTCAAGAACAAAATCAGCCCCTTTCTTTATTGACGGTATCCTTGAAACAGGAATAGAGTATTTTGTTATGGCTTCCCTTTTAATATTCCTGTCATAAGGTTTTTCAGTGAAAAGAAAGCCAAAGGAAGGAACCCGGTGGACCAACGGAAAGGCTGTAACAGTTAAATACTTTGTATCAAGAATTTTAACAGGGTCGTTACCTTTCAGGGGGATAAAATCAATCTCAAAGCTCAGCCGTATATCGAAATCGGCAAGGTGCGCCGTAAGCATCGCCCCGTAGTTTTCCGGAGCGTATATATGCAGTGGTGCAACGCGCCCCATGAGGCTGAAGGTTGAGAGGAGGCCATAGAGTCCAAATACATGGTCGCCATGAAGGTGACTTATGAAAATGTGATTGATCCTGGAAAACCGGATGTGGTATTTCCTTAGTTGCAGTTGGGTGCCTTCTCCGCAGTCTATCAAAAAAAACCGCTCATGCACATTAAGTACATGAGCGGAAGGGTTTCTTTCTGAAGTTGGCAATGCAGAACTGCTACCAAGGATAGTCAGATTCATCATCTGAGATCTGCAGAGCTGACTTCTATGATATCATCTTCTCAGCTTCAGAAACGGTACCTGTAATTGTAAGTACCGTATCGAGCTGTGAGATAGTAATCAGTCGCTCAACGGCTTCATTCAGTCCGCAAAGGACAAATGTACCACCGGCGTTTTTGCAAAGCCTGTTCGCTACAAGAATAGCGCTCAGACCTGAAGAGTCGCAATATTGGCACTTGGCAAGATCGAGAATTATATTTTTCTCTCCTTTGCCTGATACCAGTACCAGTTCAGATTTAAGTGCGGGAGCTATGTGAGTATCAAGCTTTTCCGACTGAATCTGGATCAGAGTACTGTTGTTCCGGCTCTCAATATTGAAATCCATAAGGTTTGATTTTAAACCTTAAATTTAGCAAATTTTTCTATTTCTTGGAAGATTTGTTCTGTTTTTCTTCCATTTCCTCTTTCAGTGCAGCAAGGTCAGTTATATCGCCAAGTGTAGTCTTTTCGATATTGGATTTAACCTTTTTAGCAGCCTTCTTGACGGTTTCAGTCTCGGTTTTCTTAACTGCAGCCTCAACAGCTCTCTTCTCATCTTCGAAAATACGGCTGTGTGAAACGATTATCTTCTTGGCTGATTTGTTGAATTCGATAACCTTGAACATGAGTTTCTCGTCAACTTTCGACATGCTTCCGTCTTCTTTCACAAGGTGTTTTGGAGTAGCAAAACCTTCAACACCGTAAGGAAGGGCAACTATTGCACCTTTTTCAAAGAGTTCAACTACTGTACCTTCATGAACTGAGTCGATAGTGAAGATATTCTCGAATACATCCCATGGGTTCTCTTCGAGCTGCTTGTGACCAAGGCTGAGTCTCCTGTTTTCTTTATCTATTTCGAGGACAACAACTTCGATCTCTGCATCAATAGCTGTGAATTCAGCCGGGTGCTTGATTTTCCTTGTCCATGAAAGGTCTGAGATGTGGATAAGACCATCAACGCCTTCCTCGATTTCAACAAAAACACCGAAGTTGGTGAAGTTGCGGACTTTTGCAGTGTGCCTGCTGCCTACTGCATACCTCTCTTCAATATTCTGCCATGGATCGGGCTTAAGCTGCTTGATGCCAAGTGACATTTTCCTTTCGGTACGGTCGAGTGTAAGAACAACTGCTTCAACCTCGTCACCAACCTTCATGAACTCCTGTGCGCTGCGGAGATGCTGTGACCATGACATTTCAGAAACATGGATAAGACCTTCAACACCGGTAGCTATTTCAACGAATGCACCGTAATCGGCCATCACAACAACCTTGCCTTTAACTTTATCACCAACCTTGAGGTTAGGATCTACTGAATCCCAAGGATGTGGGGTAAGCTGCTTGAGACCAAGGGCGATTCTCTTCTTGTCATCATCAAAGTCGAGGATAACAACATTGAGTTTCTGGTCAAGCTGAACGATCTCTTCGGGATGGTTAACCCTGCCCCATGAGAGGTCTGTAATATGTATAAGCCCGTCAACACCGCCGAGGTCAATGAATACACCGTATGATGTAATGTTCTTGACAGTTCCTTCAAGAACCTGGCCTTTTTCAAGTTTGGCGATGATCTCTTTCTTCTGCTGTTCGAGTTCAGCTTCAATAAGGGCTTTATGTGAAACAACCACGTTCTTGAATTCCTGGTTGATCTTGACAACCTTGAATTCCATGGTCTTGTTAACAAAAATATCGTAATCACGTATTGGTTTGACGTCGATCTGTGAACCCGGGAGGAATGCTTCGATACCAAAGACATCCACAATCATACCGCCTTTTGTACGGCACTTGATGTAACCGGTGATGATCTCGTCATTTTCAAGGGCTGAATTAACCCTGTCCCATGAATTAAGAGCGCGGGCTTTCTTGTGTGAAAGAACGAGCTGTCCTTTCTTGTCTTCCTGGCTCTCAACATATACTTCAACTGTATCCCCAACCTTAAGTCCGGGGTTGTACCTGAATTCGTTCAGGCTCACTACACCTTCAGATTTGTAACCGATGTTAATAACAACTTCGCGGTTTGTCATCTGGATAACAGTACCCTTGACAACCTCATCAACTGCTATTGTTGAAAGTGTTTTGTCGTACATTGCCTCATACTCGGTGTATTTAGGCGAGTTACGGAGCTCTTCGCTCTCAAATGCATCCCAGTCAAACTGTTCGTTTGAAACGTGGTGTTTTTCTTCTGTTTCAGGGGTTTCGGTTTCGTGATGAGCAGCTTTTCTAACTTTCTTCACTTCACCTTCAGCAGCAAATTCTGCTTCGTTCTCAACCTCACCTGCATTTGTATCTGCAGCGGTTTTTGTTTTTACGGTTTTCTTTACGCTCTTGTCGGCGTTTTCGTTTTTCTCGACCTTTTCAGCTTTGGCCGGTTTTCCTTTGTTTTCAGTCATGATGTTAAATTAAACTTCTAAAAATTAATAAGTTAGACATTATTTTGAACAAAATTCGGATTGCAAAGATAACTTTTTATTTTGAATATAAATGGAATACGAGACTTATTTTCACCATGTTAGTCGTGCCGGTCGTGCCGGTCGTGCCAGTCGTGCCAGTCGTGCCAGTCGTGCCGGTCGTGCCAGTCATGCCAGTCGTGCCAGTCGTGCAGGTCCTGCCAGTTATGAATTGGTTTAATCGAGGCAGATATCGTAACTTTATAAATTAATTAACTCGTGCTAAAATGGGAACAATTAAGAATTTTGAAGAACTGGCTGTCTGGATTATGGCCAGGGAGATCGCGAATGATATCTACTCAGATCTAAAGAATTGCAGAGATTTTGGATTCAGAGATCAGATCACAAGAGCTGGTATTTCGATAATGAATAATATCAGCGAGGGTTTTGGTCGCAATAGCGATACGGAGTTCAGACACTTTCTCAATATTTCCAAAGGCTCTGCAACAGAAGTTAAGAGTATGTACTACATTGCTGAAGACCAGGAATATGTCAGTCATGAGACGTCACAGAAAATGCGTGATAAACTGCAAAGGCTTATTAACAGTCTCGGAACCTTTATGAAGTACCTTAATTCCTCACGACCAGCCCGACCTGCCCGACCTGCAAGACCTGCATGACCCGCAAGACCGGCACGACCTGCAAGACCTGCAACACCTGCACGACTTTTTCCATTTTCATTATTGCCACGTTATATTATCTTTGCAGAAACAGCAACTTTTAATACAAAAATTCCCAGATGAAGATCGCAGTAGTAGGCACAGGTTATGTAGGACTGGTGACAGGAACCTGCTTCTCAGAGACAGGTGTAACGGTTACCTGTGTCGACGTCGATAAAGACAAAGTCAGACAGCTTAAAGAGGGGTCTGTTCCCATATATGACCCGGGGCTTGAAGTTATGATGAGAAGGAACATGGAAAAAGGAAGGCTCCTGTTCACAACAAGTATAAGCGAAGGTATTGAAGGGGCTGAAGCTATTTTCATAGCTGTAGGAACACCTCCGGGAGAAGACGGAAGTGCTGACCTTCAGCATGTGCTGCAGGTTGCAAAGGAAATCGGCCGGGTAATTACAGGCTACATAGTTGTTGTTATAAAGAGCACTGTCCCTGTGGGAACCTCAAGGAAAGTTGAAGAGGTAATAAGGAAGGAACTCTCGGCAAGGAATGCAAACATCAGCTTCGACATGGCTTCCAATCCTGAATTCCTTAAAGAAGGATCTGCTGTTGAGGACTTCCTGAAGCCTGAAAGGATAGTAATCGGCACTTCAACAGAAGAGGCTGCCTCAATAATGAAGAAACTGTACCAGCCATTTCTGCTGAATAATCACCCTATCCTGTTTATGGATATTGCCTCATCGGAGATAACCAAATATGCTGCCAATGCGATGCTTGCAACAAGGATCAGTTTCATGAACGAGATCGCTAACCTCTGTGAGATTCTGGGTGCAGATGTTACACAGGTGCGAAGGGGAATAGGCAGTGACTCAAGAATCGGTAATAAATTTCTTTATGCAGGTACAGGTTACGGCGGATCATGCTTCCCGAAGGATGTGAAAGCCCTTATAAAAACTGCAAAGGATAATAAGTATGAACTGAAGGTTGTAACTGCTGTTGAAAAGGCAAATGAATACCAGAAAGAGGTCCTTTTCAGAAAAATCGAAAAACATTTCGGCAGTCTTAAAGGAATATCTATCTGTATCTGGGGATTGGCATTCAAGCCTCAGACTGATGATATAAGGGAAGCATCTTCAATCATCCTGATAAGCATGCTTCTTGAAAAAGGGGCCAGGGTAAAAGCCTATGATCCTGCAGCTGTGAATGAGGCCCGGAAACTCCTGGGTAACAGGGTTGAGTTTGCTGCCGGACAGTACGAGGCCGCTGAAAGTGCCGATGCAATTGCACTTATGACCGAATGGCCTGAATTCAGGATTCCTGATTTTAACAAACTGTCGGAAACAATGAAGCAAAAAGTTGTCTTTGACGGGAGGAATATTTACGACCCGGCAGAAGTAAGGAAAGCCGGATTTACCTATTACGGAATTGGAAGAAAATAAGCAGTCGTACCTTATCAGAATCACCCTGATCGCACGATTGAATGATTGCATAATTGCACGATAAAAGAAAACAGACATGAAAGGTATTATTCTGGCAGGGGGGGCAGGAACAAGACTGCATCCGATAACTAGTTCGATTTCGAAACAGATGCTCCCTGTTTATGACAAACCCATGATCTATTACCCTCTTTCGGTATTAATGCTTGCAGGTATCAGGGATATTCTTATAATTTCGACACCACGCGATCTTCCCGGATTCAGGAGCCTTCTGGGAGATGGTAAATCACTGGGCATGAAATTCTCTTACATTGAACAGCCTTCACCCGATGGGCTTGCACAGGCATTCATTCTTGGAGAGAACTTCATCGGGAAAGATCCTGTTTGCATGATCCTCGGAGACAATATTTTCTATGGTCATGGATTTGGCCAGGTACTACTTGAAACAGCCAGGCTTACCCATGGTGCCTGTATCTTCGGTTATTATGTTAATGACCCTGAGAGATACGGTGTTGTTGAATTTGATTCATCGAAAAAACCTGTATCGATTGAAGAAAAACCTTCAAACCCGAAGTCAAACTATGCAGTTACAGGTCTTTACTTCTACGACAATTCAGTTGTTGCAAAAGCCAAATCACTTAAACCCTCAGCAAGGGGTGAACTGGAGATAACCGACCTGAACAGACTCTACCTGAAGGAGAGATCGCTTGAGGTAAGGATGATGGGCCGCGGCATGGCATGGCTGGATACCGGGACTTACGAAAGCCTCCTGCAGGCTGCCAACTTCATAGCCACACTCGAGCAAAGACAGGGTCTTAAAGCATCATGTATAGAGGAGATAGCCTATAAAAGGGGGTTTATTACTAGGGAGCAACTGATAGCTGTTGCTACACCTGTGAAGAACAGCCAGTATGGAAAATACCTACTGAGAATTGCAAATGAAGAGATCAATGTTTTTGATACAAAATAATCCCGGCCGGAATGAAAATTACTGAAACAGGTTTCCAGGGTCTTTTGATATTTGAACCGGTTGTCTTTGAGGATAACAGGGGTTATTTTATGGAAAGTTTTAATAAAGAGATTTTAAGGAAAGCAGGAATTGCTTTTGAACCTGTACAGGATAATGAATCAAGTTCGGTGAAAGGTGTAATCAGGGGCTTGCATTACCAGCTGCGACCATTCGAACAGGCAAAACTTATAAGAGTAATAGAGGGTAAGATACTTGATGTGGTGCTGGACCTGAGGAGAACATCAAAGACCTACGGAAAATGGTTCAGTGCAGAACTGTCGGCTGAATCAAGAAAACAACTCTTTATCCCTAGGGGATTTGCCCACGGATTCTCGGTACTTAGCAAAACGGCAGTTATTCAATATAAATGCGATAACTATTATAAACCTGCATTTGAAAGGGGTATAGCCCTTAATGATCCTTCTCTTGGGATTGACTGGAAGACAGATATGTCTAAGGCAATTATCAGCGAGAAGGATTCAAAAAGTCCGTACTTCAGGGATGCGGAAAACAACTTCTGAAACTAAAGCAAATGGCTCTGATACTAGTAACAGGTGCAATGGGTCAGCTCGGAAATGAGCTGAAGATTTCATCGAAGAAATATTTCGGCAATGATTTTATATTCACCGATTTTGATACTCTTGACATCACCGACGGTGAAGCACTTATGCAATTCATTGCAAAAAGGAAACCAGGATGGATAATCAACTGCGCTGCTTTCACCTCTGTTGATAAGGCTGAGGAAGAACAGGAAAAAGCGCATATGATTAACGCCCTGGGAGTCAAAAACATAGTGTCAGTCATAAGGGATTCACCCTGCAGGCTGATCCATATTTCGACCGACTACGTCTTCGATGGCCGGTCAGAGACACCTTACAGGGAATCGGACCCGGTAAACCCTGAAACAGTATACGGTCATACAAAACTTGAGGGTGAAAAATATGCACTTCTCCACCCCCATTCACTTGTTATAAGAACTTCGTGGCTCTATTCTCTGTATGGGCACAATTTTGTAAAGACAATACTGAGGCTCGCTGAAGACGAAAATCCTCTCAGGGTTGTTAACGACCAGGTAGGATCACCAACATGGGCCGCTGATCTTGCCGATGCAATCCTTGAGATAATCTCGGGCGTCAATAATCACCAGATTGCTTTCAATGCAGGCATATATAATTATTCAAACGAGGGAACATGCAGCTGGTATGAATTTGCACTCGCCATACTTGAGGAGGCAGGTATATCAAAAGAAGTAATTCCGATCACCACACCTGAATTTCCCCTCCCGGCAAAAAGACCACAATATTCAGTTCTCAACAAATCTAAAATCACTGAGAATTACAGGCTTGCAATCCCTCACTGGAGAACCAGCCTGTCAAAATGTATTAAACTAATGAATAAATAAATTTGCTATCAAATTAATCCATACCCCTTTCCCGTTTCCCCCAAGGGGGAAAGGCCTGGTTATCAACCGTAACCACCTGGGGAAGGCAGTAAGGGGCTAAAATGTAAAATAAAAACAGAAGTATGATATCAATTGCAGAAATCAGGAGCAGGGCCGAATCATGGCTTGGAAATGAGTTCAACGAGGAAACCAGGAAAGAGGTTCGCGAAATGCTTGAAGGCGATGAAAAGAAGCTTGTTGATGCATTCTACCAGGACCTTGAGTTTGGAACCGGTGGTCTTCGCGGTATAATGGGAGCAGGTACCAACAGGATGAATATCTACACCCTCGGTATGGCAACCCAGGGCCTTGCCAATTACCTGATAAAGCAGCTCGGCAACTCCGGGATCAGTGTTGCAATAGCACACGACTGCAGGAATAACAGCAGGTCATTCGCCGAAACCACAGCAGATATTTTTTCAGCAAATGGTTTCGATGTTTATCTTTTCGAATCTCTCCGCCCGACACCTGAACTGTCATTTGCCATCCGTCATTTTAATTGCCAGAGCGGTGTGGTTATTACAGCATCTCATAACCCGAAGGAATATAACGGATACAAAGCCTATTGGAACGATGGCGGACAGGTTGTTCCTCCCCACGATGACGGTATTATTGATGAAGTAAGAAAAATAAAATCTGTAAGCGAGATAAAATTCAACGCAAGGAAAGAAAAGATTAAAATCATCGGAAAGGAAACTGATGAGCTTTTCCTTGCGGAGGTACTTAAGATGAGCCACAACCCGGGACTTATCAAGAAACACAGTAACATAGGAATTGTATATACACCTATCCATGGTTCAGGAGTGACACTAATCCCTCCTGTTCTTAAAATGATGGGCTTTAAAAACATTATAAATGTACCTGAGCAGGATGTAACAGACGGGAATTTTCCTACTGTTAAATCACCTAACCCTGAAGAACCCGGAGCACTGATGATGGCAATCGAAAAGGCAAAAGCTACCGGCGCCGATCTTGTAATGGCCTCAGATCCTGATGCTGACAGGCTTGGAATAGCTGTAAAAAACGACAGGAATGAATTCATACTGCTGAACGGGAACCAGACAGGTGCCATCCTGACCTGGTATATACTGTCACAGTACAGGGCCAAGAACCTCTTTAAAGGAAACGAGTTTATTATAAATACTATAGTAACATCTGAGATCTTTAACCGGATAGCTGAAGCGCACAATGTTAAATGCTATAGTGTTCTTACAGGTTTCAAGTATTTCGCCGAACTGATCAGGAGCACGGAAGGTAAGCAGAAATACATAGGTGGTGGTGAAGAAAGTTACGGTTACCTGCCCGGCGATTATGTAAGGGACAAAGATGCTGTCGGTTCGTGTGCCCTTGTTGCCGAAGCTGCAGTATGGGCCCGCGAAAACGGGATGTCGCTTTACCAGCTCCTTGTCGACATTGCAGTTAAATACGGATTGTACAGGGAAAGGCTTGTGAATATTGTGAGGAAAGGAAAAGAGGGTGCTGATGAAATAAAGGCAATGATGGTAGGTTATCGCAAAAATCCGCCTGTTTCAATAAATGGCAGCAGGGTTGTACGAATCTGTGATTATGATTCACTTACCGAGACAGACCTCGTTAAGGGTACTAAAACAAAAATAGATCTTGTTAAATCGGATGTTCTGCAGTTCTTCCTGGAAGACGGGTCAAAAATATCTGTGAGGCCATCAGGAACCGAACCCAAGATCAAGTTCTATTTCAGTGTAAACACAAAACTGAAATCAGCTGCTGAGTATGACAGTGCTGAAAAGGCTCTTGATCAGAGGATTGACGGTATTATAAAGGATATGAAATTAACTTAGAAAGTTAATCTCACCACCTCCCTCCCGGCTATGCCGGGAGTACTCCTCCTCTTCAGAGGAGGAGAAACTAATGATATATTTAATTGCTAATTTCCCCTCCTTTCCAAGGAGGGGTGTCTCCGCCAGCGGCGGAGACGGGGTGGTTTACTCCCCTATAATTTTAACGAGAACGCGTTTTCTCCTTTTACCGTCAAATTCACCATAGAAGATCTGTTCCCATGGTCCGAAATCGAGGCGGCCATTAGTAACAGCTACAACAACTTCCCTTCCCATAAGTGTTCTTTTAATATGGGCGTCGGCGTTGTCCTCGTAGCCATTATGCTGGTATTGGCTGTAAGGTTTCTCGGGAGCAAGCTTCTCGAGCCAAACTTCAAAATCGTGGTGCAGCCCTGCCTCATCATCATTAATAAAGACAGAAGCACTTATATGCATCGCATTTACAAGGGCCATTCCTTCCTTAATACCGCTGTCAGCCAGGCATTTTTCAACCTGGCCGGTGATGTTTATGAAAGCCCTCCTTGTGGGCACTTCAAACCAGAGTTCCTTACGATATGATTTCATAACCAGATATTTAATCTATCTATTTACCTGCGCCAAAAAGTTCCTTATGCAGGTTATCAAGTACCTCAAGACTTACTTCATCCGACTTAGGATCATCGGTACCATCATACTCGAATGGATCATCCATATCCTTAATCAGGAAAAGTATTGAGAAGATTACAAAAGCAAAGATACTTACAATGATCAATCCGCCCCACCATGGTTCAACCTTCAGGAGACAATATACCACGAGGAAGATTGCTGAAATCGCCTGGATACTTACAAAAACAGATGGAACAAAATCAGTTGATTTAATTACACTGATCCTGTTGACATTTTTCTTAAGGCTTGCAAGTTCCACCTTGATCCTGCTTATATAATTAACAACTGCTCCTTCTTTGCCAAGCTCAACAATGTCCTCTGATATTGAATCGAATAGCTTCTGCATCTTATCGTTATTCTTAATAAAGAAATCGTCTTTAAGAACAGGGACGAAGGTCCGTAGCTTGTCCATCAGATTATCGGCTGATTTCAGTCCTGATACCTTTCTTATAAAGTCAGTCTCCTGCCAGATTGCAAAAAGTGATGCCGCCATTTCATTCGGGATCTTCTCACTCTCCTTATAATCGGTGACAACCCCAGCTAGCAGGAAACCAAGAAGAAAAATAATGCCTGTAAGGATGCTGGGAAAAAAGGCTGACATCTCCTTCGGGATAAGTTCCCAGCCAAGAAAGTGTATGCCTGTTTTAAGAAGTGCTATCACTGCTATCACCGGCAATACTGAAAACATAAGATGATACCTGCTTTTACTGATTTTCTTAAATAGACTCATTTTTACTCTTATTAAAGTTGTTTTTCAGGGCGCAAAAATAAAAAAATGCCCGAAATATACCATTTGATAACGAAGCAGGCTAAGTAAAAATATAGGTGAATGCCGGGCTAGTCTTCTTCGAAGAACTCATTTCTGAAATTCACAAGGTAGAGCCTGCTGCTGGCCCTTGTAAGTGCCGTGTAAAGCCATCTCAGGTAGTCAATTGTAACTTCCTGGCTGTTGAACATACCCTGGTCAACAAAGACCCTCTCCCACTGTCCTCCCTGTGCCTTGTGACAGGTAACTGCATATGAAAATTTGATCTGCAGTGCATTGAAATAGGGATCACTTTTTACAGCATCAAACTGCTTTCTCTTCGTCTTTAAATTCGAATAATCAGCGAGCACATTATTAAACAGCTCTCTCTGTCTTTCGGCGGGAAGAGACGGAGTATCAAGATGCAGTACATCAAGCAGCACCTTTGATTCAACTTCATAGTTGTAATCTCCAAACCTGAGAAGCATTTCGGCGAAACGGAAACCATAGCGTTCCTCGTATTTCCTTATTCTCCTGATCTCTGCGATATCGCCGTTTGCAATGAAACCAGGTCCCTGCTCATCATTCTCAGTAAGGGAGTAGTTATTCTTCACAACCATCACAAGGTCGCCGGCACTGATTTCCTCTTCCCTGAAGAATATCCTGTTCCGGATTCCCTGGTTAAAACGGTTCGCCTGCTTGTTTGAGTTTACTACTATTATTGTACCGTCGACGCCGCAGGTTGAGTATGACGATGATATTTCTTCAATAATATCTTCTCCGCCAATCCTTATTATGTCCTTAAATTCATTTATTGAGATCCTTGGCTTTGAGAGATCGCCGTCAGCCACCTGCTGCCTTATTGAAGTAGCATTCATCAAAATACCGGAGTCCATGCTCTGCCTGACTACTTCCCTCAGTTCAGCTGTAATAATTCCGAACCCGTACTCGCCCAGCATTGCCGGGTCGAGTGCAGGGCTAAGCATTGAGCCTACAGGCGGAAGCTGTGCAGTGTCACCGACTATTATCAGTTTACATCCTGTCCCGGAATAAATATATTCTACAAGGTCGTCAAGAAGCTTACCGCTTCCGAACAATGATACTTCACTTACACTGTTTGAAACCATCGAGGCTTCATCAACAATAAAATATGTCTCTTTAAGCAGGTTCCTGTCGAGGATAAAGCTACCCATGCCGTCCTTAACCGATTTCTGCCTGTATATCTTTTTGTGAATTGTAAATGCCTGCTTGCCTGTAAAACCTGACAGAACCTTTGCAGCTCTTCCCGTAGGTGCCAGAAGAACTGATTTCATCCTGAGGCTGTCTAGTGTTTTTACCACAGAACTAATCAGGGTTGTTTTCCCTGTACCGGCATAACCTGTAAGGAGGAATATCACATCGTTTGTATTCTCACAGATAAAGGACGACAGTTTCTTCATTGCATCTGACTGGTCATCAGTCGGAGCAATGCCAAGGTTTTTGACCATATTGTTGAAAATAAGCGTCTCCCTCATCTTTATCCGCTATAATCGTTCCTGTTGTAAACATAAGCAATCTTTGACTTATATTTGTATAAATAGTAGCGGGGCATGCCTTTGAAAGAACTGTTCGACGAGACACTTGATATAAACGCAACTCAGAACTACGAACTGACTGTTGAGATGGAAGCTCATTCGCTTTCATTCTGTATTCTTGATGGGATCCGCAACAAATTCATAATGTTCAGGTCATATGTGCCTGACAACCACAAGAAATTCACACCCGATCAGCTGCGTGAAATAATGTATAAGGATGATTTCCTTGGAAAAAGTTACAGGGCTATAAGGGCAATTCTCCCGTCTTCCAGGTTCACAATGATACCAACAGCCCTGTATGATCCGGGGAAAAAGGAAGAATATTTTGGATACAACCACCCTGCTGAGGAGAGCAGCATAATTCTTACAGACAGGCTTTCGGATCCTGACTCATGGCTTCTGTTCTCGGTATTCAGGCCATTCTCTGAAATAATATCAGAGAAATGGTCACTTGTTGTTCCCCAGCATCACCTTAGACCGCTGTTTTGCCAGGTTAACCAGGAAAGAAAACATTACAGCGGGTTTTATATTCATGCACATATTGAGCCTGATTTTTTCAATCTATTAATTTTTGGTGAAAATACACTGCTGCTTGCCAACAGCTACCAGTACAGGAATGCAACAGACATTATGTATCATATCCTGAACGCGTTCCGTATTATTGGCATAAAGCAGGAAGAGACTATCGTTCTCAGCGGGCATACAGACAGGTTTGATGATCTCTCCTCGAACCTTATGATGTATATAAGGAATGTTAAGTTCATTAATTTCTCTGGCAGCCAGACATTCAGTTATGTTTTCAACGACATACCTGTTCACAGGTATATTAACCTATTTTCAGCAGGAAATTGCGAATAATAAGCGGTAAATACAGGGGCAAACAAATAAACCCTCCGGCTGGCTTCAGTGCAAGGCCAACAACAGATTTCGCCAGGGAGAGTCTCTTTAATATCCTTGTGAACCGTGTTGACTTCGAGGCTATTTCGGTACTGGATCTCTTTTCGGGAACAGGGAGTATAAGTTATGAGTTTGCTTCAAGGGGAAGCACCGACATACACCTTGTTGAACAGGATCCGAGAAACATAAAGTTTATAAGGAAGATGATTTCCGAAATGAAGCTTGAAGGTGTCAAAGCCCTTCACATTGATACTAAGTCCTTCCTCAAAACATGCACTTATAAATATGACCTTGTTTTTGCAGATCCACCTTATGATCTGTCATGGCTAAATGAAATACCCGGACTTGTAATAGATGCCGGGATATTAAAAGAAGAAGGTATTTTTATCCTCGAACATCCGAGAGACTATTCTTTCAGATCCCATCCTTCATTCTTTGAACACAGGAATTACGGATCTGTGAACTTCAGTTTTTTCAGATAAAATATATCTGATTCAGAATCATTTTCCTAAATTTGGTAAACCGGTAAACTGAAGTTCTTTATGAAGAAGGACATCTTTATACTTGAGTTTATAAAAAGTTTCCCTTTCAAAGCCCTGATCCTGCTTGTTCTTTTTATTGTACTGGGTGTAACAGTATCTAAATGCAGGGAAAAGAAGGTTCAGATGAAAGAAGATGTTCTTTATATACATCCGAAACCTAAGCTTTGAGCTCTCCTGTTATTCTTTCACAAGTTTCCTTACAAATGTACCTCCTAAGGTTGTTATTTTCATATAATAGATGCCTGGTTTGAGGTCGCCTGCAGGCACGCTGCTTATAGTTGTGTTAGGTGCTGCAGTTCTTATAAGTACACCGGTAACATTGTAAAGTTCGATCCTTAGTTGAGGTTCCTTTGACCTCACAGTCACATTTTCACCAGCAGGCACCGGGTATATTGATATCCCTCCCTCATCCGGCAATTCGGGTGTGGATACTACCGAGTTGTAAGTTGCTGTCCAGTTTACAGGCTCATTATTATCAAGTGCCAGGTCATTCAGCTCCAGGAAGGCACCATTACCGTCGGCATCAGGCCATGGCAGTGTATCTGAATACTTTACATAATCAACAATATCTCCGAATGGGCTTGCCAGTTCAAGTTTCTCTCCCCCGTTTGAAAGACTACGTGTGAATTCGCCTGATGGATTTGTGCCATATTTCTGCTTAAATGCGAGGGCATTGCTTGCAAGTATTTTTGTACCGTGCGGACCAACAACAGAGTAAGGAGGGAAAACATAGGTAAAACCTGTACCTGCGAAGTAGTATCCTGAAAGATTAATGATCTTATCGCTATTGTTTGTTATTTCAAGAAACTCATAGTCTTTGGGATTAGGGAAGGCAGGCAGTGAATCGGGATGGTACATGATCTTTGAAATAACCAGGTTCGGGTTTTCAAGGGCCGGGCATCCGCCACTTACCGCCATATTCACATTCATCCATGATATCCTGTTGTTTATCCAGGATTTCATGTCAGATATGCCACTGGCCATGTCAGCGCCGTTGCCCCACAGAAAATTATTCCTATCAGTTGCCTCAGTGATAAGGATTGCTGTATTGTCAATAAGACTGAAAACAGAGTCGGCAGACAATACACCTCCTGGACCAATAAGCTCATTCCATCTTCTTATAAAAGCACATCTGAATGGTTTGCTGTCGAAAAGGTCGGTCCAGAATTTTGGCCCCTGGTTATCACCGTTCTTAAATTGCCAGACACTGGCCCAGCTCCTGTCGAAGTTCCATAAGAAAAGGTCGTTTCCGAATGTAAGGTCACTGTCCCATATTGGTCCTGCCCTCAGTTTCCCGCTCCTGTCTTTATGAAAATATGTGCTTATCTGGTAGTTATCTGCATTTGATGAGAACTCTGTTATAATCATATAATCAATGAACGACCTGACATCGATTACAGAAGGGTAACCAGTCTCAACCGAGTAATCCCTGTTCGCTGTGGTTTCCACCAGGTCAAAAAACTGGTTACGGATATAGTTTTGTTGCTGGGGGATAATATCTTCAAGAGCAGGGTCGACATTCACAAATGGAACACTTTGACCATTCATGTAACTATCAAGTATGAACACTGCTGCCCCCCTGTCAGCTTTCATTATGTACCCCCCGGTTAGGTTAGGCATAAAGAAATCGGATTTTGAAAGGTTTGCAATATTCACCCGTTCACCTCCCCTTTTTACTTTTTCCTGGAGAAGATAAAGTCCGGTGTAAGTACCATTCAGAATAAGTTCACAATAAGCTGTACGCGAAGCATACTCGCCTATCTTTCGTGAAAGGTTATAGCAGAGATAGTCGCGTATCATGAGAGGATCCCATCCCATTCCGTTCAACACCCAGTCATTATCTTTTGGAAAGCCAAGCAGTTTTACATTATCTTCTGCCGTGTCGCCTGGATGGAACGTGGAAAAACCATATTGCTTTTTATTCAAAACCTGTGAACTGGAGCCTCTCAATTCGATTGCAATCCTCCCGTTATAATCGAGATATGCAAGACTGTCGGCGTCTGTCAGGTAATTCCTTTTTCCTTCTCCCCTGTTAATGATCTTCATATTGGCAAAAATCCTTGGCTGGTCGAGAACCGGCATGCCACCGTCAGTATTGATTATGACAATTGGCAGGTTGCTGCTTGTTAAAGCCTGAGAAAATGTATTAATACAGATCAGCAGTGCAAAGGCAGATAAGAGAGATATTTGTTTCATTGGGGAATCCGAAAGATGCAAAAATAGGAAGATTACTGTAACGTGCTGCAACTAAAAACATGTTATTGCTTTTCTCTTGTTGAAGGATTTACAATCACTTCGTCACACATTATCTTCATGCCTGCTGAGTTTATACAGTAAACCCTTATATATCTAGATCTTATCGTTATCGGACCTGAATAAGCAAGGTCGATCCAGCAATCGTAGCGGTCGGGCAAATAATTATCCATTCTGACAGTTACAGGAGAGGTGAAATTCTGCCCGTCAGCTGAAAATGAGAATTCGACAGTCGATGGGAAAGCTATTGAATGTTTCCTGTATGTAAGGAATCTTGTGGCTACAGAACGGATATCAACCTCTTTCTTCATATCAACAACAAAGATCATGTCACCTTTTTCATTTATTACCCAGTTTTTATCAGATGTGCTTTCCACACCGAATTTCCCATCTGTAAGCAATCCGGCGCCTGTTGATGCAGACTCCCTGCCTGTAAATGTTACAGTCATACCTTTTGCTTCATTGGAAAGAAGGTTCAGAAATGTAGCTTCAAGGATACTCCAACGGCCTTTGCCGGATAACCAGTCCATATAATCCTTCCACGCAGTTCTTGAAAGTTCCGGTTCACCTATCGGGAAAGCTGATCCGGGCTTGTCGAATATTCCGCAGATCGCAAAGCTGGATACCTCATCGACCTTAGCGGCAGAGGCTCCGCAGATTTGTGACAGATACCTTGGGAACGGGGCAGGGATAAGTGCTGATGGCCTGGTATTGAGCCCTTTTTCCCATGTAAATGCCTCGTTATTTGACCAGAATGCAATGCCTGTCTTGTCATGCAC
Organism: Bacteroidales bacterium; assembly: GCA_046329875.1. Classification (GTDB taxonomy): domain Bacteria; phylum Bacteroidota; class Bacteroidia; order Bacteroidales; family VadinHA17; genus LD21. The sequence goes on from JAXLTT010000001.1 coordinate 249,839, forward strand.
TTCTCTCAACTTCATGAAGTTTTCCTTAAGGTGTGGAATCGGCATATCCTCTACAACGCATCCTATCTCGTCCTGGTAAGCTATAATATCAACTTTAAGTTTTGCAATCTGTTCTGCGAACCTGCCATCATCAAATTTTGCCATCCTTAATCCGTATGGTGATATCATTACTTTTGCACCGGGAGTGAGTTTCCTTGCTTCTGAAGCCAGTTCATTTGCGGCATTAACAGCCCTTTCAGAGAGGAAGGGCCCTACAACATCCTCGCATGGCAGGTACCAGCCATAGAATGATTTATGTTTCGAATACAGACCAGCAGTTTCCTTCATTATTTTAAGCTGCACTGAACGGATTTCAGGGAGTGCAGGATTGTCGTCCTGGTCTTTGGCCCAGCCGGAGCTCATGAATACCTTCATCCCAAGCTCATCTGCGCTCTTCATTATGACATCCACAGGGCTTGGTATTCCATCCTTGTATGCATGGGGCATGAAGTTTGAATTATAGAAAGATCTGCCGTTGTTCGCAACATACATAAGGATCACATATTTTATCCCGAATTCATTGAGTTCAGACATCTTGGTCTTCCAGAGCTCAGGATTTGTCATGTCTGTTCCGAAGGGATTCATGTATTTATTTCTCTCGTCCTGGTATTCGAAATTTATCCAGGTAGCCCTTACTGGATTAGCCAGGGGTTGTGAGGACAGAGAGGCGGGATGAAGAAGCAATGAGGAGCACAGGGTAAAACCTGTTAATAGTGTGGATACTGATATTCTTTTCATTTTATAAAACGGGTCGTTTGACGAATGATTTAAAGATATAAAATCCGGCATATAGAAGGTCAAGGCAGAATAAATATAGTCTGAAGAGTTATAGGCTGCCCGATAAATTTTGGACGATTTATTTTGGATAAAGAAAATTTCGATTAATTTTGCATCGCATTTAAAAATGGTGCGGTAGTTCAGTTGGTTAGAATATCGGCCTGTCACGCCGGGGGTCGCGGGTTCGAGTCCCGTCCGCACCGCAAGAGATGCAAAAACCCGAAGAGAGACTTTCGGCTTTTTATTTCCGACCTGCCAAGCTTGCTTTCATAAAGTGATAGCGAAAATAAAACCTCTTTGACGGCGAAGGTTAAGGGTTTTGCATCTCTTGCAGGGTAACCCGTGGATGAAGTGGTCCGTCCGCCATTGAAACGAGATGGCTATTCGTTGTTTTTTGGATGCCATTCTGAAAAAAGTATTTCATTGATACACTGAGAATCCTGTCTTTCAGATCATCCATTATAAAATTTTTAAAGGAGTATTTGCATGTAAACATATGGAAATTTTGAGTATCATCAAAATTTCCGGTATTAATTATTTATTCTCTAATTTTTAATTATCAAAAACTGAGATGAACAAAAAAAATAAACCCCGGTATATAACCAGGGTTTAACAGTCTTTTCAGGCAGATTGTATATCAGATCAGTATCTGCCTTGCATAAGCAACACACTTCCCGACCTCTTTAACCGAGTCGGACCATTTGGCAACAGGGTATTCAAGCTCAATATCAGCATACTTTGGCCATCCCTCCTCTTTTGAGTGTTCTTTCAGCAGGAGCAAAACCTTTGCAAGCGGAGTTTCACCCTGGCCCCATACCTGGTTCTCGTTTGGTGGAGTTGTTTTAGGACCTGTTTTATCTTTAATATGTAAGGTATATATGCGCTCGTGGTATTTCTTAATGAAATCAGCCGGGTTAAGTCCGGTCGAACCGAAATAATGACCGCAATCAAAGTTGAGCATTATCGATTTGGAAACTGCAAGTATCTCATCGACATTAAACTTAGGATCGGCAAACTGAAAATGATTATGCATTACTGCATACATCCCGTGTTTTTCTGCAAATGGAGCAAGTTTTTTTGCAGTATCAAGACCCGATTCATCAGTAATTCCTTTTGCCCCGAGAGCTTTGGCGACCTTGAAAGCATAGTCTATCTCACCGTCAGATAAAGAGGAAGGCTGCATTTTGGCTATGTGTATTTCAACACCGGCATCGTTGTACATCTTCCTCAACTCTTCAAATTTTGTCATAGGTACTGAAAGTCTCCATTTTACCTGTTCATCAGTTGTTCCTATCACGTATGACACGATCATGGGCCAGACATTTTTTTCTACTGTCTTCTTAAAATCCTCAAGTGTCATTTTGTACTGCTTAGTCAAACCGTCAGCTCGTGCCTGCTGGGCTTCGTTCAGTTTTTCGGGTAATTCGGTTGGTGTCGGTGGCAAGCCTGCATAGGCTTCAACTACATCACCCATTAATTCTATTGAACTGATTCCTGCATCCTTGCAATACTGGAGCACCTGTTCAGCCCCGGAAGGCTGATCGCGCCAGCTGTAAGTGATTGCTCCGATCTGTACACCGCTGAATTTTGAACCGAAGCTTGCCTTTGATACCTTTTCCTCGCCAGCAGGTGAAGCACATGAAGCAACTGGAAGTACTACAATTGCAGCAGCAGCTGCAGTGGATGTTCCAATGAATTTTCTTCTTGAGAGTGATCCCTGGCTATTATCTTCTTTCATTTCAGTTGATTTTTAAATTAGTTTATGATTGTTAAGTTTTATAAAGTCCATCCTTTCCTGTATTCATAATGGAACAGGTTGTCTGCCTCAGGGGCATTTTTTATCTTCATATTCGCAGCGTCATATTCCAGGGTCTTGTCATTGCCCTGAAGCTTCACTGCAATATTTGTAAGCAACATTGTCTCTGCAACTTTGGCAGATATAGAGAAGTCATTATGAGACTTCTTACCGGCTTTTATTGCATCAATCCAGTCCTTATAGTTATTTTCGGTCCGCTCAATCCATTTAGAAGGGGCCTTAAATCCTGAATCTGCAGGGACAAGTTCCGGCATAGCGCCATGGGTGTTGTGCATTATTATCCCTTTATCTCCGATATAGGTAACTGCCTGCAGTGCTCTTTTATCTTCAAGTGCAGAAGGTCTGAAAGGTTTCATCCCTCCGTCAACCCAGGTCAGTTTGACCGGTGGCATATAACCAACGCCCTGGGTGAAGCGTTCCGGGAAATAATACTCGACAGTCTGGGCAAGAGGATAATAGTCGTCGGAATAAGCTGTAGAGGTAGCCTGAATTTTTCCTGGAAGACCCAGGTTAAGCGCCCACATTGCAGCGTCGAGTATGTGAGCTCCCATATCACCCATCAGACCTGTACCATAATCCCATAGTCCTCTCCATACAAAATGACATACTTCAGGATTAAAAGCCTTTTCCGGAGCCGGACCGAGCCACAGATCCCAGTTAAGGTTTTTAGGAACCGTAACACCGGCCGGGCGTTTCAGGTATCCCTGTGGCCACATGGCAGGATCAGTATAGCAATGAACCTCCCGCACATTACCGATTACGCCTGATTGTATCCATTCAACTGTGAGCCTGGTTCCTTCAAGGGCATGTCCCTGGTTACCCATCTGTGAAATAATATCATATTCCTTCGCAAGTTCTGCCAGTTTACGACACTCGTATACTGTCTTTGCAAGAGGCTTCTGAAGATAAACGTGTTTTTTCTGTCGTATAAATGCTGCAGCTATAGGTGCATGATTATGATCGGGAGTTGCGATAACTACACCGTCAATTAATTTTTCATTCTCAAGCATCACCCTCCAGTCCTCATACCTTTTTGCCTTAGGATATGCTGCGAAGACAGGTGATGCATAATCCTTGTCAACATCACACAAAGCATAGATATTTGCATGCTTGTATTCTTTTGGGAGGCCGAGTCTCGCAGCTTCCATTTTCTCCCATATGGGTGCCATTGAAACATATTCCTGTGCTGATTTTGGAAGTGTAGCCAGGAACTCGTGGCTCAGGGGCTTCATAGGGACATCGGGTGTTGCAATCTGCGCAATGTCACTGCGTCCCTGGTTTGATATACCAATACAGGCAATATTAGGCAGGTCACTTGGCAATGTTTTCCCTTTCCCGGGAATTACGCTTGAAGGTACAATGCTGAAAGCGGCTATTGCAGTACCTGTGGTACCTATGAACTTCCGCCTGGAAAATTGCTTTTGATTTTGTGTCATTTCGATTTAATTAAGGGGTGAATCAGGTTGGTTTTTAAGGTCGGATAGATATTAAGTTTAAAGTCGATGCCAGTAAGCAGACTTATAAATTTAAACAAATTAAGTCATCAGTCACAGGTGAAAGAAAAGTCTTTTTAACTTTGGTAGACAAATCCTGACAATATGAAAAAAGCAATCATTACCCTTTTCCTTACCGGAATTATTTCGGTCAACCTTTTGTCACAGGGTATCCCTGCCGGGGATAATGCCTTACTTGATAATCTTGTAAAATCGCGTTTCTCTATTAAGAAAGAGCTAATAAGCTCCGACACGCTGAAGAAGGTAATTACAGGGAACCTATACCTGGTTAAGGCAGAATATGCGGATCAAAACTCGACAGGAGCGTTGTTTGAAAACAGGTTTGTAATTAAGGATGGAAAGTTACTTGAGCCTGAAGACCTTAGCACAGACAAGAAACTCGAGGTTTTGTTTTCAGTTGTTAAGAAGGAATTCACAATAAAGACTGAGACCGATGCAAAGATCTTTGAAAAAGTAATTGATGCATTTTATCCACTTGGCTGGAGCAATGAAAAATACAGGCAGCATCTCAAAAAAGATGGCAAGTGGTATTTTGTACGCGGTGAATTCTTCGATAACAAGGAAGCTGTGATTGTCACACTCGACGCAACCCAGAGAATTACTGACATCAGCTTCTCACTCGAAGCTATCAAAAAGTAAGAGTAGAACTGAAGATTCTTCTTACCTGCAGGCAGACACTCCCTTGAAGTAGCCTATTGATTCTGCTATACCGGCAAGCGGATCGTCCATATCCTTCTCGAATTCAAGGCTGCACATACCTGCGTAACCTACCTTTTTAAGGGCTGAAACAAAAGCAGGAATATCAATTATCCCTCTTCCCATTTCTATTGTCTTACCTTCTTTAGCAGCAGCAGTAACATCTTTAATATGAACATCGTATATCCTTGGATAGTATTTCATAAAGTCCGCAACAGGGTCGTGACCGGCACGGGTTGTATGACCGATATCCATACATATGCCAATACCCTTATCAAGATCTTTTATCTTTTCCCAGATATCTGTTGCTGTAATAAAAGCCTGGTTGTCGGGCCCGTGATTATGAATCGCTACCCTGATACCGGTTTCCTTAACTTTCTTTTCAACAATCGGGAGAAGCTCAGGGGATGGCGAGCCGACAATCATACCTATTCCTGCAGTCTTAACGTAATTAAAGGCCCTGAGTACCTCTGATTCCTTAGACATTGTTATAACTCCTGCCGCGTAAACATTAATCCCGGCCTGCCTGAAACTGCCCATTACATTTTTGATTGTTTCTTCATCACTGTCGAGTGACAGGAAATTGTCTTTAAGTGACATGTTTTTAACATTCACCCTGTTCATGATCTCTATGGCCTTATCGAAAGTCAGCTTAAAGAAAGAATATCCGGCCATGCCTATATTATATTGCTGTTTCTCTTCATTGCTTTTTTCACTGTTCCGGCTGCATGCCATCTGAAATGGCAAAGAAGAAGCCCCGGCAGCAACAGCCCCTGCTCCTGCCAGTTTAAGAAAATCACGCCTGTTTTTCATATTTCGCTAATATTCTGTTCAAACACTCTGTTATCTTTCAGCTCAACCATGAATAAGGAAATTCGAACCTTTCGCCTTCTGCCTTCCGCCTTCCGCCTTCTACCTTACTTTACAACCAGCTTGTTATCTATCAGCCTTTCATTATAGGTCTGCATAACGGCTTTGAGTTTCTGTTCCATTTTTGCCTGCAGCTCAGGTACCTTTCCGATAAGGTTATTTGTAAGGAACCTGTCCTTCTTCAGGTTGAAAATAGCAAGGGATTTGTTATCCATCACTTCGAGAATGTGATCTTCCATAAACAGGTAATAGTTGCTCCCGAAGGTATTGAAACCGAATGTTTCCTTTGACTCATCAAGGAGGTTGTTTCCGAAAGCGATGAATTCACCATCCCAGTTGAGATAGCTTAAAACAGTAGGCATTATATCTATCTGCTGGGCAATTTTTTTGCTGTAGCCTTTCAGATCGCTGTTGTGCTGGTAAAAAAGGATAGGTATGCTGAATTGTCCGTATGCGTTCTGGAATTCCCTGTGGAACTTCTCGTTTGTATGATCGGCCGTGATTACAAAAAGTGTGCTGTCAAACCATGGCATCTTCTGAGCCTCTTTAAAGAATTCCATGAGTGCATGATCGCTGTATGCAATTGTCTGGCAGATAGGGATTGGTCCCTTGGGGAACTTTCCTTCATACTGTGCCGGTACCTTGAATGGATGATGTGATGAAAGGGTGAAAACTGAGGCCATGAATGGTCTCGGGAATTCATTCAGCTTCTTTGCGAAGAACTGCAGGAATGGCTCGTCCCATAAGCCCCATACCCCGTCAAAATCATTTCCATCGGGGTATTCGTCCTTCCCGATATAGCTGTCAAAACCGGCCATTTTCGAAAATGAATCGAAGCCCATTGAACCATTTGGCGCACCATGAAAGAAAGCTGAATAATAGCCTTTCCTTTTCAAAAGTGCAGGGAGACCGTTTATTTCATCATTTGCATAATGTGAGATTATATACGGTGTTTCGAGAGATGGCATTGATGCAAGAATGGAGGGCATTGCATCAATCGATTTGTTACCGTTTGCAAGGCTTATATCGAAGGTTAGTCCCTCGGCAAACAGTGAATCAAGGAAAGGTGTGTAGCCCTTGTAAGTGCCATTATCAAGATCCTTATTGAAAAACCCAGTGTACTCTTTTGAAAAACTCTCAAGAATAAGCACCACAACATTCAGTTTCTTGAACAGCTTTTCGGGCTTATATGAATAATGCGGGTCATAAATTTCCCTTAGTTGGCTGTCATCGAAATAATTGTATTTGACCAGGTTCTTCTTTCCCCAGGTACGCAGAATACTGAAAGGAGTGTTCAGCACTATCGGTACATATCTCGGGTTGTCGACATACCTTGCTGCATTGCTTATAGTTATGGGTCTCGTAGAGTGCCTGTAACCACCCCTTGCTGCCCCTATACAGAGGAAGAGGATAAGCGGCAGAAAGAGGAAATTCACACCAAAATACCCAATACGTTTACTTACAACAGGCTTAACAGGTTTAATCCTGTTATATAAAACAACCATAAGTACAATAAGAAACAGGGTTATAAGTGTTGCAGGCCAGTAATCTATAAGAAAGCGGAAAAACAGTTTGCCGTTATTCTCCTCGTTGGCGAAGGTTCCGAAAACATCTGATGTTGCCCTTTTTGTAAGGAACCTGAAGTATACATAATCGGCACCGTTCATACATATCATAATACCTGTGAAGATGAAATATATATACTTCATAATCCCCTCGTATATCCGAGAATACCGGAAGTCAAAAGGAAGTAATTCAAGTATTATAAAGAGTGAATTGAAATAAACAACTGCTGCAAGGTCAAATACAATTCCTCCTCTTAAGGCATGCAAGAGCTGGACAAACCTGATGTCGGGAAACATCATGTGATTGAACAGATAAAACCCGATACGCGAGAGAGTGAGAAGAAACAGTGCCAGCAGCACCCTGTAAATGAATACTATAATAATATTCCTTGAAAAAAGCCATTTCATGATCGTGAAGATAGCTTTTTTTGGCTACCTTTAAATAGACTGTGAAAGGATTTGTCGGTTCAGTTTGTTACAGAATCAATTATACAGCATTGTTAAATCACTGGTTGCCCGTTTTGCCATGTGACTGACCAGGCGGAAGCATGGAAAAACCAGTGGTTTTTCCATGCAAGGTAAAAGTAAAAAGTAAAAAGGAAAAAGTATTGAAAGATGAAAGACAATGATCTTAAAGAGAGGCTTTTTCATTTTGCAACAGGAGTTTTAAAGTTGCTTGGAGAGATCAAAGGTGGCAAAGAAATTGATGTGGTTAAATACCAATTATCAAAATCAGCCACATCTGCTGGTGCAAATTATGAAGAAGCTCAAGGTTCTGTGTCAAAAGCTGAATTCATCAGTAAAGTCAGCATATCGTTAAAGGAGATGAGGGAATCGCATTACTGGCTAAGAATCATAAAAGATTTGAACAAAACTGTGGAGAAAACTGAAAAGATGTTAAACGAAAGTGAGGAATTAGGTAAAATATTAGCATCTATTTTAATAAAAGCACGATCAAACCCTTCCTGACACTTTTGCCTTTTACCTTTTACCTTTTACCTTACCACGAAGTGGTCCAGGCGGAAGCATGGAAAAACCACTGGTTTTTCCATGCAAGGTAAAAGTAAAAAGTAAAAAGAGGGCCGAGCGTTAATAAACAGCCCGATGGGCTGTTTTAGTGAGGAGCCAGGCTGCAGGGAGGGCCAGAGCAAGGTAAAAGTTAAAAGGTTAATGTAAAAAGTAAGGAACTTATTACTTACTTTTAGGCACTGGAATGAAAAAGATACTTATTACGGCACTCCTTGTACTTGCTGCAACCTGCGGCTGTAAAAAATACTATCCGACAAACCTCAATTATCCTGTCCCCGACTGGACTGAAGCGACTCACAGTAATTCAGTGGATCCAAACTACGACGTTGTTTTTGAGGAAGGTGTTGTTCACCGGGTTGACATGAAAATATCCCAGGCCGACTGGACAACAATGCAGAATGATCTTAAGGCAAATATAAAACCCGGACAGCCGATCAGTGAAAGCTGGGATCCGGTGACAGTACCATGCTCTTTTTTTTACAACGGTAAGGAATGGTACAAAGTGGGTGTCAGGTACAAGGGGAACTCAAGCCTTAAAGTATGCGTTTCAGGTAATATTAAGAAATACTCATTTAAGCTGGAGTTTGATCACTTTGAGGATCAGTGGGCATCAATTAAAAACCAGCGCTTCTACGGTTTTAAAGAACTGAACCTTACAAACGGTTTCAGTGATAACAGCCTTATGAGAGAAAAGACAGGCGCAGATCTTTTCAGGGAATTCGGAGTAAAAGCACCAAGAGCAGTATTCTGCGAAGTATGGGTTGACTGTGGTACTGGTCCATCCTATTTCGGCCTGTATACACTCGAAGAGATTGTCGAAGATGCGGTTATCAAAACCCAGTTCACCGATGGCGGAAATCTATATAAACCTGAAGGGCTTGCTGCTTCATTCGCGAACGGGACTTTTAATACGAGCCAGTTGTACAAACAGACAAACGATGACGGGGACTATTCTGATATAAGGAACCTGTACGATATAATCAACAGCGGTGCAAGAGTCACAAACTACAGCAACTGGAAAACTGCACTTGAAAACAGTTTCAATGTGAATGCATTTCTTAAATGGCTGGCTGCCAATACTGTTATGCAAAACTGGGATACCTATGGTAAACAAACGCATAATTACTACCTGTATAATAACCCGGCAGATTCAAAGCTTACCTGGATACCATGGGATAACAATGAATGCCTGTCCACAGGAAAAAACGGAGGAGCTCTTGGTCTCTCGCTTGATATGGTCGGACCTGGCTGGCCGCTTATAAGATATATACTCGACGATCCTGACTATTATTCTGCTTACAAAACTTATGTTTCCCAGTTTGCTACTACAGTATTTTCAATAGCTTCATTCCAGGCAAGGGTTGAGGCCCAGGCCGACCTAATCCGCTCAAAAGTAAATGCTGAAATTACCGGATATACCTTTCTTAAGACAAAGGATGATTTTGCTATTGCAACAGACCAGCTTAAACAGCATGTTCAGAACAGAGCAGATTCTGTGTTTACTTTCTTGGCAAAATGAACTACATTTGCACAATGCAGGCAGGCAGAAAATATATAAGGTCATTCAGTATACCAGCAATTCTTATTGTACTTTCACTGGCTTTCGCACTTCTTGCAAAGCCTGCCGAAAGAAGCAAGTCTGCTTTACCGGCTGCGACTGAAACCCGCCTTTCTGCCGAAAGCCCGGGTTTACTCGCCCCTGTTACAAGCTGCATAATATCGTCAACCGAGATTAATGGAAAAGATAGCTTTGGATTATTTCCTGTACACATAGCTGTGATCCATCATGAAAGGATTGTCGTTTTAAAAACACTTTTGCTTGAAAAAAACTACAGGGAGAAAGTAAAGGGCCTGCAACCAGGGCTGTTAAGAACTATCCGTCTTTTGAATTCCGACGACCTGCCTGATTTAAGTTAATACTTCCGGCGCCTGCAAACAGGCAAAACAGTATTAACTTAATAATCAATAATATGAAAACAATATTCAGATCTTTATTTTTACTATTAATCATAACTGTATTAGTATCATCCACCACTGGCAGCGGGGTAATCAGGTTAAAGGCATCAGGAAGCAATCTGACCGAACAAAGCCTCCAGAAATCCACAGCTATAGTGCTTAAAAGGCTGCACTATGTAAATATTGAAGCAAAAGCCGCAGCTGACATAGCTTCAGGCCAGATTACAATAGAATACGAGGGAACAATGGATTTTAAGAGTATTGATAAGCTTCTTACCTCCCGTGGTGATTTTGGTTTCTTCGCTGAGAAAAACGGCAGGGATCAAAGGTTTCTTGGTAAGGAAGACATACAGTCCGCAACTTCGAAAACTGAGAAATCAGGAAACTCCAGCATTCTCATAACATTCACAAAAGACTCCGCTCCGAAATGGGCAAGTGCCACAAAAGAAAACATAGGGAAGTCAATAAAGATTATGCTTGACGGAAAGGTTTACTATGATCCTGTTGTAAGACAGCCTATAGAAAACGGGCAGTGTGAAATGACAGGTAATTTCTCACGCGAGGAAGCTGATATTTTCCTTGCCCTTCTTAATACTGAAACACTTCCAGTGAATCTTACATTAAAGTAAGCATGTGAGCAAAGGAGGTTGCTCAAAGGCAGTGATTTATAAAAGTTCTAATTTTAAAGCCTTGTGCAACCTCTCCTTATTCTTCGTTATAATCCTACAAAATATTTAAACTTCGGACCATTATTTTGTTTGACCAGGATAACAATTGGCCGGGTTTTTGTTATAAAAATCCGGGATCTCAATAAACACAAACCTGCTTAATCCCTTTTTACAATGAAAAAATTCAATCTGATCCTGACTGCAATTTCAGCAGTTCTTATCCTTATCATGGGCTGCAGAAAGACGCCCGATTTTACAATGCAAGACTTAACTTTTTCAATTCCTGAGAACAGCATCAGTGGAACTATTCTTGGTAAAATCAGTACTGATTACCTGCCAAATGACGCAGTTACCGATTTTACGATCCTCAGCGGAAACACCAACGATGCATTCAGGATAGATTCAGCAGGCAATGTAATTGTAAGCAATAGCCTCGCCCTTGACTATGAGAGCATAACCAGATTTACTTTGCCAGTTAAAGCCATAACACAAACTGGTAAGAGTGCAACTTTCACCCTGACTGTTAATGTAAGCGACGTTGTTCCTCCTTCCAACGGGTTGATATTGTATCTGCCATTTGATGGAAACCTTACAGACTACAGCGATTCAAGCAATAACGGAATCGATTTTGGCAGCAGCGGCTACGGAGCAGGTAAATGGGGACAGGCAATGATATTTGACGGAAAGAACGATTATGTAATGTTAAATCATACCCTGCCTTCTTCTGCCGGGCTTAGCTTTTCATTCTGGATAAAATCAGAGGGTGCCAACGGAAGTGAAAACAATGGTGCAATAATCTCCAAGTACAGTATGAGTGGTTATGGCAGGAACATACTAATAGGATCATTCGGGAGCGGAACAGCTAATACTGATAACAGGCTCTGGGTTTCGTTCTACCCATATGGCAATTCATCAGCTGAACATGATATGACGAAATCCTATCTCACTGTGGAAGAACTTTCGGTTTACCCGAATGTAAATCTCTGGACAATCACTAATCCGACAAGGCTGACACTTTCGACATGGACACATTGTATAGTAAACATGACAAACACTTCACTTGAGATTTACCTGGACGGGGTTCTTTGTACTAAGAAAACAAGGGAGTATTCTTCTTATAACAATACATTAGAATCAACCTTTATTGGTAATAACCTGTGGGGAGGTGATGGGACAAACAATCATTTTCATGGCATGCTGGATGAACTGAGGGTATACAACCGAAGCCTTTCGGCAGAAGAGATTAAAACCTTGTACACAGAAAAATAATATCATTTTAATAACATTAAATCATTCTGTTTTATGCGTCGCACTTTTATCCTACTGTTTTTACAATTTTTACTTATTTCATCATTAAACAGCCAGCCATCTGTAACCTGGGCAAAGCAATACAGTTTTCCTGGTGAAGAGTACGTTATGAATCATATTCTTTTGAAAAATGGAGAATTATGTATTGCTGGTAAAACCAGCGGTGATGTTGCAGGAATTAACGCAGGCAAAAATGACGGCTTTCTCATCAAGCTGAATGTCAATGGTGAAATTGTCTGGAAGAAACAGTTTGGATCAGAGAAGGATGAAGATATTCTATGGAGCACAATTGACCCTGATGGAAATATACTTATAACAGGATCCACAACCGGAAGCCTCGCAGGTAATAACGCCGGAAAGGAAGATATTTTCGTAGTGAAATATAATAACGATGGTGACCTGGTCTGGAAAAAGCAGTATGGGTCAGACAGTACTGATATTGCAAGAGGGATATGCACGGATAAAAAAGGTAATATTTACCTCGCCGGAACAACAACCGGGCTTCTTGGTAAAAAAGCAAATGGGAAATCCGATTGTTTCGTTATTGGCCTTGATTCGAGGGGAAACAAACTATTTGTTACACAGTTCGGGACAACCGAGGATGATGGTTCCGTTTCTGTAATCAGCTCCGGAAGAAAGATATACACTTCAGGAACCACGTTCGGAAAGCTTGGGGATAACAACCATGGATTTATCGACTTGTTTCTGGCCTGTCTTGATGAAAATGGAACAATAATTAAAATTACCCAGGAAGGCAGTGAAGGTTTTGACATGCCAATGGACCTGGCAGCTGATAATATGGGAAATTTCTATGTTTGCGGTTCAACTTCCGGAAACCTCGGAGGCAATCAGGCAGGTGAAGGGGATTGCTTCCTCCTTAAGTTTGATGAGAATGGCAAAAAAACCTGGGCTGATCAATGGGGTACAGCATCTCATGACGGGGCAAGATGCATATCTTTTTCAAAGAACGGCGAGATACTTGTGAGTGGACTAGTACATCTTCCACCCGCTGATGCATTTATAAGGTGCTACGGAAAAAACATGGAACACAAATGGGAAAAATCAATCATTGGAAATAATAATGACCTTAATGCCTCAGGCAAATCGGTATCTTCCGGAAGTGATGGAAGTGTAGTTCATGTTGGTCTTACATCTTCGTCACTCTATGGTAAGCTTAATGGAGTATCTGATTTCTATGTAATAAAACTGAAATAAAACCAGCATTCATGAAATATTATTTTGTTACCCAGATAAGGATCGACGATAATAAAGAATATGAGAAATACCTTGAAGGTTTCGACAGTGCCTTTGAAGGGCATAATGGCAGGTTCCTTGCAATAGACGAAAACCCGGAGGTACTTGAAGGAAAATGGGATTACACAAAATCAGTGATAATTTCATTCAATTCAAAAAAAGAGTTCGAATCGTGGTACTATTCAGATGATTATCAGAAGATTCTGAAGCACAGGCTGAAAGCAGCAAAATGTGATACCTTGCTTGTAAAGGGTCTTTAAACAGACTTTTTCTCTATTTACTGGTCTTCCTTTGATATTTTATATTAATTTCGGGTTTATTGGGGTTTAAAGGGACAAAATGAATATAAAATATAAGAAAAGTCTTGCCATCACAGGCATAGTGATAGGATTTGTACCAATCCTGTATTACATACTATGGATATACATCTCCGGTAATAATTCCGATCATACTGAAAGTGTCGTCCAGTTCACAAAATTCCTGCCTCAGCTTTTCCAGGATATGAGGGTTGCGACCATCCTTTTCATAGTTCTCTGCCTAATGTCAATTTCCCTTACAGTATCAGGACTTAAGCTGCCAAACAGGATATTCAGATTCAGTTGCCTTGTAATGATAACCACATGCAGCGCACTAATGGTTCTTCTTGCTTTTTCTCTTCTATAGGAAATTCCTAAGCCTCTGTCACTTTTTCCATGAGGAGGGACTTGTATTTAACTCCCCTTTAATCTAACTTTGAAACAGGTACTGCGTTCCTGGTTGTAAAACTTATCATCCTTTGACACATGAAAAGGTTGATCTTTATATTCCTGTCAGCCTCCTTCTGTCTGGCAGCTAATTCACAGAGCCCATACGGCAACCCTGTCTCGCAACTTACTATTACTTACAATACGTTTGGTGATTCAACAATTACACAAAGGGAATCATTGAGCTATGACGAGGAGGGCAACCTGAAATCAAATGTAGCATATGTCTGGAATGCAGCTGATAAAAAGTGGATCGGCTCATCAAGGTATGAAAGTCAGAAGGATCAATCGAAAAATGAAACAACATCCATTCAATATTACTGGGACAATGACAGCAGTATATGGGTAGCATCTTCAAAATCAATCACAAAGGTAAACGCTGCAGGTAAGACGCTCTCATATTCTTACTGGTACTGGGACAGGCCAAATCGTCAATGGTATGGTTCTAACAGGAGTGATTTTGTGTGGAACCAGGGTGGTAAATTAGAAATGCAAACGTACTCGAGCTGGTCATTTGAAAGTAAAGGCTTTGTCCCGTATTACAGGGTCTCATTCCTATATGACAAGGACTGGAACGAAATACTGAACATGTCATACACTTACACCAAATCCTCCGGCTGGAACCTCACAGGAAAAACTGTTTCAACTTATACAAGCAGGAAAATTCAGAACATAACAGTTTACAGTTACCTGGCTCAATATGACAGTTTCGCAGTATATTCAGTACAATACTTCAATTATGACCTGGCAGGCAGGCTGCTGACTTCACAGAACCTCCAGGGACTAGGCTATTATGGACCCGGCATCTACTCTAATAAATCAGATATGATTTATGATAGCCATGGTAATTTAAAAGAACAGGCTAACTACAGCTATAGCACTGATAGTCTGAAATACCTGAAAAATGACAGATCAGTCCAGGTAATTAATGATAAAGGTCTGACAACATACTACGCATATTATTATGGCTATAATCTTCCTGACTGGTGGCTTGCTTATGAATCCGAAATCACACTGGGAACTGATGGAAAACCGATTCAGAGCATGTGGAAAAGTTATGAATGGGGAACCTCAAATATTCAGTATAATTCCCGTGAAGATATGTTCTATGATAAAAACGGGAACAAAACAGAATCTGTTTACTGGACAAAAAGTTACAATGATGAAGTCTGGTTTAAAAGCAACAGGATATTATATGAGTTTGAATACAGGGTGACCGACGTTTACCTGCCTGAGATTACTGTCTTTCCAAATCCATTTTCAGATGTCCTTTATATCGGTCTGCCAGAAGATATAAACCAGGTTACCAGGGATATTTACGACATGAACGGGAAAAAGGTCTATACGTCTTCCTCTGAATCAGCAAACCTGTCTGCTTTACCCAGGGGAATATACTGGCTGGTGGTTAAAGATAAAAACGGCGCCACATTAAAAAGGACAAAAATCGTTAAGATATGAGAAACAGGAAGAAAATTCCTGGCCTGTATTATCTGAATGGGAACTGACATATCGAGAAAAACCTGAACAATGAATACAAACGATGTACTGACAAAAACCGGAAATGTCATAAGGAAAATCTGCCTGAAACTCGAGTTGCTCTTCCTGGCAGTGCTTATAGCTTCCCTTATTCTCGAATTAATCGGGATCAGGAATTCGGGCATGATAGCCATAATATGTTATGTATCTGTGGCATTGATCTATTTTCTAAGTGCATTTTCTGACAATTACGAGAATGACCCGGAAGCCATCGACAGGTTTTTCATAAAGCTATTCGAATTGTCAAGTTCGGTTACCTGCCTTGGCATCCTTTTCCGGCTTCATAACTGGCCAAATAATATAAGTTTCTTGCCAATCGGGATTATTTCACTTTATAGTCAGTGCCAGCCTGAGATACTTGTAGCGAAACAGGGATACAGTCGGCACAACCGATGAGAATAATATGATATACAGAACTATTGCCCTCCTTGACTCACACGGCAGATTCTATTTCTTCAACGCTCGCGTTAGCTAACTTCAGGAACTCATTTATAAACGATCTTCAAAAGCTAAATTTTCAATGGATACAAATCTTATTGCCTTTAGTAAATAAAAATCTGAAAAACAGAAACAAATGAACTTACCTCTCAGGAAACTTGAAATGAGGATCATTACAATACCTAAAACAGCCAGGACAGGAATGCCAGGATGATACCGGGCACCTGATAGATTCTTAAGTGTCAAACAATATACACAGGGTTGTACACCTTCAATACCGTGAATCGCCGGTGGATTTTCCCACCATGCGACCCTTTGGTATTAACGACAGGTGGATTGCCATTCAAACTACAAGGAAGAAGACTGGCAGGAAATGATCTCCCTCTGAAAAGCCTGAACCTTCATCTGCGTATGTTATAAGGAGCATTGATGAGTTGCCTGAAAGGAATGGATAGCCGGACCGGGAAGACGGATTACACTTGAAAAGATGATAAATGATTACATGCCTCATTTCAGGCTTCATATCGGCGAGATAATTGATCTTACAACGTTTAAGCAAAATCGCCAAAAGAATAAGACTGGAAAAACAATTCAAACAATTAATTAAACAATGAAGAGAAAAAGCCTCTATATCCTTACATTGTTTTCGTTACAGATTTCAAAACAGCCAGGAGTTTGATCTGAATCCGGAAAAATTTAAAACTCTCCCGGGTGATACAAGTACTATGTATTATAAAGAAGTATGGCTGGTCTCGAAGGACATTAACAGAAATGATGCAGGCGGCTTTGCAAGGCGGGCTTATGATAAAGCAAGAAAAGGTCTGTACATCGAAGCCCTGTCTGACATTGACAGGTCTGTAGCAATAGATTCCACTAACGCGATTCTCCACTCACTAAGAGGATATATATTCTTAAGGATGAGGTCTTTCGATAATGCGATAGCCAGCTTCAGAAAAGCAACAAGTCTGAATGACACAAGCTGCTATACTTATTATTATGAAGCTGCAGCATTTATCGAACTACGTATGATTAAGGAAGCTGACTCACTGCTCACCAGGTCAATCTTAATCGACAATAAGTTTGCCGACGGGTATTTTTTGCTGGGAAATCTATATTTCTCAACCATGAACCCAGATAAGGCAGAAATCAATTATAAAAAGACCACGGATCTAGATCCGCACTTTGCGCCGGCATATTTCAATCTTGCATTGATACATATAAGAAAAGATCCACAGAAATCACTAAAATACCTCTCAGATTGCATTAAGGAAGATCCGGGCTTCATGCAGGCTTACCTGTTGAGGGCATCTATATACATCAGCCAGGGTAAAAATAATATAGGACTTGAAAATTTAGAAAAAGCCATTGAGCTGGCACCTGACAATCTCCAGTTAAAAATATTCAAAACGCTTTCACTTATTCATATATCAAAATTTGATGAAGCTTACAGAAATACGCTGGAGGCGTTTGACCTGTCAAGGGACAGGACAAAACTTGCTTCATTCATAAATAGAAACTCCAATGACCGCCTTAACATTTTTCTTCTCCAGATAGAGGCTATGCATCAGTTTGAGAACAGGTTAACCCCTTCAATGAAGAGAGAACTCCTCTTTGCAATAGGAAGCTACGGAGTTAGCGGTTTCTTTCCTGTCAACTCAATGGATCACCTTCTGAACTCTCAGGATATCCGTGGGCTTGTTTATTATATTCTTGGATCCCAGTCTGAATCAGTTTTTTCAATGGATGATGCGCAGCAGTATTATTCACTTGCCCTGCAGCAAAAAGAGTTTCCTTTTGATGTATATTTCAGGTTGGCAAAAAGTTACTTCAATAATGGTAAATACTATTATGCAGGCAAGAACCTCGAAGTATATATGAACAAAGAAAATGACAATAGAGAGGCCTACCTCATAAGAGGTAAACTGAATGTAAGAGCTATTAAGTACCTCGACGCAATTGCAGATTTCTCAAAATGTATAGCACTGGATTCTTCACGTGTTGAACCCTTTTACCTCAGGGCCGATTGCTACTGGCAACTTGAGAAGTACGACAAAGCAGTTTCCGACCTTAATTATATCCTGCTTAATGATCCCTTCAATATGGAATCAATTTGCCTTTTAGCAGACTGCCGATTCCAGAGCGGCGATACAACGGCCGCATACAGGATTCTGAATGAAAGTGCCGGAAAATATGGAAGGCTCAATGAAAAGGGTAATTTGCTGCGTGGTACAATCAACCTTTGCTACAAGAACTATGACTTCGCAATAAGGGATTTCAACAACATCCTGAAGTTTAACAGTTATAACGCCGAGGCTTTTGTATACAGGGGACTTGCTTATTATTGCAAAGAACATTTTGAAGAAGCAATAGCAGATTTCACATCAGCAATCAGGCTCGACAGCAAAAACATAACAGCACTATATACAAGAGGTATGGCCTATATCAAGACAAACAAACCAGGCGAAGCTTATAAAGATCTCAGGGATGCTGAGAGTCTTGGTCATCCTCTTGCAAAAAGAGCCATACTAATATATTTGCGCTCGTATGTTGGCAGTAAGGAGCAGTCCGACCCCGTCAAAAACTGATCCTCCGCATAGATAAGCTGAAACTACTTATATAGCTTAATAAATTAAAAAAGTGTTCAAATGTTCTTCGTGTAACCTTTGTGCCTCTGTTCCTTTGTGGCAGTTCATTTTGCCGCTAAGACTCCAAGACACCAGAACCCACAAAGGCTCCCAAAAATCATCTGGAATAGATCATTTTACCTGCACCGGTAATTGTACTGTGTTGTTGTAGTACAACCATCGCAAGAGCTTGAGGTAAAATCCTCAACTATTACATCTCCGTCCGAATTATATGTATATGTATAGTCGTTTATCCAGCTCGAGCCACCGGAGGCAAAGACGATCTTTGAGGGTAGCTTCCTTGTTGTGGGAAACAGGAACTGGTAGCTGCCCATAAACTTATCCATTGCAGTGAACTTGGCTATATGGAATGATGTATTGGTTATTGAAGTGTTTGAATATGTAATGTCCATGCTGAAATTTATACTCCCATTGGGATTGTAATTTCTGAATGTTTTAAGATTCTGATTATCATCGTACTGGTAAGTGGAAAAGTTAAGCATTGCGGCAGAACCCTTCTGAAGGTTGTTTGCATCCCATGTGGTATCACTTGAAATATACCCATTGTTGTCCAGCACATAACTCCTGGTATTGTTTAATACATAGCCATTAGCGGAGCTTGTGAATAGTCTTTGCTTTACCCTGGAATTAACCGTGTAATCGAAGGCAAGTGAATCCCACACCCCTGTTTCAAGATGAAGGTTTACAGACGACAGGTAACCATTTATATTATAAAAAAGGTCATACTGGTTAAGTGTAAGGATATTCGCTGAATCGGAATAATCAGATATTCCTATGAGCATCTTTCCCGGGGAATAGGTCATCACAATCTTTCGCTCATTTCTTATAACTGATGTAATAAGGCAGGTCTGCGTGTTGTTTGCATCCTTGAAGCAAGTTGGGAATAAAATTGCTATTGCTATAATGATTATCGTAAGCCTGATTGATCTTTTCATACCTGGTTTTAGTTTATTTGTTTTCCTTCAGAAGCACCGAAAATTAGTACAAATTTATTAATTATAGTCTCTTTAAATGGGTTGTGCTTTTGTTTTAGCTATAGAAAATTTTGTTTATACCTTTGATAATAACCTAACTGTCTTAAGTATGAAACTCAGATTTCTTCCTTTTATTTTGACAATAATTGCCGGCTGCTCTGGTTCCGTTAATAATGAATGGGATTTCAGAACCCTGACCAAACCTCTGGAAAATCCTGTAGCCGGACCGGATTCTACATATTTATTTACCGATCCAGTCACTGGTAAGTCTGTAAGATGGCAGAAAGCAGATGTATTTAACCCGGCTGCCGTTGTGCGTGACAACAAGGTCTATCTCCTGTTGCGCTGCGAGGACAATCCCGCTGCAATTCTTGGAGGCCGGACTTCAAGAATAGGCCTGGCATGGAGTGATGACGGAATTCATTTCCAAAGACGTCCCGAGCCTGTACTTTATCCTGATTCAGGTTCTTTCATGGTATACGATTACCCTGGTGGGTGCGAGGATCCCAGGGTTGTTGAGACACCAGATTCCACTTACGTGATGCTATACACCTCATGGAATTATAAGATTGCAAGGCTGAGTGTTGCATTCTCAAAAGACCTTGTTAACTGGCAGAAGAAGGGCCCGGCCTTTGCAAAAGCGGATAGTGGAAAATTCCTTGATATCTGGTCCAAATCCGCATCAGTAATCACAAGGCTCGAAAAAGACAGGATAGTCGCAGCAAAAATAAACGGTAAATACTGGATGTACTGGGGCGAGCAATTTATAAATCTCGCATGGTCAGAAAATCTGTGCGACTGGTACCCCCTTCTTGATGAAAAGGGTAATCTCAGAAAAATTGTTGAGACAAGACCCGGCAGGTTTGACTCAAACCTGACAGAATGCGGGCCACCTGCAATAATTAACAATGAGGGTATTGTACTATTCTACAACGGCAAGAACAGCCAGGACAGCACTGCCGACAAAACCCTTCCGGCCGGCACCTACTCAGTCGGAAGGATCGTATTCGATATAAATGATCCTTCAAAGGTACTGTCAAGGTCGGATACTGCCATCCTGAAGCCGACACTTCCACATGAAATGAAAGGTCAGTATGCTGCCGGTACAACCTTCTCGGAAGGCCTTGTTTATTTTAAATCAAAGTGGTTCCTCTACTATGGAACTGCTGACTCATATGTGGGAGTCGCAGTTTCAAAATAGCTGCACCTGAGAAAAAGATTCTTGGGACAGGTTATCTGGTACAGGATTTGTGGCATAGATAATTACCTAACCCCTAAGTTCTTATTAAATGCAATCCTGCATAAATCCATTAAGGATTTTTTTTCTCATCAACCTCTTCCTGGCTTCGGTAATGGCGTCCGGGCAGGAACAGAAGTATATAAGCTGCAGGGTATTCAGCTCTGCAGACCACCATCCGGTGCCATTTGCAACAGTAAGACTTAAAATAAACCAGGTCGGTGTATTCGTTAACGCCGAAGGTGACTTCAGGCTGATTCAGAACGAGAGATTCAGGGGAGACAGCCTGATTGTAACATGCATAGGCTATAAAAGAACTGCATTGCTTTTTGATAATCTTTCCGGAAGCAGCACAAACAGCATATTTATAAAGCCCGCAACCTATAACCTGAAGGAAGTCAAAATAGTTGCCTCAAGAAAAAAATTATCAGGGCTTGACCTTGTCTCAAAAGCAATAAAAAAGATAAGAGAGAATTACCCGCAGGATCCCTTCAATTATATTGCATACTACCGCGATTACCAGAAGAGGGATGGAAAATACCAGAACCTGAATGAGGCGATAGTTCAGGTTAATGATAAAGGATTCAAAAACCCTTCAATAACAAATGATTACAGGCTGATGGATTTCAGGCAGAACGGCAGTTTTCCGCTGGTTGAATTATCACCATATTACACAACTCCCGGGGCCACTACAGACAGGCATCAGAAATATATACCGGGGGCAACCCTGGGCGACCAGTATGGAAATGAACTCTTTGTCCTGATGAAACACGATGCCATCAGGAATTATCGTGTAAAATCGTTTTCATTTATTGATGTTTTTTCAAACGATTTCACAAGGTACCATTACTTCGACGACCCGGAACCGGTTTATGACAACAACCTTCTGCTTTATAAAATATTTTTCACTGCAAACTCGTACATAACAGGAGATTCTATCCTTGCATTGGGCAATATTTATATACAACCACGCGATTTTTCGATACACAGGCTTGAATATACATGCTACTATCTCACTGGGAAGACAAGTAAACGTGAAATGTTCAGTATAAAGACAGAGTATGGATATGAGGGTGCGGTTACCCGTAAAATGTATCTGAAATATATATCATTCAGTAATTATTTCAGGGTGTCAGACCCGTCTGACAGCTCATTTTTCAGGGTTAAGGAATCTTATCTCCTCCCTCCTGAAATAAACAACTCCACAATTGTAATTGTGATGAATAACCGGATAAAGCAGTCATCGGGGTTGAACAGGAAAAACTACCTTATTACACTCGATGATAAAGCAGTAAAAATAAATAAGGTCGAAATAAAAGGAAACAGGATAATACTGACACTGAAACTGGGTAACCTGAATTCATTTGCAGACAGGCTGAAGGTTACAGTTAAGGATATAACTGATATTGACGGAAGGGTAATCGATGAGAGAAAGACAATTGAACTAAACCAGTTCCGGGAACTCTTCGTGCAGGGTTATAACCAGGATATCACTTTCACCGACAGCTCTTTTATGGACTATCTTCCGGTAGGTAAAAATAAAGTTTCAGTAACCCCTTCAACTGAAAAATACTGGATGAACTCTCCTGAAAGCATTAATAACAGGTAAAAAAATCGTTAAATTACAGCCAAATTAAGGCGGATGACCAGATCCAGGATATTGCTTCTATTACTTCTGTTTTTATTCCTGCACAGTGTATCAGGCAGAGGGTCTTTCCAGATAGATACACTCGCTTTCAATAAATACATTACTCAGCTTGAGAAGAAATACAGAATTCCGGATGCCGAAGTCATAGTCACAAATGACAGCGCGGTAATTTTCAGGCATTATGTAAACCACAGCAATGCAGGCAAGAATTATCTTATAGGCTCCTGCTCAAAATCTTTCACAGCACTTACAATGCTCCTGCTGGCTGAAGAAAATAAGATAAATCTCGACCTGCCTGTAACAGCATACCTGCCATGGTTCATGCTTTCTGACAGTGAAGCAAGCTCTAAGGTAACAGTGAAACAGCTTTTAAATCATACGAGCGGAATACCTTCGAAATTTGGATTCTTTGACTATAAAACGAACGACAGGAGCCTCTTCAGGGAAAAGCTATCTGAATACCTGAAAAGAATAGATCTCCAGTCTGAGCCCGGGACAAACTTTACCTACTGTAATCTTAACTACCTGTTGCTTGCAATGATTGCAGAGTCGGCTACAGGAATCGAGTTTCAAAGTCTACTAGAGCAAAAGGTGTTCAGGAGAATTGGAATGCAACACATCAGGGCAACCTATAACAGCAATTCCAAGGAACAGGATATTCAGCCATTCCAGTATTCGTTTTTTGCCACTCCAGTAAAATCAGGTTTCTTCAGTCATTCAGACCTTTCCTCATCGTATGGGAATATCTCAGCCAGCTCGCCGGATCTTGCCAGGTGGCTGCAGCTGATGCTCGCTAAAGGAATAAGCAGCCCGGGTGATACAATAATAAGCAGGGCTGGATTTGAAAAACTTACTCAACCCGTTAAAGGCCGGTATTCCATGGGATGGATTACTGCTGATTACGACTCGGTCAGGATGATAGTTCATCCGGGACTGAATGAAAATTTCAGTTCGTTAATTGCATTTTATCCGGAAAAGAATATAGGCATTGCTGTTGTCACGAATATAAACAGCATTGAATTCTGCAGTAAAGTGAATAACGCATTTACTGATATGGTGGCCGGTAAACCTATAACTGCCACAACATCTACTGAACTCAAAATGCGCTGGGGTTTTTACATTTTTGCAATAATAACTGTAGTACTTCTTTGTGTAAACCTCCTGCGATGGAAGAGGTACAACTTCCGGACAGGAATAATCCTGAAGGCAATTCCCCTTGCAAGGTTTGTGGCAGGCCTTGCAATAAGTACAATTCCCGTTATTTCAATCGGAATTGTATTCAACATACCTGTCCGTTCTGCCCTTGATTTCCAGCCGGATATAATCTGGTCTGCAATTATCATACTTGTATCAGGCATAATAAGTTCACTTGCCAGGTACTTCGGCACCTTTGCAAGGAAAGCGATGCTTATATCTGGTAAAGAACGTCAGCTTATTATCTGACCCGCGATAAACTTTTACATTGAAAACAATAAATCTGCAGAAATAATGATGAAGAAAGCAATTACTCTGATGCTGTTTATTCTGCCCCTCTCCTTGTCAGCGCAGGAGATCCATGAGAAGATAGCGATGGAGATATGTAACTGTATTGATACACTTGAAAACATAGACTCCCTTGAAGCAAAAGTTGACAGGTGTGCCTATGACGCATTTGACGCCGTTATTGAAGCTTCAAGCGACGAAGTGCAGGAAATATATTCCACAGACGATGCTGTTGAGCAGACAATGAAAAAAGCCATGGAATCATTAATGGTGGTCTGCCCGAAAGTAAGAGCCTTTATAATAAATCAGAGAAAAGACCTTTTCTATAGATCCTCAGCCTCAGAAGAAGCCAACAGGCTCTATGAGAGTGGAAATGTGGCATTTGGAAAGGAGGACTACAAAGGGGCACTTGCCTTATACCTGAAAGCTTTAAAGAAAGACAAGGAATTCGTGTATGCAATTGATAATACCGGATTGACTTACAGGAAAATGGGAGACAATAAGAAAGCTATGAAATATTATCTAAGATCGCTCGGGATTTACCCCGAGGGTAGTGTTGCACTCCAGAACCTGGCATTTGTCTATTCAATTGAGAAGGATTTAAAGAATGCGCTTACATGCTACCAGAAACTGGCTTTCTTCTATCCCGAAAATCCTGAAGGATATTTTGGAATAGGGAAAATATATGTAGTAGTCGGTGAGTATGAGGAAGCAATGGATTATGTATTTACGGCTCACAGGCTGTATACGGCGACAAACTCTCCCTATCTGAAGGACAGTGAGGAACTGATTTCAATAATCTACAATAAACTGAAGGAAGCAAACAAGACTGAAGGTTTTATGAAGAAAGCGGAGGAGTTCGGAATCCATCTTAATTAAACAAAATGTTTGCATAACTTTACGGAAAATGCCCGTTATGAACCTGGATTCGCTTCATGTAATACTGTTTATTTTAATTGTGCTGCTTGCAGCATATATCGTTTATCTTCATATCAAGATAGTCAGCAAGAATATGATTATCGAATCGATAGTCAAAAAGCTTTCAGGCATTGAAAAAGACCTGAGCATCCAGGATATCAGGAAGATAGTTAATGAACTTCACAGTCTCAACCTCAGGAACATGAAGTTTGATGACAGGCTGTTTGATGAAAGTACTCTTGATTTCATCTATTCCTCCCCTGTTGATGCTGCGACCTATATTCATTATACCCGGGAAGAGGAAGTGGCCAGGCAGATAATGACAGAAGGATTCATGTTCGTGGAATCATTTTATAAAACTGCCCTGCCTATTTCTGCAGATAAGCTGGATCTTCTTATAAAACACAACAACAAGAAATTCTACGGTGATTTTATAGTGGTTATCTGTATTTCGAATGAAATCGTCAGGCATTATTCTGCCGAAATTGAAAAGGCAGGACTTGCAGACTATTCATTTGAAAATATCCTGACAGAAAAGCCACCGGTTAAAAATGAGAATTCCGACCAGGTCTTCATACTGCCTACCCAGTTCATAAAGGGCGTTGTAAACTTCAGGACCGGTGAAATATTAAGGAATGAGAACTTTAATCCCGGGTTCGTATCACCCGGGTTCTCAAAGAATATAGAAATGCTGGTTTCAGGTGGAAAGGTCTGACCAGTCCTTCCTTTAAGCTTATTTCAGGGCTTTTGAAAGTATCCCGAACACTCCCCTAACAAAAGTGGCACTTGTAAGTACCTTGATAACGGGATCCAGTTCAGATTTCTGCCTGGAAGTTGTCCTCCCCGACCTTGGCTGAGCCTGTTCACGGGTATCCTGTTCAAATACAGGCTGTGAAGGAGTCGTCATTTTATGTGCCGGGGAACTGACTTTCCCGCCAAGTATCTCATAAGCACTTTCCCTGTCTATCTCTTCCCTGTATTTTGCTACAAGGGAGGATGATGAATTTATTGAATCTATTTCAGCCTGGGAAAGAATGTCCATCCTGCTTACTGGAGCCCTT
Organism: Bacteroidales bacterium; assembly: GCA_046329875.1. GTDB lineage: Bacteria > Bacteroidota > Bacteroidia > Bacteroidales > VadinHA17 > LD21. Next base: position 276,013 of record JAXLTT010000001.1, read on the forward strand.
AGCAGTGTTGCTGCAAGCGGTGTAGGTATCCCTTTCTCGCTCAGGGCAGTAATCATTGCCTCGCCTATTCCGAGCGATGTTATCAGTTCATCGGTCTTATAAAACTCCGATTCCGGATAGTTTTCTGCAGCCAGTTTTATGGCTTTCCTGTCGACTGCTGTAAAAGCCCTCAGGGCATGCTGAACTTTAAGACCAAGCTGGGAAAGTACTCCGTTTGGCACATCAGCCGGGTTTTGTGTGACAAAGAACAGTCCTACTCCTTTTGACCTTATCAGCTTGACAATTGTTTCAATCTGGTCGAGCAGGGCTTTGCTGGCCTCATTAAAGATCAGGTGAGCCTCATCAATGAAGATCACAAGTTCAGGTTTTGTAACATCGCCCTTTTCAGGCATCTGGTTGTAGATCTCACCAAGCAGGCTAAGCATAAATGTAGAAAACAGTTTCGGCTTGTCCTGGATATCATTAAGCCTTACAATATTTATGTATCCATTCCCCGATTTATCCTTTCTCATAAGATCATGAATATCGAAGGACAGCTCACCGAAGAACAATTCCCCGCCCTGCTGTTCAAGCTCAAGTATTTTCCTAAGTATTGTGCCGGTTGAAGCCGTTGATACTTTACCATACTCACTTTCAACTGCTGCCTTTCCATCACTTGTTATATACTGCACTACCTTCTTGAAATCTTTCAGGTCGAGAAGAGGCATTTTATTATCGTCGCAATATTTAAAAATCAATGAAACAACCCCGGCTTGTGTATCGTTCAGATCGAGAATCCTTGAGAAAAGAACCGGTCCGAATTCAGAGACAGTTGCCCTTAGCCTTACACCATCCTGTTTCGAGAGTGACATAAGCTCAACAGGGTAACCTTTCGGCACAAAGGGCAAACCCATTTTTGTATGCCTCTCAGTTATAAAAGGTTTTTCCTCGCCCGGCTTTGCAATACCGCTAAGATCTCCCTTTACATCCATAAGGAGAACCGGCACACCAGCCTCTGAAAGTTGCTCTGAAATAAGCTGCAGGGTCTTTGTTTTCCCTGTGCCGGTGGCACCGGCAATCAGTCCATGCCTGTTCATTGTTTTCAGTGGTAACCTGATAATCGCCTCGGTAACTGGTTCACCGTTAAACATGCCACAACCCATTATAATATTATCTCGTTTACAAGCATACCCTTCGCTCACTGTCTTTATGAATGCTGATCTGTCTGCCATTTTTATGATCTTTTGATTGTTTTGAATAAGAAGCGCAAGTTAATAGTTTGCCACGAAATTTTAAAAGGCGATTTCAATGATTCATTTTAAAATTCATATTGTAAAAAAGATAATATGTTTTAGTTTTGCAAAGATTACCTTAAATAATATTCAAAATGACACTTAAAAAGCTAATATTCTTTTTGATTCTTTTTTCCTTTCTTGCAAATGTTTCAGGTCAGGTTACTGATGCCGAGAAACAGTTAAGGGCTCAGTCGGCTGATACAGTCGCAGGCTGGAGAAAAGGCGGGATAACAAGTATTACACTGGCCCAGACCTCACTTACAAACTGGGCTGCCGGAGGTGAGAACTCAGTTGCAGCAAATGGCATCCTGAGCCTTTTTGCCAATTATAAAAAGGAAAAGATTGTGTGGGATAATTCACTTGATCTTGGATATGGTCTACTGAAGCAGGCAAAGGACAAGAAACCAAAAAAGACTGATGATAAACTTGAAGTGCTCTCGAAGTTTGGCTACAAAGCATTTGAAAATGTTTACTATTCAGCTCTTTTGAGTCTCAAGACTCAAATGGACAAAGGTTATGCATATCCAAATGACTCTGTTTCTATCTCAGGTCTTTTTGCACCGGCTTACCTTCTTGCCGCGGCTGGTCTCGATTACAAACCATCTGCTTATCTCAGTATGTTCATATCACCACTTACTTCCAGGACAACAATTGTTAACGACAGCAGGCTCTCTTCACTTGGAGCCTTTGGTGTTGAACCGGGGAAGAAGGCAAGGGAGGAACTTGGTGGTTACCTGAGGCTGATTTACTCGAAGAACGATTTCAAGACCGAGTTTCTTAAAAACATTGCATTCACAACCAAGCTTGACCTCTTCTCAAACTACCTCGATAAGCCTCAGAATGTTGATGTGAACTGGGAGACTCTTATAGTTATGAAGGTTAACAAGCTCATTAGCGTGAACCTTAACCTCAACCTTGTTTATGATGATAATACAAAGGTGCCCGTTGACAGGAATAATGATGGTGTCAAAGAAGGCACTGGAGTACGCACCCAGTTCAAGGAAATCTTTGGCGCGGGACTATCATTCAAATTTTAAACTAACCAATAATACCTTATCCTATGAAACTTGTTGATGAATTCAAATCTTTTGCAATGAAGGGCAATGTTGTCGATATGGCAGTCGGTATCATAATTGGTGCTGCTTTCGGCAAGATTGTATCTTCAATGGTAAATGACATTATCATGCCACCGCTCGGGCTCCTGATCGGCGGAGTGAATTTCACGGATCTGAAAATAATAATGAAGGCTGCAACAGACGGTCATCCTGCAGTTACCTGGAATTATGGTAATTTCCTGCAGGTGATATTTGACTTCCTGATTGTTGCATTCTCTGTATTCCTTGTGATAAAAGCAATGAATGCAGCGAAGAAGAAAGAGGAGTCTGCTCCCTCTGCACCGGCAGCTCCGACAAAACAGGAAACACTGCTTACAGAGATCCGCGACCTTCTTAAGAAATAAAACAGGTATAAATAAAAAAGGGTGCCCAACGCACCCTTTTTTTATAAGTTTCGTTACTTATTGAGATCCTTCAGAATCTCCCGTGCATCTTTGTTATATTCATTAAGCATCCTCTGGGCCCTGCTCCTTGCACCTATTCCTATAAGCAGGAAAAGCACCATGATTGCAATGAAGACATAGCATACTATCCTGGCTGTTCCTGCATTACCTTTTAGCGATTCAACAAGACCGTGATAAAGCAGCCACAGCGAATAAGCTGATACAGCAATACTGACTACAGCACCGAGATAAAGATTTAATCCGGAGGTAAAACTGAGCAGTGCTGAGATTGGCATAACAACCATCACAGCAGCAGTAACTCTCATGTTGGCTTCAAAATCGGTATTGCCCTTGCATATCGACGAGATAATGAGAAGAATTACAGCGCCGATAAAAAGACCGATTACCGCAGAAAGTATTGCATAAATAAATGCCATGAAGCCCACAGCACTCCCTAATAGCCCTCCTCCAGTGCCTAGATGTACAAAGCTCCATAAAAAGTAGAAAATACCTGTCAGGGTACCGTAAATAACAGCTTTGATAAGAGGTTCAGCGATTCCACCGGAGGTTTTCATTGTGGAAAAATAACTCTTTGGATTAAGGAGAGTCTCCTTCGATTCTGCAATAAATGCATTGAAATCAAATGTTCCGTTGCTCATAAGTTTAAGGTTATGGTTTAATAATAAGGTTTACCAAAAGAAATACAAACACCTGTTCTTTACTGTAAAAACAGGAACTAAATAAGAAACACAGGCTTTACTGACCTCACTATCTTCTCTTATCCTCTTTCTTGGCTTTTTTTGCGGCTCTTTTCTCCTTCAGTGATTTAGCAGGTTCCTTTTTCTTGTTCTCCTGTGCTTTAGCTTTTTCGTGTGACATAGCATTGAGATTTAAGTTAATAAAAGGTAATCCAAATATAAAAAAAATAGATAGTCAGCTTACAACCTGTAAATCTATTTTCCTCACATTTTGTTCACATCCTGTATTTATGCTAGGCCCACTGGCCAAGTAATGAAGCTGCATCGAGGTCGAGATACCATCTTAATGTCCCATGCACTGGTTCAACAAGTGCGGCCGGGTAATCTGCCTGACCGGGCTTTTCTATAATGTCTGCAACAATACCCGATTTTGCCTTACCGGTTACAAGAAAAACGATATTTGCCGAATTATTAATTACCGTGCCTGTGACGGTTATCCTTTTCTGCCCGGTTACAGGATGAGATGCTGTTTCACATATCTTTTCACTCTCAAAGAGTTTTTCGTTACCCGGGAATATGGAAGCTGTATGTCCGTCGTCTCCAAGTCCAAGTATCATCAGGTCGAAAGAAGGCAGCCCGTTTATGATTGAAGTATGGGCTAAAATTTCTGATGAATATCGTTTTGCTTCATCCCAGGGTTTGGCTTCTCCTGTAATCCTGTGGATGTTTTCCTCCGGTATATTGAGTTTCATCAGAAGGGCTTCCCTTGTCATCCTGAAATTGCTTTCCTTATCACCAGGCGGCACACATCTCTCATCTCCCCAGAAGAAATGAACCCTGTGCCAGTCGGCACGGTCAGCGAAACTGTCTCCAAGAACTGTATAAAGCAATCGTGGTGTACTTCCTCCCGATAGAGCAATTGTGAATTTTTTACCCCTGAACGCTGCGGCAGCGATCATGTCGGTTATTTCCTCTGCCAGGCCTTGTGCAAGGTCCTCAGGATTATCTGCTACTTTTATTATTGTTTCCATTTTAATCTCTTACGATCGAGCAGTTTTGTGATTTAATCACAGCTCACAATACAGTCCGTCGTCGGCCAGGTTTTTGCACGGATAACGCCACGATGTATCGGTGCCTTCTATAAGGTCGTTTGCATTTTCAGGGCCCCAGGTACCTGCCGGGTAGCCATACATCTTGATATCAGGGTTAGTTGCCCAGGCTGTCTGTATAGGTTCAAGGAATTTCCATGCTGTCTCAACAGTGTCGTCTCTTGAATATAGGGTCGAATCGCCGAGCATCACATCACTAAGTAGCCTTTCATATGCTGAAGGGAGCCTTACATCCGCAAGATCAGAGTAATGAAAATCCATGTTTACATTCTTCACATTGAATCCAGCTCCTGGTTCCTTCATTCCGAATTTCAATAATATACCTTCATCCGGCTGAATCCTTATTATAAGCTGGTTTACCGCCTTGTTTACATCCTCGCTCCTGAACAGGAAGTGAGGTGTAGGTTTAAAGTGTATAACTATCTCAGTAACCCTTGTGGGCAGACGTTTCCCGGTCCTTATATAGAAAGGGACACCACCCCATCTCCAGTTATTTATATAAAATTTAATAGCCACGTAGGTCTCGGTCCTTGAGTTGTGATCCACCCCTGGTTCCTGCCTGTACGACGGAAGGCATTCACCCCTCACCCTCGATGCTGTGTACTGTCCGCGTATTACATACTTTGGGACATCCTCTTCCTTAATTGGCTGGAGGGACTGGAATACCTTCAGGATTTCATTTCGTATTGCGTCGGGATTAAGGGATGAAGGTGGTTCCATTGCTGTCAGTCCCGCCATCTGCAGGAGGTGGTTTTGCACCATGTCGCGAAGCGCACCGGCAGAGTCATAATACCCTCCCTGTTTTCCACACCAAGGCTTTCTGCAGAGGTGATCTCGATATGATCGATATAATTCCTGTTCCAGAGTGGTTCGAAAAGCCCGTTTGAGAACCTTGTAACAAGAAGGTTCTGTACAGTTTCCTTTCCCAGGTAATGATCTATACGGTAAATCTGCTCCTCTGTAAAGAGTTTATGAAGAGTATTATTCAGTTCACGGCAGGAGAAGAGATCATAACCAAAAGGCTTTTCAAATATTATCCTCCTGAAACCTTTTTCCTCGCTGCTGAGACCTGTAGATGCCAGGTTCCTTGCAACGGTTGTATAGATACTGGGCGGTGTTGCCAGGTAGAATACATAGTTTCCGGGGATGCCCCTGGCGCTCTCAACTTTCTTAAGGACCTCTGAAAGTTTTTCAAAATCTCCCTGTGAAGAAAAGTCAATCCTGAAATATGAAAGATGATCAAGGAAAGCTCCGAGGTCTGAATCAGCGATATTTTTCTCACCTGAGAATGAAACAATTCCCTCTTTCATCCTGCTCCTGAAATCTTCATCAGAAATCTGGGTCCTGCCCGCACCGATTATTGCAAAATTTGAAGGGAGCATCCGCTGGGCACTAAGGGAATAAAGTGCCGGTATCAGCTTCCTGTGTGCAAGATCGCCTGAGGCTCCAAAGATTATCAGGATAAGATCATCCGGCTTTTTCATAAATATCGGTATATGCTAATTCAACTTATCTGTAATTTGCAGGGAGATCAATCCAGAAAACAGTCCCCTCGGTTGCCGTGGAACTGAACCCGGCTTTACCATGAAGGTAAGTCTCCGACAAAAGTTTCACGCTGTAGGTTCCCAGTCCGCGTCCTTTTCCTTTAGTTGAAAAAGACCTCTGGAATACCTGGTGGCGTACTTCATCTGGCATTACCTGATTATTCCTGACAGTGAATCTTACATTATTTCCTGTAAGTGTTGCAGAAGCAAATATCTCACCTCCCACTTCAGTTGCTTCAACAGCATTTTTAAGCATGTTTATAAGTATGCGTTGAAGCAGGTATTTGTCAGTAAATATCTTCACATTTCCTGTCAGGTCTTCTGTTATTATGTCCCTTCCATCAGAAACTGCATTGTGTGAGATTTTGTTCACAGACCCTTTCAATACTTCCTCAACAGTCACCCAGTCTTCCCTGAGAACAAGATCCCCTTTTTCCGCATCCCTTAGTTGCCTGTGTGCAATGATCTCATCGATAAGTTCCCTGCTCGACTCTTTTGAAAGGGCTATAAGCTCGCGTTGCTCATCTCCGTCAGGTGTTTCATCAAGCATTGATATCAACCCGTCGAGGTTACCGGCTGAATTAAGTATGTCGTGGAAAAATACCCTTTCGAGAGCCTCCTGCCTTTTCTCATTACTGATATCTTCAATGGTAAACAGGTAGAAGGTCTTTTCACGTATAACAATAGGGTTTGTAGTTACCTTAAGATCCCAGCTTATTGTTTTTCCATCTGACACCGAGCTTATCCTTGTTTCTCTTACTGCTCTTTTCCCTGTAAGCCTGCACTCAAGTATTGAGTTTACGGCTCCGCAGTACATACATGCCTGGCTTGTGCCACAGCCTGCTTCCATAGTTGCAGAATTAATACAGCTTACAGCTTCTCCCGGCCTTTTCCCGATTACCTGTTCAATGCTCCCTATCCCTAATATGCCAAGGAAAGCATCGTTAGCATATACAATCTGCCTGTTTTCATCCAGGACAGCCGAAATACCCGACACCGTCCCAAGGATATCAAGTAAAGCACGCTCAGATTGTAATAATTCGTTGTCCCCTGCAATCTTCGCTGAACTGCTTCTTACTGGATCAGCGAAATGACTATTAACCCCCATTTTTCCCTTACGGTTTTTGGATATTAATACAATTATAATCCAAAGTTATCAAACATCAATGAATTTTAATTAAGTGAAGAGTTACCTGAAAGCTGTAACGCAGTCCTTTGTTTGTTTTAATGTTAATAATTATAATATCAGTTTTTCTTTTATTTTAAAAGTAATTGTATTATTTTCGCCCGCAATTGTAAACAGATATGGCTACTTTAAAAACAGTATTTGCTCTTCTAACAATTATCAGGCTTCCGGGGAACGACTGAGAATGGCGTGCTGTTTTTAAATAAGGTAACCGTTCTCAGGAAAAGATGAACGGTTTTTTTTGTTAAATAAATACATGTAAGAGATGAAGGAAAGGCCGGTAAGTTCTGGACTTTACAGAAGTGAGTTTGAACACGACAGTTGCGGTATCGGATTTGTCGCTCATATTAAGGGTAGAAAATCACATTCAATTATTGAAAAAGGTCTGGAGACTCTCAGCAACATGAGTCATCGCGGGGCTGAAGGTGCCGACAGCAAGACAGGAGACGGGGCAGGAATACTGATCCAGGTGCCAAGGGATTTTTACCTTATACAGGGATATTCCCTGCCGCCAGCCGGGCAGTTTGGAACTGGAATAATTTTCCTTCCGCAGGACAGCTCAGAAGCACAAGTCTGTGAATCAATATTACTTGACATCGTTAAAGAAGAAGGTGTAAAGTTTATTGCATTCCGTGACGTCCCCAGGAACAATAGTGTTATAGGAGAAATTGCCCTTGCTGCTGAGCCGGTGATGAAACAGATTCTCGTTGAAGCCGATCTTTTACAGGATGAGCTTGAAAGAAAATTATATATAATAAGGAAGAGAGCTGAAAAAGCTGTAAGGGAGTCGGATCTAAAGCAAAAAAACTTCTTTTACATGCCCAGTTTCTCAACCAAAATACTGGTTTACAAAGGCATGCTTACTTCAAACCAGTTAAGGGAATACTTCCTGGATCTTCAGAATGAGCAGCTTCAGAGCGCTATAGCCCTTGTTCATTCCAGGTTCAGCACGAACACATTCCCAAGCTGGGACCTGGCACAACCATTCAGGTACCTTGGTCATAACGGTGAACTTAACTCAATAAAAGGGAACCGCTTCTGGATGGAAGCAAGGGAATCTATTGTGAAATCTGAAAAACTGGGTGACCTGTCAAGGCTGTACCCTGTGATTGAGCCGGGTAAAAGCGACAGTGCTTCACTTGACAATGTCCTTGAATTTCTGCTGATGAGCGGAAAATCACTACCCTATGCGATGTCGATTCTTATACCTGAATCAATAAACCAGAAAAACCCGATATCTCCTGAATTGAAGGCATTCTACCAGTACCATTCCACTTTCATGGAGCCATGGGATGGACCGGCCTCACTGATATTCTCAGATGGAAGATATATCGGTGGAATGCTCGACAGGAACGGTCTTCGCCCCTCCCGGTATGTGATAACCGAAAATGACCTGATAATAATGAGTTCTGAGACTGGTGTCCAGTCATTCGAGCCAGGAGAAGTCAGATCAAAAGGTCGTCTGAAACCAGGGAAAATGCTGCTTGTTGACACGGAGGAAGGAAAAATCCTGTATGACGAAGAACTTAAAAAACAGCTTGCGTCAGAATATCCATACGAAAAATGGATCGAACAGAATATGGTTCGTCTCGAAAAGATAGAGATCGGGCACAGGGTATCTCCTGACCTGGGTCCGCTGTACCAGAAGTACCTTACTTCATTCAACTACTCATCCGAGGACATTGACAAGATAATTAAGGAAATGGCCGCCACTGGCAAGGAGCCAACAGGATCAATGGGTAACGATGTGCCGGTTGCAGTCCTTTCAAAAAAACCATACAGGCTCTTCAATTATTTCAAGCAGCTCTTTGCACAGGTTACAAACCCTCCTATCGATCCGATAAGGGAAGAACTTGTAATGACATTATCTGGATACCTGGGATCTCTGCAGCAAAACCTGCTTGAGACCTCACCCGACCATGTTAAAATGGTAAGATTCAGAAACCCTGTCATTTCAAATACATATTTTGAGGTAGTAAGGAACCTGAGATACAAGGGCTTCTCAGCAGCTAACCTCAAGATGCACTTCGAAGCATCAGCAGGAGCTGCAGGACTCAGAAGCGCTGTGGACAAGCTTTGCCTCGATGCCGAAAAGGCTGTTGATGAAGGGAAGAATTACATACTTCTTTCCGACAGGGGAATTGATGAAAACATGGCCCCTATACCATCGCTTCTTGCAGTGTCGGCTGTTCATCACCATCTTATAAGCAGGAGGAAAAGAATGCAGATAGACATCGTAGTCGAGTCTGCTGAACCCAGGGAGGTAATGCATTTCGCCCTTCTTTTTGGATATGGCGCCAGTGTCATAAATCCATATATGAGCTTCGCCATTATTGAGAAGCTTGTGAAGGAAAAGGCCATACAGCTCGACTACCAGAAGGCTGAGGAAAACTATGTAAACTCCATAAACAAAGGTATCCTCAAAATAATGTCGAAGATGGGTATAAGCACCCTCAGAAGTTACAGGTCTTCACAGATCTTCGAGGCTGTAGGTATCCATAAAGATGTAATTGACAATTACTTTGCAGGAACAGTATCAAGGATAGGCGGTATTGGCTTTGACGAGATTGCCGAGGAGGTGCTTATTCCCCACAGGAAAGCCTACACCGAGGAGCCTCAGCCGGAAATTCTTACAGAGGGTGTTTACAATTATCGTAAGTATGGTGAACATCATGCATGGAACCCCGAAACAATTGCACTTCTGCAATGGAGTACAAGAACAAATGACTTCTCAAAGTTCAGGGAGTTTTCTGCCAGGGCCAATGCAGATACTTCAAGTCCTTCTTTTATAAGGGGTCTATTCAATATCAAAAAAGGAGAAAAAAGTATAGCACTAAGTGAGGTTGAACCTGTTGAAAGCATAATGAAAAGGTTTGTGACTGGTGCAATGTCTTACGGGTCGATAAGCCGTGAGGCACACGAAGCACTGGCAATTGCTATGAACAGGATAGGTGGAAGAAGCAATACAGGTGAGGGCGGTGAAGATCCTGATAGGTTCAAGCCACTTCCAAATGGCGATTCTGCAAGGAGTTCAATAAAACAGGTTGCCAGCGGAAGGTTTGGCGTTACGACAAATTACCTCGTTAATGCCGATGAGCTTCAGATTAAAATTGCACAGGGTGCAAAACCCGGTGAGGGGGGGCAGCTTCCCGGTCATAAGGTTGATAAAATAATCGCAAAAACCAGGTATTCAATACCCGGTATTACCCTTATCTCACCACCGCCGCATCATGACATCTACTCAATCGAAGACCTTTCACAGCTTATCTTCGACCTTAAGAATGTCAACCCGCGGGCAAAAATCAGTGTGAAGCTTGTTTCTGAAAGTGGCGTTGGAACCATCGCTGCAGGAGTGGCAAAAGCCCATGCTGACCTAATAACAATAAGCGGATTTGAAGGAGGTACCGGCGCCAGTCCAACCTCATCAATAAAACATGCAGGCCTGCCCCTTGAACTGGGACTCGCCGAAACACAGCAGACTCTAGTACTGAACAACCTTAGGAAAAGAGTTAAGCTGCAGACCGACGGTCAGCTAAAAACCGGGCGTGATGTTGTAATGATGGCTCTTCTCGGGGCCGAGGAATTTGGTTTTGCAACAGGTGCACTAATTGTCCTTGGCTGTATAATGATGAGAAAATGCCACCTGAATACCTGCCCTGTTGGCGTAGCAACCCAGAACGCGGAACTCAGAAAACGCTTCCTCGGGAAATCCGATTACCTTGTAAACTTCTTCACTTTCATTGCAAGTGAAGTCAGGGAGATTCTTGCAGAAATGGGTTACAGCAGGCTTGATGATATAATTGGCCGCTTCGACCTGCTTGAAAGAAATCATGATGCTGATCACTGGAAGACAAAGAACCTCGATCTTTCAGGTTTCCTTACCCTCCCTGCAGGTGCAAATACAAACCCGATGTACTGCGTCGAAGCACAGGAGCACAAGATCCATGATATACTCGACAGGCAGCTTATTTCAGAGTGCGAGAATGCCGTAAATAATCTCCAGCCTGTTTACATAGAAAAGAATATTAGGAATACCGACAGGACTACAGGTGCAATGCTGTCAGGAGTTATTGCCTCGAAGTATGGCGCGGATGGTCTTCCTGAAGGAACGATCAGGTGCAGGTTCCGGGGCTCTGCAGGTCAGAGTTTCGGCGCCTTCCTTGCTAAAGGTGTGGAACTGATGCTTGAGGGAGATTCGAATGACTACCTGGGAAAAGGTCTTTCCGGCGGAAGGATCATAGTAGTACCACCGGCAGGATCAAAATTCAAATCACATGAAAATATAATAATCGGCAACACTGTACTTTATGGTGCTACCTCAGGTGAAATATATATTTCAGGTATTGCAGGTGAGAGATTTGCAGTGAGGAACTCGGGTGCCATTGCAGTTGTTGAAGGTACCGGAAACCACTGCTGCGAATACATGACAGGTGGCCGGGTTGTGGTACTCGGTGCAACAGGAAACAACTTTGCCGCAGGTATGAGTGGCGGAGTTGCTTTTGTACTCAACGAATCAGGCAATTTCGACTACTACTGCAATATGGGAATGGTTGAACTATCTCTTGTGGAGGACCTGCACGACATAAACGAGTTACGCAGCATGATAATAAGGCATGCAGAATATACCGGCAGCCAGAAAGCAAAAGAGATACTTTCGGATTTTGACAGGTTCCTGCCGATGTTCATTAAAGTTATCCCTTACGATTACAAAAAGGTTCTCGAGGAGCAGAAACTGGAAGAACTTAAAAAGAAAATTGCAGGAGTTGAACTGGATGTAGAGTTTCAGCCGGGAATGTGAAGAAGGCTGTAAAAGCTGTAGAGGCTGTAGAGGCTGTAGAGGTGATAAGAAGAAAGTGTTTAATGAATTAATAAAACAAGAATAAGATGGCTGATCCAACAGGATTCTTGAAGGTGAGGAGAAAAGAGGCCGGTAATCGTCCGATAAACGAGCGGACAGGCGATTACAGTGAAGTCGAACAGGTATTGAACAGTGAAGACAGGATGCTACAGGCTTCCAGGTGCATGGACTGTGGCATACCATTTTGCCACTGGGGCTGCCCTGTGGATAACCTGATACCGGAATGGAACGACCTCCTCTACAGGGGTGACTGGAAGGGTGCCTATGAAAGACTGAACGCAACAAATAACTTCCCTGAATTCACAGGAAGGATATGCCCTGCCCCATGTGAACATTCATGCGTTCTTAATATTGGCAAAGAACCTGTAACAATCCGTGAAAATGAAGTTGCTATTGTTGAAAGAGCATTTACTGAAGGATATATTAAACCATCACCACCCAGGTCGCGTACAGGTAAGAAAGTTGCAGTAATCGGCAGTGGTCCTGCCGGTCTTGCTGCTGCTGATCTTCTTAACAAATCGGGGCACGAAGTCACTCTTTTCGAGAAGAGTGCAAAAGCCGGAGGTTTGCTTAGATACGGTATACCGGATTTCAAGCTCAGTAAATCTGTAGTTGAGAGGAGAATTAATCTTATGATTGCCGAGGGTCTTGAAGTAAAATGCTCAACAGAGATAGGAAAGGATATTCCAGGAAGGGTTCTGCTTAGTATGTATGATGCTGTATGTATCGCCACAGGAGCCATGCATCCGCGTGACCTTGATATTGAGGGTCGTCATTTCGATGGGATTCACTTTGCAATGGATTTCCTGACCCAGCAGAACAGGGTCAACGATGGAGAGGTAATAATGCTGAATGACCGGATAAGCGCAGAAGGGTTGAAGGTAGTTGTACTGGGCGGAGGCGATACCGGGTCTGATTGTGTTGGAACCGCTACAAGACAAAAGGCAAAGAGCGTTGTACAGGTCGAGATACTTCCAAAACCTCCGGCAGAAAGAGCATCCGATAATCCATGGCCATATTATGCCAAAGTCTTAAAAACATCCACATCACACGAAGAAGGTTGTGAAAGACTGTGGAGTCTCTCAGCTGTCAGGTTTATAGGAAGGAACAACCATATTACCGGTGTTGAGTTCCAGGAAGTGAACTGGGAGAAGATTGATGGCAGGTACCAGATGGTTCCGGTTGAAGGCTCCACAAGGACAATACCTGCTGACCTTGTCGTCCTTGCCCTTGGATTCATGCATCCTGTAAAAGAGGGATTGATTGAGGAACTTGAAATAGAGCTAGATCAGAGGAAGAATATAAAGGTTGACAAAAACTACCTGACAAGCAGGGAAAAAGTATTTGCAACAGGTGATTCAGTTTCCGGGGCCAGCCTTGTGGTTAATGCAATTGCAGCTGGCAGGAGAACTGCAAAAAAAATAGATAAGTTCCTGAATGGAAATTAAAAAGGGGCCTTTGAAAGGCCCCCTGGTGAGAAAATGATACTTAAGTTAGTCCCGTTCACTTACAAGTTTCATCTCTCTCACTGTCTTCATAAGCCTTACTAATTCAGCCCTGTACCCGTCTTCATCAGTTCCCCTTGCACCATTTGCAAGATCGATTGCAGTCTGAATGGTTGAACTTCCTTTGAACTCAGAATTTCTCAATATCATTCCGAATTCTGAAACAGCGGCTGCAAATCGCAGGTTTTCTGACGAGTAGTTATATTCCTTTACTCCGCCTTTAACAGGTTTCTCGAGTAACATGCTTGTGACGCCATCGGGCTTTTTATACCTTAACTTTATGTTCAGGTATTCACTGTTATCAGACCTTTCCTGAATAGTCTCACGTTTCTGGTACTTAAGAGGATCAACGGTAGGGCGTATTTCATCTGATCCGGATGGGATAAGTTCATAGAGTGCTGTCACATTATGACCTGAACCCATTTCACCGGCATCCTTTTTATCATCGTTGAAATCCTCATCATTAAGTAACCTGTTCTCATATCCAATAAGCCTGTAAGATGCTATCCTTGCCGGGTTGAACTCGATCTGGAATTTGACATCCTTTGCAATTGTGAAGAGAGTACCTCCAAATTCCTTTACAAGTACGCGCCTTGCTTCCTGGAGATTATCTATATACGCATAGTTACCATTGCCCTTGTCAGCGATTATCTCCATCTTATCATCCTTGTAGTTGCCCATCCCAAAGCCGAGAACCGTAATGAAAACACCTTTGGTTCTTTCCTTTTCTATAAGTTTCTCCATGCCCCCGTTGCTCGATTCGCCAACATTGAAATCACCATCAGTTGCCAGGATGATCCTGTTGTTCCCACCCGGGATAAAATTCTTCTCAGCCTCGGCGTATGCAAGCTTAAGCCCTTCCCCTCCTGCCGTTGAACCACCAGCTTCGAGGTTGTCAATTGATTTCATAATAAGCTCTTTCTTGTTACCTGGAGTTGATTCAAGCACCAGGCCTGCAGCACCGGCATAAACAACTATCGCAACTCTATCCTGGGCCCTCAGTTCATTCACAAGAAGACCGAAAGCTGATTTAAGAAGCGGAAGTTTATTCGGATCATCCATAGATCCTGAAACATCGATAAGGAATACAATATTTGAAGGAGGCAGTGAAGATTTATCTATGCTTTTTCCTTTAAGCCCTACATGAAGAAGAAGGTGTTTCGTATTCCACGGGCATGTAGCCATTTCGGTATACACAGAGAAAGGATGCTCACCTTCAGGTTCAGGATAATTATACTTGAAATAGTTGATCATCTCTTCAATCCTTACAGCGTCAGCCGGCGGTAATTCACCAAGATTGATAAACCTTCTCACATTTGAATATGATGCATTATCAACATCTATCGAGAATGTGGAAAGCGGGTTATGATTTACATCCCTGAATCCATTCTCATTAATTGCTGCATATCCTTCGGTATTGAAGTTCTGATTATACCTGCCAACCCCCAGGACTGCACCTCCGGATACAGAAGGAGAAGCCATCGACTTGGCTTCATATGACCTGTACATATCACGTTTGGAAGCTACAGGAGCAGCAACAACTTCGTCCATTACAGTAATGTTGTTATTCATAACTACATTTATGACCGTCCTGCCATTAATTTCCTCTTCAACTGGTGAGTAACCGGTTAATGAAAAGACGAGTGTGGTTTCGTTATCACCTATAGTAATCCTGTACTTACCTGCTGCGTCTGTAATGACACTTTTTGAGATTCCCTTAACAGACACGATAACTCCTGCCACAGGCTTACCCGAAGAGTCTTTAACCGTACCTGTAATTGTTACTGATCCTATGAATGCAGTTACAACAGCAAACATGACCAATATTGCGAAGATTTTAAAACTGTTTTTCATGACTATCAATTTTTGGTTGAACATTTTTAGTTATGATGCAGCCATAAGAGGAATTCCATAAAAGAGATTCATATTTTTTTGATGGCAGTATCTTTGTAAGCAGATATACACATATATATTACCTTTATACTGCATTTTAACTGTATGATCTTCAGACTGCCGGGCATAAAAAGAAAAGAAAGGACCGAGAATGAGCTTCTCAGCGAATTCCATCGCACTGGTGACCTGGAGGTCCTCGGAGAACTTTATGCCAGGTATATGCATCTTGTTTACGGTGTATGTGTTAAATACCTTAAAGACAGGGATAATTCAATGGATGCAGTTATGCAGATCTTTGAAAAACTGGTTACAGAAGTACCTAAAAGGGAGATAGACAACTTTGGCAGCTGGCTTCACGTTGTGGCTAAAAATCACTGTCTTATGCAGCTGAGATCAGCAAGGAGCAATAAAGAGATACTGACCGGCTGGGAAACTGATCCGGGAATATTTATGGAAAATGAGCCTTACCTGCATCCTATTGATGATGAAGGCAGGGATATTGATAAAGAACTTGAAGATTGTATTGAAAAACTGAAGGAAGATCAAAGGGAATGCATTAGGATGTTTTATTATGGTAATAAGTGCTATGAAGAGATTGCTGAAACCCTTGCGATAGACGAAAAGAAAGTTAAAAGCTACCTTCAGAATGGAAAAAGGAACCTGAAGATTTGCCTGGAAAGTAAAAATGAAAGAGAATAAAAAAAATATGAAGACTGACCATGGCTCTTTCCTGAAGTACAGGGAAAACAACCTGTCGGGGGTAGAAAAGAACCGGTTCGAGAAGGAACTTCAGAAAGATCCCTTCGCTCTGGAAGCTGATGAAGGTCTTTCAACGCTCGAACCCGGACAAATAAGGAAAGACCTCGATTCACTCTCTGCAAGATTGAAGAAAAGGACAACCGGGAATAATTCTGTTATCTATTTAAGGCTTGCCGCCTCCGTTACAGTACTGGCAGCCATCTCTGTAATCATCTACCTTCTAAATCGTCAGAGCCCTGTAAGCGAAACTGGTAAGCAGGTCGCAATGGAAATACAGCAGGAAGGTCCACTGAGGTCCCGCGAGGGGGAAGTAAAAGAAGAATTAAAGAAAGATTACACACAGTCAGAACGACCAGTTAAAGAGGTAAAGAGTTTTTCTCCTTCAGGGGCACGGGACTTAAAGACCGATGAAAGAAAGAAGGAAATTAATACCGGTAATATCAATAAAGACCTGCCGGCTGCTGAAAAGTCAGAACCGGACAAGGAGATAAAAGCTGAGAACCTGCCGGCTGCTCCGTTGACAAGATCAGCAGTCGTTTCAGGTATAAACCAGCTTAAGGTATCTGATGATTCAATAGCACTGAAGGCAGACCAGGCAATAATAAATGTTGCTGATGAATTATCGGCTGGCGGAGCCGGGCAGAAAAAAGCAGCGGAAAGGGCAGTCAGCATGACAAGGGGTGAAATGTACGAGGCGGTGGAATTTAATGTACCGAGTCCTGTGACAGGTTTCTATGAATTTAACAAATATATCTCCGACAGCATTCTTCTACCAAAGGATTATGATCCCGTTCAGGAAAAGGTAGTTGTACTTGGTTTTATCGTAAGGCGCACCGGAGTCCCTGATACAATAACTGTCATAAAAAGCCCCGGCGCAGATTTCACTGCGGAGGCAATACGACTATTGAAGAATGGTCCAGCCTGGAAACCTGCAGTTGTGAATGGCGTCCAGGTAACTAAGGAAGCACGTGTAAGAATAGTATTTAAGAAGTAATACTATTTAATCATCTCGTCAATCACATTTTCAATTGATCTCCTGCATACTTTGCAGAAGGTCATGTGACGCGTATACATTATGCAGTCGATCTGGGAGCGGTACATTCCTTTCGCAACATAATTAGCCCCTTCAAAAGCACCTACTTTGTCACGGTACTTCTCAGTCGCGAAAATCTTATCCTCCTGCGCCATCTGCCTCATGAACAGATCTTCCATTATGTTTTCAGGAACGTGCGCCTTCCTCAGACTGTCGCGTTCTTTCTGAATTGCATAGCCCTCCATGTCAAACTGCTCTTTATTCCATGGAGTAGGCAGAGGAGTCCCTTCATCCACAAGCTCTTTCCACTTAAGTGATGTTTTATCAAGGAAGGCTGTCACGTTTGGTTCCCATGGCTCAAGGGTAACCGATGGTGCCTCGTATGAAACTGATGATGTATAATACTCATCAGCAAGGGCAGCAAGGTGATGGCCCATCTCATGTACCATAATATACTCGGCAAACTTATTGTCGGCAGAAACGGTTGTGTAAAGATTGAATATGCCTCCGCCGCCATAGGTTCTTTCATTTATCATTATTACCATAAGATCATATGGAACCTGCGATGCAACATCCCTGACGGTTTTATTATCATAGGTCAGCGCATATCTTTCCGAATCAAAACTGCTGTAATGAACTGAGAGGGGTGTACGTTTGAAAACCCCGTGATGAGGTTTACTGACGCCTGATGTTTCTGAAGGTGTTTCGACAGCCCTGATATTGAAGTCGGTTTTTCTCGATTTGAAAGGTTCGGCATTCATAAGGTACCCTGCAAGCCTTTTAGAATCCTTCCTGAACTTCTCCATTTCCTCCTTCGAATATCCATCGCCCAGGATCACTATGTCAACTTTTTTATCAGCAGGGCCATTCTCTGCAATCACATCAACCCTGTTCGTATGTACAAGTTCAGCAGGATTAACCTGGCGTGAGGCAGGATCAATCTCAGTAGTCCATATTACCCTGAATTTATTAACTGTATCCCTTTTCATCATTATGAAATTGACAGCTTTCCTCGGCCATGGAAATCTTGCTGATTCACTGAATGCACCCCAGTTACCATCTGCTTCCGGGGTTGTCTGCCACTCACCAAAAACACTGGCAAATCCTTTTGAATAGAGGAGTATTCCTGTTTCCCTGTCTGTTATTTTGAAAAGGTACAGTCCAAGGTTCATGTTATCTGTAAGAGAGTTACGGCTTCCGCTCCAGGGCCCGTCATTCACTACCTGGTCTTTTGCAAAATGCTCTTCCACAGAATTCCCGGCATGTATATAGTCGAACCTCATCGTCCTGTCAGTAAAGAAATCATCAAATTTTACGTTTCCCTTATCGACAACGGTTATTTCTGTAGCTTCGGTTTTAGGGGTCTCAATCTTTGTTTCCTGTTTTTTTCCTGTGCATGATAAGAGTAAGCCCAGGCCTAATGCATAAAAAATTATATTCTTCATAATCCGGGATTTTAAATCTGTTTCAAAACGTTTAAAGGTATGAAAAACATTTGACTGAAAAGTTGCTACTTTTAGGGAACCGAAAATACAATGAAAATCCGCAATTATATATTAGCTGCTGCTCTCTTCATCTTCTTCAATTTCACTCTGAAGGGGCAGGCAGATTTCACAACAGTGACCAGGCTGAGTTTCTACTCGTTCGAAAAACAGGCCACAATACTTGTTCACGTGCCAGGATCACTTAAGTACTCTGATGTAAGTATTGCAATAAGCGCTGATGAGTCAATACTTTGCACATGGAAAGGTATTCCCGGGAAAAACATACTTAAGTTTAGTTTTGATATCACTGATACTGCGAGGCAGAAAACAATAAAAACAGAAATAACAGCCATAAACGGGTACAGGTATATTTCTGAATGCCTTCTTACAAGGCTTGCCCATAAGCCAAATGAGGTAAAGACAGACAGGCTTACCGGCGGACTCGTGGTAAACGGCAGACCGTTTTTTCCCTTTGGCTTTTACTGTTATTCTCCTGTTTACCCTACCCTGCCGGAAGAAGAAGTCGTTAAGGGCTTCAATATGATATCACCATACCAGAGAATACTTCCCGGGAACCTCGATGAGAGAAGATCATACATGGACCGCTGTGCGGCATTAGGGATGAAAGTCCATTATAACCTTCTTTCTGTTTCCGGTGGCGGAGGTGTGGGATCAAAAATAGACAGTTTATCACCAGCTCAAAAAAAGGAACTCCTTATAAACGAGATCAAAACCTTCATGGATCATCCTGCCCTCCTTGCATGGTATATAGCCGATGAGCCAACAGGAAACCATGTATCACCTGAGTTTATTGAGGAGACCTATAAACTTGTAAGGTCAATCGATCCATGGCATCCGGTATCAGTTGTCTTCATGGCCCCGTTCCGTTCTGCCCGCGATTATGCAAGGGGAACAGACATTGCAATGGCAGATCCTTATCCTGTTCCTGAAAGACCGGTATCAGTAGTAGGTGATGTAACTTCGCTCCTGAGCAATGAATTTGAAGGTGAAAAACCGGTGTGGATAGTACCGCAGGCCTTTGGCGGAGGAGAACTATGGGAGAGAGAACCAACATCACAGGAATTAAGATCCATGACCTGGCAGGCAATTGCAAAGGGGGCAAGAGGAATACAGTTTTTTATAAAATCGGGACTAAGTTCATTTCCAAAATCAACAACGGCCTGGAATGAATGCGGAAGGATGGCAATAGAGGCATCTGTACTGACCCCATGGCTGCTCTCAGATGAAGAGACAATACAGGTAAGGTCCGGATCAAAAGACATAGTTGTAATGTCCGCAGTTCATGATGGTCAGCTTGTAATAATAGCCGTTAACAGGGAGAACAGGCCTGAACAGGTCATGCTGAATGCCGCCACAGGTTTTACAGGCAGGGCTGCCGTAATGTTCGAGAACAGGGAAGTGGCTGTTTACAACGGCAGTATTTCAGATATTATCCAGCCTTTCGGAACACTCATTTACAATATCCGGTTACATAAACAGGAAGAACGGGTAACTGAATGGAAAGGAAATCTCATAAAGGATCCGGGATTCGAGAGTATGACAAGTCCAGGAATACCAACAGCATGCTACATCTCCTCCGGCGGTGACCGTGGAGCAACATTCTTCCTCGACAGCAGGGAACATGCAGAGGGCAACTATTCCCTCAGGCTTCAAACACCTTCCGCCGGCAAAAGCATCGCTGTTAAGTTCTTCCCCGTAACTGTAAAGACCGGTCATTCATACCTGGTCTCATTATGGGCAAAAACTGACCCGGAACTGAGGATAAAACAAGATGAAAACGATCCACATTTTGCGGAACTAAGACTTGGTTCTTTCACAAAGGCAAGGTTTGAACCGGGAAGTGAATGGAAACAGTTCATCGGAATCTTCAAAGTACCTGGCGATACAATTGCACAAAAGAAAACAAATCTTGTACTTACGATGCCCGGGCAGGGAACAGGTTGGTTTGATATGATACAAATGATTGAAGATCCCCTTATAAAGTAAAAAGTAAAAAGGTAAAAGTTTAAAGTAATCGAATATGAAAAAGGTAGTCATATGGTCAGTAATTGTAATTGCAGCAATTTTCTGGGGATGTAGTGAAAAAGGCAACAGGTATTATCCGAACAATCCATTGACGCTGCATCAGAATGCCTATATAAAGCTGCCGCTGGGGGCTGTTAAACCTGATGGATGGCTTAAATCCCAGTTGCAGGCCCAGGCCGAAGGCCTTACAGGTAACCTTGATGAATTCTGGCCCGACCTTGTGAAATCAGCCTGGACCGGAGGTGACGGTGAAGGCTGGGAAAGAGGTCCATACTACCTGGATGGGTTGATTCCACTCGCCTATCTTCTGGATGACCAGAGGCTTATTGAAAAATCTAAGAAATGGATTGAAAACATTGTCACGAGCAGCCGCGACTCAGGCTGGTATGGCCCACTTAAGAACAAGGACAGGTGGCCTCTTGCAGTAGCCAATAAGGTACTCATGCAATACTACGAGGTGACAGGTGACAAGAGGGCCATGGATGTGCTACTTAAATACTTCAGGTACCTTCATGACGCGAAGCCTGACTGGGGAGCTGCGGAATGGAGAGGCGTAAGAGCAATGGAAAATGCCGTTACGGGTTACTGGCTGTACAGGCAGACAAAGGAACCATGGATACTTGAAACAATAGCCTCAATACAAAAGAACAGTCCTGACTGGACTGAGTACTGTGAAAAATTCCCCTGGGATTCGGCAGCACTTGCTGAAAAACGCATACCGCTGCAGTGGAAAGCCGACGGGCTTACTGCCCATGGAGTAAACAATGGTATGGCAATTAAATATCCTGGCTTATGGTACCAGTCCTCAGGCGATTCAAGGTTTAAGAACGCTGTTTTTGCAGGGATTGAGAAATATGACCGAAATCACGGTCAGGCCGGTGGCCGGTTCAGCTGCGATGAACACCTCTCGGGGAAAAGCCCTGACCGGGGCACTGAACTTTGTACAGTTGTTGAGTATATGTTCTCCCTTGAGGAGCTATATGAGATTTTCGGTGAAAACTCACTTGCCGACAGGATTGAAATGCTTGCATATAACTCACTTCCAGGGACCTTTACCCCTGATATGTGGGCCCACCAGTACGACCAGCAGTCAAACCAGGTTCTTGTCACAGGAGATAAGCGACCGTGGAGCACAAACGGGCAGTACTCAAATATTTACGGGCTTATGCCGAATTTCGCCTGCTGCCTCGCAAACATGCACCAGGGCTGGCCTAAATTCGTGGAATCCATGTGGATGGCTACAAACGGTAATGGACTTGTAGCTGTCACCTATGGCCCGTCGACAGTAACTGCAAAGGTTGGAAAGGGAAACCAGGTGACAATAAGCGAGGAGACAGATTATCCGTTCAGCGGGTCAATAAAGTTCACAATCAGGACAAATAAACCGGCCAGGTTCCCATTGTATTTAAGGGTTCCTTCGTGGAGTGGTGTCAGCATCAGCTATAAGGGTCAGACCCTCAATTTCAATCCTGGAATGACTGCAAAACTTGAGGAAAAATGGATTGATGGTGAAGTCATAACGATGACAATTCCAATGCATGTACGGATTGAGAACCGGTTCAACAAAGCGGTATCTGTTCTGAGAGGACCGCTGTATTTCAGTCTCAGGATTGAAAAGGAGTTCAAAAACACAAAGATCAATTATGATAATTTCGGTTACAAGGGGAGTGTAGACTGGCAGATCTTCCCTAAATCAGACTGGAATTATTCACTTCTCCTTGACAGGGATCTGCCCGACAGCAGTTTTTCTGTAACTGAAACCAGGCCAGGCAGGTATCCATTTGCTGATACCGGCGATATGGTATGGTCGTCTGACTCTTCAGCTTATGTAAAATGG
Organism: Bacteroidales bacterium; assembly: GCA_046329875.1. Lineage (GTDB taxonomy): Bacteria > Bacteroidota > Bacteroidia > Bacteroidales > VadinHA17 > LD21. Next base: position 298,737 of record JAXLTT010000001.1, read on the forward strand.
AAGGAAGAAGCACCGGTTGTAATAAGAGGTCGCGGTATCAGGACAGACTCATGGAAACTCAAGGATTTTTCAGCCGACCTGCCTCCATTATCGCCGGTAAATCTGACAGGCAAACCCGAGGAAATAATACTTGTCCCTTATGGCTGTGCCAGGCTCAGAATAACAGAGTTCCCTGTAGCAGATACAGGAATGATGCGTGTTATTGATTAGCCTGTACCTGTAAAGGGGTCATATTAGAACAACAGATAATAAAAAAGGGTGCTCAGGGCACCCTTTTTCTATTTTGATTAATCGCGATTTCTGTATTCCCTGCGCTGGGGTCTCTGCCCCTTTGGATTCTCAGGGCGAGGCTCAGAAAGTTTAACAACAATCTGACTGCCATCAAGCTCAGTGTCATTCAGTTTATCAATGGCTTCATAAGCCGACTGTTCATCGGGCATTTCAACAAAACCATAACGTTTGGAAAAGCCTGTCTGCCTGTCCATAATGACTTTAGAAGAAGAGACTTCTCCAAACTTCCGAAATAGCTGCTCAAGATCCTCGGCCTTGGTCCTTGAGCTCAGCTTGGCAACAAAAATGTTCATCTCTGAAAAAAATTAAATGTTAGTAAAAGAAAGAACGTATTTCTTGCATAAAAGTTCAAAAAGGAGAAATTTTCAATCCTTTTACAAAAGTAAACAATTTAATCCAAAAGGGTTGTCGTTCAGACGGGATTGGTTCGCTTTTTTAACCAGTTTCTCTCTTCTTCACCCAGGAAAAGTGATAATTTATGGTAGACTTCCGAATTATAGTTGTTAAGCCATTGTAATTCGGAATTATCAAGAAGTGACGTAAGCACGAGTCTGGTATCTATATAACAGAGCGACAGTGTTTCAAATGACAGGAAGCTTCCAAATCCGGTTGTTATATCTTCCTTCACGAGCAGCATGTTTTCTATCCTGAAACCATATTTTCCTGCACGGTAGATACCAGGTTCATCAGTGACAACCATTCCCGGTTCAAGGGGAAGATCGTACTGGGATAATGTAGAAGGGCTGATCGTTGGCGGGGCTTCATGGACATTCAGGAAGAATCCGACACCGTGTCCGGTACCATGACCATAATTGATACCCTGGTCCCATAATGCTTTTCTTGCCAGTACATCAAGTCTCGATCCCCTTGTACCAACAGGGAATCTTGCAGTCGCAAGCTTAATCATTCCCTTAAGGACAAGTGTATAATCGACTGTCTGTTCATACGACGGCTTGCCTGTGGCAATGCAGCGTGTCATATCAGTTGTACCATCGAGGTATTGCCCGCCAGAGTCAATTAAAAGTACGCCATTTGTGCCGATTATTGTTTCCGGGTGATCAGCATAAGAGTAGTGCGGAAGTGCAGCATGCTCATTAAAAGCCACTATCGGGTCAAAACTCTCCCCCGTGCAGTTTGTCTGTTCCAGCCTTAGCTGGCTAAGCTTCCGGCCTGATGCTTCCTCCGTTATTATTCCTGATTGTATGTTCTCGTCAAGCCATTTCAGAAACCTCGTTACTGCAACCCCATCCCTTATCATCACCTTCCTGAGGTTCTCACACTCAACCTGATTCTTCACTGATTTAAGACAAGATACTATGCTTACACCTTTACTGATTACTATATCCCCTGGAAGAGAATCTGAAATTGAAACAGATGTCTCATCGGGTGAAAGGTGCAGCACTGATCCGGTACCGATTGATCCGAGGATTGCATTGAGCTCATCATATGGCAATACCACAACACCAAGTCTGTCGAATTCGCGTGACAACTTAGGTGGTATTTTTGACTCATCTGTAAAAAGAAGAACCTGTTCAAGGCTTATAATGGCCCTTGACATAAGTACTGGGCTGAACCTGAGATCTGAAGCTCTCAGGTTAAGAAGCCACATTACATCTGCCGGAGAATTCAGAAGATGATGTGTCACATCCTTATTCTTCATCCCGGCTCTTACCCTGCTGATTTTGGATTCAGTAGTCTCACCTGAGAAATCAACAGAGTGGTCGAATGCAACCGACCCTGATACTAAAGGTCTGTTATCCCATATAGGTGAGACAAGATCAACTTCTGTCACAAATACTGGCTGCTTCGGCTTCAGCTGTACTTTCAGATCCTGCAGCCATCGTGATGAGACAAGCCTCCCGTCGAAAGCCACAATTCCCCCTTTTTTAAGATTCAGCCTGAGCCAATCACTTACTGCCGAAGTAAGCGAAGAAGCAGAATTCATCATTTCAAATCCTGTTCCTTCAAGTTGTTTCTGGGCCTGTAGGAAATAGCGGGAGTCTGTCCACAGGCCTGCAAATGTCTTTGTGATTACCACCAATGCAGAAGAGCCGGAAAAACCTGTAAGCCACTGGATTATCCTCCAGTGCTCGTGGGTATTTTCACTAAGGTGCGGGTCGGTATTGGGAACAATGTAGACATCTATCCCCTGTTCTTTCAGGGCATCCCTGAGTGTTCTGAGCCGGCGCTTAAAAATATTCATGAGTTTACATACTCTTCACCTCGTTTACGAGATTCTGCAATGTGGATTTGGCGTCTCCGAAAAGCATCCTCGTCTTCTCGTTGAAGAAAAGGAGGTTCTCAATAGCAGCATATCCTTTTCCCATACCTCTTTTCATCACAATAACATTCTTTGCATCGCGCGCTTTTATGATAGGCATGCCATATATAGGGCTTGAAGGATCGTCTTCTGCCGCAGGGTTAACAACATCATTTGCGCCAATAACAACAAGAACGTCTGTGTTAGGAAGATCGGGATTTATCTCGTCGCTTTCAATAAGTTTATCGTATGGCACATCTGCTTCGGCGAGGAGCACGTTCATATGACCTGGCATTCTTCCGGCTACTGGATGAATCGCATATTTCACTTCAACACCTTTCTCCTCAAGCAGTTTATCGAGCTCATGACAGATATGCTGGGCCTGTGCAACAGCAAGCCCATATCCCGGTACTATAACTACTTTCTTTGAATAACTAAGCAGTATGGAGGCATCAGACAATGATATTTCCTTTATAACTCCACCAGCTTCGACTGTTGACTGGCCACCTCCTCCGAATACCCCGACTATTACGTTGAGCAGGGATCTGTTCATCGCATTGCACATCAGTATTGTAAGTATGGTACCTGCAGAACCAACAAGGATACCGCCGGTAAGCATAGCCTGGTTATTATATAGGAAACCGCCCATTGCGGCAGCAACCCCTGTGAATGAGTTAAGTAGGGATATTACAACGGGCATGTCTGCTCCGCCGATCGGCATTACAAAAAGGACACCGTAAACAACTGCTACAGCGAACATTATATAAATGTACGGTGTAAGCTCCGTTGTTGCACTTACATGCCTGGTCATTATGAATACTATAAACCCGATAAGAACAGCAAGGATAGTCAGGTTCACATATTTCATTGCTTTTATCCTGAGGTCCCCTATCCATCCGTCTAGTTTTCCGAAAGCTATCATTGAACCGGCCCATGAAACCGTACCTATCATCAGTCCGAGAAGAATTGCAAGAACATGTCCGTTAGCCATTCCGCTCTTTGCAATAAGTTCTGTGCTTACATGCGGGAACTCCATCATTGATATAAGTGCAGCTGCAGCTCCGCCCATACCATTGAAAAATGATACAAGCTGGGGCATTGCTGTCATTTTAACCCTCCTGGCAATAATCCAGCCGATTGCAGTTCCGATTGCAATTGCCACCAGGATAAGACCGATATTCCTGATTGGTTCCCCATCCTTTTTATGAAAAAGAATAGTTGCTATGATCGCCATAACCATACCGATGGCTGCCATGAAGTTACCTCTTCGTGCAGTTTCTGGATGGCTGAGCATTTTAAGTCCTAGAATGAACAGAACCGAAGCGACAACATAGGTTATCTCAAGTATTCCATTTGTATATGTAGGGTTCATCAGCTGATTATTTTAAAATTAACAGCACTTATTTTTTCTTTCTGAACATTTCGAGCATGCGGTCGGTCACGACGAATCCGCCGACAACATTAAGTGTTCCCAGGACGACAGCGAGGAATCCCAGGATCATTGAGCCTGTTGAATCGGCATGTCCCATCACAATTATAGCCCCGATTATCACAACCCCGTGAATTGCATTAGCTCCTGACATAAGCGGAGTATGGAGGATTGCAGGGACGTGGCTTATAACTTCTATACCCAGGAAAATTGAAAGGATAACCAGAAAGATTGCCTCCCTGTATTCAAGAAAGAATGCAAGAATTTTTTCCATATTATCTGCTGTTATAAATTAAGAATCTGCAAGATGCGCTGACTTATATACTCTTTATTATGTATTGCTGTTGTCCCGTGAATAATTTCATCCTTGAAGTTCAGGTTGAGTTTACCATCCTTGTCAACCATTATCTTCAGGAGGTTTACAATGTTCGAACCGAACATTTTGCTTGAATCAGTAGGCATTTCTGAAGGATAATCAGATTTCCCTACGATCTTGACCCCATTCAATTCTATTGTCTTACCATTCTCCGTTACTTCGCAGTTACCGCCTGAAGAAGCCGCAAGGTCAATTATCACAGAACCAGGTTTCATCGATTTAACTGTCTCTTTGAGTAACAAAAGCGGGGCTTTTCTGCCTGGAATCTGAGCTGTGGCAATTACAACATCGGCAGCAATAGCCCTTTGCTGTATAAGGTCCTGTTGCTTTTTCTTAAACTCCTCGGTCTGTTCAACTGCATAACCTCCCGCCGCTGAATCTTCCCTGGCCCCTTCAACCTCTATGAATTTTCCACCAAGACTTTTAACCTCCTCCTTAACAGCTGATCTGACATCAAACACTTCAACAGTGGCACCAAGTTTCCTTGAAATTGCTATAGCCTGTAGACCAGCCACCCCGGCACCAAGAATAAGCACCCTTGACGGTTTTATTGTACCTGCAGCTGACATGAACATAGGGAAAAATCTAGGCAGAAGTGATGCAGCTTCCAGTACGGCTTTATAGCCTGATACAGTAGCCATTGATGACAAAATATCCATAGCCTGGGCCCTTGTTGTCCTGGGTACAAGGTCGAGTGCCAGTATTGTCAAACCTCTCATCCTTGCATTTTCAAGCCATTCCCTGTTCTCCAGCGGGTTAAGGACACAGCATAAAACCTGCCCTTCCCTGAAAGATGATACGCTGTCATTTACAGGCAGGTTGACAGAAAGAAGCATATCTGCTTTTTCAATTACCTCTTTCCGGGATGCCAGGATTGATCCGCAGGTCTGAAAATCAGAATCGCTTACATATGCACGGGAGCCTGCCTCCTTCTCAACGATTGCTTCAATTCCGAATTTTTTCAAGCCAGATAGTTCCCCTGGCAGCATTGCTACCCTGTTTTCACTTCCGGATTCTTTCAGAATTCCTATAATCATAAAGATATATTTAGGTGACTGGTTAATTATTTTAAGATACCAATATAATAAACAATAACTTAACCTCAAAGAAGAGTTTCAACCTGAATAAAAAAGGGGATACACTGCTGCATCCCCTTTCATTATTGGATTTCCGGCTATTTTCCAAAGAAGTTTGTCAGCCAGAATGTATTTGCTTCATTCCTTGAATGAGTCGCTTTTGCTCCTCCCCAGCCATGGCGTCCGTTCGGATACAGCATGAACTGGAATGTCTTGCCGGCATCCTCAAGTTTTGATATAAGCTGAATTGAATTCTGCATATGAACGTTGTCGTCCATATCACCATGGTTAAAATACAATTTACCCTTATAATTCTTAACGAAGTTAAGCACTGAGGCTTCCTTGTATCCGTTGGGGTTATCCTGTGGGGTATCCATATACCTCTCAGTGTAAATATTGTCATACAGCTTCCAGTCGGTAACAGAGGAACCTGCGAAACCATGTGTCCAGAATTCAGCACCCTTTGTAAGTGCAAGACAGGTCATGTAGCCTCCGTATGATGAGCCGGTAATTCCAATTTTTGTTGAATCAACATAGGTTTGCTTCCTGAGCCATTTAACAGCGTCGCCGTAATCAAGTATCTCATATTTGCCAAGGCACCTGTGTATCTGGTCGAGACCCCTTCGGCCAAACTGCCCGGAACCCCTGTGATCAACCATGAAAGTAATAATGCCATTCTGCGCATACCAGGATGCATTGTATCCCTGCCACCTGTTACTTACATTTTCTGAACCCGGACCGCCATAAATTGTAAATATGACCGGATACCTCTTTGAAGGGTCGAAATTAACCGGGTATGTGATAAGAGCCGGCATATTGAACTGACCGTCCGAGGTCATTATCTTCAGCATTTCTGTCCTCGAGTTCTTAGCTGCATCAAAGGCCGGGGTTTCAAATTTCTGAACCTCCCTCAGCAATTGCCCTTTTGAATTGTATGCCAGTATGGATCCTGCAGATGTGACGCTGTTCCATGTATCTATAAAATAGTTACCCTTTGGTGAAATAGAAACATTGTGTGAGCCGGGTTCCTTTGTTACCTGGACAAGGTTTTTCCCGTCCAGACCTACTTTATAGAATTGATTATCTGTTGATTCATTACCTGTTCCATTAAAAAAGACAGTCTTTGTATCTTCATCTACGCGGGCAATGCCATTTACTCTCCATGGTACATTTGTTATCTGCGAAACCAGCTTGCCATCCCATCCATAAAGGTACAGGTTCTCCCAGCCGGTGCGGTAGCTTCTTACAATAAAGCCGGTGCCATTCTTCATTACATATATATCCTCATAAAACTCCACCCATGAAGGTCTTGTCTCCGAATATATCTGCACAAAATCGCCCGTTGCAGGATCTGCAAGTATGAACTTCATGTCATTCTGATCCCTGTTGAGAACCTGTATTGCAAGCCTGCTTCCATCCGGGGTCCAGAAGGGCCATGCTAGATACTGGTCAACCGTATAGTCTGTCTTCACCCATGTGGTTTTCCCTGAAGAAACTTCAGCTATCCCGAATTTCACTTTTGGATTCGGGTCTCCGGGCTTCGGGTAAGGAATGAGCTCAAGTTTACCATGAATGCCATCAGCTTCATCAAGCCTGTTTAATGTAAATACAGGCACTTCACTCTCATCGGTTCTCATATAGGCAACCTTTTTGCTGTCGGGTGACCACCAGAACGCTGCATACCTGCTCGGCCTTCCAAGGATCTCCTCGTTGTAAACCCATGATGAGTATCCATTGTAAATCTTATCTGAAGCATCATTTGTAAGACGGATCTCCTTCATAGATGCTATATCATATACGTACATGTCCTTGTTCCTCGTGTAAGCCAGCTTCATCCCATCGGGAGAGAATTTAATATTCACCCTGTCAGCTTTTTCACTGGTGAGCTTTTTTACTTCTTTATCGCCTGTCCTGAAATAATACAGGTCATTGTCCTTTACAATCACAACACTTTTGAAATCGGGGCTTACAATGTCTGTAACACTCAGTGAAGTGCCTGCAGGCATAGCAGCTGATAATAAATCCCGTGGAGATTTAGGGGTGATATAGGCTTCACTTTTACCGCTTTTTACATCCACACTAAGTGTGACAGACTTTTTGTCTTTATCAAGAGTCTGGAAGATAAAGTGGGTATCATCAACCCAACCTGTTACCCTGTGCTGTCCGCCTCCGCCTCTCTGGTAACCCTGTCCGTTAAGATGACCTGAGGGAAGAATCACTGAAAACGTAATAGCAATCAGTGAAATGAATGCAATCTTTCTCATTTTAATAAATTTAATTTTTTGGTTCCATGAACTTAATAACAAAAATATGTATTTCCCCTTTCAGGAAGTATCAAATTGCTTTATAACACAAAAGAATCATGCTTATAAACATTTCACCGGCATACAGCAGAGCATTAAAAAAGAGTATATTTAAAACTTAATCTCAACCCTAATGAAATATTTTAAAGCAATTCTAATCTTTTTGGTTATTTTTTTACAGAAAACCTCCGCACAGGAAATAAAGTCACCTTCTGAATTTCTTGGTTATGAGCTTGGGACAAGGTTCACCTATCATCATAAGGCGGTGGAATATTTCAAGTATATTGCAGATGTCTCACCACTCGCGGAATACAGGAGTTACGGGGAAACATATGAAGGCCGGCCACTCGGTGTCTGCATAGTTTCATCTGAGGAAAACCTCAAGGATCTTGAGGAACTGCGGAAGAATAACCTTATAAAAACGGGATTGCTTAAAGGTGAATTCACGGGAAAACAGCTTCCCATAGTCTGGCTTGCATACAATGTACACGGTAATGAATCAGCCGGGATGGAAACTGCAATGAAAACACTTTACACGCTTGTAACAGGAAGTTATGAAGGAAGCGGTGAATGGATAAAATCCTGCATAATTGTTATTGACCCATGCCAGAATCCTGACGGCAGGGATCTTTTCACTACAAGGTTTAATTCATCATCAGGGATAGCCCCTGATCCAAACCCTGAAGGACTTGAACATAACCAGGGATGGCCCGGGGCCAGGTCAAACCATTATATGTTTGACCTTAACCGCGACTGGACCTGGCAGACCCAGGCCGAGACAAAGCAGCGACTTGCATTCTACAGCCAGTTCATGCCACAGGTTCATGCAGATTTCCATGAGATGGGTCCGGAATCTACATTCTTCTTCCCTCCGGGAGCCGACCCCTGGAATGAAATAATAACCACCTGGCAGAGGGATTTCCACAAGCTTCTTGGCAAGGGCAACTCCGAACTGTTCGATGAAAAAAACAGGCTATATTTCACAAAAGAGAATTACGATCTCTTCTGCCCGAGCTTCGGGGATACATGGCCTCTTTTCAATGGCGCAATCGGAATGACATATGAACAGGGTGGCGGTGGATTTTCAGGACTTGCAATGAAGCTGGAAAGCGGTGACACTATTACACTTGCGAAGAGGATTGAAGGACATTTTCTTGCTTCTATGGCAACAATTAAAGTATCTTATGAGAACAGAACAAAACTTGTATCCGAGTTCAACAGGTACTTTGAAGACGGGGCAAAGAATCCTGTGTTTGAATATAAATCTGTAATAATAAAAGGTACAAATGAAAAATCATCAGTATCCGATTTGCTAAGACTCCTCGACAGGAACCAGGTTAAATATTCATATGCTTCCGGGGCTGGAAAGAAATACACTGCCTTTGATTACAGAAAAAATACAAATGGTGAAGTTACTATTGAAAAGGGGGATATTCTTGTTTCGGCTTTCCAGCCACAGTCGAGAATGGTGAAAGTTATGTTCGAACCCGACAGCAAGGCATCAGATTCATTGTCGTACGACCTTACAGCCTGGTCGGTACCATATCTTTACAACCTGCAGGCTTACGCAGTCACCGAGCAGATCAGGCCGGAAGATGGTACAGTAAGCATTTCAACCTTCAGCAAGATTACACCATCAGGTAAACCATATGCCTACCTTGCCGATTTCAGAGGCTTCAATGAAATAAAGTTCATGGCTGAACTATATAAGCGACAGATCAAATTAAGATATATGGTAAAGCCCTTCGAGGCAAACGGGAAGAAATATTCGAGGGGAAGTATTATTGTAGCCAGGGGGGATAACAAACAAGCCGGTGATAATTTTGATGAACTTGTATGCAGCGCTGCTAATGCCGCTGAAGTCAGGCCCGACAAGGTAAACGGTGGACTGGCTGATAGCGGGAAGGACCTTGGGTCAGAATTCGCGGTGCTCAGGAAGCAGCCGGTCATTGGCATTATGTGCGGACAGGATACACAGGCAGGTGAAGTTGGTGAACTATGGTATTATTTCGAAAGGGAACTCGGATACCCGGTAACATTAATAGGTTCGGCGTACTGGGAAAGGGTCAATTTCAGCAAATATGATGTGCTTTTACTCCCATCTGGAAACTATTCAAAAATTGATGACACCCTGATGACCTACCTGAAAAAGGGCGGCAGGATTGTGGCAATGGGATCAGCTGTTTCGATGTTTGCAAAAGATAAATCGACTGCACTCTACAAGGCAGTTGATACACGCAATACCGAATTAAAGGACAAGGAGAAGAAAGAGAAGAGCGATGACCCTGCACTCCTGAAGAAATTTGAGTATGAACTCGAGAGACGCTATGGATTGTCAGAAAGATCTGCAGGAAGTATTTACAAGGTAACTCTTGATGATACTAATCCATATGCATTCGGACTTGGAAGCGACTGGTTTGTAATGAAGAGGTCAACAGGGTACCCATTCCTTGCTTCAGGCATGAACATTGGCTATATCCTCGATAAAGATCCTGTATCAGGTTTTGCCGGGAACAAATTCCGTGAAAAGATCAAAAATACAATAGTCATAGGCTCTGAAAAGATCGGGTCAGGTGAGGTAATTTATATTACAGATGATCCATACTTCAGGGCATTCTGGAACAGTGGCAAGATTCTGCTTGGAAATGTTATTCTGAGATAAACATCTCACCCCTCACCACCCAAGGGGGGCTTAAGAACGTACATATTCGAAAGTCTCTGTCTTAGCAAGCCTGACTGTTGGTATTGCAAGTCGGGCTCTGATTTGGGGGAATAAAACCATCATCCGTTTCCGCAATAACACCCATCTCCCGATCTCTCTCCAAACAATCCAATTTAGAAGAATTTTAAATTATTGTTATTTTATTCACAATGTTATATTTTTCACATAAATGATATATCTTTGCAGGTGAAAAATTTGAAACTGGTTTTACAGAGACCGCGCAGAAGAAAATTTTAAGTAATAAAAAGATGACTATCAGGAATATAGCGGAAAGAATCGATGGACACATAGTTTGCTGCCCGGAGAATGAGAGCAATGAACTTGAATACGCATTCGCTTCTGACCTGATGAGCGATGTACTTACTGTAGAGAAAGAAAAGATGGTTCTTATTACAGGACTTGCAAATATGCAGGCTATAAGAACCTCTGAAATGTCGGAGATAGGTTGCGTAATTTTTGCAAGGGATAAGAAAGCCAGCCAGGATATTATTTCTGTGGCAAAGGAAAACCAGGTTGTACTAATTGAGAGTCCTTATTCAGTATACAGGATCTCAGGCGAACTATATAAAGCTGGAATTAAACCGGTATTCTGAAATGCATCTGAGGCATAAAATAGCGGGAGGTGACTTTGTAAATGCCGGGAACGTGGCAAGTTCTGTCAAAAAGGTTCTCAGGCAGCTTAATATTGACCACCAGGTGGCCAAGAGAATTGTGATATCCCTTTATGAGGCCGAGGTGAATGTTGTTGCCCATGCATGGTCGGGAATTGCCGAGATAGACATTGATGAAGATAAGGTTACAATAAAGGTGGACGATAAAGGTCCGGGTATACCGGATATAGAAAAAGCAATGCAGGAAGGCTACTCCACTGCCTCACCACAGGTAAGGGAAATGGGTTTCGGTGCAGGTATGGGCCTTGCCAATATGAAAAAAAACAGCGACCTGATGAAGGTCACAAGTGAAACAGGAGAAGGAACAAGTGTGAAACTTGTCACTTATCTCGGACAAAATGGAAACAGGTAAGGGAAATAGCAGTTTATACCACGCGCTTGCAGTTGATGAGAATCTGTGCACTGGCTGCACTCATTGCATTAAGGCCTGTCCTACTTCGGCAATCAGGGTGTCTCATGGCAAAGCCATGATCCTTGACATGAAATGTGTTGATTGCGGTGAATGCTATAAAGTATGCCCGGTTTCTGCTATCGGTGTCAGGCAGGATGACCTTGAAATGATATTCAGGTTCCAGGCAAGGGTGATACTCATTCCAAGCGTCCTTATCGGCCAGTTCTCGCATAAGACACCTATAAATAACATATACAGGGCACTTAAACAGATAGGGTTCACACATGTATACCATGTTGAGAACACTGTTGATCTTGTGCTTGATTCATATGCCGATCATGCCGCTGTGAATGACACACGTCCGTTAATATCATCATTCTGTCCGGCTGTTGTAAGGCTGATACAGGTAAAGTACCCTCTCCTTCTCGAAAATATTGTAAAGGTAAATCCACCCATTGATATGTCTGCACTGTACTACAGGAACAGGTTGCAGGCATCCGGGCTGCCAGACCAGGGCATCGGAATATTTTATGCCACACCATGCGCAGCAAAAATTGCAGCAATAAAAAGCCCGGTTGGCGGAAATGCTTCAACAGTGACAGGTGTAATTAATATGAATTTCCTGTTCAACATTCTTTGTAAAAACCTCCAGAATATTACCGGCACCGAGGAATTACCTGTCACAGATAAACTCCTTACATCAAGGGGTATCCTCTGGAGCCTCACAAGAGGTGAAGCTGCACATTCAAAGAAGAGGGCCCTTGCCGTGGACGGGATGAAAAATGTTACCGAAATTCTGGAACATCTTGAATATGAGAAGCTTAGCGGGGTTGACTTCCTTGAACTAAGAGCCTGTGATGAGGGCTGCGCCGGGGGAGCACTTATGACTGAAAACAGGTTTCTCAACGTCGAAAGACTGAGGAAACTTGCAGCAGAGTACACAGTCAATAAAGAAGATTATAAAGGTATAACCGCAGATGCATTACAGGTACTGAGATCGCAGAGCTATCTCGGTGACATCGAGCCACGTACAATAGACAAACTCGATGAGGACCGGACAGTCGCAATGCAGAAGATGGTACAGAAACAGGAACTCACAGCAATCCTTCCAGGATTTGATTGCGGCGCCTGTGGTTCACCCGACTGCCAGACACTTGCAGAGGATATTGTCCAGGGCAGGGAAATCCTGAATGCCTGCGTATTTGTCCAGCAGCAGATGGTGGCTGAGAAAAGCCTTGATTCAATTGAAGCACTGGATATAACTTCAAGAATATGGGACTGGAAGCTTGTGACTGAAAAAAGAACTAATGACAGAAACTCATGAAAGTTTCAGAGATAATTGAACCACTTGGTCTTAAGATGATCTCCGGTGAGAATAACATTCAGAAGGAGGTGACTGGCGGGTATACATCAGATCTTCTGAGCGATGTAATTGGAAATGCCAGGGAAGGAAATATCTGGATCACCCTCCAGACACATAATAATATTGTTGCAGTTGCGTCGCTTAAGGACCTTGCAGCAATAATAATTGTAAAAGGTTTGATGGCGGATGAAGCCACAATTGAAAAGAGCAAAAGCGAAAACATACCGCTGCTCTCATCCGCTGATGATACATTCACTGTATCAGGACGTTTATTTGAATTATTGAAGTCGAGATGACCACCTTCAGGGCAGATCTCCATATTCACACAGTCCTTTCCCCCTGTGGGGATCTGGAAATGAGCCCGGGCAACATCGTTGCAAAAGCAGCAGCAATGGGCCTTGATATAATCGGGATAACCGATCATAACTCAACAAGGCATTGCAGCCTGGTGAGTCAGCTTGCAGAACGAAAAGGTCTCTTCGTGCTCAGGGGCGCCGAAGTGACGACAAGGGAAGAAGTTCATTGCCTCGTGTTCTTTGAAACAACTGAAAAGCTGAATTTGCTGCAGGATCTTATCGATTCAACGCTGCCGGATATTAAGAACAACCCGGAACTGTTCGGCTACCAGGTGCAGGTTGATGAGAATGAAAACATTGTCTATTCAGAGGAGAAGATGCTTCTGAATGCCACAGGTATTGCGATAGATGAACTTGAAAAATTCGTTCATGCAAACGGTGGGTTATTCATCCCCGCACACATCGACAGGAAGAAGAACAGTATTTACAGCCAGCTCGGATTCATGCCACAGGGACTGATAGCAGATGCGATCGAAATATCGTCAAAAACAAATCCTGAAGAATACATTACAGCCCACCCTGAAATCAAAGGACTGACAGTAGTCAGAAATTCTGATTCTCATTACCTGTCGGGGATAGGCACCGCAGTTACAGGGTTTGAACTTGAAACAAGAACATTCACCGAAATCGCAATGGCCCTTAGGTCGGAAAGAGGAAGGAGGATTCTATTATGAAGGAGATCGCGCTTAATATTCTCGATATAGTTCAGAATTCAATAAGGGCAGAGGCTACAAGGATCAGCGTAAACCTGATTGAAAATAAGCCCGGTGATAAGTTAACTCTCATCATTTCAGATGATGGAAACGGAATGGATCCGGAGTTTCTTAAGAAGGCTTCAGATCCTTTCGTCACAACAAGGACTACAAGGAGAACGGGATTTGGATTAGCTCTTCTTAAATTCCACTCTGAACTTACAGGAGGATCATTCAGGATAGATTCCGGCATCAAAAAAGGAACAACTGTAACAGCAAGTTTCAAAATATCACATCCCGACAGGCAACCCTTCGGAGATATAGCGGGTGTAATTACGATGCTTATGTTTTCAAATCCTGCAATCAGCTTTGAATACTTTCATATAACAGGCAATGGTACTTTCAGTCTGTCAAGCAGGGAGCTGAGAGACACATTAGGACCCGATTCATTATACGACAGTTCACTGATTCCGGACCTTAAAGAATATATCAACAATAACCTTGAAAGTATTGGTTCAATAGAAGAAGAAAGATAAAGATTAATTATATTTATAGATTTCAAAACATTTTAGATATATCAGATACTCAAACTACTAAATACAACAGAGATGTCAAAAATCACGTCATTAGCGGATCTCAGGAAGAGACGCGAAGAATTGCAAACCGGGCTGAATCTCAGGGTCAACGCACAGGACCCTGAATCACACGTCCAGGTCCGGGTTGCAATGGCTACCTGCGGTATAGCCTCAGGTGCAAAGGAAGTAATGGAATTTTTTGTTGAGCAGCTCGACCGCCGTAATATCCAGGGGGTAGTTACACAGACAGGCTGCATGGGTTATTGCTATGCTGAACCCACTATTGAAGTCACTCTCCCGGGAAAGGAACCGGTTGTTTTCGGTTATGTAAACCTCAAGAGAGCCGACATTATTATTGAAAAGTATATTAAAACAGGCGAGCTTGTCGACGGCATTATCCCTGTTAATTATGAAACTATCCATTCAAAAGAATAGGAGGAAAAATATGTCAAATTACAGTATGCATCTCCTTGTTTGCGGTGGCACAGGTTGCCGGGCGTCCGAGAGTGATGCAATAGTTGAAAATCTCCGGGAGGGACTTGAAGTTCTGGGCCTCCAGGAAAAAGTGCAGGTCATAATGACCGGATGCTTCGGCTTCTGCGAGAAAGGGCCGATAGTAAACGTATTACCTGATAATACATTTTATGTCCAGGTGAAACCAGAGGATGCCCAGACAATAATCCAGGAGCACGTGGTAAAAGGAAGAAAAGTAGAACGTCTTCTTTACCGTGATCCAAAGACGAAGGAAGCTGTCTCAGATTCCAAGCATATGGGTTTCTTCAGGAAACAGCTAAGAATCGCCCTCAGGAATTGCGGCTTTATTAACCCTGAGAATATCGATGAGTACATAGCAAAAGATGGCTATATGGCTCTCGGCAAGGCAATTACCGAAATGACACCTGAGCAGGTAATTAAAGAGATCAAGGACTCTGGATTAAGGGGTCGTGGCGGTGCAGGATTTCCAACAGGGCTCAAATGGGAGATCGCTTCAAAAAATAAATCCGATGAAAAATATGTTGTCTGTAATGCAGACGAGGGAGACCCCGGTGCATTCATGGACAGGTCAGTCCTTGAAGGTGACCCCCACTCCGTACTTGAAGCAATGGCTATCTGCGGATACAGTATCGGGGCTTCGGAAGGTCTCATATATGTAAGGGCTGAATATCCTCTTGCAATTAACAGGCTTAAGATCGCGATAAAACAGGCACATGAGTACGGGCTGCTCGGCAAGAACATTCTTGGAAGTGGTTTCAGTTTTGATATTACCCTCAGGTACGGTGCCGGTGCTTTTGTATGCGGAGAAGAAACAGCTCTGATCCACTCAATGGAAGGTCTTCGCGGTGAGCCGACAATTAAACCGCCATTCCCTGCAGAATCAGGATTCAGGGGAAAACCGACAAACGTAAACAACGTAGAGACTTTTGCTTCTGTTCCTGTAATTATTCTTAAAGGAGCAGGCTGGTTCAATAAAATAGGTACCGAGAAATCAAAGGGTACCAAGGTCTTCGCACTCGCCGGAAAAATAAATAACGTAGGACTGATTGAAGTGCCAATGGGTACAACCCTGCGTGAGGTTATTTTCGAGATAGGTGGCGGCATCAGGAACGGCAAGAAGTTTAAAGCTGTTCAGACCGGCGGACCTTCAGGTGGTTGCCTTACAGAGAAACACCTCGATGTTCCCATTGACTTTGATAACCTCGTTGCTTCAGGATCAATGATGGGCTCAGGTGGTATGATAGTAATGGATGAGGACGATTGCATGGTATCCATAGCAAAATATTACCTCGAATTTACAGTGGAGGAATCCTGCGGGAAATGTGCACCATGCAGGATAGGGAATAAAAGACTTCATGAACTCCTGGGTCATATCTGCGATGGGAAAGGAACAATGGCAGATATAGACAGGCTGAGAAATATGAGCCTTGTAATAAAGGACACTTCACTTTGCGGGCTCGGTCAGTCATCTCCAAACCCGGTCCTTTCGACAATTGATAACTTCATGAATGAGTACGTTGCCCACGTGACAGACAAGAAATGCCCTGCTCACCAGTGCAAAAACCTCATGGATTACATTGTCAATAAGGAAAACTGCGTAGGGTGTACAGCTTGCGCAAGAGTATGCCCTGTTAACGCAATCTCCGGTGAAAGGAAAGAGGTTCATTATATCAATCCCGAGATTTGCATTAAATGCGGTGCATGTAAAGAGAAATGTAAGTTTGATGCTATTTATATAAGTTAATTACATGATGATGGAAACAATAAAACTTACCATTGATAACAAAACTGTTGAAGTTCCGAAAGGAACTACAATATATAAAGCTGCGAAACAGGCAGGTATTGAGATCCCGACCCTGTGTTACATGGAGCTTCACGACCTGAACATAGAGAATAAGCCGGGAGGCTGCAGGATCTGTGTAACCGAGGTCCAGGGCCGCCGTAATCTCGCGCCATCCTGCTCTACAAACTGCGAGAACGGGATGGTTGTGAAAACTCACACAACGAGAGTCCTTAATGCAAGGAGAACAGTAATGGAATTCATACTTTCAGATCATCCTAAAGACTGCCTCATTTGCCCGAAATCAGGAAACTGCGAATTACAGGACATGGCAATAAGGCTGGGCATCAGGGACATACCAGGTGCTGACATAGCTGCAATGTCAACTTACAGGAAAGATACTTCCCCATCAATAATAAGGGATCTTGACAAATGTATAATGTGCCGCAGGTGCGAAACAATGTGCAATGAGGTTCAGACAGTCGGTGCCCTGTCAGCTGTTAACCGCGGTTTCATGGCAGCAGTTGCACCCGCATTTGAGCAGAACCTTGAACACTCATCATGCACATACTGCGGACAGTGTGTTGCAGTCTGCCCGACAGGTGCACTGACAGAAGTTAACCATACTCCTGAAGTACTAAGGGCCCTGGCAGATCCTTCCAAAACAGTTGTTGTTCAGACTGCTCCCGCAGTCAGGGCTGCACTGGGTGAAGAGTTCGGAATGGAACCAGGAACACTTGTAACCGGCAAAATGGTTGCAGCACTCAGGGCACTGGGATTTGATTATGTCTTCGACACTGATTTCGCTGCTGACCTTACAATTATGGAAGAAGGCACTGAGCTCCTCGACAGGCTCAACAGGCACCTTAAAGGTGAAAAGACAGCAAAACTGCCTATCCTTACTTCATGCTGCCCGGGCTGGGTTAACTTCTTTGAATATTATTACCCCGATATGAAGGATATTCCTTCAACAGCAAAATCACCTCAGCAGATGTTCGGAGCCATTGCGAAAAACTACTTCGCACCGAAAATTGGCAAGGACAGGAAGGACATGGTTGTCGTATCAATTATGCCATGCCTTGCGAAGAAATACGAATGCCAGAGAGATGAGTTTTCGGTTGACGGCAACAGGGACGTTGATTACTCAATATCCACAAGAGAACTTGCCGCATTTATAAAGCAGGCAAACCTCGATCTTAACACACTTGCCGATGAGGATTTTGATTCTCCCCTCGGAGCATCAACTGGTGCCGGTGTTATATTCGGAAATACAGGCGGTGTGATCGAAGCTGCTGTCAGAACAGCATATGAGATCCATACAGGAAAGAAACTTGAGAGACTCGATTTTACAGAGCTCCGCGGACTCGATGGAGTAAGATCTGCCACTATCGATTTTAACGGTCTTCCTGTAAACATTGGCATAGCTCACGGACTTGGAAATGCAAGGAAGCTTCTTGATGATGTAAAAGCAGGTAAATCGCAATTCCATGCGATAGAGATAATGGCCTGCCCCGGCGGGTGCATCGGCGGTGGCGGACAGCCGCTTCATCATGGAAATTCGGAGATTATCAAGGCAAGAGCTGCAGCTATATACCGCGAAGACAAGCTTAAACCTATAAGAAAATCTCACGAGAACCCATTCATTGTTGAGCTGTACAGGGAGTTCCTCGGGCAGCCAAACAGCGAAAAGGCTCACCACCTTCTTCATACTCATTATTTCGACAGGAAGAAAAAGGTGTTTGTAAAACAGTAGTCCAAGCTTTTTGAACAACAATAAAATACAACAATATGTCAAGTATAAAAATCGAGTTAAGGAAGGAAGATGTTGCAAAAATCAAGGAGATATGCGCATCATTCAAAAATGACTCACAGGAACTTATAAACGTACTGCACAGCTGCCAGGAGCATTTCGGCTACCTGCCGGCAGAAGTACAGGAGGTTGTTTCTGATGAACTTGGTGTTCCGGTTGCCAAGATCTATGGAGTGGTAACATTCTATTCATTTTTTTCAATGACCCCGAAGGGGAAACACCCGATAAGCATTTGCATGGGAACAGCATGTTATGTAAGGGGTGGTGAAAAGGTTCTTGATGAGTTTAAGAAAGAACTGGGAATACAGGTCGGACAGACAACAAAGGATGGAAAATTTTCATTGTCAAGCCTCAGGTGCGTTGGTGCCTGCGGACTTGCACCTGTCGTTCTCGTGGGCGATAAGACCTATGGAAGGGTTGCCCCTGATGACGTGAAGAACATCCTCAAGGAATATGAGAACTAACTATTCTTAATAACTGGTGATTTAGGTTTATAGAGTGCCGGGATCGAAAGGTCCCGGTTTTATTTTCCAGGCTTCCCCCTACCCTTCTCAAACCTTGTTTGCGGCTTTTTATGCCAGAAGAAAAGATCCTTCTGTTTCCTCTTCTCATCTATCGTCCGTGCAACATACACTTTCTTCCC
Source organism: Bacteroidales bacterium (assembly GCA_046329875.1). GTDB lineage: Bacteria > Bacteroidota > Bacteroidia > Bacteroidales > VadinHA17 > LD21. Next base: position 317,970 of record JAXLTT010000001.1, read on the forward strand.
GGTATAAGGATCTTCACCTGTGTAATACATCAAAGTCGACAGTGTCATTGGAGTCGGAGTGAAATCCTGTACCTGTTCAGCTTTTACGCCATCCGACCTCAGTTCAGTTTCCAGATCTTTCATTTCCTTCATACCGCACCCTGGATGGCCCGAGATAAAATACGGGATAATTTCATACCTGAGTCCCTCTTCCTCAATTACTTCCCTGAACTGTTTCTTAAGTTTCCTGAAAAGAGAAAAAGGTACTTTCCGCATAAGACTAACGACCTCTGGTGATGTATGTTCAGGGGCTACTTTCAGCCTTCCTGAAACATGTCCGCTTATAAGCTCCCTCAGGTACTCCGCTTCAACCTTCCCGGCATTCGGGTTCCATTCAGGGAATAAAAGGTCGTACCTCACTCCGCTGCCAATGAATGCCTTCTTTATATCTCTGCGCCTGTTCACCTTCCTGTAAAGCTCAAGCAGCGCCCTGTGATCTGTCTCCAGGTTGGCACAAACCTTTGGCCATACACATGAGGGCCTTGAACATTTCCTGCAGAGTTCCATGTCTTTCCCACTCATCCCGTACATATTTGCAGAGGGTCCCCCGAGATCAGACAGGTAGCCCTTGAAAGTGGACATTGATGAGAGCCTGTCAATCTCAGCCATAATCGAATCCTCAGATCTCCGTACGATATGTTTTCCCTGGTGTGATGCTATCGCACAAAAACTGCACCCTCCAAAGCAACCCCTGTGAATGTTAACTGAGAATTTTATCATCTCGTAAGCGGGTATCTGACCCTTCTTTTCATACCTTGGATGAGGCAGGTAAGTATACGGCAGGCTGTAAGTCCGGTCAGCTTCTGAAGTATCCATCGGAGGATAATGAGGATTTATCACAACCACCCGGTCTCCGCTTCTTTCAGTAAGCCTTGCTGCTTCTATCCTGTTGGATTCCTTCTCGAAAGTGACAAAATTCTGTGCAAACGCTTTCCTGTCCTCCCTGCACCTCTCATATGAGTTGAGTTCTTTTGTAACCCATCCTTCCCTTGCAGGAAGCGGACTCCGTGCCTCAAGGCTTATTGCCGTCTGGGGTACTGTCTTTAATGATGTGAAAGGCACGCCCTTAAGGAGCAACCTTATTATCTCCCGTATGGGCTGTTCACCCATACCATATACCAGCATATCAGCATTGCTCGAAAGAAGTATGGATGGTTCAATACTGTTCTTCCAGTAGTCGTAGTGAGTTAGCCTGCGCATTGAGGCTTCTATGCCGCCTATCACCACAGGAACATCGGGATACAGTTTTTTAAGTATGCCAGTATAGACAATTGTCGGGTAATCGGGTCTGAAACCCGCTTTGCCACCTGGTGTATAGGCGTCATCTGACCGGAGTCGCCGGGTGGCGGTATAATGATTTACCATCGAGTCCATGTTCCCTGCTGTAACCCCGAAGAAATATTTTGGTTTTCCCAGCTTCCTGAAATCACGCAGGTCATCCTTCCAGTTAGGCTGTGGTACAATTGCCACCTTCATGCCCTCTGCTTCAATCACCCTGCCGATAACTGCAGCACCGAAGGAAGGATGATCAACATAGGCATCCCCACTGAAAAGAATCACATCAGCTTCATCCCAGCCAAGTTGCTCAAACTCCTTGACTGAGGAAGGGAGGAATGCCGTACCTGTTTTACCAAGTGTCACTGCTTTGGTTCTGAAATTGTTTCGTGCCAAATTTAACCAATGTTTCAGATTGAGGCCTAAAAATGATTTTAAACATTCGGCACTATTGTTGCATATCCTGTTTACTGTATGTTTCATGCAATTGTGTCATGAAACCAGTGAGGAAGGGATAATAATATGGATACTTCAAAAGTAATTCAGCAGCATAAGAGAATATGCAAGCTGATAGCAGCAAAAAAAGTCAAGGAAAGCCTTGATATTCTTGATGGTATGATCTCATCAACAGGCAACGGGGCATTCAGGGATGAATTTGAGAATATTCTGATGACCTACAGGAATATTCTGCGTTATACGATTGAGGGTGTGAAAGATCCTGAGAGAAACAGGATATACATCCGACTTATGCAGTCAATCCTTACCCTTTCAGACAAGGTAAAACAGGACATATTGTCACATTACTCAGGGTGGCATACCTACTGGGTAAAACAGCAGATTGAAAAAGAACAGATTCTCAGCGGTCGGACTATAATTGAGACAGTGGATGACCTGATGTTCAAGCAGGAACTTGATGAATGGCTCAGGCTATCGAATGAAGTCAGCCCCGATCCGAATTCAGAGCTGACTATGAAGCACCGTAAACTTATCCGTAACATATTTAACCATCTCTGGATAACAGATTACTACGGTGAGGCTGAGGACAGCATCATCTCAATACTTCTTAATTCAGGCAAATTCAGGTGGTATGAAACCAGTATATTTGTCAGAGCCATTACACTCAGCCTGTTCCGTACCTGGCAATCGGAAAAGGTGTTTCACCTTCTTGATTTATATAAATCGGGAAATGACCAGGTTAAAGAGAGGGCACTTGCAGGTCTTATCCTGAACCTTCATTATCATGATGACAGGATGACGCTTTACCCTGAAATAATCCAGGAGATAAGAAAGCTGAGCATCGACAACAAATTCCGGGAACATTGCAGGTTAATTGTTCTTCAGACAATTAAATCGAGGGAAACTGAAAAACTAAGCAGGAAGCTGAATGATGAAATCCTTCCAAAAGTTGCAAAGCTTAAACCGCGGCTCGATGAAAAATTAGATCTCGACAGTATAATGCCTAAAGATACTGATGAAGGGAGAAACCCCGACTGGTCAGCCATCTTCCCGGATTCAGACGAAGTTGTAAAGTCGATGGAAGAGCTTACTAATTTACAGATGGATGGATCGGATGTTTATATGTCGGCTTTTGCAAATCTCAAGCATTTTGACTTTTTCCGCGATTTTCAAAACTGGTTTGTTCCATTCTATCCCGAGCATGAAGCCGTTGATGCAATATATGCTGATGAGGTATTGGGTCCTGGCACAAACGAGCTTGCTGAAGCGCTTTACAAAACACCTTTTATCTGCAACTCTGACAAATATTCCCTGCTTCTTAATCTTAAGTACCTGCCTACCGCTCAAAAGACAATGATGCTCAAGGTCTTCAGGATGGAGCTTGACAGTTTTTCGGAGATGGGACAGGAAGACAGTTCGACTGATCCATACAGGCAGTTCAGGGTGCATGTGACGCAGTATTTACAGGACCTCTACAGGTTCTTCAAACTCTCGCCTTACAAAAAGGAATTCGAGGATATTTTTGGTGGAAAGCTCGATATCTATAACTCAGGTTTCTTCAGGAATTCGTGCAGTTCAGGTGAGGCTGAAGCTTCACTTGCTGACTATTTTTTCAGCAAGAATTATTTCGATGATGCCCTTGATATTTTCATAAGGCTGTCTGAGAAAAAACCTGATGATGCACAGCTTTATGAGAAAACAGGTTACTGTTACCAGCAGGCTGATATTCCGGAGGAGGCCCTGAAGTATTACAGGATGGCAGAGCTTATTGACAGGAAAGTATGGACTGTAAAGAAAATAGGTCTTTGCCTGCGTCGACTGGGCAGGCACCAGGAAGCGCTTGAACAGTATCTTCAGGCTGCCGATATGGAGCCCGGGAATATGCATACCCTGGTTATGATAGCTCACTGCTATCTCGACATGAAAGAATATGACTCTGCATTGAAATACTATTTCAGCGCGGAATACCACGAACCGGGCAACATAAAAATCCTGAGGCCAATTGCCTGGTGTTATTTTGCCCTTGGAAGGCTTGATGATTCTGAGAAGTACTACGACAGGTTAAGCGAAGAGAAGCTTACTGCTCATGATTTAATAAACAAGGGTCACCTGGCTCTCTGCAAGGGGAAAAAGAAAGAAGCAGCCGGGTATTATAAGCAGAGTATCCTTACAGGACAGATATCAAGGGATGATTTTATGAGGGCGTTTTCAGAAGACAGGCCGTTGCTTGTAGCCAATGGAGTTGCCGATGACGATATTCCTATCCTTCTCGATTACTTGTTCTATATTCTACTTTGATCTGATAGAATCGGGAGGGCCGAAAGGTGGTCTTCCTTCACCGGGCATCCTGTGCCTGTTTCCGTAAGCTGCTGAATCGTGGGGATTTCTGTGGTTCATCCTTATCATTTCATTCCTTCTCTTCTCCATCTCCCTGAGTCTTGCCATCTGATCAGTTGTGAGAACAGGCTCGATTTCCTTCCAGAACTCTTTCATTGTACTGTCGAGTTTCTTACGGAAATCATTCTGTATGCCGGTGTTAATCACTCCGTATTTTGAAAGGATATTATCTATTGTCGCTTTCTGTTTCTCATCGGGCTGAATAACATTGTAGAAGCCATCCCTGAATCTTTGTTCAGAAAAGAACATTCTAACCGGCTGAAGTTTCTGGTACCTTATCCTGGCTGAAACAAGAATGCCGATTGCTATACCAATTGCCAGGGTGAGAATTATAATGATTATTGGTTTTGCTTTCATGATTTCAATTTCCTGTGAGAAGACAAACTATGCTTTCATTGTAGCTATCGCTGAGGCCAAGTATAGAATTGAAAGAAAATGATCCTTCGGCAAGGTATATTGAGACCAGCAGTATTATTATTGCGGCCACTCCTGTAAGTGCAATACGCAGAAAAGCTGTATTCCATGATCTTGCGAACTCAATTTCCCTGTTTACGACGACCCCTGCGGTGAAAAGCCTGTCCATAACTCTTTCCTGGAAGCCGGCCCTGAATGAATAATCCACACCTGATTCCTGCAGTTTATTCCAGGATCCTTCGCCTCCATTCTCTTTCAACGACTCAAGCATCAGCTTTTTGATCTCCTCGCGTTTCATAATTTCTCCAGTATTTTCTTTATCTGTTCCTGTGCCCTTGATAACCTCGACAGTACTGTTCCCATCGGCAGGTCAAGTATCTCAGCAGTTTCTTTTGTCGAATATCCCTGTAGCATCCTCATCGTGATAATCACCCTGAACTTTGGCTCGAGCTGCTGTAATGCCTTGTTCACCAGCTCCCGCGCATCCCGTCTTTCCTCATCATCGTGGTCTGCAATGTCGATCTCATGCATCTCTTCATCATCAGCGTGGGAGAAAGTTGAAAGGAACCTTTTCCTCCGCTTTATCTCATTCAGAGTGAGGTTAACCGCGATCTTCTGAATATAGGTCGACAATTTTGCCTCGCCCCTGAAACCGGACAGTGAGTAATAAAGTTTAACAAACACCTCCTGTCCTATGTCTTCTGAATACACTGTATCGCCAAGCATCCCTTTAACTGTCCTGGCAACCATCCTCTGATACCTTTTTACAATCTCACCGAATGCCAGTTTATCGCCTTTAAGTGAGGCTTCAACCAGTTCCTGTTCGCTGGCATTCCTGTGCTGGAATTCCGGTATCTGCATATTAGACAGCTGAGATCCTGTTATTATTCCCGCTTTGTTAATTTTTGTTAACAATAAAAGATTTTACTTTCCTGCCTGGTCAGTAAACAGCTCATCAAGAAGCTTAACTTCCATTTCATTAGTGTACCTTATAAGGAAGAGCCTTGTGTTTTCAAACCCGGAATCAGGTGATGACCTGGTGAACCTGTATTCAGATTCGAGCAGGTCGGGATTATGCATTCCCGGGTTGAGAAGGAATTCTTTTCCGTTCATCGCAAGCCCGGTAATAAAATAATATGTAAGATCGTATCCCTGCCATGCAAAGCTGTTTTCAGCAGGCTCTGTAAGGAACTTTCCCCGGTATGAGGCAAGAAAACTCCTGACATCCGGTTTATTGTAATCGAGCCAGTAAGGCGAGTATAATTCAATACCCATATCGAAATAGTATTTCGGCTCCAGGTTATCTATTTCTCTCATTGCCGGGTAACCAACCAGCCGGATAGTATACTTTTTCGACAGTGTATGCAGGTCCATTATTGTCTCGCTCATTACAGGCGACTCTTCTGAAGCAATCAGTATAATGTTATCAGTTTTGTCACTCAGGGCATGCTCCAGCCTGTTTATTGAGTCGTTGCTAAGGGCTGACCTGTTATAGAAAATGAATTCCTTGAACTTAATATTTTCATATGGGATCTTTGAACTGAGCTCACTGAATATCATGCTCTTGAAATCGCTTACGCTCCTGTCAACTCTTGCTGTATCCTGGTGAATGAACACAAAATTACCATTATAATAATCGGCTACACGGTGAGCTATAGCTCTCTGGGCCACTTCAAGTGAAGGATAGACCATGTACAGGTAGGGCCTGTTCCTCAGGGGCTCGCTGCTCCTCAGCGGTACCGGGGAAATAACAGGAATTTTTTTCCCGGAGGCAAAATCTGCAACGGCAGCCAGGTTTCCTGAATAAACCGGGCCTATTATCAAATCCATCCTGTCCAGTTTTCCAGACCGGATGAGGTCAACAACCTGGTTTGTATCACGTTCGATGCTGAATACATGAATATTCATATCAAGCCCCAGTGACCTTAGAGTATCGGCAGCTATAAGAATTCCCTGGTATAGTTCCAGGAAGGTCTGGCTTTCAGGCAGAATCCATTGTTCAGGGCGCTGAATAACCCTTTTGACGGTTTTGCCTTTAAGATTCTGCATTGAGTCAATTTCGGTTCTCTGGGCATTCTCATCAAAATAAAAAGGCATAAGAACAGCCACTTCAAAATGCCCTTTCAGTTTTCCAACAACAGTTCTGATAACAGGCATAAGCGGTTGTTCAGTTATAACCGGCTTTTCAGCCAGAACAGTATCCCTTACAACATTTGTTTTAACCTGTTCGGGTTCAACTTTTGCAACTGGCACCTTGAGGTAATCATCAACCTTTGGAAAGATAACCCCTTTGTTCTCCCTCCTTAATTCTTTAACAGAGAGGCCAAACTTTTCGGCAATTGAAGAGAATGTCTCTCCTTTTGAAACTTTATAGTTTATGTAGTTTTTCTCCTGGTCCTTATCCCTTACATCAAGGGTTACAGGCGTTGATGTAAACTGGCGTCTTGGTATTGCAATTTCAGTGCCTACAGATAATTTGTTTATTTCGACACCCGGATTGCTCTGTAATATATCGTCCTCTGAAACGCCGTATCTTTTTGCAAGTGAAAAAACTGTATCGCCTCTCTCAAGCCTGTGATAAATGAACTTCGATTCATCCCTTGCAGTGTTTTCTTTCCGGTTATCCTTTACATTATCAGTCACCGGCTCACGTGAAATCACCGGGATCCTTAGTGATTGCCCGTCCTTTATACCATTTACGGCTGAGGGATTCTCACTAGTAAGCTCATCAACCTTAATACCATATGCCCTTGAAATTGAGTATGCTGTTTCACCCTTTTTCACTACATGGATATAGTACTGTTTCCCGGAAATTATAACCTTGTCTGTTGATTTTTCAACCACAACCTGTGCGATTGCAGCTGACTGAATAATAACGATTGCCAGTAGTGCCGGCAAAAATTTCCTGATATATATTGCCATTATTTTTTAAGGCTCTTTAAAAATGTATTACAGTTATTTTCGATCCTGGCGTTTATACTGCTTATATCAGCCCTCTCGAACTTTTCGCCTGTTATATTCTCATAAAGCTCGATATACCTTTCAGAAACCTCTGTAACGAAGGAATCTGTCATTTCCGGGACTGTCTCACCTGCCCTTCCCTGGAAATTATTCGCCATGAGCCATTCACGAACGAATTCCTTTGATAACTGTTTCTGCGGCAGTCCTTTGTCGAATCGTTCCTGGTAGCCTTCTGAATAAAAATACCTTGAAGAATCAGGTGTATTAATCTCGTCTATCAGGTATATCCTGCCATTTTTGTTTCCAAACTCATATTTTGTATCGACAAGTATCAGTCCATGCTTTGCTGCAATTTCAGTGCCGCGCATGAAAACATCCATTGTATACTTCTCTATCTGCCTGTACTCAGCTTCCGGTATGAGACCCTGCTCAATAATCTGCTCGGCTGAAATGTCCTCGTCGTGTTTTCCCTGCTCTGCTTTTGTGGTTGGAGTGATTATAGGTTTTTCAAATCTCTGGTGTTCTTTCATGCCGTCAGGCAGTGGAATTCCACAGATTGACCTGGCGCCGGACTTATAAAGCCTCCATGAACTACCGGTAAGGTAAGCCCTTACAATCATCTCCACAGGGTAGGGCTTGCACATATGACCTACAGTCACATTAGGATCGGGAGTTGCAATCTTCCAGTTTGGAACGATATCGCTTGTAGCATCCAGGAACTTGGCAGCTATCTGGTTAAGAACCTGACCCTTGTAAGGTATCCCTTTGGGAAGTACAACATCAAATGCCGAAATCCTGTCTGAAACGATCATAAGGAGGTACTCGTCATTAATATTGTAAACGTCCCTTACCTTTCCCTTGTAAAGGCTTTTTTGCCCGGGGAACCTGAAATCGGTTTTTGTTATTGCATTACTCATGGCTGGGAGTGATTTACTTTATTATATTGTTAGTGTTCTCATCAGTCTCATATGCCCTTACGATCTGTTTTACCAGTTTATGCCTTACTATATCCCTCTCGTCAAACCTTATAATTGAAATCCCTTCAATATTTCCAAGTATCCTGATTGCCTGCAGCAGTCCGGATTCATTCCTTTTGGGCAGGTCGATCTGTGTTGTATCTCCTGTCATAATGAACTTGGAGCTTACACCCATCCTTGTAAGGAACATCTTGAGCTGGCTCACCGTAGCGTTTTGCGCCTCATCGAGAATCACAAAGGCATTTTCGAGGGTTCTGCCTCTCATAAATGCAAGCGGTGCTATCTGAACAGTTCCATCCTCGATCCATGTCTCAAGTCTCTTGAACGGTATCATGTCATGAAGAGCATCATATAATGGCTGCAGGTACGGATCAAGTTTTTCTTTCATATCGCCTGGCAGAAAGCCGAGTCTTTCACCTGCTTCCACCGCAGGACGGGTAAGGACTATCTTCTTGACCTCCCTGTTTTTCAGTGCTCTTACAGCAAGGGCTATAGATGTATAGGTTTTACCTGTACCTGCAGGACCTTCTGCAATTATAAGGTCACACTGGCTGTACTCCTTGATAAGTTGCGACTGGTGTACTGTCCTTGCCCTTATGGGTTTACCGCTTGTTCCGAACACTATCACTTCCTCAAAATCGCCTTTCGAGGCGCTTTTAAGGTGTTCAGGGTCGAGGAAAAACTTCTCAAGATCTTCATCCTCAAGACGGTTAAACTTCCGGTAGTATTCGATTACCTCATTTATCCTCTCGGCAAAAATGGCTATCTCCTCCTCCTCTCCAAGGCACTTCAGTTCGTTACCCCTTGCAACAAGTTTAATCTTCGGGAAGAACCCCCTTATCTTATCAAGCAGGAGATTATTTGTTCCGAACAGAACTACAGGGTCTATATCTTCAAGAAAAATAATTATCTCAGTCATTCAGGCGAGGGTAATTATTACCAGTCTCATTAAATATCAACTCATTACAGCATTTCCAGCTACAGACAAAAATTTTAACCGGGCAGCATACAAAGTAAGTTTATTTTTCTTTAGAAGATTATCTTTGTTACAAGATTTTCCCTATGCCTGTTATTACTCTTACAACCGAATGGAGGCAGGATGATTTCTACTACGGGATCATGAAGGGAAAGCTGTGTTCATTATGCCCCGAAGCTACTATAATTGACAATGCTTCTGCAATTCCGGTTTTCAATATTCCACATGCTTCATTCATAATAAGGAATACATACAACTTCTATCCAAAGGGAACAATACATATAATATGTGTTCATTCTGAAGCCGGAAAAGGAAAGAATCATCTTCTTGTTAAAGCAAAGGACCATTATTTCATCGGTACCGACAACGGGATTTTCAACCTTATCCTCAATGCCCCTGCAGACGAGGTTGTCAGGCTTAAGAAGTCTGAATCAAATGATGAAATGGAGATTTTTGCTGTTGCTGCTGCCGAACTGTGTAAGGGGACTTCAATGGATGAGATAGGTGAAAAAATGGATGATTTCACAGAGAAAATACCCCTCAGGGCAACAATCGATAAAGATGTTATTATCGGCAGTATAATATTTATCGACAGTTATGGAAATGCGATTACAAATATCACCCGGGAAGTTTTTTACAGGGTCTTTGAAAAACGCAACTTCCAGATTCTTGTCCAGAGCAATAAAAATCATACAGATCACATAAGCTTTAATTACAGTGATGAACCGGTTGGAGAACTACTTGCGAGATTCAATGCACTCGACCTCCTTGAGATTTCAATAAACGGTGCCAACGTATCCGAACTTCTCAGCCTTTCTGTAGGCTCGGCTGTAAGGGTGGATATCCCGGACAAAAAGTCACCGTCCAACAAGCTTTTCTAATACCTAATTTAATGACTGACAAAGATCCAAGACTTGAAGAATTCAGGAGATTGCTCGATTTGCTGGATGAGCTCAGGACAAAGTGTCCCTGGGACATGAAACAGACAAATGAAAGTCTGAGGAAACTCACAATAGAAGAAACCTTTGAACTGGCTGATGCCATAATTGAAAATGACGACAGGATGATATGCAAGGAACTTGGTGACCTTATGCTACATATTGTTTTCTATTCAAAAATCGGTAGTGAAAAAGGGCTCTTTGATATAACAGATGTGCTCAAAGGCATCAATGATAAACTTGTCTACAGGCATCCTCATGTTTTTGGAGATGTGACTGTCAGTACTGCCAGAGATGTTGAACAGAACTGGGAGAAACTGAAAATGAAGGAAGGGGATGTTTACAAACCTGTTCTTTCAGGGGTACCGACATCGATGCCTGCCCTTATAAAAGCCAACAGGATACAGGAAAAAGTAAGAGGCGTAGGCTTTGACTGGGAGGTTCGTGAACAGGTGTGGGATAAGGTTGAAGAGGAAATTTCAGAGCTTAAGGCTGAAGTTGAATCTGGTGACAGGGCGAGGATAGAATCAGAATTCGGAGATGTTTTCTTCTCACTTGTAAATGCAGCAAGACTTTATGAGATTGACCCTGAAGCTGCCCTTGAAAAGACAAACAGGAAATTCATAAGGAGATTCAACTACCTTGAAAAGAATACCCTGCAACAGGGAAAATCACTCCACGATATGTCACTGGATGAAATGAACATAATCTGGGAAGAAGCAAAAAAAGAAGACACATCGGGATCCTAAAACTGAGAAGGAAAGCTATATCACAAGATACGGGTTACAGGCTTAGCGCCTGTGAAATATATAGCTGAGAAGCTGGTAAACGATCTTCGCAGCCACAAAATCGGGCATTTTATTGTGGGCAGCAGGGCAAAGCTCAACCACATCGAAACCTACTACATTCCTTTCAGCCGCCACATCCCTGAGGAAATGCATTAATTCCATGTAATCCGGGCCGCCAGGTTCGGGTGTTCCTGTTGAAGGCATAACAGAAGGATCAAGGACATCAAGGTCGATTGTTATCCAAACATTCTTCTTTAAGGTACCAAGAGCCTTCCTGTAGAGTGATTTATCGTAATAAAGCCTGTAAGCGGGAAAGAAACGATCGTTATCAACAAGCTGAAGTTCTTCCGTACACATGCTCCTTATTCCGATATGAGTGACGGGGGCAACTTCAATGGCCCTTGCCATGGCACAGGCATGGTTCAGGGGTGAACCTTCATATTCCGGCCTAAGGTCGGAATGTGCATCCAGCTGCAATATAGACAGGTCTTTAAAGAATTTTCCTGCTGCCCTGAAAGCACCGATACTGACAGAGTGATTTCCACCGATAACAACAGGAAATTTTTTGACGTTCAACAGGTCAATTACTTCCTTCTCAACGGCGTTGCACAATGCCTCCGGGCTGCTTTTTTCAATTACCGGGTCCAGTGTGAAAATCCCATGATGGCGGATGTCGCCCGCAGTTTCAATATCATAGTACTCGAGGTTCGGAGAAGCTTCAAGAATAGCTTCAGGCCCCTTGTCGGCTCCCCTGATGTAGGTACTTGTCTCATCATAGGGAACAGGAAGGATTACAATGGAGGAACCATCATAGGTGCTTTCAATCTCGTATCCGCCGAAATGCATCGGTCACAAAAGTTTTAATATTTTAAATTATTCCAGGTAGGTATAACCGTAGAGACCTGACCGGTAATTTGAAAGGAACTCTTTACCTTCATCAAGGCTTATTATCCCGGCTTTTACCGATGTTGTAACCCATGTTTCCACAGTCCTGACCATCTTCTTGGAATTATACTGAACATAGTCGAGAACCTCGGCAATACTTTCCCCGTCGATTACCTGGTCGATCTTATAGCCGTCATTATCAACTGACACATGAACGGCATTTGTATCACCGAACAGGTTATGAAGATCACCAAGGATTTCCTGGTAGGCGCCAACGAGAAATACTCCAAGGTAGTAAGGTTCCCTGCCTTTTAATGAATGGACAGGTATCTGGTGAGGTGAGTTGCGCGTGGATACGAAGTTGTCGATTTTGCCGTCTGAATCGCAGGTCATGTCCTGGATTGTAGCTGCCCTGAGAGGCTCCTCATTCAGCCTGTGGATCGGCATTATAGGGAAAATCTGGTCTATTGCCCATGCATCGGGAAGCGACTGGAAGAGGGAGAAGTTGCAGAAATACTTATCAGAAAGTAAGCGTGCAATCTGCCTAAGTTCATCAGGTATATGCCTGGTTTTTGTGGCCATAACATTTATTTCCCTGGCAATTGACCAGAACAGTCTTTCTATCTGTGCCCGGGTACGCAGGTCGATAAGACCAAAGCTGAATTTATCGAGAGCTTCCTCCCTTATCTGCTGTGCATCGTGCCAGGTCTCAAGCATCCTCGACTGGTTAATCTTGTCCCATAACTGGTAAAGATCCTTAACAAGCTCATGATCCTTGTCGGATATCTCATCATCTTCTTCCCATGCCGGAAGGGTGGTTGTTTCAAGCACCTCGAAGATTAGTATCGAATGATGCGCGGTGAGTGAGCGTCCCGATTCAGTTATAATATTCGGATGTGGGATTTTTGCCTTGTTGCTAGCATCGACGAAAGTACTTATAGAGTCGTTAACATACTCCTGTATGGTATAGTTTACACTGCTCTCACTGTTTGATGAACCTGTCCCGTCGTAATCAACTCCCAAACCGCCGCCGATGTCAACAAAGTCGACTTTGAACCCAAGCTGGCGAAGCTGTACATAGAACTGTGAAGCCTCGCGAAGTGCGATTTTTATGCGTCGTATCTTTGTTACCTGGCTGCCTATGTGGAAATGTATAAGTTTCAGGCTGTCGCGCATCCTGTTTTTCTCAAGGAAATCGATTGCCTCCAGCAGTTCCGATGATGTGAGTCCGAACTTACTGATATCGCCACCGGATTCTTCCCATTTCCCGCTGCCAACGCTTGCAAGCTTTATCCTTATGCCAAGGTTGGGTTTTACCTTAAGTCTTTTTGCAACGCTGGCAATAAGTTTCAGCTCATTCAGTTTTTCTGCAACAAGGAAGATCCTTTTTCCCATTTTCTGGGCCAGCAGGGCGAGCTCAATATAATCCTCATCCTTGTAGCCATTGCAGATAATCAGTGATTCAGGATCTGTATTGATTGCGATTACGGCATGCAGTTCAGGTTTTGAACCTGCCTCCAGGCCTATGTTGAATTTTTTTCCATGACTGACAATCTCTTCAACTACAGGTCTCATCTGGTTTACCTTTATAGGGTAAATAATGAAGTTCTGCGCCTGGTAGTCGTATTCTTCAGCGGCTGATTTGAAGCATTTTGATATACTGTAGATCCTGTCGTCGAGAATATCGGGGAACCTGACAAGGACGGGTGCCGATACATCTGAGAGCATAAGTTCATCGAGAAGTTCCTTAAGGTCGACACTAACGCCGTTCTTTGTCGGACTTACACAGACATTCCCTTTTTCATTGATGGAGAAATAATCTACTCCCCAGCCATTGATGTTATACAGTTCAGCTGAATCTTCAACTCGCCATTTTCTCATTGGAAATAAATTAGGAGGTTAAAGCTATTTTGCCTTCGGGGCCCCTTTACTTTTTGTTGCTGCAGATTTTGACTCGGTCTTTCCTGCCGGTCTGACATTCTTACCAGGCTGTTTCTCTTTCTGCTTATCCCCTTTAGCCGTGGCTGCCTTCTGTACTTTATTCTCCTTCTCCTCACCTTCTTTCTTTTCCTCTTCGGGATCTTCTTTTTTCAGAAGGTTAAGTTTCTGTAATGTGTTATACCAGAGAAGTATTTTTTTAATGTCTGAAATATAAACTCTTTCCCTGTCATATTCCGGAAGTACTTCAGCGAAGAAGTTTTTAAGTTTTTCGTTGTCTTCCTTTGCATCGGGTGCGGGACCACCATTCACTTTATCGAAGATGCTGTCAAGTACTTTGGAAAGAGGAAGATCCTCTGTCTCAGTAAATACAGAAATATCCTCCAGTGAACTGACCTTTGCAGAGCCGTAGGCACTGCTCCTTTTACCTGTTTCAAGGTGTTCAACAATTATAGCATTTCTGCCCTGTGCAATGAATTTGAATAATCCATGCTCTCCCGAAATTGCCAGATAATCTTTTAAAACCATTTTATTCAATAATTTATGCAAAGTTAATTTTAGAAATTGAAAGTAGGCAATACCACTGATATTTTAAACAATGTTTCGCTCTTTTTTTATTTTTTCATACGCCTCGTTAACCTTCTTGAATTTCTCATCAGCTGTCCTCCTGAAATCTTCTCCAAGGTGACTTACCTTATCAGGGTGATATTTCATGGCCATCTGCCTGTAGGCTTTTTTCAGCTCTTCGTTTGATGCTGACGGATCAACCTCAAGTATCTTGTACGCTGAATCTGTCTCGGGGATGAACATGTTCCTGATTGAAATATAATCAGTGTTTGTTATTCCAAGGTAACCGGCTATTGCTTCGATAACTTTCACTTCCTCCTGTACTATCCTGTCGTCTGACGCAGAAACACCGAAAAGCAGGTGAAGCAGCTGGAGTTTTGATGAATAGTCCATGTTACGGCTGATCTGAAGGCAGACATCCTGTAATGGTATTTCCTGTTTCAACAGGTCACGAAGCATTATAAGGGCTTCTTTTGCTGTATCGCGGCCAAACTGTCTCACAAAAAATTCCTTTACATAATCGAGTTCAGCCTTCACCACTTTACCATCAGCTTTCATTACGGCTGCGATCAGAACGAGGAGACTCATGCCGAATGCACCGGGTGTGGTGCCGGATGCAGTTGAAGTTGAATACGACTCCATCCTGGCTTCATCAATAAATGATCCTACGAGGAAGCCCATTAATCCTCCTATCGGACCACCCATTACAAAACCCAGGCCGCCACCGAGCCACTTGGCAAACTTACCCATTGTTATTTGCTGCTTTAACCAGTTTTAAAATCTCTTTGTTAATATTTAAGATAACAGGAACTATCAGCTTGTTGTCTGAATTGTCAATTACGAAATCTGATCGTTCAATCTTGTAGTTATCGTCTGTCTGGTTATTGATCCTATCCATTATTTCTTTTCGCGAAAGAGAACTTCGTCTCATTACCCTTTCGATACGCTCTTCAAGAGGTGCGGTTACTGTAATTATCCTGTCGATGTGACCGAATAACCGGCTTTCAAAAAGTATCGCTGCTTCCAGAATAACATAATCGGTATCAAAACCTTTTCTCCAGGAATCAAAATCCTTCCTTACCTCAGGATGGATCGTGTTGTTAATTTTTTCAAGAAGTGTTTTATCGTTGAAAATGATCCCGGCAAGCAGCTTCCTGTCAAGGCTGCCACCCGAGTATACATTTCTTCCGGCAATTGAGTTTACCTTATCCATTATGGAAGCATCTGTTTCCATAATCCTGCTCGCTTCCGCGTCTGCAGCGTAAACAGGAACGCCAAGGGCATTGAATACGCGGCATACTGTTGTTTTGCCGCTTCCAATACCACCTGTTACTCCTATTATCAGTCCGGTTTTTTTCATCAATAACGAAAAAGGTTAATCCTTTCCGGTTGAGGAAGAATTTAACCTGTTTGCCTGCTTCCTCTCGAGGGAGACAAATATTGTATCAGGTTTAATTGTAAGGATCTGGAATTCAGACCTGAATTGTTTAGAAAAGCCCGGAATCAGGCCTGAGGTGACCAGGTAATACTGAGATGGCTGTCCATCAGGAACTCTCCTGTACTGGATCTTTGAAAAGTCGATCTGCAGAGGAGATCTTTTTCCCGTCAGCTTCAGCTTAACAACAGAATAACCATGCCCCCTGATACTAAGAAGAAGTTTCTGAGGTATGTCGCCTCCAACAACCCGGTCTCTCGGTGGATTGATATACGATACCGGGTACTTCATATCAAGTTCTATCTCCTTCCGAAGGGAATTAAGATACCAGAAAAAGAAAGAAAGCAGGAGGAAGAATGCAAAGATGGCGACATCACGTTTAAGGAAATGTATACCTTTTCCCAGGAAGCCTGCCCCCTTTTTTGCTTCATCTTCCATGCCTGTGATCTTTACTTCTGATCAATATCAGATGAATCTTTCAGAACGGCGCTTTTATCAACTTTAAGTTTGACTTCGCCGCCAACATCCATGATAACAACGTTATCCCTTACCTCAACAACTTTTCCGTAAATACCACCTGTTGTCACGATTTTATCGCCTTTTGCAAGTGCATTCCTGTAATTATTGAGCTCTTTCTGCTTCTTCATCTGCGGCCTGATCATGAAGAAATAGAAAACAACAAATACGAGGATGATAGGAAGCAGTGAAATAAGAGGATTAGCTTGTCCGGCTGAGCCTGACTGAGGCGCCATTAAAAGAATGTAATTCAAGTTACCCATTTTTAATTGTTTATTTGGTTATTAGAATCTATTATTACGTCTGTTGTTATTTTAAGCAGCACTACAGGTTTTGTCGCATTCGACCTTACTGTAACTGTTTTAGATTGTTTTCCGCTTCTGCCAGAAGTGTCGAAAGTTACTTCAATAGTACCTTTTCCCCCTGGCTTAACAGGACTCTCCTCGTATTTTGACACAGTACATCCGCAGCTTGTTGATGTAGACTGTATTACAAGGGGTTTTGTTCCCCTGTTTTCGAATGTAAATACACAGGCAACTTTCTCTCCTGAAGCGACTTTCCCAAAATCGTGTTCATATTCCTCGAAGAAAATGCTTGCTGTATCTGTTTGCGATGTATCCGAAACGATTGATTTTGGTTGTGCGTTATTACATCCATACAGGGTCAGCGCAGATAAAGCGCCTATAAAAATTGTTCTTAAAATTCCTTTTTTCATTGCCGGAACCAGTTTATTCCTCATCACTTTCAAGGTCTCCCACAAGTCCCCTGCCAGTTTTTGAAAACTTACCGCTTTCCCTGAGCTCCCTTACCACCTTGTCGAGGATTCCATTAACAAAAGTACTGCTTTTTGAAGTGCAGTAAAACTTGGCAATTTCAATATATTCATTCAGGGTAACCTTCACAGGTATTTCCTGGAATTCAACAAGTTCAGCTATTGCAAGTTGCATCACAAGTATATCCATCAGGGCGATTCTCTCAACCTCCCAGTTTGTTGTATTCCTGTCGATGATTCCGGAATATTCTTTTGAATTTATGACAGCCTTTCTGAAAAGCTGTTTTACAAAACGTTCATCATCTTCATTCTTATAAAGGGGCATCAGTTTATTGTTCACCGGCTCATCGCTTTTGAACTTCCTGAGTGTTTTGTCAATCATAGCGGAAACATATTCAAGATCGTCGTTCCAGAATATGCTCTGTTCCTCGAGACCTGTAATAAGGTCATCTGATGCCACAAGGAATTCAGTTATAAGTTTTGTAATGAATTTTTTATCTGTTGCATAGGTACTTTTTGGCGAACTCATGAACTCCCTGTATGGTTCCCATGCAATCATCTTGTTGTAGATAGTTCTTGTGATCTCCTGGCTGTTAACCCACGACAATTTTCTCTCAAGGACAAAGTCGCCCAGATCCTTGTTATTTCTTAGTTGCAGTATAATCGGGTTTTCTGAAAACCTCCTGTTTGGATTAAGGTCTTCATGGGTAGGCATTTTCTTCTTCAGACCAAGCTCTATCTTTTCGGATGCTATATCTGACAGCTCAATAACCAGCAGTAGAATATAATGATAAAGGTCATAAGTCCTTGCAATGCTGAACATCAGCTCCTTCTCCGCCTGAACCAGGTCTCCGTCATCCCTACGGTTAAATGCATACAGTGCCATTAGTGCCTTTATGCGTAGTAATCTCCTGCTTATCATTTATAAAGAACTTCATTTTTTCCGCTGCAAAAATACTCTTTTTCCTCAATCATCAAAACAACCTGCCAAAATATGAAGGGAACGGCTCTTCAGATATTTTGAAATGATAAAATTATTGTTACATTTGAACTGATAAAGGGACCCAATAAGAGAAAGTTATGGAAGAAGAAGCCGGAACAATTATTGAGAAGGATGAAAAATCCGGTAAGGACGAGATTTTCACAAAGGTTGTCCGGGCTGGAAAAAGAACCTACTTCTTTGATGTAAAAGCTACCCGCAAGGATGATTATTACCTTACTATAACCGAGAGCAAAAAAAGACTTGGAAAAGAAGGTAAAGTATTCTACGAAAAACATAAGATCTTCCTCTATAAAGAGGACTTCGACAAGTTTGCAGAAGGCCTGAGAGACGCTGTTGATTATATCGGTAACGAAAAGGATGGTTTCTCCAGGGTGTCAACTCATTCTGAAACACTCAGGGAGGAAGCTGAAGTTCCGGTAGAAGGAACACGTGAGTTCACAAATATCGATTTTGACGATCTGGGAAAAGAATCCTGATCAACTTTATTCAACTAAATAATTTTCAGCCGGATCAGACTCCGGCCAATTTTCATGTTTAGCTCTCAGGCAAATGGCTGATTATATTCTTGTGATATTAGCTTCCCTTATTATGATCCTCGGGATAATCGGCTGCCTTGTTCCAATATTGCCGGGACCACCGCTTAGTTTCGTCGGACTGCTCATCCTTCATTTCACAAGGTTTGGTCATTTCACTTTAGTAACACTAATAACTTTCGCCGGAATAGCAGTACTTGTATCCATACTCGACTATCTCGTTCCAGTATGGGGAACAAAGAAATTCGGCGGTTCAAAATACGGGACCAGGGGGGCAGCCATAGGTATCATAATTGGCCTTTTCTTCGGTCCTGTTGGCATAGTGGCAGGACCTCTGCTTGGCGCCTTCATAGGTGAAATGATATTCAGGGACGACTCAAAATATGCATTGAAGGCCGGTTTTGGAAGCCTCATCGGCTTCCTCACAGGCATCGGGCTGAAACTGGCAGCATCCTTTATAATGACCTTCTATTTCGTAAGGGCCCTTATTGTTTAATCACCAAGGGTTGCAACCATTACAGCTTTAATAGTATGCATACGGTTTTCGGCTTCGTCGAAAACGATTGATCTTTCGGATTCAAATACTTCCTCTGTCACTTCCATCCCGTCAAGGCCATATTTCCTGAATATATCCTCCCCTACCTTGGTCTCGCGGTTATGGAAAGCAGGAAGACAATGAAGAAATTTAACTCCCGGATTGCCGGTTTTCCTGATAACTTCGCTGTTTACCTGGTAAGGCTTCAGCAACCTTATGCGTTCATCCCATACCGAATCGGGTTCACCCATCGAAACCCATACATCAGTGTACAGATAATCAACCCCTTTTACAGCTTCATCAACATTATCAGTTATTGTGATCTTAGCCCCTGTTGATTTTGCAATTTCACGACACTGTGCAACAAGTTCAGCAGAGGGCTGGTATTCCTTCGGTGCAGCTGACCTGAAATCCATTCCCATCTTGGCAGCACCAACCATCAGTGAGTTGCCCATGTTATACCTGGCATCACCGAGGTAGCAATAACTTATCTTATTTAATGGCTTATCAGAATGCTCAATCATAGTAAGAAAATCCGCCAGTATCTGGGTCGGATGAAACTCATTTGTGAGGCCGTTCCATACCGGAACTCCGGCATATTTACCAAGCTCCTCTACTATTTCCTGTCCATAGCCCCTGTATTCAATACCATCGTACATCCTTCCCAGGACCCTTGCAGTATCCTTCATCGACTCTTTCTGACCCATCTGCGAACCTGTCGGTCCGATATAAGTAACATGAGCCCCCTGGTCAAAAGCAGCAACCTCAAATGCACAGCGCGTTCTTGTAGATGCCTTTTCAAATATCAGGGCTACATTCTTACCTGTAAGATGCTGTTTTTCCCTGCCTGATTTCTTGTCTTTCTTGAGCTTTGCCGAGAGATCGAGCAGGTACATAATCTCTTCAGGTGTGAAATCGAGCAACTTTAAAAAGTTCCTGTTTTTAAGATTTATTTTCATTTTGTATGATTTAAATTTTCAAGTTTATAATGTTACTTATGAAACTAACCCTATGCCTGCGCATACTGTTCAGTCCTCGTATTCCATTGTGATCTTTGATCCGTATTTTTTATCTGCAAGTTTGAAGGCTTCGGTTATAACACTCTTCTTACCGCCGGATTTGACAAAATTAAGGCAGGCCTGTATCTTCGGGGCCATACTCCCTTTTGCGAACTGGCCTTCATTAAGATACCCAAGGGCATCCTTATAATCAAGAAACTCCTTAACCTCCTGGTTGGGCTTCTTGAAGTTTGTATAGATATATGGAACATCAGTAAGAATGTAAAATTCATCCGCACCGATCCTTGTAGCCAGGAGTGAAGATGCAAGGTCCTTGTCAACAACAGCTTCAGTAGTCCTGACATCATTGTTCTCATCGATGTAAACAGGAACACCTCCTCCACCTGCTGCAATAACTATATTTCCTGCCCTTGCAAGGTCGCGGATTATGTTCTCATTCATGATCCCAACCGGTACAGGTGAAGGAACAACTCTCCTGTACCCACCGTCTATTTTAACCTCTTCACGGAAGACCCAACCTTTTTTTAATGCCAGCTCATCGGCCTGCTCCTTTGTATAAATCTTACCAATCCTTTTCTGGGGATCCATAAATGCCGGGTCATCCTGGTTTACAATCACCTGGGTTATTACACAAATTACATTTTTATTGATCCCGTGTTTGTTGAGAACATTCCGGAACATTCTCTCGATCATATAACCGATTCCTCCCTGGGAATCAGCAACACATATGTCTATGGGCATCTGTGCTATGCCATACATCTGCTCACCGGCATCATTACGCATTAGTATATTTCCAACCTGCGGGCCGTTACCGTGAGTGATAACAATGTCATATCCCCCCTGTAAAAGAAAAATCAGGTTTTCCAGGGTGTCAGTAGTATTTTTCTCCTGTTCCTCTATTGTCCCGGTCTGATCTCCCCTGAGTAGTGCATTACCTCCCAGTGCGACAACTGCAAGCTTTCTTTCCATCAGGCAAATCTATAAAATTATGACAACTTCAGTAATCAAAAACCGCAAAGTTAGTAAAGGGTATTTAGCAGAAAATGTGAAAAGTCACTTAATTCAACAGTAGTTAAAAAAAATTACTATTTTTGAGAAACTCAAAACACCACAATTAAGTGAGATTGTCAAGACTTTTTATTTCTGCATCGTTGATCCTTATGTTGGTTGCCTCATGCAGAGAGAAGGGTGGAAAATACATTAGTGAAGGAGAAATACACTACAGTATTGACTACATTAAAAGCAGTGGAACACTCTCAGTCGACCTTAAACCGAAAACACTTGTGGTATCCTTCAAAGACAATAAAATACTATTTGAAATACTTGCACCTATTGGTAACCAGGGTATCATTAATGTCGTGAACCCCGAAAAGAAATACTACGACACCTATATCAATATGCTTGGTGTGAGGTATTATTATGCCGGTTCCGAAGGTGAGATCCACCCAGGGTTCAGCTCGATGGATGGTGTTGAGATCAAAAAGACCGGTAAAACAGGTGTGATCTGTGGCTATGACTGTGAGAACGTTGAGGTCACTTTTGCAGCTGACAGGAATAAAATTTACAGCCTCTGGTATACAAACGACATCAAGGTAAGTAACTCAAACGCCAATACACCTTTTCATCAGATTGATGGTGTGCTTCTTAGTTTCTACTATATACTTGGCGGTTCGGAAATGAAATTTACAGCTGAAACAGTCTATAAAAAAGAGATACCTGACAGGTTATTCGAGAGAAGGCCAAAATTCAGGCCTGTCAATAAGAAGGACATGGATAAGATCATTACCGATATGGTAAACCTTTAGTGACCCGCACTGTCGGAATCTTCACCATAAATTTATTACCTTTAGGTCGTTTTTTTAAACCCCTTTAGCAACGGGGTCAAATGTATTTGTGTCAAAATGAAGAAAAGCAAGGAAGAACCGAAGAAGGAAGAACCAAAGAAAAAGGAAGAGAAAACACCCGGAGAAAAGAATAAAAAGCCGGCAAAGAAAAGCTCTTTCCTGACTGATGAAAGGATGAAATTCATCTTTGGTATACTTTTTACAGGCTTTGCGATCTACCTTCTGATTGCCCTTTTTGCTTACCTTTTCTGGTGGAAAACCGACCTGAGCCTCGATCCTTCACAGGTTGTTTCAGGCTCAGAGGTACAGGTCAAAAACTGGTCAGGGAAAAGCGGTGCATGGTTTGCAATGATCCTGATAAACAAAGGATTTGGATTTGGTGCTTTTTTCATACCTCTTATAATCGGGACTATTGGTCTTCATCTTCTTAACTTTCCTAATTTAAAGGCATGGAGAACTGTTTTCAGGTTCACATTTGCTGCGATCCTGCTGTCACTCATTCTTGGTTTCATCTTTGGTAAAGCAAAGGGATACCTCGGAAGCGGCCCCGGGGGAGCACATGGTTATCTCGTCACCCAGTGGCTGAATGCCTTCATGGGAAAAGCAGGCACAGGGGTGCTTCTTCTGTTTGTTACCCTTTCCTACTTAATTCTTGCACTGGGAGTCAGTCCATCTGCATTCAGGTTAAGGATACCTGACTTTATGAAACGGAAGAAAGTTGAAGCGACAGCTGAAGCTGCTGCTGCCGCTGAAGCTGCTGAACTTACCGGTGAAGAAACCGATATTGAGGATGCTGATGGAATATCAGAAGAGGAAGAGCCTGTGTTTCATGAAGGAGAGGAAGTGGAATTCAAAGTGATCGATACAAGGCAGAGAGAAGCAGAAGATAAAGCAGCAGCTGCTGATATACCTGCAGATGTCCTTCATGGAGGTATAATACACGATTTTGAGAACGAAAACACTCCACAGGCAGATCATGGTGAATCAGGAATACCAATAAACATTACAAAAGCAGAAGCCACGGATATCCTTCCCGACGAGGAAGTAAAAAAAATAATGGAGAATTATGATCCAAGGCTCGACCTTCCAAGATATAAATTCCCGCCGGTTTCAATCCTTGCAGATCATAAGAGCGCCAGCGCCTTTGACAATGCTGAAGTCATTGAAAACAAGGAAAATATAATAAAGACGCTTGGAGATCATAAGATACCTATCAAACACATTTCTGCAACGGTAGGCCCGACAGTTACCCTGTATGAAGTTGTGCCGGAAAGAGGCGTCAGACTGGCAAAAATAAAATCACTTGAGAACGATATTGCACTTAATCTTTCAGCACTTGGCATAAGGATTATTGCACCCATTCCGGGCAGAGGTACTGTTGGTATAGAAGTCCCGAACAAGAAGGGCGAGACTGTATCTATGAGATCTCTGATAACATCGAAGGCATTCCAGGAGACAAAAATGGATATCGCCCTTGCACTTGGCCGTACAATTACAAACGACCCTTTCATTGTTGACCTTACAAAAATGCCACACCTTCTCGTTGCTGGTGCAACAGGACAGGGTAAATCCGTTGGTATCAATACAATAATAACATCAATACTTTATAAGAAGCACCCTTCAGAAGTGAAGTTTGTCCTGATAGACCCCAAGAGGGTCGAACTTCCGCTTTACATGAAGATCGAACGTCATTTCCTCGCAAAATTGCCCGGAGAAGAGGATGCTATAATCACAGATACCCAGAAGGTCATAAATACCCTTAATTCCCTGTGTATCGAAATGGACAACAGGCTTGAACTCCTTAAAATGGCACAATCAAGAAACATTAAGGAGTACAACGAGAAATTTATTTCAAGAAGGCTCAATCCTGAAAAGGGACATAAATACATGCCTTATATCGTACTTATAATAGATGAGTTCGCTGACCTGATAATGACAGCAGGAAGGGAAATTGAAGGACCAATAGGAAGACTTGCCCAGCTTGCAAGAGCAATAGGTATTCATCTTATAATCTCAACACAGCGGCCATCGACAAATATCATTACAGGTTTCATTAAAGCCAACTTCCCGACAAGGATCGCATTCAGGGTATTCTCTTCTGTTGACTCAAGGACGATACTCGATGCTACAGGCGCCGACCGTCTTGTTGGTCGTGGAGACATGCTCGTTTCATCAGGTAATGAACCTGTAAGGGTACAATGTGCATTCATTGACACACCGGAAATTGAAGAGCTAACTGAATTCATAGGGGCCCAGCAGGGCTATCCCGATGCAATGCACCTGCCTGAATATATCGATGACAGTGAATCAGGGATATCTGAGGTCGACCTTAAGAAGAGAGACTCAATGTTCGACGAGGCTGCAAGGCTTGTAGTACAGCACCAGCAGGGATCAACATCGCTTATCCAGAGAAAATTGTCAATAGGTTATAACAGGGCCGGCAGGATAATAGATCAGCTTGAGGCTGCAGGCGTTGTCGGACCATTTGAAGGGAGCAAGGCAAGGGATGTGCTTGTTTCCGATATGATGGTTCTGGAACAGATTTTGAAGAGACTGGAATAAACAGCAATCAATGAAAAGATTTCTTATTGACGTTCTTCTTCTCAGCCTTCCTGTATTACTGGCTGCACAAACCGACCCTGCCGCTATAAAGGCGCTCGACAAATTTTCAGCAACTGCCCAGTCAGCTCCATCTGTGTCAATTAAATTCAGACTCGTTACAATCAACCAGGAGGAAAACAAAAAGGATACGGCAGCTGGTTTTCTTGTTATGTCGAAAGACCAGTACAGACTTGAAATGCCGGACAATATCACATGGTTCAACGGCTCTGTTTCATGGAATTATCTGAAAAAGGAAAAAGAGGTTACTATAACAAAACCAGGCAAGAAAGACGATTCATTTCTTAGTAAACCATCATCGATTTTCACCTTATATAAAAAGGGTTACAAAGCAAGGCTGGTTGAGGAGAACCAGAAAACATGGACTGTCGACCTCTACCCTGAGGATCTGAAGAATGACCTTGTCAGGATAAGGCTTACTATCGGGAAAACAAATACCGATCTTATAAACGCTGAATACAAAAGAAAGGACGGTATCAGTCTCTTCCTTATAGTCGGTGACTACAACCTTAAAATCAAAACGCAGCCAGTCGACTTCAGCTTCGATGCAAAGAAATACAAGGATGCCGAAGTGGTTGATATGCGATAGAGAATTTTAACCACAAAGGCACACAAAGGACTTCACAAAGGTCACTAAGTTAAAGAAGTACTTTTTGAATTAAATCTCGCTGCTAATGGAATTAGAATCTGTTTTCAAAAAGGTTCTTGATTCTTCATTTACGGTTCATTCAACTTTAGGACCAGGTTTGCTGGAAAGTGCTTACGAGGAATGTTTATACTATGATATTAGTAATTCAGGACTCAAGGTTTGTAAGCAAAAACCATTGCCGCTTGTATATAAGGAGATAAAACTTGATGCAGGCTACCGGGTGGATCTTTTAGTTGAGGAACAGGTAATCGTAGAAATCAAGTCAATTGAAGCTATCAACGACATTCATATAGCTCAGGTTCTGACCTATATGAAACTGTCCGGGTGCAAATTAGGATTGCTTGTAAATTTTAATGTTTTACATCTGAAAGAAGGAATTAAGAGGCTCATTCTTTAGATTTCCATAGAAAATATCATCTTCAGAATAGTAATGTATCTGCTGGTACAAATACTTTGTGATACTTTGTGCCTTACTTTGTGTTACTTTGTGGTTAGATTTTTCTTTATTTAATTTTAAACTTTAATTTATTTCACAAAATATCATGTCATATTATATCTGTGAAAATGTCTTTGTCCCGCTGAGATCGGGACCGTCGCACAAGTCTGAAATGCTTAGCCAGTTACTCTTCGGAGAGAAATATGAGATAACAGGTGAAGCAGGTAAATGGATTAAGATAAGGACTGTGTTTGACAATTATGAAGGATGGATCGACACAGATCACCTTCAGCATACTGAAGACAATGGCAGTTCAAAAAGTGTTGTTCTCGGCAGGTCACTCCTTTGTATAAAAAAAGACAACTCAAAACTAAACCTTGAACCAGGATCAGAGATTTACGACCCTGACCTGAGCTCGGGCAGCTTTAAGCTGGGAAATGAGATTTACACAACAAATGGTCATCTTACCCAATCGCATATCAAGGTTAATGAAAGCCTCCCTGAAACAGCAATGCGTTTCATCAACAGTCCCTATATCTGGGGTGGAAGAATTCCGTCAGGAATTGACTGCTCAGGACTTACACAGCTCGTTTATAAGATCCATGGAAAAGGCATAAGACGCGATGCGAGCCAGCAGGCGGAACAGGGTGAGACAATCAACCTGCTTACCGACAGCAGGCCGGGCGACCTTGTATTCTTTGACAACGAAAGGGGAATAATAACTCATGTCGGGATGATGCTGGCCGAAGGACTTGTTATACATGCCTCTGGCAGGGTGAGAATAGACTCAATCGACCACCAGGGAATCTTTAAGCCCGAAACAGGGAAGTATTCACATCATCTCAGGCTCATTAAGAGAATCGCCTGAGTAAAAACTATTTTACAGGATCAGACCGGTATCTTTGAATCAACGATCCTCATAATATCCTCGCAGGTTTCAGCTGCAAGTTTTTCAAGATCTCTTGACTTTTTTGCCATTTCACCGGCAAAGGCTTTATCATCTAGTCCGGAGGCGTTTATCCTTACATTAAGTCCTGCTCCCCTTATGCAGGTGAGCAAAGCCAGGGCTCCCACACCGGCATCGCTTATGGAGTTGGGATTACCTGTTTCAGCCATGGCTTTAACAACTTCAAATCCGCTGAATGCTGTTTCCATTACACTCCAGGGAACCTTTATTGCCTCAACTGTAGCGTCATGTATAGCCTTAGTGCGCAACAGCTTCTCCTGGTCAGTCTTTTTCGGCATTGCGAAGGCTTCCATAATATGGTTGAATGCAATTGTATCCGCATCAACAAGGGCCAGCAGCCTGCTTTGAACAGCTTTCCCTTTCTCAGCCCACCCGGAGAACTCCTCCCATCTATCATCCCAGCCCCTCTTGTGAGATGAAAGATTGGCGACCATTGTCCCAAGGGCTGCGCCCAGGGAACCTATATACGAAGAAACTGAACCACCACCGGGGGCAGGTGACTCGGAGGCTGTTTCTTCCATGAAGCCGCTGAGGGTCATGTCAATAAGCCTTTTTTTCTTATTGTCAGCCATAACTAATTCAATTATTTTTTCTTCAGGTTTAAATGGATGAACATCATTAAGTCCCATTGACCTGATCGCGATTTTAATCAGTTCATCATCAGACACGCCGAGTGATCTTTGCTGTTTCCTGAGGAAATGCCGGCCGGCATCCAGCATTGCTTTGAGAGGAATGAGCCCTACAAGCTCAGATCCTGTAACTCTTACTCCCCTTTCCTCTGCCTTTCTGCATACCTCTTCGAATGCAATATGCACAGGTGTAACTGAGATATTTGTGAGGTTCATCGAAATCTGGGCTATCCCATATTCTTCAATAAACCATCCGATAGCTTTTACACTTTTAAGTGTTCCGGGTATCATCTCAGTTTCTCCCTTTTCATTCTTAACAATCTTTCCGGTTACAGGGTCCCCTTCCCTCCTGGGTCTCCCTTTTTCCCTTACATCATAGGCGATTGCATTTGCCCTTCTTGTCGATGTGGTGTTCAGGTTAACATTGAATGCAACTAGAAAATCCCTTGCCCCGACTGCTATTGCGCCTGACCTTCTATTGAATGCTGCCGGGCCGAAATCAGGTTTCCATGCAGGGTCTGCCAGTTTCCTTTCAAGGCCTTCATACTCACCTGATCTGCAATTTGCAAGGTTTCTTCTCTTCTCTTCGAAAGCAGCGTTTTCGTAACAGTATACAGGTATGCCCAGCTCCTCACCTATCCGTTTGCCTACCTTCCTTGCCAACTCTGCAGTTTCTTCCATTGTCATGCCTGAAACAGGAATAAAGGGAAGAACGTCAGTTGCTCCCATCCTCGGATGTTCTCCATGATGTTTTGACATGTCAATGAGTTCAGCAGCTTTGCTTACGCATCTGAATGCAGCTTCAGCCACTTCATCCGGACCACCAACAAATGTTACAACAGTCCTGTTTGTATCCTTTCCCGGATCAACATCGAGCAACTTAATTCCCGCAACATTCTCTATGGACCCTGTAATCTGTTTAATAAGCTCCATATCTCTCCCCTCGCTGAAATTGGGAACGCATTCAACTATCTTTCTTTCCATATTAATAAGATATTCTTCAGGTGACTTTTATATTATTTTTCCTTTAAGGATTATTGTTTCAATTAGTTCAGATCCAAATGCATAAGGGAAATACTCGTACGAAGGGATCTCATTAGTTATAAACAGGTTTGCAACTTTACCCTTTGCAATGGATCCGTGTGTCTCCGAAAGCCCCATTGCATAGGCTGAATTAATTGTCATAGCATTAATTGCTTCCTCGGGTGTCATTTTGAGTTTTATGCAGGCAAGTGACATTACCAGTTTCATGTTACCTGACGGGCATGAACCGGGGTTATAATCTGATGCGAGGGCAACAGGGAGACCTGCCTCCAGCATTCTCCTTACAGGAGGTTCAGGAAGTCCGAGGAAAAAGGCTGAACCTGGCAGCAAGGTCGGCATTACAGATGATCCTCTGAGGGCGTTTATCTCATCATCGCCTATCCTCTCAAGGTGATCAACAGAGAGAGCATCATACCTTACGCCAACCTGTACTCCGCCTGAATAATCAAGTTCGTTCGCATGTATCTTTGCCCTGAGTCCGTATTTCATGCCTGCCATCATTATCCTTTCAGTCTCATCCACTGTAAAGAATCCTTTATCGCAGAATACATCAATATATTCTGCAAGTTCACCTGCTGCAACTTCAGGGATCATCTCGTTAATTATTAGCTCAACATATTTTTCCCTGTCATCACGGTATATTGCAGGAATAGCATGAGCCCCGAGGAAGGTGGCTTTCACTTCAAGCGGTGAATTTTCACCTATTCTCTTTATAACCCTGAGCATCTTAAGCTCATCCTCAGTATTTAGGCCATATCCGCTCTTTATTTCAACTGCCCCGGTCCCCTGCGATATTATCTCATCTATCCTGTTCATTGAACTCTCTAAAAGCTCATCTTCGGAAGCATCGTGGAGTCGTTTTGCTGAATTAAGTATTCCGCCACCCCTTCTTGCAATTTCTTCGTATGATAATCCTTTTATTTTATCTGTGAACTCCATTTCGCGGCTGCCTGCGTATACAAGATGTGTATGTGAATCGCAGAATGAAGGGAATACAAACTTATTTTTAGCATCAATTGTTTTTTCAGCTTTTATAACGGGCATTTCATTCATACGTCCGAGATCAGTTATCAGCCCGTCATTAATTACAATGAATGCATCATTTATTGAAGCGAGCCTGGCCATATCGGCCCCGTTAAGAAACTGAACAGAAGTGTCTGATGTCTGTATGACCGACTTTATGTTTTTTATGAGGATGCCCATTCCCTGAAATGACTTTTTAGAGAGCTCTAAGGTAGCAATTATTAAAAAAATTACTTTACTGTCGGCAGTTCCCATTTTTCTTTATCTTAGCGTAACACTAAAAAACCTGTCTATGAAAAAGATTATTACTCTGATGCTTCTGTCATTATTTGTCCTTTCACTTCCTGCCCAGGAAAAGAAGAAGGAGAAGAAGGATGAAGAGAAAAAAGTTAAAACCGGTTGGAATTTCGGGGCACTTCCCACAATTACATTCGACACCGACATGGGTTTTCAGTATGGTGCACTTGTTGACCTTTACAATTATGGCAAGGGTGATATCTATCCGAATTATTACCATAAGTTCTATTTTGAAGTGTCACGATTCACAAAAGGGAGTGGTATTTACAGGTTCAACTACGACTCAGAGCATTTGATTCCGGGAATCAGGCTGTCAACTGACCTTGCATATCTTCCCGACGATGCTTACGACTTTTATGGTTTCAACGGTTACGATGCAGTATATAACAGGAGCTGGACAAAGAGTGATTTGAACGGTGGAGCAGATTACCTTACAAGAATGTTTTACAAGCATAAGAGGAACCTTTTCAGGTTTAAAAATGATTTCGTGGGTAAAATTGCCGGGGAACATTTTTACTGGAATGCCGGCTTTGCAATCCAGAATTTCAATATTGATACTGTAAATGTCACAAAATTCAATAAAGGTAAAAAAGGTGCTGATCTGTTGCCATACAACAGCCAGTTGGAAGGATTATACCAGCTTTACCAGGACTGGGGAATCATCTCTCCATCTGAGGCAAAAGGCGGACTTATAAACACTATCAAACTTGGCCTTGCATACGACTCACGTGATAACAGGCCTAATCCAATGAAAGGTATCTGGACAGAAGCAGGTATCGAGGCATCGCCGACCTTCCTCGGAAGTGATGCAGGTTTTGGAAAATTCTATTTCACTCACAGGCAGTACTTCACACTTATTCCTAACGATCTTTCTTTCGCTTACCGGCTCGGTTACCAGCAGACAATATGGGGAACTGTTCCGTTCTATTACCAGTCACAGGTTATTGTTTCTGTACTCAGGGGCGCATATTCTGAAGGTCTTGGCGGTTCAAAGACACTTAGAGGAATTCTGCGCAACAGGATCGTTGGCGACGGATTCTTTTATGGCAATGCAGAGTTAAGATGGAAAGCAGTTCACTTTAACTTCATAAACCAGGACTGGTATTTAGGGCTTAATGCATTTACAGATTTTGGGCTTGTAACAAAAAAGGTTCAGTTCACTACTCCTACCCTTACTCAGGTTCAGAACGCAGGATACATTTCAGTTGACCAGTTTTTCAAGACAGATACTGAGAAGCTTCATATGAGTGCAGGAGCAGGTCTCAGGCTCGTAATGAACCAGAATTTTGTCATAGCTGTTGATTTCGGAAAAGCATTTAACGAGCAGGATGGTAATATCGGTTTTTACATCGGACTTAACTACCTGTTTTAGAATATCCCGAAACTAAAAATAAAATCCTTTGTGTGCCTTTGTGAATACCTTTGTGAACTTCGTGGTAAAGAAAAAACTTAACCACAAAGGATCACAAAGGTAATATACCTGTTCAACTTCTTTTGAGAAAGCCTCTTTTGTTTATCTCAAAAGCCACCTGATCTGTAAATTCACCCCTAAATCCCCCAAGGGGGACTTTCTCATATGTAGAGTTCTGAGCCCCCCTTGGGGGGAATGGGGGTAAAGAACAGCTGTTGAAATAAGCCCGGGTTTTAAATCTTATACAATATTTGGGAGGTGGTGATTTAACCAATTTAGAATCCCTTCAGGAAGTAGGCAAGCGCCACGCCAAAATAATTTCCCAGCACATATCCGAGGATGCCTCCTGTAATTCCTGTAACTATAAGGTCTTTATTTTTTAATGCATTTGCCACGAGGGGTACGAACGGTGGTGAGAAGATGTAAGCAGCTGATGTGATAAGGAAGTTGTCGGCATCAATCCTGAATATCCTTGCAAGCAGAAGGTGCAGAAGCATGGATCCGAAATAGCACCAGCTTATAAACATTATAAGGTTGAACATCCCGTGCCCGAACATTGTCTTAAGATCAGACATTGAAGCAATTGTAAGGGAAAAAACAAGTATGAAATACATCCCCAGCTGGAAGGTTTTTTCTATCCTGTTTATTGCAGGAACCAGCGATGCAATTATCCCAAGTGTTGTTATGGAGAGAATTACAACGACCATCATCGGCACTCCTTTAAAAACAAAGGTGAGGGCGAGACCTATTGCAACAATAAGCACTGATAGTCCGAGTGCCACAAGCAATGGAAGCAGGCGACCCTTACTGAACATGCCTGAATAATCCTCTAGCTCGTCTGTTTCTTTTCTGATCTCATCTTCAGACATCTCTACTGCGCCTTCATCCTTATATTTTGGCAATATGAGCCTGAAGAAGCGTGGTGCGAGCGTAATGAAGAACAAAACGAGGAAGGCACCAACAACAATATCGTAGGTGCTTACAATTACAAACAGGTTCGGGTCCACATCGAGCGCCATTTTTATTGCGACAAAATTCGGTGTTCCCCCTGTATATATACCTTCGAACATTCCTGCAAGTTTCCAGCTCTCAGGTATCGAGTTCTTCCATATAAAAAAGCCTGCTGTTACCATTACAATTCCGGCGATAAGTGCCAGTATTACCGAGATAAAGCCTTTCCTCGCAAACCGAAGCCACCTGCGGAGATTTAATGAAAACAACAACAGCGGAAAAGCCAGGGGAACAACTACAGATATTATCGTATCCTGGAGAGTTGCAATCCTGTTTACAAAAACATCCTGCTCTGTTATCTTTCCTTCAGAAACAAGGGCTTCTATCTCTTTTGCTGGTAACTTTGCCCTTCCAAGCAAAGCCATTTTGTATTGTTCGGTTCCAGCCGGGAATATGCCTGAACTTCCAAGAACCAGTCCAAAACCATAGGCAAGAACGATCGTGCCGAGTTTTGCCACCAGACTCCACCTCCTGCAGAGGTAGATTATGAGCAATGGGAAGGCAAAATAAAATATTAGAAGTATAACCAGTTTTATCATAGCCTTGAGGATGGGTTTACCCAAATATAAAAAAAGGCGGCTACTGAATACAGAGCCGCCTGAAAAATAGGTATTTATACTTATCCAGTTATCATGGACATTCTTCAAAACTCTTCTGGTACTGTTCGATCGCCCTGAGGCTCATACCCATACTTGAGAATCCGCCATCGTGGAAGAGGTTTTGCATTGTAACCTTCCTTGTAAGGTCTGAGAAAAGAACAACACAATAATCGGCACATTCTTCAGCTGATGCATTACCGAGTGGTGACATTCTTTCAGAGAAATCATAAAGCGAATCAAAACCATAAATACCGCTACCTGCTGTTGTAAGGGTTGGTGACTGTGAAACAGTATTGATTCTTACTTTCCTTTCCCGCCCGTAGATATAACCGAAGGAGCGTGCAATTGATTCAAGAAGGGCTTTAGCGTCTCCCATGTCGTTATACCCGAAGAGTGTCCTTTGAGCAGCGACGTAAGACAGGCCGACAACAGATCCCCATTCTTTTAAGGCATCAAGCTTGTAGCAAGTCTGCAGTACCCTGTGAAAACTTAATGCAGAGATATCTAAGGTCTTCAGCATGTTCTCATAGTTAGTCTGCTCATATGGAATGCCTTTTCTGACATTGGGCGACATACCTATAGAATGGAGGATAAAGTCGAATTTACCGCCGAACTTTTCCATGCTCCCTGAAATAAGAGCTTCAATATCTTCCATCTTTGTGGCGTCAGCCGGTATGATGGTACTGTTCGTAATTTGGGCAAGTTCGCTAATAGTTCCAAGCCTTAGCGCCACGGGGGCGTTTGTAAGGATTATCTCTGCTCCCTGTTCATGGGCTTTGAGAGCGACCTGCCAGGCAATTGACTTTTCGTTCAATGCGCCAAAAATGATTCCTTTCTTTCCTTTTAATAAACCTTCTTTCATTTTCAGATTAATTAATTAAGTGGAAAAAACACCTGTTCACCTAACGGGAAGCTGCCTGAAGCAACTCCTTTGCATTTTTTCTGGACGTCTCGGTAACTTCGCTTCCGCTCAGTAACCGGGCTATTTCAAGAATTCTTTCCTCTACAGATAACAACTTTATACGTGTAATTGTTGAATGAGAAGTATCATCTTTATAAACATGATAGTGCTCA
This sequence comes from Bacteroidales bacterium, assembly GCA_046329875.1. GTDB lineage: Bacteria > Bacteroidota > Bacteroidia > Bacteroidales > VadinHA17 > LD21. Next base: position 351,997 of record JAXLTT010000001.1, read on the forward strand.
CGGCCCCTGGCAGCCACCTGGGGAAGATGTGTAATATTAATTACCTGCATATATTCTCCCATCCCCGATAGTATCTGCCCGACTTTATCGGCGACTTCACCGGATACACCAGAATCGATCTCATCAAAAATTATCGTTGGAAGCTCGGTGTTTCTGGCCAGGAGCGATTTCAGGCTCAGCATAACCCTCGATAGTTCTCCACCAGAAGCTACCCTTGCAAGGTTTTCGGGCGCCACCTGTTTGTTTGCAGAGAAGAGCAGCTCTGCCCCGTCGATGCCTGATGGTCCGAATTCATCAAGAGTATAGATCTCTACCTTGAATTTCGCATTTGGCATTCCAAGCTGCCTGAGTGTTGCTGTTATCTTCTCCTCAACTTCCGGGATCACACTCTTCCGTTTTTGAAAAATCTGCATTGCAAGTCCCGAAAGCTGCTTCTTCTCCTTTTCAAGTTGCTTTGCAAGGCTCTCAAGTCTTTCATCACTTGTGACTATTGTTTTAACAAGTCCTGAAAGTTCCGCCTGTTTCACAAGGAGTTCGCCAAGGTCTTTAACCCTGTGCTTCTGTATCATTGAATAAATAAGATCGAGTCTTTCAGTGATAACCTGGAGCCTGCCGGGATCGGCTTCTGTCCGTGCTTCCAGTCGTGCCAGGTCTGATGAAATATCATCGAGTTCAATGAATGCTGAATCAACCCTTTTAAGCAATTCTTCTGCTTCAGGCAAGAAATCCCGTACACGTGAGAGTCCGTTTTTTACTTCCCGCAGTAAAAGAAGTGCGGATGTATCATCTGATGCAAGGGCGTTGAGTGCCGTTGAGAGCGCAGATTTTATCTCACCAGAGTGTTCGAGTATCTCCTGCTCTCTTTCAAGTTCTTCCTGCTCGCCATCCTTAAACCTGCATTCTTCCAGCTGGTTAAGCTGAAACCTGTAATACTCGAGGTCAGCTTTGTTTTTTTCAGCCTTATCATTAAGCTCGTCGTACTCTTTCCTGAGGTTCCTGTAGTTATTGAATGAGATTTTATAATCGGGAAGCAATTTTGATATCCCTGCAAATGAATCGATGACACTCAACTGGAACCTGTTTTCATTAAGCATCAAAGTCTGATGCTGTGAATGAATGTCTATAAGCCTGTCACCGAGTTCCCTAAGAATATTCAGGTTTATAGGTGTATCATTGATAAAAGCCCTCGATTTACCTGCAGGGTTGATCTCCCTGCGTATTATTGTTGTATGATCGTAATCAAGTTCATTCCGCGTAAAAAAGTCCTTCAGGTCATATTCTTTTATCCTGAATGTTCCCTCAACTACACATTTGTCAGTCTGGTCAAGCAGCACCGAAGTATCAGCCCTTGAACCGAGAACAAGCGAAAGAGCTCCAAGCAGGATAGATTTACCAGCACCTGTTTCACCAGTAATGACTGTAAGTCCTGATTCAAGGTTCATATCCAGTTCCCTGATCAACGCGTAGTTCCTGACGTACAGCTTAACTAACATATTCCTTCCGGGGAGAGTTTAAGGCAGTGTACCACCTGTTATTTTTGAATATTTCACCTTATTTGCAGGATCGATCTCTGAAAGGATCTGTACTACCCGACCCTTCTCTTCAGGGAATCCTTCGGTAAAAATATTAACTATTTCGTCGCTCTTTGCATCGAGAACAATCTGGAAATAATAAAGGAAAGGATCTGGTTTTTTCCTGTACACGTCCTGCATCATCCTCAGGCTTTCAACTATATTGGTTCTTGCTTCTCCTATCCTCGATTCCATTTTATCAAGGCCGTTAAGATGGTAGTCGTATAAAAACTGCCGCACTCCTGCATATTCTTTATTGAGAATATTTTTAACAAGCCAGTAGCGATTCCTGTTCCTTGATCCGTCGTAGGGTTTCCAGCCGGGTTCAGGGGCGTTCTGTGCATTTGTTACAATTTTCTCGGCCATCTGGAAAAATGGTGTTCCTCCTTCCGGGGAAAACGAATCGCTGTCAAAGCCAAGGATAATATAAGCGTAATATGCAAGCACCGAAACAAGGTTCGACCTGTGGACATTCGGATCGAACTCAAGAGGGGAATACTCTACATACCTGAACTGAAATGAATTATCAATGAAATTTAATATTGTTGAATTGTAAGTTGTGTTATATACAGGCCTCTTCAGCTGAATCTGGATAGTACCCTTGAATTCGTCTGCTGATATCTGGCTAGTAAGGTTTATGAGAACATTACAGTCTATTTTCTCGGAATAGTTTATTGCCATATTTGTCCATACAGTGCCGTTCATGAAATCATAGATATCCTTCTGCATGGATATGAATATCTGCCTGTTTGAGCCCTGTATCTGCTGGGCTGAAATCTGGACGTTGCAAAGCAGTTCCTGTGCTGAAAGTTTAAATGGCAACAGGGCCGTAACAGCCAAAAAAATACAAACCAGATATTTAGAACGTACTGGCATTATGTTACTTACTCATTGAGACAATTTTATCAATAATATCCTTTGCGGCTTCGCCTTTAGATTTTAACCCAAATTTATCAATATTATTGTATTTGTCGATGATGGTGATCAGGTTTGTCTGGTGTCCGAAACCGGCACCTTTATCCCTGAGAGAGTTGAGGACAATAAGATCCATATTCTTTCTCTTAAGCTTATCGATTGCATTTTCAAGTTCATTATCAGTTTCAAGGGCAAATCCAGCGATTAGCTGATCGGCCTTTTTATTTTTCCCCAGTTCTGATGCAATGTCGGTTGTCGGCTTAAGCCTGATAATCATCTCTCCTTTAGTTTTCTTGATCTTTACAGTGGAAACAGATTCGGGAGTGAAGTCAGCCACGGCAGCGGCAAGGACTGCAATATTACATGAAGGGAAAATACTTATGCAGGCCTCCGCCATTTCTGAAGCTGAAACAACATGGATTATTTTTATATTCTTATGTTCTGGCATGATATTGACTGGACCCAGCACCAACACGACATCCGCACCTGCTTCTGCAGCGGCGTCGGCAATCGCAACACCCATCCTTCCGGATGAATGATTGCTGATAAATCTGACCGGATCGATGTTTTCCCGGGTGGGTCCGGCGTTGACCAGCAGGCGCTTACCTGCCAGGGGTTCAGGTTTTCTTTGTGAAGAGTTTTTCAATCTCCTTTACAATTTCTTCAGGTTCTGCCATCCTGCCTTTTCCGGAGAGTCCGCTTGCGAGTTCCCCGCTTTCAGGATCAAGGATGATGTTGCCGAACGACCTGAGTACCTCTATATTCCTGATTGTTGCGGGATGTTTCAGCATGTCGGTATCCATCGACGGAGCTATCATAACAGGACACCTGGCGGAAAGATATGTCGTCAGAAGAAGGTTGTCAGCTATACCAGCTGCCATCTTCCCTATCGTATTCGCAGTAGCGGGAGCAACAAGGAAGAGATTCGCCCATATACCAAGATCGATATGGCTGTTCCAGCTTCCGCTTTCAGGATCAAAGAATTCTGTAAGTACCGGATTTTTAGAAAGAGTTGCCATTGTAAGGGGAGTGATGAACTCCTTCGCATGGTCAGTCATCAGCACCCTTACATTTGCCTCTTTCCGGATAAGAAGTCTCACAACTGTCGCAGTCTTGTAGGCAGCGATGCCACCTGTGACCCCAACAAGTATGTTCTTACCCTTAAGCATAAGTTATGCTATTGTTTTGGTTTTGCTGCCTTATCAGGGTTTCTGAAGAAGATCTTCTGTTCTTCAAATTCCTGGAGTGCTATGAGAGTCGCTTTCGGAAGTCTCTCGTAGAATTTCGAAATCTCAATCTGCTCGCGGTTCTCAAACACCTCCTCAAGATTATCTGTGTATGAAGCGAATTCTTCAAGCTTCTTGTTAAGCTCCTGCTTCATCTCAACTGCAATCTGATTTGCCCTCCTGCCCACGACTATAACTGTCTCATAAACATTTTCCGTACCTGTATTAAGAGTCTCAAGGTTACGGGTAACAGTGGTTACGGGTGCATTCGATTTTCTGTAGTCCATCATTATCAGTTATTGGTTTGAGTTATTTCAGTATTAAGTTTGAGTATCTTGGCGGTTGTCTGGTATATCTTATTAACATCCTTCTTATAAGTCGTTTTCGGAAACTCCTCGATGAAAGAATAATATTCATCGAGTGTTGCCTGGAATCTTTCAGTCTGCTTCAGTGCAATACTATTTTCAGCATAGAGGAAAAGTGAATTAAGTTTCAGGAATAACATTTCCTCGCGGTATTTTGTTTCAGGGTACTCCTTAAGACTGTTTGCAAGGGCAGTAACAGCTGCCTTATACTGGTTCATATCATAATAAAGTCTTGCACTCAGGTACGACTTTTCAGAAAGCCTGTCCTTAAGTTCCTTTATATATTTCTTTGCATCCTCCGTCCTCTGGCTTGAAGGATATTTGCTTATGAATACACTAAATCCGTCAATCGCATTCCTTGAGTTCTGCTGGTCGAGTTCGGCCCTGGGTGACATGTAGTAGTCGCACATCGCAGCAAGGAAATTAGACTCTTCATCGTGCTTGCCGTAGGGATATATGTTGGCATAATTCCTGAATTCGGCGCCCGCCATCAGGTAATCTTTCTGACCATAATAACTCTGGGCACTCATCCAGGTAAGTTCCTCGGCTTCCTCTGTAGCCCTGTACCTTGGAAGTATCTGTTCAAGCAGCTGTGTTACTTTGGAGAAATCTCCGTTTTCAAAATATTCCTTGACCTTAGTCTTCTTTAGTTCATAGTCTGTGCTCTTCAACAGTTTGCTGTACTGAGAACACGACACCAGTAATAGTGCTGAAACCAGGTAAATTATTATACGGATCTTCATTTCCGGAAATGTTGCGCAAAAGTACTTAATATTTTTCAAAACCAGTATAAAAACGGCAATTAAATACATATATTATGGCGACCAGACTAAGAGATTGCAATAATTAGGTATAAAATCTTATCATGGAATAAATGAATATCCTTACTTTTGTCGCAATCAAAAAAATAACAACAAATCATTATGGATATTTTCGACAAAATTAGTTCGACAAAAGGTGCTCTTGGGCAGTACTCTGGTTTTGCAGATGGTTATTTCATGTTTCCAAAACTTGAAGGTGAAATAGCACCCAGGATGAAATTCAGGGGTAAAGAGGTGCTGACATGGAGCCTTAACAATTATCTTGGACTCGCTAACGATCCTGAAGTCAGGAAAGCTGATGCGGAAGCTGCCGCACAGTACGGCCTTGCTTACCCGATGGGCGCAAGGATGATGTCGGGACAGACAACCACACACGAGAAGTTTGAAAAAATGGCTGCTGAATTCGTTCATAAGGAATCGGCTTACCTGCTCAACTTCGGATACCAGGGTATGGTTTCAATTATTGACTCGCTTGTCGACAGGCACGATGTAATAGTATATGATTCTGAATCACATGCATGCATAATGGACGGTCTCAGGCTGCATTTCGGAAAGAGATTCGTCTTCCCCCATAATGACATTGACAGCTGTGAAAAACAGTTGCAGAGGGCAACAAAACTTGTTGAAGAAACAGGTGGAGGAATACTTGTGATTACCGAAGGTGTTTTCGGAATGGCAGGCGACCTCGGGAAACTTGACAAGATTGCAGCTCTCAAGAAAAAATACAATTTCCGTTTCCTCGTTGACGACGCTCATGGCTTCGGCACAATGGGTAAGACAGGCGCAGGAACAGGTGAGCATTTTGGTGTACAGGACCAGATCGATGTTTACTTCGCAACTTTCGCAAAATCAATGGCAGGCATTGGTGCTTTCGTTGCAAGTACAAAAGAGGTTGTTACCTATCTCAGGTTCAACCTTCGTTCACAGATTTATGCAAAATCACTGCCTATGGCAATGACCCTGGGCGCAATAAAAAGGCTGGAACTTATAAAAGCACACCCGGAGTATAAGGAGAAGCTATGGACAGTTGTTAAGGCACTTCAGAAAGGCCTGAAAGACGCTGGTCTCGACCTTGGAAAAACTGAATCTCCGGTTACCCCGGTATTCATGAAATGTCCGCTCGAGCAGGTTACCCAGCTTATTTACGACCTCAGGGAGAATTACGGGATCTTCTGTTCGGTTGTGATCTATCCGGTTGTACCACGTGATGTTGTTATGCTGAGACTCATACCTACAGCTGCTCATTCTCTCGAGGACGTTGCCTATACTGTAAAAGCTTTCGCTGAACTTAAACATAAGGTGGATAATGATCTTTATCCCCATGAGATGGCTGACTTTTCGAAATAGTCACAGGCAAATATCTGAAGGTGACTAAATGTTATATGAAAACACCCCCGGAAAACCGGGGGTGTTTTTTTATTACCGGCGCTTATTCCACAGCCTTCAGCAATATCAGTTTGGAAAAAATAATCGAACAAATATGACTCTTCGTCGTTATTATGATAATGATCGCTACATATTCTGTATTACGATCAGATGTTAATCGATAAACAAAGCACACAGAAGTGACAGGGCTAAATGATGAGAAAAATATCCTGAAGGCATACAACATGCTTCTGTACTTTGCCGGGACAATGGTTATGTATGACCCGGCAATCGAGTGCATTCATGACTTCTGGAAACAGGGCATCCTTAAGAAACTGCCTGTTTCAAGCAATAACATGATGTTTATCAGGGCTGCATCACAGCTTCGTGAGTCTGTGGAAGATGCATCCAGCAACCTGGAGAATATGACAAAAGATTTTCAGCAACTTTTCGTCAGTGAGGACTCCCCTGCTGTTCCGGTTGAATCATCATTTTGTAAAAAAAGCACCCTCGCCAGCTACAGGAAAGGATCTGATGTTACTGATTTTTACAGGGCTTATGGATTTAAATCGAAATTCAGTCCCAAAACACCTGCCGACCACATTGGTAATGAATTGCTATTTCTCACCAAACTTATAGAAGACTATCTCGAACTTGATGATAATGCGTGCATTATTGAAATGAGGGGAGAGATCAGGAGATTCCTTAACCAGCACATATTTTCATGGATTCCCGACTGGACCAAAACCGTCCAGGAAAAAGCATCAACTGTTTCATACAAAGGAATTTCGAGCCTTATCCAGGCCTGCACCGAGGACATATACAGTATGATGACCGGGCTTACCGAACTTGCTTCTCCAAGCCTGGGAAACTGATAAAATTCTAGAAGTTCGGATTGAAGAAATTATTTATAGCATCAAAGTAGAAATCTTTCCAGCCTTCTGCGAAACCTTCGTACTCTTCATCCGGTATATTGGTGTGTTCAACGGTTACTGCCGAGTTATCCCTGTCGGGGTTAATAGTAATTGTCACAATGCTCTTTTCCTTCTGCTCACCGAAATACCATTCCTGGACAATTTTCCTGTCCTTTACAAATTCAAGGTTCTTACCGGTAATATCTCCTTCCCACAGTGAGAATTCTGAACCAGGCTCTTCCGACATAACAGCCGGGTATCCCGACCATAGTCCTATAGTATATGGATTGGTCAGGGCAGCATACACATCTGACGGCTCTGCATTTATCCTGAATGTCTTTTTGAATGTCTTCATATAGTAAGGTATTGTGGTTGAGATATTGAAATTCGCCAAATAATGTTTTATCCTCCGGATCCGCCAAATGGCGATAAGGGAGGTCAATCATGGGCTATGCTTTTCCCCTTATCATCAGTGATTTTCTGACAGGTAACGCTCCGCATCAATCGCTGCCATGCATCCTGATCCGGCTGCTGTAACAGCCTGCCTGTAAACAGGATCCTGGACGTCCCCTGCAGCAAAAACACCTGGTACATTTGTCTTTGAAGAGCCGGGAACAGTTTTTATATAGCCAACCTCGTCTGTTTCAAGATATTTCTTAAAGATATCCGAATTCGGGCTATGACCGATTGCAAGGAAAAAACCATCTATGCTGATTTTAACTAATTCTTCATTGGGTGTACCCTTTTTCTTAACAAGAATTGCCCCTTCAACACCATTCTCACCGAAGAGGTCAACTGTCTGGTGTTCCCAAAGAACTTCAATATTCGGGGTATTTTTAACCCTATCCTGCATTGCCTTGGAAGCCCTCAGTTCATTCCTTCTAACGATCAGGTAGACTTTCCTGCATAGTCCGGCCAGATAGGTAGCCTCTTCAGCAGCAGTATCACCGCCACCAACAACTGCCACATCCTTGCCTCGATAGAAGAATCCGTCGCAGGTTGCGCATGCTGAAACGCCCATGCCTGCATATTTTTTCTCACCCTCAAGACCAAGGTATTTTGCTGTTGCCCCGGTTGCTATTATAACTGCATCAGCCAGTAACTGCTTCTCACCATCAATTGTTATTTTGTGTGGTTTCCCTGAAAAATCTGCATCCGTAGCAATTCCAAACCGTATATCTGTTCCGAACCTCTCTGCCTGTTTTTTCAGTTGTTCCATCATCTCCGGACCTGTGACTCCTTCAGGGTAACCAGGGAAGTTTTCCACTTCAGTTGTTGTTGTAAGCTGCCCTCCCATCTGCAGTCCCGTATATAAAACAGGTTTAAGATTTGCCCGTGCGGCATATATGGCGGCTGTATAACCGGCAGGTCCTGAACCAATTATCAGGCATTTTACCTTCTCTACATTTGTAAGATCCGCCTTCTCTTTCTCCTTGCTGATATCCATTGGTTTGAAAAATTCCATATTATTAGTTTTAATATTTTCTTTCAAAGATAGTTTTAATGATTGTCTCCATGATAAGATTTTCACTCATTTCCCTGTTCACTGCCTGTTTTCAGATCCGGTATAATAACTACAAGGTGAGTTTCATCCTTACGCGACCAGGTACGGCCATTCTCAGTAACAGAAGATCCATCCTCAGGGAATGGCTTTCCAGTTTTTAGCTGTACAAATTTATCAAGGCCTGATGTATCGTTGAACCTTATGCCGGCAATTGTGACTCCACTTTTCTGTATGAGCAGTGCTCCAAAATCTTCTGCATCCCGGAAGAAGGATTCAAGATCGGAGGCTCCTCTGTTAACTCCCAGCCTCCCCTTTACGAGTACCGAACTTTCAAGAATCTTTTCAGGGTCAAGAACTGTAATGTATTTATTCAGATCTATATTCTCCGCTTGTATTTTCTCAGCTATCAGTTTAGCAACATCAACTGACATTGTGCTGTCTGCAGCTGTCCCACCGGTATTAATTACGTTTACATAATAGCTCCCCTTGCAATAGTGAACCTGGTATTTATTCTGGCAGCTTAGTTTGAGAAAATCAGGTTTTGAAGTGCATCTGAATCTCATTACAGAGAAGATTCCGAATGCTGATTCAGGGTCGTTCATTTTCCAGACTTCAGCTTTATACCTGCTCTTACCCTTGGAAAAGTCAGTTACCCGCAGGCCTGAAAAGCCATACTCGAGATACAGGTTTGCCCCGCCATCAATATAACCACGTAATGATTCCCCGGTAAAGTTTCTTACCCTTTTGATTTTTACACCATTGATCTCTCCATTGTTCAACCCGGGTTCCTGTCCTGAAACATTAATCAATCCAACAATTCCAAAAACAAGTAACAGTAAATTCTTTTTCATAAGCAATTAATGAGAAATTTACGATCTATACCACTACATATTGACTAACATCCGAGTCAAATCAATTGTTCTGTCATCAATATTTTCAATATATCAAATTCCAGGACTTAGATCAGAGGCCAAATTAAGAAAGATCATTTAAAATATTACAAAAAGCCTATTCAATAAGTACAAAAGCCCCCCAAAAATACGGATCATACTTTTTCCTCATAATTTTCTGGCTTTCGGTGAAGGAAGTCATGATATCCTTCTTCTCAAGCAATCTCTGGTAAAACATTATCATGAATTCTGAAGTCTCATTATCAGGAACCTGCCACAAGCTCATTATCAAATACTTAACCCCTGCCATTTTGAATGCCCGCTGCAGTCCGTAAACACCTTCGCTGCCCCTTATATCTCCAAGTCCTGTCTCGCAGGCTGACATAACAACAAGCCGGGTATTACGGAGATCGAGCTGCGCCACTTCCTGGGCAGTAAGAACCCCGTCTTCACCGGAGGATAAACGGCTTTTATTCCATGAATCATTTGCGCCTGCGAAAACAAGACCTGATCGCATCAGTGGGTTTGGATTCATAACGAACTGCCAAAGTCCAGGACTACCGGTCCTTCCCCTGAATACAAGAGTATCCTTGCTTACCTCCTTTTGTAATACATCCCCCCTTATTTCAGGATCCGGAAAAAAGAAACCATGTGTCGCAACATGCAGAATAGCAGGTGAAGAAGAGCTGCAAAGCAATTTCAGGGCTCCTTCTGTTGCATTTTTACCCGAGTAGTAATCAGCATTTATCTTGCTGTTTCTGAATAATCCATCAATTTTATCAGTCTCATTTCTTGTTCCCGGAAGTTGTTTCCAGACCGGTTCTGAAGTTGAATCAACTCCATAATCGATACCGCCGAATAATCCGGCGCTTATTTTTCCATCATCGGTCTTCTCATCCTTTTCAACAAGTTTTCCTGTGCTGCTCAGCCTGTTAAGCCGGTATTTGTCGGAAAGAAAGATATCCTTATCCACATGAACAGCCGGAAAAGAAATTTCATGCAAAAGTCCGTCAGGCGAATAATAGACAGTCGAAGCGCCTTTAAGGTATTTCTCGAGGGGCTTCCATATTTTAATGTAAAGCCTGTTGTCGGCGCTATGGTTTGTTCCATAGACATTCCTGATTCCTGAAATATCATTCTGAGTGTTCGCTTCAAGGATCCCGACGATTTCATTTTCACTGCATAATCGCACCATAACCGGGTACTTCGACTTTGGAACGATCACAAGTGCGCAATACAGAGTACTATCCTTACGGTTTCCGGGCTGGAAGCGTAAAAACTCAACTGCTGCATCTCCTCTCCCCAGGTTTTTCCTTACATCAGTCCATGAAAGTTTTTGCAGTCTGTCAAAATCACTGAAAACCTGCGAGTTTCTTACAAGTTTCTTCTCAAGGTCATTCGCCCGGAGCTCGAGGTCAGAATTCCTGTTTAAATGTCCTCCACTGTCAGTGGAATCCGATTCTGAAAGTTGTTTTCGGATGGCGATCCACCTGTTATAATCAGTAATAAGGCTTGTATCCCTGCTCTGCAGTACGGCTCTTTTCATAGCGGAAGCAGACTTAAGCAACAAACCCTTGTTCCTTATTACATAGTCATACACTGTCCCGGTAATCTCTTTGTTTTCATCCTTTCTGGTAAGTGCAAAAGAATAAAACTCATCGAATGAAGAAGACTTAGTTCTGAGGTATAGTTCCTTTTCCTTTTCTGAAAGGAAGGCAAAGTTTTTGTTTATGATACGGCTGATGCTTCCCAGTCCTTCCAGATAATATTTTTCAGACAGGGACATGTTGCCTGTTTTAAAATACAATTTTGCAAGTTTCAGCAATGATTCAGCGTACAGGGTATGCTGCTCACCAAGTAATTTTTTCCTCAGTTCAAGATTTTGAATAAATATCCTCTCAGCGTCAGGATATTTCCCGTTTAAATAGTATAACTCCCCGAGCAGGTTTAGTGAAATTGAATAACCAGGATTCATAGTACCCTGTGTTTCACTCTTTATTGACAGGCTTTTAAGTATCAACTTTTCGGCTTCGGAATAATTCCCGGTCAGCCTGTCAAGATCTGCAAGATTGCTAAGGACCAGTGCGTAGGATGGGCTTTTCTCACCAAAGATCTTCCTTCGTATATCGATTGAAACCCTGAAGAGTGAATCAGCTTTTCCATATTTGCCGGTCGATTTGCAGAACATCGCATAGTTATTCAGAGCTATTGCATAATCGGGATGATTTTCACCTAGGTAAATGCGCCTGAGGTTTACTGATTCGATATAGAGTGGCTCTGCAGCAGCATAATTCCCCATCTGCCTGTAGAAAGTGGCAAGAAGGCTCAGGATTGTAAAATAGTTGGGATGTTTCTCACCCAGCACCTCCTTCCTTATTCTACGTACATCCTGGTATATGAGTTCGGCTTCGCCATAGTTTCCAAGTCTCTGATATGCAAGACCAAGATTAAGAAGAGCTTCAGCATATTCAGGATGAAGTTCCCCAAGTAATTTTTTCCTTATGTTTTTTGACTCGATGCATAAAGGCAGCGCTTCTTCATATTTACCCATTTTGATATACAGGGCTGCAAAATTGTTTAGGGTCTGGGCATATTCAGGATTTTCCGGACCCAGTAACTGCCTGCGCAGGGGCAGGGTTATAAGATATAGTTTTTCAGATTCTTCATACCTGTCAAGCTTATGATAAACAAGTGCAAGGTTATGAAGTGCCCGCGCATAATCACGGCTGTTTTCACCAAGCGTTTCTTTATAAATTATGCTCGCTTCGATGCTTAAAGGCAGTGACCCGGAAAAATTTCCATTTTTGACATACAGGTAAGCCAGCATTAATATGCATCCGGCATAATCGGGATTTTTTTCACCGACTGTCTGGCTGTAAATTTCCTTTGCTTTAAGCAGAAGTTTTTCTGACTCCTGGTATTTGCCTGTTTTAAGATATAGCTCAGCCATATCAGTGAGAAGTCCTGCATACAGCTGTTGTTTCTCGCCTGGATCCTTTAGCCTTATTTTAAGGCATTCCTGGTAACAAATGCCTGCTGAATCATAGTTTGCGATATACCTGGTGAAAAGTTGTCCAAGTCTCTGGAAGCAATCAGCTTTCAGAACCTGGTTATTTGATACAGATGCAAGCCTGAGTGCATTGTAGTAGCACCTGGCTGACTCCGCTGGTTTGAAATCCCTGGTTTCGTTCCCAATGGATATAAGCAATTTAACCTTCTGACTATCTGAGCCTGCGGCATTAAGCCTGACAAGGAGAGAATCATAAGAAGTGATTTTCTGTGCGACTGTTGATAATGGGATAAAAGTTATAAGAATTATGAGGGAAAGAGGGTGTTTCATCAGTTACATAAAGCATTTTCGACAGCCAGGTGCTTAAAGGTATTAAATTTTGTTTTCCGTTTCCTTCTGATCTGGGTCTTTCGTTAATCCGGCATTTGTATACTAAAATAATGTTTTAAGTGATAATTATGCAAGATCATTAACCGTCGGCAGAATAAATATTCATTGAAAAAAAAGTCCCCCGGAAAACGAGAGACTTTAATTTTGTCGGGGTGATCTGACTCGAACAGACGACCCCTTGCACCCCATGCAAGTGCGCTAGCCAACTGCGCCACACCCCGATATTGCTTACCTGTTTAAGCGTTCAGAATAAGCAGTTGCAAAAATAGTCAACTATTCTGATTCTCCAAAAAATTGAAACAGCAGACTCTTTGGATAAGAAAATAGTCCAAAATTATGTTTTGAACTATTTTGTTTTTGTCCCTTTCCCTGGTCCGAACTTCAGAAAAGCTCCAATGTTAAAATGCCATCGTTCACCGAAATAGATTTCAGGACTGTTAAGATTCTGTGAATAAAGGGCCTGGAATTGTATTCCGACATTGTTAAGGCTCAGTCGTGCTGTTGCGGCAGGCTCAATCCATGTGAAAGCCCCTGTCGACAGGCTACTTACATCTGTATAGTATCCTGTGGTTGGATTGACATTGTTCGCAATTTTATTAAAATTTACCACACTTAACCTTGTAGAAAATGCTACCTCGACAAATTCATATCTTATCCCTATTGCCGGTTGCATATAGAACCGTGTCAGTTCAATATAAGATGTACCGTAGCTCTCTGCAGTCATAACATTTATATAACCATGATGCTCAGAGCCATGACCTATTCCACTATAAGCTTCGAAGACACCGTATCCGCTAAATGTAGTATAATATCCCGGTCCGGCTTCAAAATAAATTCCTCTTCCGTATGATCCCTGAGGATAATCTCCTCCCCAGGCTCTCTGGAAGGAAGAAGTCAGCCCGAAATGCTTACCCGCTGCGTAAGCCAACTGGATCTCCACGTTGTTCGAATAATCACCGAATCCGTAGCCTCCGCTTAACTTTGCCTCCTTTTTTTCCTTTAGTAATGGTACGTTTTCAGAATTTGGGACATAGTAGTAATGACTGCACCCTTCAAAAAACAACAGCAATAATGCTGCTATGTATTTAGAATGATTCATATGCTACGGTATTTAGTTACAATTAGAATGACAGATATACAAGAAGAAAAGATAACCCCGGCCAGGAATAGAAAACTTAGCTAACAAAGTACTAAGTTAGGAACAAAACCAGCGCAAGTCAAATGTATTTATTTTCTGCCGATTCCCCTGAGAAAACGGATCACAACCGTGAGCCCGCCAATGATAATAATGAACCAGATCATCAGCTTATAGAACAACACCTGTATCTCCCCCATCAATAGAAATTTTTCTGAAATAGATATTAAATAAAAGGCTGTCTCACAAGTCCTTTGTGTCCCTTCGTGATTGGCTTTGAGGTCTTTGTGGTAAAATTAAAACCTTTAACCACAAAGGATCACAAAGTTCGGCACTAAGTATCACAAAGGATAGAATTCTTATTGCACTTCTTATGAGACAGCCCCTTTATACATTCATTTATTATTTGTTGTATGGTTCAATTACCTTTTTAACAAGTGCAATTGAAGCCTTGATGCCTTCATCCTCATTCAGTTTCAACCCTTCATATTCTACATCAACATATCCCCTGTAGCATGAGGCTGAAATAATCTGGAACATCTTTTTATAATCGATCTGGGTTTCATTGCCATTAGCATCGAAATCGTGAGTCTTTCCGCTTACACCTTTCGCATATGGCATCATATCGGTCACGCCCTGGTAACGGTCATATTCATAGAAGTTTCCAAGATCGGGCAAAACACCGCAGTTTCTCCTGTTGACACCTTTTATTACTGCAGTAAGCCATGTTCCTATTGAGGAATACCCGCCGTGATTCTCAACAATAACGTTTATATCGTATTTTGCAGCATAATCAGAAAGCCTTGACAGACCGTCTATTGCTGCTGCCATCATCTGCTCTTTGGTTCCTCTTCCTGCAGCATTGACCCTTATAGAATGGCAACCAAGGAATTTCGCAGCTTTTACCCATTTGTAATGATTCTCAACAGCCTTAAGCCTTCTCTGGGCTGATGTATCTGCAAGGTTACCCTCACCATCAACCATTATAAGAACACTTGTGATACCATACCTGGTGCATGAGTCCTTAAGCTGGGCAAGGTAAGTAGAGTCACCGCCCTTACCTGCAAAGAATGTTGAAACATACTCAACACCATCAAGATTATATTTCGTCTTTGTGATCCTCGGAAAATCCAGGTTTGTCAGCTCCTTTTTCATAAGTGCCTGGTGCAACGACCATTCGGCCAGGGATATTTTAAAGCGTGGTTCCTGTGCATTAACAGCTGCATATATTCCTGTAAGCAGCATAACGGTAATTAACAGTTTTCTTTTCATGATTATACGGTTAAGATTATGTTGGATTGCTAAAGATAATTTAAATCTTAATCCTTTCAATTCCTTAATTCGTCCGATTAAACCTGATACTGATATTTAACTTTTATTAACCTATTAGTGGTTTCTTAAAAGTTGAACCTAACCGGGCACCAGTTGTTTATTATATAAAAATCATATGAATAGTCTACCTTTCACTTCAGCCCGAACAACCCTCCTCTCACTTTCATTAATAATATTTCTTGTATTCACCGGATGCACAAAGAGTAACGACCCGACCGGCAATAATAATAACCCGGGGGGAAGCAATGGTGACCAGGTCCTGATCCAGGACAGTGCTTTTTCACCATCTACATTATCGGTAACCTCAGGTACAACGGTGACATGGACGAACAAGGATGCAATGAATCACACAGTAACCAGCAACACAGGTGCATTCGATAGCGGGACAATGGGTAACAACGCAACTTACAGCTTCAAATTCACCTCAATAGGATCATACGTGTATCACTGCAATTTCCATGGCGGTATGACAGGAACCATTGTGGTTAATTAATCATGTGCTGATCTTTCAGAGCCTGCTGCAGAATTCTGCAATTCTTACAACATCCTGCTGCCTGATAAACCTGAGCCTGTTTGTCTTAATGAAGTTTTTTATCTCACTTTCCCGGCCGGGAAATATCTTAAGCAACTGGCTCTCGTTACCAAACCTGCTTAGGGTACCATCTTTTTTTACCCAGTAAGAACTAGCGGGTTTTACTGTGTAACCCTCGGGCAGACGGAAGTTATAATAACCCTGTGGTGTTGAAATCCCGGAAAGCAGGTTGGAAGATGTAAGCTGCGTGGTAGTGCCATATCCTGCAGGCCTTGGGGGTGCAATCAACTCTCCTTTGTTCCTTATAAAGAATGCTGAGCTTCCTGAAACAAGAAGTTCAAGAAAGTAAGATTCATTTGGAATGAACTTCCTTCCGTTCAGAAAGACCGTATCGACTGTACTGAGATTTGCCAGGTCGAAATAACTCCCTTTCTGCATAAAAACCATCTTCTCAGTCACCTTATTGTAATTAAGAAGCAGAGAGTAACTGGTCCCATTTTTCAATAGCACAGTATTCTTATGGAAAGCCGGGAAGAGATACTGGGCAAGTGTGTCCGGTTCAGCCTGCGAATAAAGCATCAAACTGTCGAGGACGATAATTGCTAGGAGAAGTGAAATCTTTTTCATGGCTGAAGAATTTTCATCACTGACAATGTAAAGATAACATGTAACAACGAATGAGATAACCCGGTTTTTGCAAATCTTATAACATATTGACTTTGCCTGTTTTAATTGGTATCTTTGATGAACAACCAAAACTCCTTGCAAATGAAAACCTTACCCTGGATAGCCTGGATCTCACTCGGAACCGGATGTCTCCTTATTCTTTTTGCAGCAATAAGTGCCTTTACCGGAACACACCTCTTTGGTACTTCACATATTATCAGCTTCTTTCATGCGGCAAACTCATTCTTCCTTGCAGCAATTGCCCTTTTCATTTTCATTTACAGGTGCAAATGCAATAAAGAATAACTTTCAGGCATCCTGCTTCATTAATTACTGAATTACCTGGTTCCCGCTTCACGGTGATTGCACAGGACATCCCTGGCATTGCAATTCATATTTTCCTTTACCTTTACTTCAAATGCCCTGGCTGGCTGTTCAACGGGCTTTAATTAAAATAATGGATGCAGAAATTGTTATTACAGGAGCAGGGGTGATTGGCCTTGCAATTGCCGAAAGGCTCTCAAGGTCAGAGAATGAGGTGTACATAATTGAAAAAAATCTTTCTTTCGGCCAGGAGACAAGCAGCAGGAACAGCGAAGTTATACATGCAGGAATATATTATAGTACCGGCAGCCTGAAATCCAGACTCTGTGTGAGTGGTAATAAATTGCTGTACAAATTCTGCGAGGATTACTCTGTCCCTTATAAACGTTGCGGGAAAATAATTGTGGCAACTTCTGACGAAGAAGTACAGACACTTGACAACATAAAACAGAGAGCTGCAAAAAACGGTGTCAACGATCTTAAGATAATCGGGCATGATGAAATAGCATCACTGGAACCTCACGTATCCGCCCTGAAAGCAATCTGGTCACCGTCAACAGGCATAGTGGATTCCCATTCTCTTATGAAACAACTTGAGACCAATTTCATAAATAATGGGGGCAATATCGTATATGGAAGCGAGGTGAAAGGGATCACCAAAATTAAAGGAGGCTATGAAATACTGCTCTCCGATGCCGATGGAAAACCTTTTTCCTTCACAACAAAGGTTTTTATAAATTCAGCGGGTCTGACATCAGACATCATTGCCCGGATGGCTGGCATAAAAGATGAAAACCTGAGAATCAGATTCTGTAAAGGCGAATACTTCAGGCTCAGACCGCCAAAAAACAAGATGATAGGAAGGCTTGTGTACCCTGTTCCTCACCATAACATGGAAGGTATTGGTATACACGTTACAATTGACCTTGCCGGAGGAGTAAAACTTGGTCCGGATGTCACCTGGCTTGATTCCAACAGCTACGATTATTCAGTTGACAGTTCCAAGCAGGCCGCATTTTACAAATCTGCAAGAAAGTTCCTTCCGTTTATAAGCGAAACAGACATCCTGCCGGAGATGGCTGGGATCAGACCGAAAATACAGGTGCCGGGAGGAGAAGAAAAAGACTTCTATATTAAAGAAGAAAGCGACAGGGGATTACCCGGGTTTATAAATTTAATAGGAATGGAGTCGCCCGGACTTACCTCCTCCCTCGCCATAGCAGAATACGTGGAGTCTCTTCTCAGATGATGCTATGTTACTGGTCGGCTTTCGACCTTATCATCTTGTGTAGCTCGGCTAGTTCATCACGATACCTTGCAGCCTCAATAAAATCAAGTTCCGAAGCTGCTTTTTCCATGGCTTTCCGTGTCTTTTCGGCAGCTTTCTCAAGGGCTTCCCTGTTCATGTATTTAATAACAGGATCTGCAGCAATATCAGGTTTCTCAGGTTCCACATAAGCTTTCATCTTAACCCCCTGTTTGTTCAGGACTCTCAATATGGAACCACTTTTCTTAACTATCTGGGTCGGAGTAATACCCATTTCAATATTATACTTAAGCTGTTTTTCCCTCCTCCTGTTTGTCTCATCAATAGTCTGCTGCATACTCCTTGTGATTGTATCAGCGTACATAATTACAAGCCCGTTAAGATTCCTTGCAGCCCTTCCTGCTGTCTGGGTAAGCGATCGCGCAGATCTCAGGAATCCTTCCTTGTCTGAATCAAGAATAGCCACCAGCGATACCTCGGGAAGATCAAGACCTTCCCTTAGCAGGTTCACACCAATCAAGACATCAAAGGTCCCTTCCCTTAATCCTTCCATTATCTCCACCCTTTCGAGTGTATCAATATCAGAATGAATATACCTGCAACGGATGTTAAACCTCGTAAGGTAGGATGTCAGCTCTTCGGCCATCCTTTTAGTGAGTGTCGTCACGAGGGTTCTTTCCCCGGCAGCCGTTCTCTTGCGGATTTCTCCCATCAGGTCGTCTACCTGGTTAAGGCTTGGTCGCACTTCAACCGGTGGATCGAGCAGCCCGGTTGGCCTGATAACCTGGTCGACAAAAATTCCCTCGCTTTTTTCAAGTTCATAATCAGCCGGGGTTGCACTAACAAATATTACCTGCCCGGTGAGACTCTCAAATTCTTCAAGCTTTAAAGGGCGGTTGTCAAGTGCAGCCGGAAGCCTGAATCCATATTCGACAAGGGTTTGTTTCCTGGAATGGTCACCGCCGAACATTGCCCTTATCTGTGGCATGCTAACATGACTTTCGTCTATGACAGTGATGAAATTATCCGGGAAGTAATCGAGCAGGCAAAAGGGCCTTGTTCCTGACTGCCTGCCATCAAAGTATCTTGAATAATTTTCAATACCGCTGCAATAACCGAGTTCTTTTATCATCTCAAGGTCGTACTGCACACGTTGTTCAATTCTTTTAGCTTCTTCTTTTTTCCCGATATCATTGAAATGTGTGATTTGTCTTACAAGATCATCCTGTATCTGGGAAATTGCCATGTTTATCCTTTCCCTGGTAGTCACAAAAATATTTGCCGGGTAAACAATATATTCATTCATATCCTCAATCCTCTGGCCACCAACCGGGTCGAATGTGGATATTTCCTCAATTTCATCACCGAAGAAGACAACCCTCACTGCAATATCTGCATAAGCAGGATAGATGTCAACAGTGTCTCCCCTTACCCTGAAGGTGCCATGCCTGAATTCAACCTCATTCCTCGAATAAAGACTGTCCACAAGCTTGCGAAGGAACAGGTTTCTCCCTATCACCTGACCTCTTCTTATGTGAACAGTGTTTGAATGGAAATCCTCAGGATTACCGATACCATATAGACAGGATACAGATGAGACAACAATCACATCATTCCTGCCTGACAGTAATGATGATGTTGCACTAAGCCTTAGTTTCTCAATTTCTTCATTTATTGACAGATCCTTTTCGATATAAGTATCTGTGACCGGAAGGTAGGCTTCTGGCTGGTAATAATCATAGTATGATACAAAGTATTCAACTGCATTTTCAGGGAAGAACTGCTTGAACTCACCATAAAGCTGTGCGGCAAGAGTCTTATTATGACTGAGGACCAGGACAGGTCTCTGTACCTTCTCGATCACGCTGGCTACTGTAAAGGTCTTGCCTGAACCTGTAACACCAAGCAGTGTCTGGTACGGCACTCCGCTGTTCAGGCCTTCGACAAGCTGACGAATTGCTTCCGGCTGATCGCCAGTTGGCTGAAAATCAGAAACCAGCTTGAAATCCATAGGGAATAAATATTTTTTTTGTTCCTTTATTTAAGAATTCAAAAATAGCTCTTTTCTCTGTCCTTTTTAGCCGATGATCCGGAATCTGAAAGATATAATATACAGGTCTGTTGCATTGATCTTTGCACTTGTATCACTCTCCGGTTCAGTTTCAGCCCAGAGTTATTCGCTAAGGAATTACACTACAACTGACGGTCTTCCGCATAATAATGTCAGAAACATGATAACCGATAAATCCGGTTACCTGTGGATAAGCACCTGGGACGGGCTTACCAGGTTTGACGGGTATGAGTTCAGAAACTATCACCATATCCCCGGCGATTCTCTTTCACTTCCTTTCTTTTCTGTCTCAAAGGTTGAAATGGATTATAACAATGATCTATGGGTTCAGACAGATAACGGTTCAATGGCGAGATTCAACAGGAGGACTGAAGTCTTTACGAGGATAGACTCCCTGAATGGAGAGTATCTGGGACTTGTTAAGAATATAAGCGCCGACGAAAATGAGCGCATCTGGATAATCTGTGATTCAACTATTTTCATTTACGAACCTGTAAAGTCCAAATTCAACAGGTATTCAGTGCGTTTTCCCGGTAAAACCGGTTCCCTGATTGCAGGGACAATGTTTAATGTTACACATGAGGCCGGAGATATCTGGTGGCTGGGGGGATCCACAAGCTTCAGGTTAAAATTAAATGAAACTTCAGGCTTTATGGATGTGACAGGTATTTACCCTGTAATTATCCCGCCGCTGCCGCCTGAAAAGGTAATAGTCAACTTTGATCATTCATACTGGTACAGGGTGATGTTTGATGTTGAAGGGAGAACATGGCTTTCATCCGGACTTGGATTTTTCCTTCTCGATGAGGAAGGAAAATGTTTCAGGGCATACAATGGTGAAATTCCGGTAAGGGAGTTATCGAAAGGCAATATATTGGGCTGGGGCGATCTGAATGGCGGAATGCACCTGTATATTCCAAGGACCGGAACCATCCTGGATATTCCGGTGAATAATGTCGGAATGCTGAAAAACTTATGCGCTTCAGGAGAAGATATAATCTGGTATTCAGGTACCTCGTACAATGGCAATCCACTTGGACTATCAAGGATTATACTTACACCCAACTGGTTCAGAAAATATACCGACCTTACACCGGATGACAACTTGCCAGCTGTATTCTCGATAACAACCGACAGGGACAGGAATGTATGGTTAGGCATAAGGGGAAGAAACTATATACCTGTATTTACCCCCGACGGGAAAGTAACAAAGAAGTTTACTGAGGCCTCATCAATGCCAGGATACTACGGTCCTATCAGAAGCATCAAAAGAACCCGTGAAGGGCTGTGGCTGGGTTATTACCGCGATCTGCTCTTGTTTTACAATTACAGTACCGGCACATTCAAACGATATGATCCGGGCAAATTCCTGTTCAGGGCTCTTGAAGCAAGGGATGATGGAAAACTTTATATTGGAAACTCCAATATTATCCTGTATGATCCGGCTACTGGTAAACAGGATATCATTCATGATTCTATTCCGGCAGGTGGCAATTTCAGGTTCAGACTTGCCACTGATGGTACCCTGTGGTCCGGAACACCATTTGGAGTTGTTTTAAAGTATAGTCCTATAGAAAACAAGGTCTCCAGGTACCAGACGAGCAACCACCTTAACAATATAGAGGATGTATGCCCGGGTGACAGCAATAATATCTGGCTTGCCATACTTGGAGGAGGGCTGGTCAGGTATAATACAGCTACCGGCCTCAGCCATACCTACACAACATCCGACGGGATGTCAAATAATACAGTTTATAGTATACTCAGGGACAGGAACGGATACATTTGGGCATCGACAGATAACGGCATCTCCAGGCTAAACCCTGAAACTGGCATCATAAAGACCTTCGGTAGCTCTGAGGGCCTGGATATCAAGGAATTTAACTCCGGAGCCTCCTTCATTGACGATGAAGGGAAATTCTGGTTCGGTGGCATGGGTGGCGCTGTCAGGTTTGATCCTGACAGTATTGACAATTCGCCCGTAACAAAGCTTACGAATAAAATCATTCTGACGGGTATGACTGTTTCAGGCAAGAGAAAGGTTCTTGCAAAGTCACTTAATATGACAGACACAATCATACTTGAAAAAGGTGAGAATAACTTTCATCTGAGTTACGCAGTATCAGATTTTGTAAATTCGGATAAGACTATTTACAGGTACAGGCTTTCTGATCAGAATAAGGACTGGCTGGTTACTGACAACTTTAACAGGAACATAAACTATTCACACCTTGATCCCGGCTCTTATACCCTTACAATTGAGGCAACCGGACGTGACGGGGAATGGAAGACAACGAGAGAAATTCATTTGATACTGAAACCAAAATTCACGCAGACAGCACTTTTCAAAATACTCCTGATTTTGCTGATCTTCGGAATCAGTCATATCATTTTCTCAATCTACATGATGTACTACAGGGGAAAGGTAAGAATGGTGCAGGACGAGTTAAGGCTGAGGGCACTGAGGGGCCAGATGAATCCCCATTTCATTTTCAACTCCCTGAATTCTATCAATTACTTCATTTCAAATAATGACAGGCGCTCAGCCAACAGGTATATTGCTGATTTCTCAAGACTTATAAGATCCATCCTCTCCAACATGGACAGCGATTATGTGAGTTTTACTGGAGAACTTGGCTCAATAAGGGATTATCTGGAGATAGAACACCTGAGATTCGGGGATAAGTTCAATTACGAGATTGAAACAGGGGTTATAAAGAATCTTGAGGAGACAGAAGTATTTCCCGGTCTGATACAACCATTTGTCGAAAATGCAATATGGCATGGTGTCAGGGCGCTTGAAAAAAGAAAAGGAACTATAAGAATTGCCTTTTCAATGGATGATGAAAATAAACTGTTATGTGTGGTTGAGGATGACGGTATCGGGCGTAAAAGGTCTCATGAAATAAAAGGTGAGAATGACAGGCATGCTTCAAAAGGGATTGAAATTGTACAACAAAGACTCCATATTATAGGCAAGCTCAGGAAGACAGAGTACAGGCTCACGATTGATGACTTATATAATGACAGGATTGAAGCTGGCACGAGAGTGAAAATTGAGATTCCATACAGGTTAAAAGCATAAGTACAACATTTGAATCTAAAATTTAGTATTTTAGTAGCCTAGTTGTCAATGTTTTGTTTTACTAACTCCTGAATACGGATGATCAGATCGGTTGTAGTCGATGATGAGAAGCCTTCCCGTGAGGTTATCTGCAACTATTTGAAAGAGTTCTGCCCTGAGGTTGATGTCGTTGCGACGTCGGGATCGGTGAAGGGAGCATATAAAACTATAAAGAAGCATAATCCTGATCTTGTGTTTCTGGATATAGAGCTCAGTGACGGTAAAGGCTTTGATCTGCTGAACATGTTCGACAAGGTGGATTTCAGCATTATTTTCGTAACTGCATATTCAGAACATGCTGTAAAGGCATTCAGGTACAGTGCGACAGACTACCTTCTGAAACCTGTCAAAATTGACGAACTTATGGAGGCTGTTGAAAAAGTTAAAAATAATGGAAATGCAAACAGCTCACCTGTAAGTGAAAACATCGCTGAACTTCTGAATAACCTCAAGAATCCTTCAGGGAATATCCCGACCCTTGTAATACCTCATCTCAAGGGATACGAAGTATTAAAGATATCAGAGATAATTATGTGTAAGGCAGATGGCTATTGCACGAATTTTCATCTTACTGATAACAGGAAGACAATCAGCTCAAAGAATCTTAAGCAATACGAAGAATTGCTTGCAGAGCATAATTTTATGCGCGTGCATCACTCTTTCATAATAAATATGAATCATGTAACCTCCTTTTCAAGACAGGGGGAAATATCACTTATTGAGAACAATAAAGCTTCACTCGGTGATAATTACAAGGATTCATTCGTAAAACGCCTTGGGGGAAAATAGCTTAGCAGATTTAGGTGAGGAAAAGGTCAGCCTGTTCTGTTGGCTGATAGCTATGGTCTGTTGATGTTACAATCCGTTTTGTTAGCTTGTCTGGTCATTGTTAATTTCTAAACAATGAATGATATAATTTAGTGATCAGAAGATAATATTGAAATAGTTTCTTCAAGAATTTTTCCCCTGTCCGCCACCATCCCACCGGCGGGCACCCATAAATGAGATGAGCCCGATCCCCGGGCTCATCCAATTTTATAGCTTTAATGATCTTTAACCTAAGTATCCTTTCAGGAGGCGGCTTCTCGAAGTGTGCCTGAGTCTCCTTATGGCTTTTTCTTTAATCTGTCTTACCCTCTCCCTTGTAAGGCCGAATTTCTCACCGATTTCCTCAAGTGTCATCTCCTGGCAGGCAATACCAAAAAAGTACCTGATAATATCTCTTTCCCTTTCCGTGAGAGTGGCAAGCGCCCTGCTGATCTCTTTTGAGAGTGACTCATCAAGCAAGAGCTTATCAGCAACAGGTGAATCTGTATTAGGAAGAACATCAAGGAGGCTGTTATCTTCACCTTCAATGAATGGCGCGTCAACTGAAACATGACGACCAGAAACTTTCAGGGTATCCGTTACTTTCTCCTTAGGAAGCTCAAGAACATCTGCAAGTTCCTCGGGTGATGGAGTTCTTTCATACTCCTGCTCAAACTTTGAAAATGCCTTATTGATCTTATTGAGCGAACCTACCTGGTTAAGCGGAAGTCGTACAATCCTTGATTGCTCGGCGAGAGCCTGGAGAATAGACTGCCTTATCCACCAAACAGCATAGGAGATGAATTTGAAACCACGTGTTTCGTCAAACTTCTCGGCAGCCTTTATCAATCCGAGATTGCCCTCATTAATGAGGTCAGGCAGGCTCAAACCCTGGTTCTGGTACTGTTTTGCAACAGAAACCACAAAACGAAGATTTGCCTTGGTGAGTTTTTCTAGAGCAGCCCTGTCTCCCTTCTTGATCCTCTGCGCAAGTTCAACTTCCTCCTCTACCGATATCAACTCCTCCTTACCAATCTCCTGTAGGTACTTGTCCAATGATGCACTTTCCCTGTTGGTGATTGATTTGGTTATTTTAAGTTGTCTCATTTATGCCTGGAAAAATTTTTCGCAAAGATAATTCTTTACAATGTAATAACAAAATATATTAATGAATGTTGCGGACAGGAGCTTATTTTTGATATTCTCCTGTCCGTCAATATTTTATATGTGCAACTGATTACCTTCTGAACTGGTAGCTGAAGTAAGTACCGTTCGACTGTACACCCTCTATGGCTGTAAGTGTTTGTTCTTCATCTGTAAACTGCCTGGCGTCCGCGGTTGTTTTCACCTTCTTTCCGTTAATAGTCAGAATTATATATCCTTTACGGATACCAAGATCTTTAAGCCGTCCGTCTCCCACTTCCATAACCTTCAGTCCATAATCGATATTAAAGGTCTTGCGGTCGGCAGAAGAAACTGGTTCAAGACGGGTTCCGAAAACAACTCCTGAACCGGCACCAGCAGCAATAATTGCTGTACTGTTGTCTATATTCTTCATCGTAATCGGAACTGTGTTTTCCTTTCCATCGCGGATGTATGTAATACTTGTCTGATCACCGGGACGGAACTTTCCAACCTGTTCCTGGAGCTCGGCAACTGAATTGACCGGGACATTGTTTACCCTTGTAATAACATCCTTTACCTTAAGCCCTGCTTCGTCAGCAGCACCTTTCTCAGCAACACCTGAAATATACGCTCCCTTAATCTCCTTCATTCCCGATTTATCTGCGATCTCAGGTGTTACTTCATCAATTGAAACTCCAATTATAGCACGCTGAACCTCACCGTATTGCTTCAGATCCTCAACAACTTTTTTTACAATATTCACAGGTATTGCGAATGAGTTCCCGGCATAACCATTGTTAGGGGTGATTATTGCTGATGTAACTCCTACAAGCTGCCCGCTCGTATTTACAAGAGCACCACCACTGTTGCCAACATTGACTGCCGCATCGGTCTGTATAAACGACTCAATCTTGTAATTATCATCAGATATACCAAGGTTCCTACCCTTTGCACTTACTATACCTGCAGTAACTGTGGATGTCAGATTAAATGGATTACCAACCGCAAGTACCCATTCGCCAAGTCTGAGCTGATCAGAATCACCATACTTTATGTATGGAAGATTTTCACCTTTAACTTTCAATAGTGCGATATCGGTGCTCGGATCAGTGCCTATAACCTTTGCTTCAAACTCGCGGTTATCATTAAGCTTTACTGTAATTTTTTCAGCATTCTCAATAACATGATTGTTAGTAATTATATACCCGTCAGAAG
Organism: Bacteroidales bacterium; assembly: GCA_046329875.1. Taxonomy (GTDB): domain Bacteria; phylum Bacteroidota; class Bacteroidia; order Bacteroidales; family VadinHA17; genus LD21. Next base: position 378,566 of record JAXLTT010000001.1, read on the forward strand.
TTATTATAACCCCTGATCCGTAACCTTTAACCTCACGCTTTGTATCGCGGTATGAATCTCCATAAAACCACTCCATAATAGGGCTAATATTCCTGTTTGAATATGTAGCGCTCGTCCTCACATGCACTACTGCATGTACTGTTTGTTCTGCAGCGAATGTCAGATCAACCTGACCAGCAGGTACCTGCTGCATTGAAGTCAGCAAAGGCCTCGCTTCTGCAACTTCCGACCTGAGACTGTCATTGTGTGCAATTCCTGTCTTCTTTGATTCTATCCTCGTATATGCAAAAAGTGCAACGAGCGCCCCTGCAACTGCCATTAACAATGCACCTAACAGATTTTTAGCTTTCATTACTGTCATTTTTAAGTTCAACTTTTTGTCTGTCCTTTTTTATTATATCGGTGAAAACTTATATTTATAACTTTGCACCGAGCAATTTGTTCTTCAAAGATCATGCATTTTTTTAACGAGAGACAGCTTTATTTGCCGATTTAACAACTATTTAACGAAGATGACAATAGCTTTTAACAAATACCAGGGAACCGGTAATGATTTCATAATAATCGACAACAGGAAAGGTATCTTTAATCCATCAGATACCGAAACAGTAAGAGCCCTGTGTGACAGGAGGTTCGGCATTGGAGCAGACGGCCTGATGCTTATCTCTGAAAAGAGTGGTTTCGATTTTGAGATGAAATACTTTAACTCTGACGGAAATGAAAGTACAATGTGCGGAAATGGCGGCAGATGTGCAGCAGCATTCGCCTTACGTCATGATATAGCTGGAAAGGAACAGGTATTCCGGACTATTGATGGTACTCATAAAGCAATAGTATCTGACGGTTCTGTGAGACTGCAGATGAATGATGTAAGTGAAATTAAACAGATCGACGGCAAATATTTTATAAACACCGGGTCACCTCATTACATAATTGAAACAGAAAATGCAGCTGCCGTAGATGTAAAGGAAGAAGGCAGAAAGATCAGATACTCAGCCACTTTTGCGCCTGGCGGCACAAATGTAAACTTTGTTGAATACAGGCCCGGGGAGATTTTCGTAAGAACCTATGAAAGAGGCGTTGAGGATGAAACTCTTTCATGCGGAACAGGTGTCACAGCATCTGCCATTGCATCAGTTATTTCAGGTCATATTGACAAGACTCCGGTAAAAATACTGACAAAAGGTGGCAGGCTGACAGTTGAATTCACCCGTGAGGATGCTAAAGTAACAGGAATCTGGCTGACCGGACCGGCAACTTTTGTTTTTGACGGACTCATAAATATCAGGATCTGATAACTATAAATCTGAGATCTGTAAAATAAGACAGTAACCGATTGCACCATCAAATCAGAGCAGACCAGGAATGGACAGGGAAAAACTCTACGGTAAGACACTTGATGAATTAACAGCTGTTGCAAAGCGCCACGGGATGCCGGCCTTTTCTGCCAGGCAAATGGCAGAATGGCTGTACCATCATCATGTTTCTTCAATTAATGAAATGACAAACCTGTCAAGAAAATCCAGGGAAGATCTTGCTGAGCATTATGATATTGGTCTTGCCGAACCGGCAGGTGTTAAGGAGAGCAGTGATGGTACAAAAAAATACCTTTTCAGGGTACTTGGTGACAAGTTCATCGAAACTGCATACATACCCGACCGCGACAGGGCAACAATATGCGTATCTTCCCAGTCGGGATGTAAAATGGGATGCACATTCTGTATGACCGCAAGGCAGGGTTTCCAGGGTAATCTTTCATCAAATGAAATACTGAACCAGTTCAGGAGCCTTCCTGAATTCAGGAGCCTGACAAATATGGTTTATATGGGCATGGGCGAGCCCCTCGATAACCTGTCTGAAGTCCTTAAGAGCCTCGACATACTGACATCAGACTGGGGCTATGGCTGGAGCCCGACAAGAATAACAGTCAGTACTGTTGGACTTGTTACTGGTATCAGCGATTTTCTTGAACGAAGCAAAGCTCATCTTGCCATAAGCCTCCATTCACCATTTGACGAAGAAAGACGATCGTTAATGCCGGTTCAGAAAACAAACTCTGTAATGGACGTTCTTAAAGTCATAAGAAATCATGGATTCAAAGGTCAGAGAAGGGTCTCTTTTGAATATATTCTCTTCAAGGGAATAAATGATACTCCCCGACACATTAAGGAACTTGCAAGAATATTAAACGGTATCAAATGCAGGGTTAACCTGATAAGATTCCATAAACTCCCTGATTCACCATGGGAAAGTCCTGATGAGAACCAGATAATTGCATTCAGGAACATGCTTACCGACAAAGGTATACAGACCACAATCCGCGCAAGCCGGGGTGAAGACATCCAGGCAGCCTGCGGACTTCTTTCCACCCTCGAACAGAATAAAAAGCGGGTCTGATGAAATCCTATCCTGTATTGCTGGCTCTTTTACTGATCGTCCTTCCTGTAACTGCACAACAGTCAGCTCTTGAAAAGCTGCTGGCTGATTCTGTGATGAAATACGCTTCAGTTTCATTTGCAGTAAGGGATTGTGATGAAGGAAAAGTGATAACGGAGGCAGGTGGATTAAGAAGCCTTACACAGGCTTCTGTCCTTAAACTGGTTACAACTGCCGCAGCTGTCGAATTGCTAGGTCCGGATTATACTTTCACAACACGGCTTGGCTATGCAGGCATCCTTGACAAAAAGAAAGGAGTCCTGACCGGGGATATCGTTGTTACAGGAGGCGGTGATCCGGCTCTTGGTTCAGAAAACTTTAAAGACCATTATGGAAACGTTATAAAGCGGTTTGCGGATGATATATACGGGGCCGGGATAAGAAAAGTAAAGGGAAGAATAATAGTTTGCACAGGAAGATATAAAGGACAGGCAGTAAATGGAGGATGGCTCTGGGAGGATATTGGCAATTATTACGGAGCCGGGCCATCAGGCCTTTCATTCATGGATAATACAGTAAAAATCCATTTTAAGACAGGTAACGAAGGCACCGTCCCGGTATTAACCGCCACTGAACCGGCAGAACCAGGGATAAGTTACATAACATCCCTCAGGTCATCAGGTGCGGATGATATGGGATATGTATATTCGGCACCAGGAGCTGATAAAGGCCTTATTACAGGAACAATACCAACAGGACAGGATGATTTTATCTTAAAGGCTTCAATGCCAGATCCGGCTAAAATACTTGCCGGTATGCTCTCCTCTGAACTAAGTGCAAGAGGCATTAAGCTGCAGCAGCGCGATGTACTTATTAATGAAAGGGATACCACCCTGACAGGTTTTAAAGAGTTTTCAAAAATTGAATCACCAAGGCTTGCGGACCTTATTATTGTACTCAATAACAAGAGTGTAAATCTGTATGCCGAACACCTGTTGAGGGAGCTGGGTCTTAAATTCACAGGCGAAGGTTCTACTGAAAGCGGGTTGAGTATAATAAACAATTTCCTCGACAGCCTCGGTATTGAAACCCATGGGGCATTCATTGCAGATGGCAGCGGACTGTCACCGCATAACTCAATAAACTCAGCAATGCTATCCGATCTGCTTTTCAGGATGAAAAAGCAGGGACGGCATTTTAATGAATTTTATGCTTCCCTTCCCGAGGGAGGTAAAACAGGCACCCTGAAGACACATTTCACAGACCCGGTTTTTGAATCAGCACTAAGGGCTAAAAGCGGCTCCATGACAAGAGTCAGGAGCTATGCAGGCTACCTGACAGGGAAGTCTGGTAATTCATACGCATTCAGTATCATAATAAATAATTTTGAAGGATCTTCATCAGTGATTATCAACTTAATAGAAAACCTGCTTAAAGAGTTCATAATAAATCACTGAGCCAACCGCCTTAATAAAACTTCCCGATAATTATCACTAACGGGTATCCTAAGGCCAAAAATTATAAATTTGTCGGTCCAAAAGGAAACCATTAAATGAACAACAGGATAGCTGTAAGAAAGTGTGAAAAGTACGATGTTCACGAAATTCATGATCTTATTTCGGATATATACACAGCCACCGGTGGACCTGATCCTTCGGGAAAGAAGGTTCTTCTGAAGCCTAATGTACTGCTGGATGCTGAACCTGAAAGGTGTATAAGCACTCATCCTGTTGTGATTGAAGCAATGATCAGGTTTCTGCAGTCAAAGGGGGCAACAGTGTTCGTTGGTGATTCACCATCCGTGCATCTTCAGAACTTCTCACCTGAGAAGTGCGGGATAGCGGATGTCTGCAGAAGAACAGGGGCTACATGGGTTGATTTCAGAGAAGCCCCGGTTGAAAAACAGCTGAGAAAGGCAAAGATCAGGATTGCATCGATTGTTGATAAAGCAGATCTCATAATCTCCCTGCCAAAATTCAAGAATCATGAGCTTGTATATTTCACTGGTGCGATAAAGAACACACTCGGGCTGGTGCCCGGATTCAATAAAGCCAAGCAACACGCGTTATACCAGAGCCGCAACAGCTTCGGGGAATTCCTTGTTGACCTTAGTGAAACCGTCCTGCCACACTATTTCCTGATGGATGCTGTTACGGGAATGGAAGGACCTGGTCCTGCCAATGGCATGCCAAAGCATGTAGGGCTGCTAATGGGTTCATCAAATCCTCTTGTACTTGATATTGTTGCATCACAGGTTGCCGGCTATGAACCTCTTGTAATACCCACAAACAAGACTGCTTTTTTCAGGAAGAAATGGATGACCTCACTTGAGGATATGCAGTATGACGGACCGTCTATCGAGGAAATAAAGGTTAAAGGATTCACAAAGGTTCCTGTTTCTTCAAACAGTAATATCTCCCTTCAATTCATAATGAGGCGTATAAAACCGTTAAGGAAGCTGGAAAGGAGGCCTGTATTCGTTCATCAGAACTGTACAGGGTGTCTCAAATGCGTTAAGATATGTCCTGTAAATGCAATCAGTGCCAACAAGACCAAAGTGAATCATATTGATCTGACCGACAGCCGTTGCATCAGGTGTTTCTGCTGCGCGGAAGTATGCACCGACAATGCTGTTGAAGTAAGAAGAAAAGTATTCGGGGTGTAAGCCTGCTCTCTTAATTAAGGTCAATCAGAGATCAAAAAGATCCAGAAGGTATACAAGTGATGTGATAGCAGCACTGCCAAGCTGCAGTTCCCTTTCATTTACCTGTTCAAGGGTATCATTTCCTGAATGATGAAACCAGAAGTATCTCTGTGGATCAGGAATATAACCAATCTGTAGTGCTCCTATTGCTTTCAGGGGTGAAATATCGGAACCACCTCCTCCCCTGTCAAAATCCCTTATGTTAAATGGTGCAAAGTATTTTGATAGCGACTGAAGGTTTTTCAGGCGTGCACTGTCGGCATCAAAAGAAAAACCCCTCGGACTCATTACGCCCCTGTCCGACTCCAGGGCAGCATAATGTATCTCACCATTGCGTTTAGCTTCGGCAGCATAAGCTTTGCCTCCTGTTCCGGATATCTCTTCATTCATGAACATAACCGCCCGTATAGTCCTTTTGGGTTTGATGCCCGTTTTCTTAAAAAGCCTGATCATCTCGATTGCCTGGATGCAGCCACCACCGTCATCATGAGCACCTTCTCCTGTGTCCCATGCATCAAGATGTCCGCCTGCTGTAATATACTCTCCTGGTTTAGTTGTACCCCTTATCTCCCCTATCACATTGAAGGATTTTGCATCGGGCAGAATTGTGCAGGTCGAAACAATTTTTACTGAAAGATCAGGATCCCTTGTCAGCCAGTCACTCAGCCTGTCAGCATCAAGTGTGGATACTGCGAGTGCCGGAATCCTTTTTACATTTTCTTCAAATCTTGTCATTCCCGTATGGGGGAAGTTGTCATGAGCCTGGGTCGCAGATCTCACTATCACACCTGCGGCGCCCAGTTTTGAGGCTTCGCTGGCCCCCAATGTCCTCTGGTTTACTGCCCCTCCATACCCTGCCATTGTACTAATGAGTTTTTCATCCACAGGCCTGTTGAAGAATATTATTTTACCTTCGACCTTCGGTCTTCCAAGCTTTCGCAGCTCATCAAAATCATGTACCTCTATAATATTTCCTGAAATGCCTTTTGAAGTTGTTCCTCCCGACATGCCAAGAGCAGATACTGCAAGGTCGGCTGACCCCAGTTTAGCTGATCTGATCCTGCAAAGTTCCTTTCCCCTGACCCAGTGAGGTACGGTTACCTCCTGGAGCCAGACAGAATCGGCGCCAGCCTCTTTAAGGGCTTTAAATGTATATTCAACAGCTTTTTGTGCCTGCGGGGAACCGTCAATTCGTCCTTTTGTGTTTTTGCACAGCCACGCCAGGTTATTCCAGGCATAATGAGTAGTGAGGGCGTCATCGAAGATATCGCGCAATATCTTCTCCGGTTCCTGGCCGGTAAGTGAAACACCAAGCAGCATCCATGTTGCCAGTGCAAGGAAGAACCTGGTATTCAGTTTAAGCATCAATCTTTGCATACTTTGCATGGGTCTCAATGAATTCCCTGCGTGGAGGAACCTCATCGCCCATAAGCATTGAGAATATATGATCCGCTTCTGCTGCGCTTTCAATGGTAACCTGCCTAAGGGTTCGTGTTTCAGGGTTCATTGTAGTCGACCACAACTGTTCAGCGTTCATCTCACCAAGACCTTTATATCTCTGAATCGATACCGAAGCATCTTTTCCCTGTCCCATTTCCTTTACAGTAGCCTCTCTTTCCTCCTCTGTCCAGCAATACTTCTCCATTTTACCTTTTTTCACGAGATAGAGAGGTGGTGTTGCAATGAAAATGTTGCCTGCTTTTATAAGTTCCTGCATATACCTGAAGAAGAACGTCATTATAAGCGTGGTGATATGAGAACCATCAACATCGGCATCAGTCATGATTATGATCTTATGGTACCTCAGTCCTGCCGTATTGAGGGCTTTACTATCCTCGTCAGTACCGATTGAAAGACCTAGAGCTGTAAAGATGTTTTTTATCTCTTCGCTCTCAAAAATCTTATGCTGCATTGCTTTTTCGACGTTCAGAATCTTTCCCCTGAGTGGAAGGATGGCCTGGAATCTCCTGTCGCGTCCCTGCTTGGCAGTACCACCTGCAGAATCTCCCTCTACGAGGAAGAGTTCGCATTTTTCAGGGTCACGGTCAGCACAGTCGGCAAGCTTACCAGGAAGTCCCGAACCTGAAAGCACGTTTTTCCTCTGAACCAGCTCCCTCGCTTTCCTTGCGGCATGGCGGGCTGTAGCAGCAAGTATTACCTTCTGCACGATCTGCCTTGCATCTTTTGGATTTTCTTCGAGGTAGTTCGTAAGGGCATTACTTACAGCCTGGTCGACAGCACCCATAACGTCTGAATTACCAAGTTTTGTTTTTGTCTGACCTTCAAACTGAGGTTCTGCTACTTTCACTGAGATAATTGCTGTAAGACCCTCCCTGAAGTCATCACCGTTTATATCAAACTTAAGTTTTGAAGTTGCACCTGAATCTTCAGCATATTTCTTAAGAGTGCGTGTCAGTCCGCGCCTGAAACCGGCAAGGTGAGTTCCTCCCTCTATTGTATTAATGTTATTCACATATGAATGGACATTTTCGGAGAATGAAGTGTTATACTGGAGGGCTATATCAACAGGGATCTCATTCTTATCGCTTGAAATGAAAATTGGTCTTTCAATAAGAGGCTCGCGGTTATCATCGAGGTACTTTACAAATTCAACGAGACCATTCTGTGAATAGAATTCCTCGTACCTTGGTTTTCCCCCGTTCCCGTTTTCAACAAGTTCCCTCATATCTTTTATAGTGAGGAGAATTCCCCTGTTCAGGAAGGCGAGTTCCCTGAGCCTTGCAGCGAGAATTTCGACGTTGAATTCAACAGTCTGAAAGATTTGAGCATCCGGCTTAAATGTTATTATAGTCCCGGTAGTATCAGTTTTTCCGATTGTTTTTACTTCGGTTACCGGTTTTCCGCGTTCATACTCCTGGGTAAAGATTTTTCCTTCCCTGTGAATTGTTGCTTTAAGATATTCGGAAAGACCGTTTACAACAGATACGCCAACCCCGTGCAAACCACCGGAAACTTTATATGAATCCTTGTCAAATTTACCACCTGCATGAAGAACTGTCATAACAACCTCAAGTGCTGATTTTTTCTCCTTCTCATGCATCCCGGTTGGAATACCTCTTCCATTATCGGTGACAGTAACAGAACCATTCTCATGGATTACCACATCAACTTTGTTACAGTAACCTCCAAGTGCTTCATCTATAGAGTTGTCGATAACCTCATAAACAAGGTGATGGAGACCTTTAATCCCAATATCCCCGATATACATCGCCGGACGTTTTCTCACTGCCTCAAGCCCTTCAAGAACCTGGATGCTCTCTGCTGAGTATTCATTGGCATCAGGGGTCTTTTTTTCAAGTTCGCTCATCTTATGTATTTTAATTTAATCTTTACTACCTAAAACTGATCGGTTCCCGTTTAAGCATCTGCATTTAGCCAGGCTTTACCCGGGACAGGACAACCACTACTTTACAGCACATTTTTCAGGATGTTTTTCGAAGCTGGAATCGCCCTGTGATCAATCTTTACTTTTTTCTTTATAAATAACTGATTTAATGACTCTTATTTTACCCTGCAAATATACAAAAAATATGCGCTTTAAGGTGTTAAAATAACCTTAAAAATGCGCCCTTTTTTGAACAAATTCCTGTTAAAAAGTAGCCAGGGGGACCCTTATCCCGGAATAGGTGTTCAGATCTTCCAGATCATCAGACTTTCAGCCTTACAGACTGTATGTGAAACCTGCAAGAAAGAGAAAGCGCTGGCTGGGGAAATAAGCCCATTCATAGTACTTTGAGAAGTTGATATTATTGAACCTGACCCAGAAGGAAAGGAGCTTTGTATACCTGTATTCTGCGGATAGGTTGAAGCTGAGAGCCGTTGGAAGGTCTATCTGCTCCCTTGAATTGACGTCAGGATTGTGGCTCTCCCTCGTAACAAGTACCTTCCTGGGGCCAAGGGCATTCATACCAAAGCCAGCCATGATTTTGTTACGCAGGTTGTACTTAAGCCCGAGTGAGGCATCCCAGCCGGGTTTATTCCATGCATATTCATTTGCAGGCATTGAATAGCTGTAATAATTGGCAGCAACATCGAATGACAGGTTTGATCCCAGCCTGCCGCTCATGCTGCCTTTAACATCCAGTATTTCTGCATCGTAGCTCAATGGAATAAAATACTCACCCCTGTATTTAACAGCAGTGCTGTCGGTGAGCACATAATTGGAGAAGAAAAGCATATCATTAACAATGGAATAAGAGGCTGACAGGTTGTAAGTTCCCCCAATACCTGTTTCACCTGTGAATCCTCCTTTTACAATAAGTGAATAGTTGGTGTGCTTTAGAGTAAAGAGAGTTTTGCCAGGTATTAAATATGGGTTAACGCCCAGTACCGAGGCTGCATCATTCTCATCAGTCCCTCCGCCTAAGCCTGCAAAAAACCTGATATAATTCGGAACTATATTAAATCCAAAATCGATGTCGGGATATATATGAAATTCAGCATCCTGTTCATAATGTTTATCAAGAAGCATCTTAAGACCCAGTTTCAGGCTCCATTCGCTTGAGGTTTTCTTTACAAAAGGATTTACCCATACATGGTACTTCGAATCAGAAGATATCGAATCTGAAGGTTTATAATAGCTGAAGTCAGCCAGGCCTCCGGCGTAAAATCCTTTCCACTCCCTTCCTGCCTGGGCAGTGATATCAATATTATTCTGAAAATAACCTGGCTTTGCAGCAAAATAATTATATGCTGCCCTGAAATCGTAAGACAGGACTGATGAATCGAGTTTCGCTGATGCCAGGTCAATTTCAGCACCTGCATTATAGTAGTTCAGCTTAATCTGTTTCTTGGCTGGATCATAAGCATTAAACGCCGTGTCATAACCATAGGCATACCGGGTCTTCTGCATAAAATCGATTGAGCCGCTCAATATGGTTTTATTAAGGAATTTCTTTCCATACAATGTGGCATCATTATCCATATAGCCGGCAAAGCCTTTTTTATCATTCAGGAGATCAATATTGCCGTTAGTTGAAAAATGCCTCGCATAAAAACCTGCCTGTCCCTTCTTTGACCTGAGGCTTGAAATGCTTACTTCGGCCAGTGGGGTTACATAGGTGCCAAAACCAATATTAACGTAGCTCTTGTAAAGTTTTGGAAGCGGATCGGGAAGAAGCGCAGCTGGTTTAACAGGAACTATAGAGTAAGCCGGCATAAATGGAAAAGTCCTCACATTATAGTTAAACTGTGGTCTTGATCCTGTAGTATCGGTCATATCGGGAAGAAAACTTTTCTTCACAACATCGGGGAGTGACGGCTTGTAAGGATTATAAAGTGTCACTTCTCTTTTAAGATCCTGTGGTTTCTGCGCCAGCACTGGTACCGCAAGTATCACAAGGAATATATAAACAAGTATTTTCTTCATAAGTATCTCAGCTTTTTTTGCCTCAAATTAATTCCTGTCCCTGCTTAATGTATCCTGAACATGAACCTGGTTAACCGAGTTCAGTGAGTCGAGTTTTGATCTTACCTCATCCAGTATCCCGTCAGTTCCTACCGGATAGTTATCTTTCAGTCCAGTTAACGTGGCTTTTGCCCCGTTGTTGTCTCCTTTTTTAAGGCTTATATCTGACTGCAGCAGGAATATCCTTGCCATCCAGTACTGGTGTGGTGAGTTCTTGTCGATAAATTCATCGATAACCTTTTCAGCTTCCTTATCCTGCCCTTTTTTTGCAAGTAATTCAGCAACCCTGTATTTTGATTCCGCACCCTGCGCACTCGAAATCTCGTTTGAAATCCTTGTGAATTCCTTCAGTGCCTCATCATACTGGTTAAGGCTGTAATGAGCTTTTGCACTGAAGAAAACTGCCTCCCTCGTCAGTTCTTCCGAGACGTTCTGTGCAGACAGGATATGTGCCGCGGCGTCAATTGTTTTTAATGCATCGCCCGCCTCGTAAGCCGAACGCAGTTGTCCGCGGAGGGCCATTGTTATGTATTCCTGTTTCTCTGTTACTTTCTCAAGCTGTTCATAGCATGAAAATGCCTTTGTATAATCTTCTTTATCGAAAGAGAGAGACGCTGCCCTTATAAGTGAAGGCTCAGTAAAATCATTCACTGCTGCCTGGCTGACTTCAAGGTAATCTTTCAGTGCTGCATCCTTGTCTCCTTTGGCATATGCACATTCGGCAAGGTAATATAAGGCATTAACCCTGAAACTGCCATTTGGAAACTGCCCGAGGTAACTGTTGAGTATCTCTGAAGCTTTTTCACAGTTTCCCTTCATAAATAACTTTTCACCGGAAGTGTAGAGTAATGAGTCTTTCTCGGACAGATTAACATCACCGTTGTTATTCTGGGCTTTCAGGTAAGCGAAGTAAGATTCAACATCGTTCATTTCAACATAGGTGTTCCTCAATCCGGTAAGAGCATACCTGGCTTCTGTAGTTGAAGGGTATTTCTCAATAACCTTTTTAAATTGCTCAAGGGCCTTTTCATTCTGGTTATTATCGAAATACAGAAGGCCCAGCTGAACCATTGCACGCGGTGCATATGGTGTTCCTGAATAAGCTGAGATCACATTATTGAAGTCAGCCTCTCCCCTCTTTGAATCCTTAAGTATCACATAAGTCCTGCCCCTTTCATAAATTGATCCGGCGACATATTTCGACCTGGGGTACTTTGATATTAATGACGAAAGAATATCTGCCTTTCCGGCCTGGTCGTTTATAAGACCCAGTGAGAAACCTTTCTGGTACATCGCGTAATCGCAGTCTACCTTTCCGTTATCAATAACCTTGTTATAATATGTTATTGCCTGTGCATAGTTTGTTGTTATGAAATAGCAGTCAGCTATCCTGTTCCTGGCGTCCGCAAGGATATCATCCTTTTTGCCCGTATAGGAATTCTCGAATGACTTGAAGTTATTCAGAGCTGCAGGATAGTCTTTCATGTTGAACTGCGCATATCCAAGGTTATAACGTACAAGTTCATATTCCGGAAGCAGCATCGACCCTGGTATCCCGAGGAAGGTCTGGTAGTCTGACAAAGCCTGTTCGTACTGCCCAAGCCTGTAAGATCCTTCGCCTCTCCAGTAGATAGCCCTTGCCCTGAGAGGCCTGCTGTATTTTTCGTATTTAAGCGATTTATCGAACATCGACATTGCTGCCTCAATCTCAAGGTTTTTCATGAGCTCAAGGCCCCTGAAAAAAGCGACCCGCTGGTAAGCAGCTTCAAGTCGCGGATCCCTTTTTACAATTTTCTCCAGAGATTCGAGTGCTGCCTTGTAGTTCTTCATCTGTGTATAAGCCGATACAAGGTATTCATATACCTCGCCTATCCTCTCAGAACCAGGATATAGCTCAATATACTCCTCGAAAGCTTTTATTGTCTCACCAAAAGGTGAATAGGAGGTTTCATACAGGAGCTTTGCATAATTGAAAAGCGATTCTTCCTTCAGGTTCCTGTCAAAATCCATCAGCGAAGCCTGTCCAAACGCGAACTGGGCTTTTTCCTTGTCTTTAATTTTAAGGTATGAATCACCAAGCAGGCACCATATATTCTGGCTCATAAGATCGGCGCTTGCTGTCAGCTCAAGGAACATTGTAATCGCCTTTTCATAATCACCGGTCTTGTAATAAGAATATGCAAGGGGGTACCTGTTTTCGCGTGATGCATTTTTAACCCCTGTAATATATTTTTCGAGGTAACCGACGGCCTCTTTGTAATTACCTTTATAATACCAGGAGTCACCTATGAATTTATATAGTTCGTTAATCCTCTGAGGACCGGCAGTTTTTAACAAATCAGGAGCTATTGACAGGATGCCGTCATAGTCCTTGCGCATATAAAGAATCTGCACCAGGTAAAACGGCACAACCGATCCGAAAGTCTCATCATTTTTAAGCCTCATGAAACCATCGTATGCGGTTTCATATTTTTTATCCTCATAGGCCAGGTAAGAGAAATAATAAAGTGCCGGGGGGGTATATTCCGTATCAATGTCCTTGATCTCCGAAAACATCAGCAGGGCGGTGTTACGGTCGCCTTTCATATAAGCCGAATAACCATACCTGAAGCAATAACCAGGGAGATCATCCTTTGGCAGCAGCATACGGTTAACCTGCTGGTAGTAAAGGGCTGACTTTTTATAACTTTTATTCTGGTAAAAGAAGTTGCCAAGGGCAAGATATGCGTCGTTCAGTTTTTCGCTGCCCTGGTGTGAAGCGATGAACCTGTTCATTCTGTATTCGGCATCGTTACTGAAGATCTTAAGTGATGCCATTGCGGCAAGATATTCAGCTTCAAGTGCCTGATCAGAATTACCGTCCTGATTATCCTGCAGGTACCTGTCAAAGAATTTTATTGCGGCAGTATATTTTTCCTTTTCATACAGTTCCGCACCACGTCTGAACACTGAATTCAGCTCTTCGCCCATAAATGATACCTGTGCCCTGGCAAACTGGAACAACAGTACCTGGATCAGTATCAGCAGCAACGCTTTCTTTTTGTTCATAATTATTTTTTTGTTGTGGGAAAACAGCCATGATAAACGGATCAGCAATTCAGTCTATAAGACCCATAATGCATTAATCCTTAATAACATACATAACTTTTCCTTCCCTTTCGCCAAGTTGTAAAATTACAACTATTAAACGCCTCGATCCGGCCTTTATTATTGATTTTATTAACATCCGAAAGTTAATTATCAATTCTTTCCTTATTTTGCATGCAATTGACCGGCTATGCTTGAAAATCAGTCACTCAATACAATAATAGAATTTGCCAATTGTACTATATGGCAACAGGATCATCTTGTACTTACCGATGTAAGTTTCAGGATTGATAAAGGTGAGTTTGTTTATCTTGTCGGAAAGGTAGGAAGCGGAAAGACTAGCCTTATAAAGACGATGAATGCACAGATCCCATTAAGGGAGGGCAGTGCATCAGTTGCCGGCTATTCTCTCAAAAACCTGAAGGAAAAAGAAATCCCCTTCCTCAGGAGAAAGCTTGGAATAGTATTCCAGGATTTTCAGCTTCTCACTGACAGGACAGCCTATGAGAACCTTGAATTTGTTCTGAGGTCAACAGGGTGGAAAGACAAGAGGGACATCGACATAAGGATTGCAGAAGTTCTCGACAAGGTGGGCCTTGGACTCAAGGGTTTCAAGATGCCTCACCAGTTGTCGGGTGGAGAACAGCAGAGGGTTGTGATTGGACGTGCATTGCTTAATGATCCTGACATAATCCTTGCCGATGAACCTACAGGTAACCTAGACCCCGACACTTCTGAAGGGATCATAAAATTATTACAGGAAATAAGCAGGAACGGGAGGGCTGTGATAGTTGCAACACATAATTACCCTCTTCTGAAAAAATATCCTTCGCGCACACTCAGGTGTTACGACGGCAGGCTAACTGAGGTAAAACAGGACGAAGAGATTGAACTGATCTGAGGAAGGCGCAGGGCGGAAGGCAGAAGGCTGAAGGCGGAAGGCGGAAGGTGGAAGGCAAAGTTCAGAAACAGGTCACTAACGAATTCAGATATCCGGGAATTATTTAAACAGTTTCAGAGGCCAGGGAAGTGTATTCCTGTAGATCCTGTAGTATGGATTATTATGGCTTCCAAATGATTCCATGAAGGAGGCTACTGCAGGGATCGATGAGCCGGCAAAATCGAGTATTTTTGCACTGTTTGCATTCTTTTTAATAAGCTCGTTTATTGCATAATAGCCAATCCTTCTTTCACGGCTTTCCTCGGAGTTTGCAGTAAACAGCAGTGTTATTGATCCGGGAATATCAATATAGAAAATACCGAAAATGGCTCTGCCTGCTGCATCCCTTACCCCGATTATCCTGCCTTTCCCGGTGCTTATACAATATCGCATAAGTTCTGCCAGTCTTTCATAATCCCGGGGTTTAATCCGTTTCACAAGTTTTCCTGTTCCTGTAATAAAAAGGTTTATGAGCTCATCCGGCTTAATATCCTGGACAAGGTTTACTTTTTTCCGTGATGCAAGGTTTATGTTCCTTCTGCAATCGGATGTGTAATTGACAAAAAGTTCCTCGTAGGATTTGTCAAGCCTGAGTTCAAAGTTTGCCCTTTCGGTAACGCTGCATCCCCTGTAATTTATTTTTTGTGCGAGGCATAGGTCAATAAGCCTGTAGAATTCCGGCATATAATCTATAAACTCAAGCGTGGCTGATTCTGTTGATTTATCAGGAGAAAATGCCCCGAGTTGCTGCAGGAAAATAGGTGTCGCAATATATTTAATTCCGAACTTTTCCCTTATTGGCACAGGAAATACTGAATCATAATCATCATCTGCAAGTGCTTCCCATCCCGGTGCCATTATATCTAGGTACCACGACCATGCATAAGGTTTTGCCCCCTTTGATGAGGAAATACAGGCATCCCAGGCATCCCTGTCTATTTCATCATTTTTGAGGTAAACTATCATGACTTCTGCATTTTTAGCATTGATTCAAAAACACCACGCCATCCGTGCCATTCACCAGTATCGAGCAGCGATGTATTATGCCAGATGGTCATGAAGAGCCCTCCTGCATTTCTAGTCTCTTCAATCAGGGTGGAGACAATTTCTGCAGCTGCTTCAGGTGTATAGCCCTTATACCTGTATAAAGTAACATCCATTACCTGGAATGGAATAATCTTCAGCCGCGTCTGTTTGTCTGTAATAAGGTTATAGAAGAAGAAAGGTTGTGCAGTTCCTGCCCTGAAACCCGGTTCATCAGCGTATCCCAGGGAATAATCCTCAGTAATACCGTTCGCAAGTAGGTTCATATAGGAATCAGGAAAGCTGTTCATCAGGTAATGAAACCTTGAAGTGTTTATCCTTGAACCAATAAGTTTTTCAAGTCTCTCTTTTTCTGTTGCAAGTTTTTCGTTGTCTGATGATGCATAATATGAGGGATGGAGACCTGTATCGAAAGCGGATGAAATCCTCCTTATCAGTTTCCTGTATTCCTCGTTATTCCATGATGGCTGGTGATCGAATTTTGACCTTTCCCCCACCGGAATAAAGAACCTGGCTTCACTGCCTGTTTCAGCTACTGTTTCAGTTATATAATCAAAGACATCCCATGGGTCCTTCTCCCCTTTGGTGACAGTCCTGTACCTCTCACCAGCTTTCCCTGATTTTGAACCGAGTTCTTTTAAAAGATTTCCAATATTCCTTAAGACATCTTTTCCCAGGTATTCAAAAGGCTCGTCAATGTCAACAGTAACAAGGGATCTGTATTTATTCTTTCTGAAAACGAGATTCTGGAACCTGACCACAAGATGTTTTTTAAATTCCCTTATCCACAAATCCACAACTGGTTTAAGAAGGAAACCGTATTTGAATGCTGCTGAGTTCCTGGCGGTGAACCGTCCGTGTTCATCACCAGTGAAAGGAAGGTATTCTTCATACCTTGATACCAGGTAAAATGATGCTGCAAAGATATCGAATGGAAGGTCCCCGCCTTCCCTCGATATAAAAAGGACCGGTATACCGTTCCATTCCCCTGGCTTCAGGTCAGGTTTCCTGACCCCCGTCTCAAACAAAATATCTTCCGGCTTAATAATAAATGATCCTTTGACAGATTCACAGGAATAGTTTATAACAGGATTCTTCCCCAGCTTTCTTTTATCAGTAATAATCTCCCAGTCGAGCCCCATCATATCGCCAAGGATAAAACCGGCAATATACCTCAGACGAGGCATATCCTTGTCAGCAAATATTTTAACCCGTACCTGGTCCATCTATACAAATTTAAGAAATTTAAAGTACGGGTGTCTCTTTAAGAATATGTTATGGACAAAAAAAAACCCCGCATTCGCGGGGTACTTATTTTAAATCAGTCTATTCAACTTTTTTAACTTTGACTGCAACAGGTCCTTTGTCCCTTTGTTCTATTTCGAACTCAACGGCCTGACCAGTTTCAAGTGCGGTATGTGGAACCTCCAGACCGGTACGATGCAGGAAAATGTCCTTGCTGTCTTCGGTCTGAATGAAGCCATAACCCTTCACTCTGTCATACCATTTTATTGTACCTCTCATAGACGTATTAGTTTAAAGATTCTACCTGTCGTCCCTTCTGCGGTCGTTTCCACCTCTGAAGTTCTTTCTTTCAGGTCTTTCAATGGATTCATTAACAATGATATTCCTACCACCAACTGATGAACCGTTAAGTCCGTCAATGGCTTTTTTAGCTTCAGCCTCATTGGGCATTTCGACGAAACCGAACCCTTTGCTTCTGCCAGAGTACTTGTCAAAAATGATTTTGGCGGATGTCACTTCACCATAACCTTCAAAGAGTTCTTTTAATTCTGATTCCTGCATTTTAAAGTTCAGGCTACCTACGTAAATGTTCATGTTTATTAAATTAAAGTATTTGTAAAACAGGCACAAAGGTGGTGGATATTTTCCTAAAAAAAAAATAAAATGATATATATAATCAGATTTAGATTAATTTTTAATCAAAAGATATATGTGGCTGGGGGTCTGATGATCAACACTTACGCCTGTCCCGGGGTCAACTATTCATTTCAGCTTGTGCCTGCCAATGACCCTTAACCTGTTTGACAAAATTGAATCATTTATATGCTTCACGGATCTTTTCTTCTGCTAATAGTCCTTTGCCTTTTATCTTATATCATATATCTTTAACACCACCTGATCATAAACACGGAGCGCCTTGAAGAATTACAGGTATTTCATTTATTACGTACTTACGATCGGAGGGTTCACACTTCTCATGTACCTTGTTGTACTTAAGGGTGAATCACTTAATCATCACAGTGCTGCCTCCTACAATATCTTCTCAGGTTCGGGGCTGGATCATTTCGCCTCACTTGTAAAGCAAAACGTCTCAAACTCGCTGCCTTTACTACTTATACAGATTATTACAATTATAATCTTTGCGCGGTTCTTTGGATTCCTTTGCAAAAAAATCGGACAGCCTTCTGTTATAGGTGAGATAATTGCTGGTATTGTTCTCGGTCCTTCCGTACTGGGATCAATCGCCCCGGGTATTTCGGGTTTCCTGTTCCCGGCGGCCTCTCTCTCAACGCTTCAGTTTTTCAGCCAGATAGGATTGATACTCTTCATGTTCATTATCGGGATGGATATCGATCTGAAGCTTCTCGGCAACAGGGCTCCCGAAGCTTTCCTTGTAAGCCATGCAAGTATCGTGATTCCTTTTACACTTGGAATGGGACTTGCATATTTCATTTACACTTCGGTTTCCCCGGCAGGAGTCCCCTTTCTCTCGTTCGCACTTTTCATAGGCATCTCTATGAGTATCACTGCTTTTCCCGTACTCGCGAGGATACTTCAGGAGAGAAACCTTATGAAAACACGTGTTGGGGTACTGGCGATTACCTGTGCCGCAATAGACGATATTTCTGCATGGTGCCTGCTCGCCGCTCTTATAGCAATTGTTAAAGCAGGCTCATTCGTAAGTTCTGTATACACTATACTCCTGTCAATAATTTACGTAATTATAATGCTCTCGGTAGTCAAGCCATTCCTCTTCAGGCTCGGCGAAATATACACAAGGAAAAGTGGCATAAACAAGGCAGTTGTAGCTGTATTTATTATAACCCTGCTTGTTTCAGCTTATGTGACTGAAATAATAGGCATCCATGCTGTTTTCGGCGCTTTCGTGGCAGGTGTGATAATGCCGCCAAATGTGAGTTTCAGAAAGATACTTATAGAAAAGATTGAAGACCTTACAATTATCCTCCTGCTTCCAATTTTCTTTGTAATGTCAGGTCTGAGAACCGAGATTGGACTTATAAGCAGCGCTTACCTCTGGAAAGTTGCTGGCTGGGTTATAATTATTGCTGTTGCAGGGAAATTTGCAGGCAGCGCCCTTTCACTGAAATTTGTTGGTCAGAACTGGCGGAACAGCCTTATTATCGGAGCCCTGATGAATACAAGGGGGTTGATGCAGCTGGTTGTGCTGAGCATAGGATATGACCTTGGGGTCCTGACTCCTGCAATCTATACGATAATGATCATTATGGCCCTTGTCACAACAATGATGGCTGGCCCGGCCCTTGATCTGATCGACCGTTTTATGCCCGAGAAAAAGCAGAAGAACAACGGCAACGGATTACACGACAAATTCAGAATACTGATTCCTTTCGGAAATCCGGAAAATGGTAAGCTGATGCTTAAGCTGGCAGGTGCATTTGTAAAGAAGCAGGAAGGAGATAATTCTATTACACTACTTCACCTTTCACAAGGCTTTGGACTGCACGAATTCAGTACAGATGAGTATGAAAAGGAAACTTTCAGTCCCATATATGATGAGGCAGCAAAACTGGGATTGAAAATCAGGACACTTTTCAGAACCTCCGAGGATATCGAAGGTGAGATTATCGATACAGCAAACTCCGGGAACTACGACCTTATTATTGCGGGAAAGGCACACTCTTTTTACGAAGGAAGCGCTATCGGGAAATTACTTAGCATAATCACAAGAATCTTTAACCCTGGAAGGATCTATGACTCATTGAAAGGCAATGAAAAACTCTTCAGTAATAGCGTATTTGAAGGACCAACCAGAAGGCTGGTAAGGTCAGCCAGGATCCCGACTGCCATATTCATTGACAATGGATTCAGTAATGCCAACAGGATACTTCTTCCTGTTTATTCATCAGAAGACACATATCTTATGTCTCATGCTACAAGACTGGCTGAAAACAATGACTCAGTTATCCTTGTGCTTGATTTCTACAGCCAGATTGAATTCAATGAAGACATGAAAAAGGCACTAAATGAATTGAGGAACACCGGAGGGCAAAAAGTTGAAGTCATCCTGTCTGAATCAATTTATTCATTATTCCCGGGGGAATATGATCTCTTACTTGCAAGTCCCGAAGGATGGCACAGGTTCATACACGACAGGAAGACCGGACAGGTCCCGTCTGTTCTTGTGATAAAAGATGTTCAGCCCTGATCTAAAGCGGCATTATTCTTATCATCACGACTCCCCTTCCGTTAACCTCTCTGCTGAAACTGTTATCAAATTCACCAAGGTCCTTCTGCCTCCAGAGGTCACGTACTTTGTATTTCCCTGATAGCCCCAGGTCTTTCCATTCAGCATTCACAACAGTCTTCACCCCCGACCTGTTAAACAGCCCGACTGCAACTGATCCGTCTTCAAGCTTTCTCATCCATACTTCAGAATCTCCGCTTTTTGCGACCCTGTAACCTGGCACACCGAGAGGATCCTGGTCAACTTCAATGATTTCATCATTAGTAAGAAGACCCAGAGTAAAATCATCGAGTCGTGTAATATCACCACTGAAAATAAAAGGCGCTGCAACAAGTGCCCATAATGAAACGTGGGTATATTGTTCATCCGGGGTCAGAGGAGTCGGTACAGTCTGACCTTTCCAGTTACTTAGGTAACCAAGCAGCAGGTAATCAGGGTCATTCCATGCTCCCGGCCCTGCATAAAGATGGAGTTTATTGTTGCTGTAAACATCGAAGCCGTCCCTGAACACAGCCGACGCAATGCCCTCGAAAGACCCGCCCAGGTCACCTGCTGTTCTCCAGCTGTTACCACCGACTTCCCTGCCCCATTTCCAAACATCCCCCATACCATACTGGCACAGGTTGAAGATAATGTCCCGCTTCTGCTTCCTGATAAGTGAACTCATAAGAAGGTAAGGCTTCTGCAGAACAGATAATGAATCGTGACCTGCGATCTCATCATATGAGCACCAGTCGTATTTAAGAAAGTCAAAACCCCATTCCACGAATCTGTTAATATCCTTTTCCTCGAACATATATGAACCGGTGTGACCGGCACACGTAAGTTTTCCGGGGCTTGTATAAATGCCTGCCTTCAGACCCTTTGAATGTATGTAATCAGTCATTGATTTCATATCAGGGAATCTCCTGTTTGAGTTGATCTTGCCTTCGCTATCCCTTGGATCTCCTGCCAGAGTTGAATCTTTTGATCCGGGTTTTATTGCCCAGCAGTCATCAATATTAACATACGAGTATCCATGGTCGGCCATTCCTGAACTGATCATCGCGTCGGCGGCATCCCTCATGATCTTATCTGTGACATGGTTCTCCCACACATACCAGCTGTTCCATCCCATATATGGTGTAAGGGCAAGTGTGTCACCGCATTTTATAGTAAATGCTTTTTCGGCAGTTCCGTTTGAATTTGTAACCCTGAAAGCTACTTTATATGTTCCGGGGGTCTCTATTGCCCCGGTTATTATACCCGTTGATTCATCGCATTTTAGTCCTGACGGCAAACCATTCACCTCGTATTTCATAGGCCTGGTACCGGTTGCCGGTATCATGTAAAGAAAGGGAGATCCGGGTCTTACACCAAAGACTTTCGTGCCGTTTATCCTTGGGGCTGGTCCTGGTTTAGGAGTCAGGATCAGAGAGTTTTCTTCCATGCAATTGCAAAGAAGAATCATTAAAAAAAATGCAATAGAATAGATTGTTTTCATAAGGGGGTGGAAAATTAAATTGACTGTTTACCTGTCATTTCAGTTATATCAAGCCTGAGAACTTTAGTCCTTGCAAGAACTCTTTCATCGAAGTTATCGAGGCCACTTGCTCCGTGATGTTCCATTATGTGAACAAGGGCAGCTTTTCTTTCGTCTGCTCCTGTCACTTCAGTGAGGTGCCCGTAACCTACCACGCTCCTGTACTTCATGCCCCAGTCGCAGGCTTTCTGACCCGTGTAAAGCCTGTGATCCGTTTCGATTGTGAAACAGACCCTGCTGTTCTTCTTCATCATTTCAATTTTCCTGCCTTCCGGTGCACAATGAAAGAACAGAGCATTCTCAGAGCCTAGCACGTATCCGTAGTTCATTGTCACAATGTAAGGGGTGTTGTTATCAGCAAAAGCAACATGGCATACATCAGCCTTTTCAAATATAGATCCGATAATTTCGCTTTCAGTTATCTCCTTTTCTTTTCTTCTCATCCTTTTTTATTTTTTCTATTCTTTTATAAGCGGGGCAATCAGGAGAATGGGCTCCGGGCAGGTACCCGATACTCATAAGGAATTCATTTACTATCTCCCCCCCTGTGAACCTGAAAGTCTTCTTAAAGAGCTTCGTCCATTCCGGAAGTGTCCTGCAGGTGGCTGAATTGTCGCGGAGCCAACCTGAAAAAGAACCATGCTCCCGGCGAAGCTTCAAAATAATACCTGCATTGTCAATTGCTGCCTGTATTTTCAGCCTGTTCCTTATAATACCGCTGTCGTTCATCAGACGTTCGAAGTCTTCCTGGTTGTATGCTGCAACTTTCGCGATGTCAAATCCATCAAAAGCCTTCCTGAAGTTTTGTTGCTTTTTAAGTATAAGAATCCAGTTAAGGCCAGCCTGGTTTATTTCAAGCATAAGGCGCTCAAACAGCTGGTTATCATCGCTTATTGGATATCCATAATGATTGTCATGGTAATCCTTATGGAGAGCCAGGGTTTCACCGGAAATTGTTTTTATATAGTCGCAGTATGTCATTTTAGCATTTAATTGGAAAAAATATCTAAAGTGCAGTCGTTAGGCCTTATAATTAAATATTATACATTAAAAGTAAAGATTTTTTATAACTTTGCCACCGCTTAACAGATTACCATAATTAATATTATAAAATTCGATCAACATGGGAAAAGGCGATAAGAAAAGCAGAAGAGGAAAGATCTTCCTCGGAACATATGGAGTAAGACGCCCGAAGAAAAAAGCGGGCAAACCAGCTGTCAGCCATGAAACCATCAAGGTTAAAGAGACAAAGGAAAAGAAAGCTCCTAAAAAAGAGACCAAGGAAGTCGTTGAAGCAAAAGCTGTAAAGGAGACTCCGGTCGTTAAGGAAGCTGTGGAAGTTAAAGAAACCAAAGCAGTTAAGGAGAAAAAAGAAACTAAAGCTCCTAAAGCTGCAAAGGAAAAAACTCCAGAGGTTAAAGCCGCAAAAGCAGTAAAACCGGAAAAAGAAGGTGATGCTGAAAAAGAGGACAAACCCAAGAAAGAAAAGAAAGCAAAAAAGAGCGAATAACTCCAATTTATTGTTCAGAAAAGCGCAGCCAGACACTGCGCTTTTTTTTATTTTTGAAATATGAAAATCAGGTTCAGGGATCTTACTTTTGAGCCATGGAGGATGGACCATGCAGCTGACCTGGCAGTGATCGCCAACAATAAAAACATTGCATACAACCTGAGGGACAGGTTTCCTCATCCATACTCATATGAAGACGCTGTGAGCTGGCTCGGAATGGCAACAAAGGATAATGATCCTGCAAGGTTGTTTGCAATAATTTTTGAAGGCAAACTTGCAGGCAGCATAGGACTGATAGCAAAAGAGGATGTTTACTGTAAGAATGCCGAGACAGGTTACTTCCTGGCAGAGCATCTCTGGGGAAAAGGGATAATGACAAACGCAATATCGGCAATTTCAACTTATGCATTTTCAGAATTCGATATTATAAGGATTTATGCTGAGGTCTTTGCCGACAATACAGGATCAAGAAGAGCTCTCGAAAAATCAGGTTTCAGGTGCGAAGCAACTATAAGTAAGAACATATTCAAGGGCGGTGAAATAAGGGACAGTTGCATTTATTCAGTGCTTCGTGAAAACTTCCACCCTGTGGAGATAAGTATTGAAAGCTGATTTACTTCTGCCTTACTACGAGCCACCTGTAATCTTCCGGATCAATTACCGCATTTATTATAACAGATTCTTTCATTTGAAGTGCCAGCCTGACGCATTCTCTCATTTCATCACTGGTACCTGCATTCAATACCCTGATGCCAAGATAACTGTCTGAAAGAAACATGCCTGAATCACATATTGTAGTTGCATACTGAGGAACATCTTTCCACGATTGCTTGAGCTTAATAAGATTCAATTCCCCGTCGGAAAAGACAACAACTTTAATTGAAAGGCCTAATCGTCTGGCAGTCATAAGCTCACCTGAAGACATAAGGAATCCGCCATCACCGGTTATGCAAAATACCTGGGAAGATCTGCTGTTCAGTGCAGCCGCAACTGCAGCGGGAATACCGAAACCCATCGATGACCAGCCGTTTGTTATCAAAAGTCTTTCTGGTGACCTGGGCTCCCAGAACTGGCCTATTACATGAAGGTGGGAGCCGACATCCGCTGTAACTATTGCATCCTGGGGCAGTTCCTCCTTCAGGATACTAAGAGCTGAAACGGGACCGAAATGGCTCATAAATCCGTTGAAGACCGACTTCATCTCGTCACGTATCCCTTTCAATACAGCAGATTCGAGTATAAGCTGGCCCTGGTTCAGGTTCCTTAGCAACTCAAACCATTCTGACGGAGAGCCCGTATATTTAAGTACGTCTTGTCTAGCCGGGAGATCTGTATCCTTTACGTTGAAATGAACAAGAGGGACATCCGGAATCCACGACTCATAATTATACTCCACCTGGTCATATCCCAGGCCTATAACAAGGTCTGTTTTCTGGAAGATATCTTCAAGACAGTCGCTGAGTGCATGGAACAGAACTCCGCCATAACAAACATGATCTGTATCCAACAGACCCTTTGCCATCGGTGTTAGTACAACCGCCATCGGGTAATTTGCCAGGAAATCACTTATTTTCTTCTTCAGTCCAAACCTTGCGGCCGTTAAGCCAACTGCAAGAAGCGGCCTCCTGGCTTTCCCAAGCGCACCTATTATAGAATTAACATCGTTATATGGTGCCTCATCCCGGAAATCTTCAGGTTCAGGAAATGACTCAGCTGCTTCCGTATAGGCCAGGTCTGAAGGAAGTCCTATATGAACAGGTCCGGGATATTCGTCATAACATGCAGCCAGTGCCTGCCTGATGACAGTACCTGCATTCTGTGATGAAAGCCTGAAGCTTTTCTTTGTCACAGCAGAGAACAACAGCTGGTGATCTATCTTCATCTGAACTGTTCGTCCTTCAAGGGAATCCGGCATCTCGCTTGTAAAAATCAGGACTGGCGACCTGTCAAGCAATGATAAACCAGCACCTGTTGTAAGGTTGGTTGCACCCGGGCCGAATGTTCCATGGCAAACCCCTGGAACTCCTGTAAGCCTGGAAGTTACATCGGCCATAATTGCCGCACCTGCTTCGTGGGAGGTAAGGATAAACTCGATGCCGCCCGCCCTGAATGCTTCGATGTAAGGAATTGAAGGGCCTCCCGGCACGCCAAAAACGTACTTTACCCCGCTCCTGGCAAGCTGTTCTGTTATGTATTCAGGTATAGTCATTGCTTAAATATCCTTATACAAATCTATTAAAATTAGAGTTCTCATAAAGACAGGAATTCTTCAATCATATTTTAATCGTAATTCATAATTATTAGTTCACCAATTTAAATGGAATTGTTCTTTACTTTAAGCCTTTACCCCCTTCCCTGCCTTCCCCCAGTGGGGGACGGAGTAAGAACAGTTTGCCCCCCTTGGGGGAAAAAACAAAAGGGGGTCCAATGTCGTAAAGGAGGTTGGATAAAATCACTAAAATCAACCGGCTGAAAATAAATTCATACTTTGACTGAACTTTCTTTAATTTACTGTTTCAAAAAAAATCTGGTTTTCCAGCATATTTTCTTTGTTTTATTAATTATTAGACTATTTTTGCATCGAAATAAAAGCGAGATGACAATTTTGCACAAAAATTATTTCTTCTTCTTTTTCTACTTCTATTTTAAGGGATAGGAAGAGGGATTTTTTGTGTATATAAGATAAAATAGATGCAAGGGTCCCGAGAACGGGGCCCTTTGTTTTTTTAATGAACTGATTTTTTATGAAAGTTTCGATCCAGGGAGAGGCAGGCAGTTTTCACGAAGTAGCGGCAAGGGAGTACTTCACAGGAATTGATATTGAAACAATCCCATGTGCCACATTCGATCAGACTATCGATGCTGCCCTTACAGGTAAGGCTGATATGGCTGTTATGGCAATTGAGAATGCCAGGGCAGGGAGCATCCTGTACAACTATACACTTATAAGGGAGTCGGGTCTTAAAATACTTGGTGAGATAAATCTTAGGATAAAACAGAACCTGATGGCACTGCCGGGCCAGCAACTATCTGATATCAGAGAGATAAGAACACATCCAATAGCAATCTCGCAGTGTATGACTTTCCTTAACCAGCATCCGGGAATTATGCTTATTGAGAGTGAGGATACTGCAGGCAGTGCAAGGGATATAATGAAACAGGGGCTCAGGGGAGTCGGGGCTATAGCTTCGTCAGGGGCAGCAAAATTATATGGCCTTGACATTCTTGCTGAAGGTATCGAAACATATAAACAAAATTATACCCGCTTCCTTATTGTAGGTCATAAAAGTCATGGAAGCAGGAATGGCAATAAGACTTCATTATGCTTTTCACTGAATCATAAACCGGGAAGCCTGGCAGCTGTTCTCGTAAAGCTCGGTGAACTCGGAATCAACCTGACAAAGATCCAGTCGGTACCCAAATTTAACGGGGGATGGCAGTATATGTTCTACCTTGACCTGGAAATACCCGAGGGAACGATTATTGAGCTGGTTGAAAATGAAATAATTGAATACTCAAACGACCTTGAAGTTCTTGGAATATATAAGAAAGGAGACCAGTTACATGAAAGTTAAACCGGCAGACAGGGCCTCTTCGGTCCAGGAATACTATTTCTCATCAAAACTCAGGCAGATCGACCAGATGAGAAATTCGGGCATTGATGTTATCAACCTTGGCATAGGCAGCCCCGACCAGCCTCCTTCAGAAAGGACTGTCAGGCGTCTTGCCGAGGAAGCTGCAAAACCAAATGTCCATGGTTACCAGAGTTATTCAGGGTCACCGGTCCTCAGGAAAGCAATGGCCGACTGGTATCAAAAATACTTCGGCGTAAGCCTCGATCCCGAAGGGGAGATAATGCCACTCATCGGAAGCAAGGAAGGTATAATGCATATAAGCATGGCCTTTGTCAACCCGGGGGATGAAGTGCTTATCCCAGATCCGGGTTATCCTACCTATGCATCTGCCACGAGCCTGGCTGGAGGGAAAGCCAGGACCTACGATCTTACAGCTTCAAAAGGCTGGCTTCCCGACCTGGAGGCAATTGAAGCCGCCGGAACAGAGAATGTAAAGCTGATGTGGGTAAACTACCCCCATATGCCGACCGGGGCTAAAGCAAACATTAAATTCTTCGACAGTCTTGTCAGCTTTGCCGGCAGGAATAATATCCTTCTGTGCAACGATAATCCATACAGCTTCATTCTTAATAACGAGTACCTGAGCATTCTTTCAGCCGACGGTGCAAAGGATGTGGCAATAGAACTGAATTCATTGAGCAAGTCTCATAATATGGCCGGCTGGAGGATAGGCATGGCAGCCAGCAACAAGGAATATATAACCACTGTGCTAAGGGTAAAAAGCAATATGGATTCCGGTATGTTCCTTCCAATGCAGCTTGCAGCGGCAGAAGCCCTTGGAAACGACCAGTCATGGTATGATAATGTAAACATGGTATACCGCGAAAGAAGGGTAATAGCTGAAAAGATAATGAAGGCAACCGGATGCAGGATTGACGAAACGCAGACAGGACTCTTCCTGTGGGGTAAGCTGCCTGAAAATAATAATGACTGTGAGAAATTTTCTGATGATATACTCAACAACACAGGAGTTTTCCTGACCCCGGGCTTTATCTTCGGAAAGAACGGCAAAGGATACATGAGGATTTCACTATGCAGCAAGGCAGAGGCACTTGAAAAGGCACTTGACAGGATTGTTAAATATCTTAATAAATAAAACTTAATTATAACAAATGGTTGTAGCAGTTGTCGGTATTGGTCTTATAGGAGGGTCATTGGCCACCGACCTTAAAAAAAGAGGATTCGCCGAAAAGGTGATTGGTGTGGATAATAATATACAGCATTGCAATATTGCGAAGCTTTGCGGACTTGTTGATGAAACAGATTCACTTGAAAATGCAATACGGCAGAGCGATCTTGTAATACTATGTACACCTGTTGACACAAACTGCATTATGATCCCGCAGATACTGACAATGATCAATGGCAGCAGTAAAGTGGTAACAGACATGGGATCAACAAAAGCCTCAATAGCTGAGGCATGCAAGGATCATCCGAATCGTGGCAGGTATGTAGCTGCTCATCCTATGGCTGGCACAGAGTACTCCGGCCCGCTTGCAGCCCACTCGAGGTTATTCGATTATAAAACAGCCATAATCTGCGATGAACAGCGTAGTGACAATGATGCCCTCGATCTTGTAAAGGGAATGTTTACAGTGCTGAATATGAGAACTGTTATCATGGACTCACATGAACATGATATTCACGTTGCCTATGTTTCCCATATATCACATATAACATCGTTTTCACTTGCCCTGTGTGTACTCGACAAGGAGCAGGAGACTGAGAACATTCTTACGCTCGCCGGCGGAGGTTTTGAAAGCACGGTTAGGCTTGCAAAGAGTAACGGCGATACATGGGCACCAATATTCGCAGAAAACTCCGACTATATTGTCGAGGTGATGGATACCTATATTGAAAAAATGAAGCTCTTCAGGAACATGATCTCTGAAAAGAATATCGAAGGGCTCAAGAAAATAATGAGCGACGCTAACAGGATACAGAAAATATTAAACTGAAATATATGGTCTTACAACTCGATTTATCACCACTCGACAACTGGCTGAAGGTTAACAACAGGCCTTTTGTAATAGCCGGTCCCTGCAGCGCGGAGACTGAAGACCAGGTACTTGAGACTGCAACACAACTTGCAAAACTCAACCAGGTATCCGTTTTCAGGGCCGGGATATGGAAGCCAAGAACCCGTCCGGGATCATTCGAAGGTGTTGGCAGCAAAGGACTTAAATGGCTTAAAAAAGTCAAGGAGGAAACAGGTCTGCTTGTTGCAACTGAAGTGGCTAATGAGAAACATGTTTATGAAGCCCTTAAATATGGCATAGATCTTTTATGGATCGGTGCCAGGACATCTGTGAACCCTTTTACAGTCCAGGAGATTGCAGACGCCCTCGATGGGGTTGATGTAATGGTGCTTGTAAAAAACCCTATAAACCCTGATATTGATCTATGGACCGGGGCTGTTGAGAGAATATCTGCTGCAGGCATAAGGAAGCTCGGAGCCATACACCGT
This sequence comes from Bacteroidales bacterium, assembly GCA_046329875.1. Taxonomy (GTDB): domain Bacteria; phylum Bacteroidota; class Bacteroidia; order Bacteroidales; family VadinHA17; genus LD21. The sequence goes on from JAXLTT010000001.1 coordinate 407,750, forward strand.
GGTTTTTCAACTTATGAGAAGACAATATACCGGAACCAGCCCAACTGGCAGATGCCTATCGAACTTCACAGAAGGATCCCGGATCTTCCTATAATTTGCGATCCAAGTCATATTGCAGGGGCAAGGAAATACCTCCAGGAGATCTCACAGAAGGCAATGGACCTCAATTTTGACGGTCTTATAATAGAGACACATGTAGACCCCGACAACGCCTGGAGCGATGCCGCACAACAGGTCACACCCGACGGGCTCAGGGAATTACTGAAAAGCCTTATACTGAGACACGAACGGCCATCCGATCCGAAACTTCTCGATGTACTTGGCGAACTCAGACAACAGATAGATGTGTTTGATGAAAACCTGCTGGAACTGATGGAGAAAAGGATGAAGATCGCTGAAAAAATAGGTGAATTCAAGAAGGACAACAATATTACAATCCTCCAGAGTACAAGATGGGATGAGATAATCAGCAAGGCAGTCATAAAGGGTGAATCAAAAGGACTAAGCTCTGAGTTTATAGATCTTATCTTTAAAGCAATCCACCAGGAGTCAATTAACCACCAGATGAAAGTACTTAATGATAATAAAAATGCTGGGGAGCTGAAAGGGTAATAAACAGGAAAGAGATCTGAAGTAAGAAGCTGTTCTATTTGACTTTACAATAAACGTTTGAACGCATTCCGGCATAAAGAATATAATTTTTGTACTTAAGCCCCATTATTTCTGATTTTTTATAATAAAATTTGCATTATTAAAAAATATATATAGTTTTGTCAGTATGAAAACAAGAATGTCATACACATGGTCGTGGCGCACTTTACCCGGTAAAGCTGTGATAATCGCCATTGTATAACATCAGATAATACTTTATAAACAAAAGGCACGCGAATCACAGCGTGCCTTTTTTATTTCAGGACTATTAACAATTAAATACAGACAAAAATGGAAAAGAACAGAAAGATCATCTTAAGCGAAAGTGAAATGCCGAGGCAATGGTATAACATCCTTGCAGACATGCCTAACAAGCCTTTACCACCGCTCCACCCGGTTACTAAACAGCCTGTCGGTCCACAGGATCTTGCAGCAGTATTTCCAATGGAGCTTATAAAGCAGGAAGTATCATCCGAACGGTACATAGAAATACCGGACGAGGTAAGGGACCTTTATCTTACTTATCGCCCCTCCCCTCTCTTCAGGGCAAAAAACCTTGAAAAGGCTCTTGGCACTAAAAGTAAGATCTATTATAAGTATGAAGGGGGTAACTATTCAGGCTCACACAAAGCGAATACTGCAATTGCCCAGGCCTATTATAACAAGAAAGAAGGTGTAAGGAGGATAACAACCGAAACAGGTGCCGGTCAGTGGGGAAGCGCAATGAGCTTTGCATGTAATCACTTTGATCTCGAGCTTCTTGTCTTCATGGTAAAGGTAAGCTACAACCAGAAACCCGGCCGTAAGCTCCTGATGAATACTTACAACGCTAAAGTGATCCCTTCGCCCAGTAATATGACTGTTGCCGGGAGGGCTGTTCTTGAAGCCGATCCCGATTCCCCTGGAAGCCTTGGGATTGCAATATCGGAAGCAATGGAAGTGGCTGCCCAGGATCCTTATACAAAATATGCACTTGGTAGTGTTTTGAATCATGTTATCCTTCACCAGACAATCATTGGCGAGGAAGCACTTCTCCAGATGCAAAAAGCGGGTGATTATCCTGATGTTGTTGTAGGGTGCTTTGGCGGCGGTTCAAATTTCTCAGGAATTGCTTTCCCTTTCCTCCGTGAACAACTTCTGAATAAAAAGAATGTCAGGCTTCTTACTGTTGAACCGGCTTCATGTCCGAAACTGACAAAGGGAAAATTCATGTACGACTTCGGCGATACAGCCGGTATGACCCCTCTTCTTCCTATGTATACTCTCGGGCATAACTTTGTACCTGACAAGATACATGCCGGAGGTCTGAGATATCATGGCGCAGGTGTGCTTGTGAGCCAGTTGCTTAAGGACGGCTTTATAGAAGCCAAAGCCAAACTGCAGAGGGAATGTTTTGAAGGAGCTGTACTTTTTGCACGCACCGAAGGTATCCTCCCTGCTCCCGAATCATCGTATGCCATCGCAGGTGCTCTTGACGAGGCAAGGAAGGCTGATCTTGAAGGCAAATCAAGAACCATCCTGTTCAACCTCAGCGGTCACGGTCACTTCGATATTTCAGCTTATGAGAAATACTTTGAAAACAACCTGCCTGATCACGAACTCAGTGCAACTGAAGTTGAAAAGGCAATTGCAAGCATTCAAATACCAGGTTAGATTTCAATATCTCTGTGAAACTCTGTGTCAACTCCGTGTAACTCTGTGTAACTAAAAATTACACAGAGGGGCACAGAGAAACACGGAGTGACACTGAGATCATCTTTAAAATTCAGAATAGGCTGCCGGGTGAAGGTAGCTCTTGTGAATCTTGGATACAGTATTCTTATACTCTTCCATCTCTGTAAGCACCTTCCATTCAGGTGAATCAACAAAGCTCTTCCATAATGCAGTGTTGGCGTTCATATTCTCATATGCGGTAAGATACATGAGGTTTGGTTTTATACTGCCTGAAAGAACTTCCCCGAAGAAAACAATATTGAATCCGAGCTTTTTAAACAGTTTTATCTCGCCACCCTGGTTAAACATTTCAATCTTTTTTACAGCCTTTGCATCTGTTGCACTTTCATACGCCCTGAGTTCATAAATCCTCTCATTAAGCGGACCTGTCAGCTTTGGCACAACAGCCTCCGGCATATCCGCAAATGATTTCATAAATACAGATTCATACCTTATAAACGGAGGATCATTATATGGTGCATCCAGGAACTGTTTCCCGGCTTCAAGATACTCCCTGTCATTCTGAAGAATATCCTGGATCTTAAGATAATGATCACCAGTCCTGAAAGGAATCAGAACATACACCAACTTTCCGGAGCTTGTATCTGATTCTACAGGTTTAAAAACCCCGATTTTAAGAACACCGGCCCTGTGAAGAGCAGGTATAAATGCATCTTTAAGAAAAGCATCCACTCTCTGTTCCTCTGCAGGGCCGTTGAGATGGTAGACCCTGAGTTCATAAAACTCCCTTAAAGGTGGTGTGGCGGCCGCCCTGGAACCGGTAAGCAGTATCATCAGCAATGATGCTAAAAAAAACAACCCTGATCTTTTCATGTTTTTACTGTTTAAATATTTAAAGTATAATTATCAACCATATCGAAAACTATTGCTTGTTCAGGACTACCTGTATTCAACCGTGAAATCTTTGTATATCTGCTCCGCCTGGTCCCCTGTAATTTCTGATCCTGACTTAACGCAGAACCTGTGGACAAGACGTATTGATTTCCCGGCGCTGATCTTAACTTTCATCTTTTCCTGCGCTGGGTCGTAGGACTTTCTTCCAAAGTTATTCACTGAAAAAAGCCCATATCCCCTTGCATGCCAGAAAGCCGGATAACCAGGGTTTGAAGGATTGTCAAATATTGCAAGGCTAAGTGGTTTGCCATTCTTCATCCCGGAGAGAACAACCCACTTATTCCTTGTCCCCCAAACTGCATTGCCGCTTTTTCCGTCAGCAGAATGATACATCCCGGTGACACCTGTATTATCGACTGCCTTCACTTCGGTAGGGTTTCCTTTTGCATCTGTAAAGACGAGTGCCTCATCAGCAGGCATCTCAAGTGACCTGTCAACCCTTATTGCGAAGAGTCCTTCCTTGCAGTCGGAAATTATAACATCCTTCCTTAGTGCCTTCAGGTCTGAGATATGGTCAACGGTCCAAATGTCATCCTTACCTGAAAATATCCAGGTAGTTGTTTCCCTCAGTTCTACCACCCCCTCACTGTTCATCCAGTCAGAGACAACTTTTATAATTCCCTTCTTACCACCCTTGTACTTAAGAAGCTCAATAACTGAAATATGACCATATTTATCCTTGTCGGCTGCAGGAATGGCTGATGAGTTATTCCAGAAGTCAAGCCCATTGACATCCCCATGGTTGAACCATAATCCCATCTGATGCGGATGATCAACACGTTCTCCCTTCCTTGGAGCTGCAGGAAATCCCCTTGTCACAATTTCCCCGTTTGGTGCATACACAGGAAAAAGCACAGGTTTCTCAAGTGCAGGAGAATAACAGAAAGAGGTGAATGGCTTGTTACCGATGAGGATATTTATTGTGTCGCCAGAATCTGAATGCCTGACAGTCACCTGTTGTCCAAAGCTCAATGTTGTAAACAAAACTGAAACTGCAAGGGAATAAACACTATTTGAAATTTTCATCTTTCAATAACTATGGTTATATGTAAAAATACTCTATATAGCTGATAATGGGAAAAGTGGGAATAACAATTTATTGTATTTAATTAATTTTAACTTTGAAAAACTAAAACTACAAGCTACCTGAAATTATGAAAAAAATAATTCTGATCACTTCTGTTATCCTTGTTGTTGCCGGATGCAAGACAAAGGACAGCAACCTTGCCTGGTCTGATGAATTCAATTACAACGGGCTTCCTGATAAATCAAAATGGGGTTATGATACTGCATATATTGCAAATAATGAGTTGCAATACTATACTGAAGCCAGGATTGAAAATGCAGCTGTAAAAAATGGAATGCTGATGATTATCGGGCGGAAAGAAGAGTGGAAAGGATTCGGCTATACTTCTGCAAGGCTTGTAACTTTAGGAAAATTCGACACCAGGTACGGATTCATAGAAGCCAGGATGAAACTACCGGTTGGCCAGGGAATCTGGCCCGCTTTCTGGATGCTTGGCAGCAATATCACAACACTTGGCTGGCCAAAATGCGGGGAAATTGACATAATGGAACATATTAACACGGTTCCCGAGGTGTACGGGACGGCGCACTGGAATACTGAGAATGGTCATATTCAGTCAGGAGGAACTATCCTGCGTGATGTTACCGAATTTCATGATTATGCAATTGAATGGACGCCTGATTCAATACGCTGGCTTGTCGACAGGGTAAGGTATCATGCTTTATGCATAAAGGACAGTGTTAACAACACTGCCCCTTTTCATAAGCCACAGCACCTGCTGATAAATCTAGCAATCGGCGGCGACTGGCCAAAAAATCCGGATTCAACAACTGTTTTTCCTGATACGGTCTTTGTAGACTGGGTCAGGGTTTATAAGCAGATGCCGAAATAAACTGTTACTTAACTGTAACTCCGTTCTTTTTTGCGGGTTTCCAGAAATCCTTTTCTGTGAGCCCGCATTTTTTAATCATTTCAAGGGCATATTCCGACCTGCCGAAGCCTGAATCGACATTATTCGTTCCAATAGTGAATTTCACACCGGCTTTCTTTGCAAGCTTAATGAAATTCTCTGAAGGGATCTTAAACCTGTTGTTAATCTCAATCGCTTTCCCACCTTTGAGTGCAGCGTTAATAACTGCCATCATTCTTGGTTGGGTCCAGAAATAATCATAGCGTCCGGCCATCTGTTCAGGCAGGTAGGTAGGATTCACGTATATATTTACAGGCTCCTTTGTGAGTATTGTAACAATTGTCTTTACAAGATAATCCATGAACTTCTGCTCATCCTCTATCCAGGTTTCTTCCTTCATCCAGATCCTGTTCCTTCTCCCTTTCTCGTCTGTGAATGTCATCCCATCTGTGAAAACATAGTCGAATTTTGAAACAGCTTCTTTCGAGAACATATTAATCCATTCCCTTCCTTCTGCCTGCATGCCGATATAGAACTGGGGGTACTTCTTCATTACCAGAAGGAAAGAGTCGATTCCATTGTCGTTGTGAACCGGGAATCCTTTACCGCAGTTTACTGCAATGCCGTAAACAATATTTTCACTTTTTGATTTTTCAATTGCTTTTTCAACTGTCAGGTCTCCCTTAATATGAACATGCAGATCTATAAGTGGAAAAGGGTCTGAATCCTTACTTGTGAAAGCTGCCAGCAATGCTATAACAAAAATTGAAGGCAGGATTGTTTTAAAAGTCCTGTGGGTTTTCATAATCATCTGATTTAAATATATTTATAGTTTATTTCTTGTCTTTTTTATTGTATTCAATCACCTGTCCGTCTACAATTAGTCTCTCTTTCAGTTTAGAATAAGGTATCCTTGAAACAGGAACGTCATGTTCAACTGAAAGTGAAGCGAGTGTGCCTGCAACCTGTCCGAGTGACATAAAAACAGGTTCCATTCTAATCGAGCCAAAGGCAATATGAGTGGCAGAGACACAAACCGGGACAAGAAGGTTATTACATTCCCCGGCTCGTGGGAGAATTGCACCGAGGCTGATCTGGTAGGGCTTCGGAGGTTCAACCCCGAGGTCACCTTCGTTCTGAACATAACCCTCATCAGTTACATATCTCTGGATATTATGAGAATCCATTGTATAAGATCCCATCGCAACCGGATCGGGCACCTGCCTGTTGCTCATTATATCATTCTCCGTCATAACATAACTTCCCTTCATTCTCCTTGCTTCCCTTACATATATATTATATGGCCAGTTGTCGTTGTCAGAAAACTCATCAGCTGAATACCCCCATTTGTTCATCTCATCCCTTACACGTGAAGGAAGCCTTTTATCTGTACGCATAAAATAGAGTATCCCTTTCTGGTAAGTTATATGATCCTTTATTATCTCTCTTCTCCGTTCATAGCTTGCCTCGGGGTAATCCCAGTTCATGCCTATATTATCATAGCTTACAGGACCGTGATTATTCACATCTGTCTTAAGGTTAGGGATTGGATCATACTTTGCGAAGAACTCATCCCATCTTTTGTCAGAAAGTCTTACAAGAAGCTCATACCTTGAGCTGTCGTAACCTTCAGGCCGTTTGATTGGAATCTTATTAAGAGGATTTTTTGTAAGGCATAGCCTGTAGCAATACGCCTGGACTTTTTTGTCGCCGCTGCAGTTAGGTCCGGGTTTATCGGCTGAAATACCTTTAAGCAATCCGCTTTCAGGTTTTCCCGGGATTACATAAGGATCTATCTTATCCCTGAACCAGTGACCATGGTGAAATACACCGGCCTGAACCCCATTCCACTTTTCATTGTACTCTGAACATGCCTCCCTGCCGACTGTATATGAGACACCGGCTGATGCCATAAGGTCGCCTTCGTATGTTGCATCCACAAATACCTTTCCTGAAATATACTTCCCGCTTAGTGTTTTTATTGCAAGTATTTTACCCTTGCGCATTATAACCCCGCTGTCCCTGTCAAGCCATTCATTTCTCATTATTCTGATATTTGGCCCTGCTATCATCCTTTCAAATGACTCTTCAGCTGCAAGTGGCTCAAATATCCACATTGTCCTTTTATCCCCGTCGATCGCTGGATTTCCCTGCCCTACATTACCATAATCTGATTTATTCTGCCATCTCCATGCACTGCTGTCTTCATAATGTTCATATATAAGCTGGTAAAATCTCCTGGCAAGGCCGCCAATAACCTCTTTGTTTCCCGTATCCGTGAAACCAAGACCAGATGATGACATCCCCCCGAGATGCTTGTCAGGTGACACCATAATAACGGAATGTCCCATTTCAGAAGCCTGTAATGCGCATGTAACTGCAGCTGATGTGCCTCCGTAGATAACCAGGTCAGCCTTATATGATGGTCCGGGATATTTCTCTGTGCACCCGCTGAATAACAGTATAAGGGAGGTGAAAGTTAAAAGGAGCTTTCTCATACTTGTTTATGTATTTTATATAATCAAACTTATATTGTTTTTCTGACCCTTATTCCAAAGGCCCAGGCAGGGTTGGTTACAGTCATCAGCTTAATCTCATTTTCTGTGAATCCATCCTTCCTTAGCGCAGGAATGAGTTTCTCAAAAAGTACGGAATAACCCCTGAAATCTCCTCCCCCCGGCTTTCCCGGATCATACCATCCTGCATCATGAGAAAGCAGGACTTTGTGAAGGTAGCCTTCCGATTTCATATATCGTATGATTGAAAACATCTCATCAACATTTTCATCATTCAGCTTATCAAGACTTATCCATGCCCCTTTTTCTGCAGCTTTTGCAAGGAGCGAAAGGTTCTTTTCATTAGCCGCGTGAACCCAGATAAATGCTGAAGGAGACACACCCTCCTTTTCAAGTATTTCAATTTCCTGGAAAGCAGGGATGGCAGGCCCTGTATGTGAGGCAATTGTGAGTCCTGTTGCAAGATGGGTAAGCGCCGCAGCTCGTACAAGCTTCCTGTGAAAATCTGAAAGCGAATCAGGCATTACTGCAATCTTAATGAAACCTGGCTTTATTCCTGTTCCCTTTATCCCGTTAGTCCATTCATCTGTCCAAATCCGGGCAAGATCCTCAGCACTCAATGCAAAAGCATCGCGGGGAATATACCTGTTCTCATGGGCCCCATATAATCCTGTATTTGTAAGGATATTCAGGCCAGTGGAATCCGCAAGCATTTTTAGCAGCAGCGGATCACGGCCAAGGTATTCAGGGGTACATTCAGCAAATGTATTGCAGCCCAACAGTTTTGCCTGGCGAAGATATGGAAGCACTTTTTTCACCACCTCAACCCTGTTGTAACTATCGGGAGATATGCTGTCGGCACCTGCAAAATCAACAAGAACATGCTCGTGAGTCAGCCACTGGCCGGCACTGCCATTTAAATATCCATTTACTGTCATTATCAAGCCGCCATCCTGCCTTGAGTTACAGGATGAAAAAAGGATTGTGATAATACAAAATAGAAAGCTCAGGAAACTATAGTTCATAATTACTGTTTAAGTTTTTATAAATTTAAGATGCTTTCGGATTCGAAATGTTACAAAGTGGAATTTCTTTGAGTTGCGTGAAGTTATTAGAAAAATCATCTGAAATTAAATGTATTCAGATTCATTAGCAGAGTTAAGCCTGTGTGTTAATCAGGTCTCAATGTATCTGAGGTGGCTCAAAACTGAGTATGCCTGGTAACCGCCCGTACAGTGTTTTATTTTTTCACTGGCTTTTTTACAGCATTGACAGCTATTCTGAATGTTTTAAAGATACTCCCATTATCGAGGATCACTTTTCCGGTGGCGTCATCATAAACGTAACAATTCTCAGACCGGGCTGCTTTTTTCATATGAGGAGAGCCATACACCATTTCAATCTTCCCGCTGTTATCCTCTCCAGTAATAATATACTTCATAATTCCCAGGCTGTCTTTTTGCTCCGCGTCCAACTTCCTTAAAGCAAAATCATCCTCATGATATCCATAGTCGGTATAGACTTCGTTCACTGTATTCCTTCCACTCCAGGCGTAAGAATCAAGGCACCATTCAACAGCTGAAGCCGGTAGCTTAACAGGCTTTGGATTGAGCGACTCCAGGTAATATGGTACCATTTCGTAGTTGTAGTTATAAACATAAATATATCCCTTCCTGCTGCGAAGGAAGTACTTGTAGAAAACAGAAAGAAATTCCATGCCCTCCGTGCTGTACTGGTCGAACTTATCATAGAGCTTCTTTACAGACAGTTTCGAAGCATAATTATTAGCAGTTATGAGCTCTTTGCCGGTTGCCACGTGGAATGATGGTCTTATCAGATATGAAACCTTATCGAAACCATTTTTTGTGCTGTCTTCACTGATTATATTCCAGAACTTTCGGATTACCCCTTCATACTGTGAAAAGATAAATGACTCTGTGCTGAAGTTGCTTTCATCTGCCTGGTTAGGGTCCTCAGCCAGATATTTCGCTTTAATAAGACTGTATTCATTGTACCTGTCGGAAAGCCAGTGTGAAAACTTGTTAGCCTGCTCCCACTTTAGCCCGATAACAGGAAAATCAGTGTATTCAGGATTGAAAATATAATCGGATACAAATGATTCACCATACTTCATGTAGAAATTAAATGAAGAAGAATCTGCAAAAGGCCTGAATTCAATATTTGACCTTATAGTATCTGTGATTCCCGGCATAATATCGAGAAGAGCCTCGGGATAATTATTGCCATAAACGTACTGGGTCCATACCATAAATAATATATACTCCCTGTTTGTTACGGGCCGTGCTGAGATGTAAAATGGCTTCACAGAATCATTACCCGGAATAAACACAAGCCACCTGGCATAATCCATTCCAAGGTAATTCTTGTGCTGGGGCTGGGCTTCAACTTTGCTTACATTTACAATTAACATCATTATCAGGACGATAACGATTGCAATTTTCCGGCTGACGTTTTTCATTTTGAAGTGCTTTTGGGAAACCAGGAATTGAAATCCAATAAATCAAATTTAAGCAATTTTAATAGAGTAAGTCAAGTGAGGGAGTTCACAATGATTAACTTTATTGTTCCTTAAAACAGAACATTATGAAACCAGGAATAAAGTCAGATTTTCTTACACTGTGGAATAAATACTTTCCCGGGGCTGAACTGCCAATAGTTTTCTTTTATACAGATGGAGACGGAGGTGCTGAAAAATTTGAAAAGCCCGCAGGAAGAAGCTGCCTGATCTGTGAGCTTTCAAAAGTCAGGAAGGGCAGATCATTGTGGTTCAATAATGATTCTCTAGGATGCGGGGGAGCACGTCGTTATCTTGGATATACTGATAAAATGAGACCGGGATTTGAATACTTCCTCTCGTGTGGCAATGAGAAAATGGAAGGTGAGAGATACATCCGGACCCCTGAAATGGTAAGTGAATTAATGAAAAACCAGAAAAAGCTTCCATCTGAAGGAAGGAATATTGTTTTCAAGAGATGGGACAAAATTTCAGAAGGTGACGAACCTGTTGCCGCAATATTTTTCGCGACTCCGGATGTTCTGTCCGGTTTGTTCACACTTGCTAACTTCGACCAGGTTGAACCTAATGGAACCTATACACCTTTTGGTGCAGGGTGCAGTTCAATTGTGCATTATCCTTATTTTGAGAGCCTTGAAGAAAGGCCACGGGCAGTAATCGGCATGTTCGATCCTTCTGCCAGGCCATGTGTCCCTGCCAACACCCTGTCATTTGCAGTTCCTCTCAGTAAACTTGAAAAAATGATCAGTTATATGGAGGAAAGCTTCCTCATTACAGATACATGGGAAACCGTAAAAAAGAGAATTAATTAAAGACAGAAAGCGCAGGGAATATTAACTTATCCCCTGCGCATTCCCGTATATTTCACATCTACCTTAAACTTCTGCTGAGATCTATATCCTGCTTGTTCACATTCCAACCTTCAATCCTTAGTTCCGGTGTTGATTTACCGGTTATCTCCGGTGGGATGCCTGCAGTTAAATCAATTGATTCGCCCGGGGCAAGGGTGAAATAGTTACATGACCACATTACCGGTGCAAGTTCCTTACCGTCAAGAACAAGTGATGGGTTAACAAAGAATGCAACTTTCCCCGAGTTATTCATTATTGAGAAGCTCCACTTTGTTTCGTTTGCTGATCTGGTACTTCCTGTGACTTCTGCAATCAGCTCAGCCTTATCCATATTCTGAAGGGAACTGAAATCATCTGACTGGTTGAACCAATATGTATTACGGCTTACGACAGCTCCATTTGAATTTTTCAGTTTCAACAGCACCAGTGAGGTACCTTTGTTTAATTTAAGGAAATCGGCAATTGAAGGGCCTTCCTTTGATTCAGGAGCAGCCAGTTCAACCGGCATCTCATTATGATAAATACTTTTCGAGGCAAGATCATAAATGTCCACCGAAGCAGTAAGCCCTTTTACCGGCTTATAGGTCCTGTTAATATACTCAATGTTAAGGTCTTTTGTATTCATCTGAATATGAACCGGCTCAATTGCATTCTGCATAAAGTAATAGCCGGCATTCGGGATCAGAAACCAGTCATAAACCTGCCAGACCACGCTTGGGAATGCTGAATTTAATTTCCATAGCATGACACCGCCTATATCATTAATCCTGTGACCTGCAGCCTCGAAAATTCCCTGGTAACCTGTTGCATTCATTAACTGCATCTTATCAGAAAATTCCTTCATGGTTGCAGGTTTTCCATACCTTTTTACCATTTCCTCGTAGTATTTTTCATAATGCCCGTTACCGGTGCAGGCGTCATGGTAGCCCCATGAATTATTAAACGGGAATGGTAAAGATTTATCCCAGACAAGGTTTGTTATTACCTGAGGCAGTGAGCTGAATACAGGCTGTGATGGCAGCCCGGTTTCATCTTTGAAGACCCAGTCGCCGTTGGCATCAGCGCGCCTGTAATAATCTTTAGGATCCTGCCATGTATAAGGTCCGCCGCTGTAGACACCCGATGGTTTTCCATCAGGCCATGCACCGTCCCATCCTGCAGGGAGTTTGGCAAAACCTGAAGAGCTTGGTATGAATGGTCGTGTTCCATCCAGTTTTATTATACTGTCACGCATAGCGTAGTAAAGTTCCTTCCTGGCATGACCCTCGTTACCTCCTGTCCAGACAAGCAGGCTGGGATGGTTTCTTATCCTGTAAATCGTGCTTTCCATGTTCTTCCTGAATATTGATCCGTCGAGGGGATAATCGGGAGAACCCTTGAATTCACCCTGTGTGTCGCCTGTAACCCAGAAATCTGACCAGATCAGAAGGCCATACCTGTCGGCAGCATCCCAGAACCAGTCTGATGGCGTTACACCGCCTCCCCAGATCCTTACAAGGTTGATCCCTGAATTTCTGCACAGCCTGAATTCATAATCATAGCGGATTGAATCGCGGTTAAGCATAAAATCAGGCACCCATGCTCCGCCGGTAATATGAAGCCTCTTTCCGTTTACATAAAAATCCCTGCGCCAGTTACCTTTAAGATCAATCGCTTTTGTGCCTACAGTCCTGACTCCGAAAAGGAATGTTTTTTCATCACTTAACCCTGAAGCGCTATAGTACTTTATCCTGATCCTGTACAATTCAGGCAATCCATATCCGTTTGGCCACCACAATCGCGGATTTTTAAGAATCAGCTCCTTTGTATTGACCGGGTTAAAATCAATAGTCTGGGTTGTATTCTTCTTCAGGCTTACATTCTTTGAGAATTCAATCTGTTCCCCGCTGAAAGTCTCTGGAGCAATTGTAACAACCAGCTTCCCCGACTCGTCGTTAGCTGCTGTGTTGTTCAGGTTAAATTTCAGGGATATTTTGGCAATTGAAGTGTCAGGAAGATTTGGAAGATCTGTTACAATTTTTGGCTTATCGATTGTCACTGATCCTGAGGTCCTGAGGTATACAGGTTGCCAGATACCAATATTACGGTCGCGGACAGGCGGCACCCAGTCCCAGCCAACTGAACAAAGCATTGTTACATTTTTCCCGATATCTCCTGTTGGTCCGCCGTTAGGATAAAAATCATCAAATGCTTTAAGCTGTTCGGTTGATGGCAGCCCCGGGTAATCAAGGGGATAGATCTTCACGGCAAGATTGTTCTTCTCTCCTGCCCTTATAAGGTTTGTTACATCCAGAACATACTCTGAAAACATACCGGCCATTGTGGTTGAATCGGCTACCTGCCTTCCATTAAGCCATACTCCTGCCCTGTAATTTATGCCTTTGAATACCAGCGAAAAATGAAGGCCTTTATCCTTGGCCGGAACAGTAAACCCGGTAATATACCAGTAAGGCTTCTTCCATGGATTGGAAAGGCCTGGCAAATGGCTGTACTGTTCAAGGTTATAGGTTTTGTTAAATTCATCCGATGCATCAGGGATAAGCATATTATTCATTCCCAGGTAAGGATCGGGATATATCTTATTTGCCACAAGGCCTGACAGAACTGTTGATGGAACTGTTACCGGCATCCAGTAAATACCCGGCTCAAAGCCTGGAGAGGATAGTTCTTCTCCGGTCTCGGAGACAAGGTATGAAGATTGCAGGAGGAATTTTGAAAGTTTCACCTGTTTAACAGTACCGGTCTGGGAACTGACAGACAGAGGGAGAAGCATAAAAAGTATTAGGAATACGGAGGACCCTGTGATTTTCATAAGGTTACTTTTTTAATAGTTAAAGCTTGTACGAGCCGCAATTTAATAAATTAAATTCCTGCAACTGTTGATCGGCACATTTGTATATTGAAGCTTTTGTTATTTTTACTCACTTTCAAAAAATAAAGGGACAGAAAAGAATAAAACCGGTTAACATGGAAAACAAACCTGAATCAAAAAGACTTTATTCACTCGATGCGCTGAGAGGATTTGATATGTTCTGGATTATGGGCGGAGAGGCAATTTTCGCAGGACTTGCAGCAATTACAGGCTGGCCGGTCCTTCAGTGGTGGGCATCACAGCTGGAACATGTTCCGTGGCATGGCTTCCACTTTTATGACATGATCTTTCCATTGTTCCTCTTCATTGCAGGTATATCATTCCCGTTCAGTTATGCAAAAAGAGTATCAATAAATGAACCCAGGATTAAAATATACAAGCATATAATCAGTCGCGGACTCATACTGGTTCTTCTTGGTATCCTGTACAATAACGGGTTGAAATTTGAACTCGGGAACCTTCGCTATGGGAGTGTTTTAGGAAGGATTGGACTTGCATGGATGTTTGCAGCCTTAATATATGTTAATACTAACCGCACCTGGAGAATAGTCTGGTGTGCAGCAATACTTTTGTTATACTGGATTGTACTTATGCTTTTTTCAGGACACGATCCATCATCTCCGGATATCTATTCACAGGTAAATAACTTTACCAGCCATGTTGACAGGATACTTATGCCTGGCAGGCTTTACCTTGCACATGACACTAATAATATTCCTGCACCCCACGATCCGGAAGGCCTTTTCAGTACAATCCCGGCCATCGCAACTGCACTCCTGGGAATGTTCACAGGGGAATTCGTAATGTCGAAGTTCCTGCAGGAAAAACAGGTCAAAAAAGTTCTTGTAATGATTGGTGCTGCGATTGTCCTGATGGTGCTTGGACAGGTATGGAATATCTTCTTCCCGATAAATAAAAATATCTGGACAAGTTCGTTTGTTCTGTTTGTAGGAGGTTTAAGCCTGATGCTCTTCTCGGTTTTCTACCTTATAATAGATGTGTGGCAGTACAAAAAATGGGCTTTCTTCTTTGTTGTAATCGGGATGAACCCGATCACAATTTATCTCGTCGGGAGGATAGTAAGCTTCAGGACGGCTACAAATTTCTTCTTCGGCGGTCTTGTAAAGATACTTCCCGAAACATGGACCGGCTTTATAAACGGGGTCGGTATTGTAACAATAGGATGGCTATTCCTCTATCTGCTGTATAAGAAAAAGATTTTCCTGAAGGTATAAAAAGAAGAAGGGACATTGTATTCAATGTCCCTTCCATATTTTCAGATCAGCGTGTATCCGTCCCTGTAAGTATAATGGAGAAGTTTTGTTGCAGCTCCATCCTTATCATCAACGAATTCTTCTTTTGCCGGATTCCACTTTATAGTCCTGTTAAGTTCAACAGCAATGTTTCCGAGGTTACATACTGTACAACTGCTGTGGCCGATATCTACTGATGCAATAGGATCAGTACGTTTCCTTACGCAGTCGATAAAGTTCTCGTAATGAGGAACTTTAGTTTCATATGGACCTTTTGCGTCAGTCTGTTTAGGAGGAAGGAATTTCGGGTCTGAAGCATTGTACATTTCCCTTGTAATTTCTATCCAGCCTTTCTCGCCCCAGAACTTAACCCCTTTGCTCATCTTATCATCCCATGTTTCCGAGGTCATTATTGTTCCGTTAGCATATTTCCACTGGATAAACTCTTTGCCGAGTGGTGATATTTCAACCGGTCCGTTCTTATCCATGCCGAGGCCCCACTGTGCTATGTCGAACATATGTGCTCCCCAGTCTGTTGTGAATCCGCCGCCCATTCCCTTGTACCAGCGCCATGCTCCCCAGAGCTGTTCGTTCTGTTCGGGATCTATTGTGATAGGTGGATCAAGTTCATGGTTATAGTGGAAGTTACCTGTAAGGGGTCCCAGCCAGAGATCCCAGTTCAGATCAGCAGGAAGCTGTTCCTGTGGAAGGTCGTACGGACGAGGAGGAGCACCAACATATGCATTTACCTTGGTGATTGCTCCGAGTTCACCACTCTGTACCATTTTTACTGCGTGCTGGAAATTAGCATCTGAACGCTGCTGGCTGCCAACTGCAAGTACACGGTTGTTTTCGCGAACAACTTTCTTCAGCTGCTGTCCTTCAAAAATTGTAAAGGTCATTGGCTTCTCAAGGTATACATCCTTGCCTGCCTTACATGCAGCAATTGCTATCATTGCGTGTGAATGATCAGGAACTGCTATCACTACAGCGTCTATATCATCATGTTTAAGAAGGTCCTGGTATTTTTCATATGTTACAGGTTTTCCCTCTTTGCCTTTTTTCTTGTAGAAATCGAGGACGCGCTTTTCAAATCTCTGGCGTTTTACTCCATAGACGTCTGCACCGGCTATTATATCTACGCCAGGCACCTGCATGAACCCTGCAAGCAGCGACATAGCCTGCTGGCCAAGACCTATGAAACCGAGCCTTACAAGCTTAGGCTCTTCACCTTTCGGGGCAGCTGATCTTCCGCAACCAAGTGCCGGAATGATTATTACCCCTGCAAGTCCCATAGCCGATGTGCCAAGGAACTGCCTCCTTGAGAAATTTTTCTTTTCTTCTTTCATAATTTTTTGATTGTATTTGGTTAGTTAATCTTATTTCAACATCTGCCTCCCACAAGCTGGCTCCTCGCTAAAACAGCCCACCGGGCTGTTTTTTAACGCTCGGCCCTCTTTTACCTTTTGACTTTTACCTTAATAATTCTCTTCCCTTAACTGCATGAATGATTTCGGGTGCAGGCATACAGGGCAGTTCTCCATTGCTTTTACTGATTCGTATACATACCCGCAGTTGATGCATTTCCACCATACCTTGCCGTCTTTCATAAAGACCTTGTCTTCAGAGACGTTCTGGAGTAGCTTGAGGTAGCGACGTTCGTGTTCTGCTTCCACTTTTGCTATCATTTTGAAAGCGGTGGCAACTTCAGTAAACCCCTCTTCCATGGCTATTTCCGAAAAATGCGGATAAAGATCTGTCCACTCCTCGTGCTCCCCTTCAGCTGCGGCTTTAAGGTTTTCCATTGTTGTCCCGATTATACCTGCCGGATAGGCAGCTGTTATTTCCGTCATGCCACCTTCAAGAAACTTGAAGAATCTCTTTGCATGTTCTTTCTCCTGGAGAGCTGTTTCCATGAAGATGTTTGCAATCTGTTCGAAGCCTTCCTTCCTGGCGACGCCAGCAAAGAATTCATAGCGGTTTCTCGCTTGCGACTCCCCTGCAAAAGCTTTAAGCAGGTTCTGTTCTGTTCTGGTTCCTTTCAACGATTTTCCCATGACAATTATGATTTTTGGTTAGTCTCTTTTTAATTGAACCAGGGTGGATAAATAATTATCCAGCCAGGGTCAGTTCACCTGCAATTTAATAATTGTTTAAGGAAATCTGAAATGGTTAGCGCTTCTTTATTGCAGCCCTGTACCATGCAAGAGAAACATCCGCGTACGGATAATGGTCGCCTGAAAAAAGTGCATTTGAGAAAAACCTCTTTCCTTCCATCGCTGCTATCTCACTCTGCTCCCTGAAAAATCCATAATTATAAGCTGTTGAAAGGAACCTGATCCTTTCCTCCGGGTTCATGCCGGTCAGATTGAATTTCCTTTCACATATCCTGAAAAAAACAACAAGGTAGCCAAGCTGCCTCGAAGGATCTTCCAGGTCGGTGAGAATGGCTTTCCTGTAGTCTGTGATATCGCTGAACTCTGCAGAATCCCTTACCATCTGGCGTAGTTTTCCACGTTGAACTGACCTGGCAGATATTCCCAGCAGTTCCGCAAATGATGGCTTCATCTGGAACGGCCCGATTGAGAAGTTTGCATACTCCTTACCGAGATTAACATACAGGGTTTTCAGAAGGGCCGTTTCCATCCTGTCCCTTAGAGCTGAGTAGCGTATCAGTTCAGGAAATACGACTGCCATTGCTTCATTGAACCCGATATCATTTTTCCTGAGGAATGGCTTTATCCAGCCGGAGTTTGAATCTATGAACTCTTCAGCTTTTTTCCAGTCATCCTTGAATAATTCCCTGTAATTGATCTCCTGTGCCTGGCTATAATTAAAAAAGCTTCCTGTAATAAAAACAGAAGCGATGAAATAATACATTAAACGAGTACCATTTCGACGAGCCATCGGATTAGAAACTATCAGTTGTATATCTTGAAATCATATCCCTGAAAGTGCCAAATGCAGGTTTTGGAGTGTAGTCGTCATTCATAAGGCCATGCCTGAAACCAGGAGTAAGCGAATTCGCATCCCTGAGGTCAAAATACTCGTAGCACTTTATGTTATATTCAGCACTTATGGAATGAACCGATTCAATCAGCTCCATTACAGATCGCACCTGTTCCTCACAGGAACGCTCTTCAGAAGTTGGCCACCCATTTTCTGTTATATGTAGTGGAATGGATGCTGGTATCTGAGCCTTGGAAAGATTATTCTTTCTGAAATGTGAAATAACTGCCTTAGATGCATCTGATAGCGTCATCCCTGGTGGCAGTGGACGAAAAACTCCAGGGTAAAAATCGAGACCAACATAATCCAGTGCTGTATTGAACTCCGGTGTTAAAAGTGCAGCCAGTGTTGGCCAGAACTGGTCGGAAGGGTTGAATGATATGACAGCATTAAAACCGACGAGGAAATCGAATCCGTTTTCAAGGGCATACCTTTTTGCTTCAACAACTCCATCAACAAGCGCATTAATTACTTTGTCGGATCCACCATCTCCTCCTGTTGAGGCATCTGGATTATTGGGCTCCTCTGTTATCTGTAAACTGTAAATCGAGGGACCATACCTTTTTATTAAATCCCGTATGAAATCAAACCAGGCTTCTTTCTCATATTTAACTGATCGGTAGCAGATAGCGATATCCAGTTTACGCCCCTCAGATAGAAATTTTTCCACGCCTTCCGGGGTGAAAAACTTATTGTCAAAACCGGTATAACACCTGATAAGAAACGGTTTTCCGGGAGCTTGCAGCCGGCTGAGTGCATCAGATATCTTTTCCTTGTCGTCAGGTGGTCCAAAAAAAGCCCCGGGACCTGAATAATCGCTAACGCCACTCCCGGGGTAAATGCCGAATAAAAGCATATTTTTTTACTTTTTCAGAATGGGATCTTACATCTCATCAGGGAATTACGTTTCGGGGAATAGTAAAAATATGCCATGTAAGGCTTTCCGTCCACTTTAATGAGATATGGATTGAACAGGTCTGTCATCTTCCGTCCGTCACTGAAAGTAATGCTTCCTGAGTCATAGCAGGCATAACCTGAATTGTCACTCTTTATAAACAGGTGATCTGGTGAGCACATTGCCCCTGATATTGTTATTACAGTCTTACCTTTAAGATCGACAATATTCTGACCCATCATAACAAGGATCTCATCATATTTCATTCCATCGAAAAAGAGTCCACCCTGTATCATATAGTTATCTTTTGCAACTTCAGTGTTAGATACAATTTGTGGAATCATGCTCTGTGGTCCGCCATTGTCCATCATTTTCTTTTGCACCATCTGAGAGTACTGCATGGCAAGATCCATTTTCTCCTGGTCGGTCTTTGCATTTTTTATTGCCGCTTCGATCTTTTTGCCCTCGTCCTCCGTAGCAATGAGTGACTGGATTACCATGGCCACAAATTTGTCACCAGATCTTGTGACTGCAAACTTTGTTATCTGCGCATAGGGACCATAGGTCTTTCCGCCAAATGAGATCGTGTATTTATCACCTTTTTTTGATATATAGCTGCTATATTTTTCAAGCAGGTTCGATGAGTTCTCAGAACCCTGTGCCTGTAGTTTTAAAACCCTTGGGTCATCGCTCCTGTATGGACCCTGTGTTGACCCGTTGCTTGAGATATAGAACTCGCCTGTTATACGGTTACCAAAAAGCACTGTGCCGTCAGAAAGAACTGTTATCGAACATTCACTATAATCAATCAGATACTTGTTCAGGTCAACAATACTCTCTGCATTATCGCAGGCGCATAATGGCTCTGGCCGTGTATTCTTTGATGTATTTGACTGCGGGGTTCCAAGCAGATCGTTTTTTACATTCTTTGATACATTCTTGATGAATTTCCCTACCTGTGCCCCGGCCGGATCAGACAGCATAAGGCAGGCAGCAAGCGATAACAATAATATCTTCTTCATATTTCACTTGTTTGTTAACACCATAAAATTATATCTTTTTATCTTTTTATCCTCACGAGTCAATTTTTTTTAAGAATAACCGGGTTACAGGTGATGATTCTGAGGTATACGAAAATTTAAAAGGTTATTCTTGATTATTCGCCGAAATTTATAAACCTTGCTTATTAATACTGAAAATCTGTCAAAATAATAAACCCTGCTTTACGAATGAAAGAGATCCTTGTAATCGGCTCCTCGAATACTGATATGGTAATCAAAACAAAAAAAATGCCTGCCCCGGGTGAAACGGTTCTTGGCGGTACCTTTCTCCTTAATCCAGGCGGGAAAGGTGCAAACCAGGCTGTTGCTGCTACAAGGCTCGGAGGAAAGGTGACTTTTGTTACAAAGCGCGGCAATGATCTCTTCGGCAACCAGACTGTCGGCCTTCTCATGAGAGAAGGAATTGACACAGAAAATATTATTAAAGATCCTGACCTTCCATCAGGAGTTGCACTTATTACTGTAGATTCAAAAGGTGAAAACACAATTGTTGTTGCACCTGGTGCCAATGGAAATCTCCAGCCTGAAGATCTCCCTCCCGATCTTTTCGACTGCAGGCGCTACTCAATATTGCTGCTGCAACTCGAAATTCCACTTTCCACTGTTGAATTTGCTGCAGTGAAAGCTTCTGAATGCGGCATGAGGGTAATTATAAATCCTGCTCCTGCTCCTGCCAGGCCTCTCTCGCAGAAAACAATCGAAAATACCTGGCTCATGACGCCAAATGAAAGTGAAGCTGAAGCCATTTCAGGTGTTTCAATCATTGACGAGGAAAGTGCTGAAATAGCAGCAAAGGAACTCCTGAAAAAAGGTGTTAAGAATGTGATTATCACTTTCGGCTCAAAAGGGGCTTTTGTTATGTCTAAAGACTTTACAGGGATGGTCCCGGGTGAAAAAGTCAAGGCCATTGACACAACAGCTGCAGGAGACGTCTTTGTAGGGGCGCTTTCAGTAGCACTCGCTGAAGGTAAAAACCTGAGGGATGCTGTTGTCTTTGCAAACAAGGCTGCATCAATATCAGTCACTAGGATGGGAGCCCAGGCGTCAGCACCATTCAGAAATGAGATAGCTTAATCATCTTCAGATGAAATACTTTTTCCTCCTCACAGCCCTGGCTCTCCTGCTTGCCGGTTGCAGCAGCAATAAAGGTAGCTCCAAAACAGGTGAGCGTGTAAAAATAATCTTCGATACTGACCTGGGACCTGATTATGACGACGTCGGGGCACTTGCTCTGCTGCACGCTATGGCTGATTCCGGTAAAGTTGAAATTCTGGCGACAATCGCATCAAATAAACATCCGCTTGTTGTGCCTTGCATTGAGATAATCAACAGCTATTTCGGAAGGGCTGACCTTCCGCTTGGCGCACCTAAGACCAAAGGCGTCAGCCTCACAGCCTTTCAGCACTGGCCCGATTCTCTTGCTGCAAAATACAGTCATAAAACTGACTCTACCGGTACTGCACCGGATGCAGTAAGAGTTTACAGGAAAATCCTTACTTCCCAACCCGACTCATCTGTGACCATTGTGACAGTAGGCTTTCTTACAAACCTCGCAAATATCCTGAAATCACAACCAGATGAAGTCTCAGCACTGAACGGACAGGAACTTGTTGCCCGGAAAGTAAAGCAACTTGTTTCAATGGCAGGATCATTCCCCCGGGGAAAAGAATTTAATCTCGACCAGGACTCTGTTGCATCGGAATATGTACTTAATGAATGGCCAACAAACATAATCTTTACCGGATTTGAAATCGGGGCAAAAATATTCACAGGCCTCAGGATCGTGAATTCAGATATAATAAACAGCCCTGTTAAGGATGTTTTCAGGATAAGCATACCACTTTCTGAAGAGGACAGGTATGGCAGAATGAGCTGGGACGAAACAGCTGTCCTGATTGCAGTATACGGCGCTGATACCTTTTTCGACACTGTAAATGGCAACATTATTGTAAATCCTGATGGCTCAAACAGCTGGGAAGACAACCAGGCAGGGAAACATAAGTATGTGAAATTTAAACTAACTCCTGAAGAGATAGGAAAATTTATAGAAGCAAGAATGGTTCATCAACCTGTCAGAAAGCAAAACCCTGTAAAATCAGAATAGATTGAACTAATATGAGACAACTCTGTGTAACCCTGTGAATCTCTGTGCAACTCTTTGTAAAATAAAATGTTACTTATGAAAAAGATAGTCCTGATTTATTGCTCAATGCTACTGATTATAGTATCATGTAATACAACCCCGGAAGGTTTCAAATCAATAAAGCCTGAGGTTCTCAGGGACAAGATCGCCGGTGGATGGGCCGGAAAGATGATCGGAGTTACATACGGGGCACCAACTGAATTCAGGGCTCAGGGAAAAACCTACAACGATTCTATAAAATGGAAACCCGGTGATATAAAAGGGAGTATCTGGCAGGATGACCTGTACGTTCAGCTTACCTTTCTTATGTCGATGGACAAGTTTGGCACAGACGCCCCGGCAAAAAAATTCCAGGAGATGTTTGCCAGGGCCGGTTACCCTCTGTGGCATGCAAATATGATGGCAAGAAAGAATTATTACGATTCCATTTTTGCACCAATGTCGGGTCAGCCTGAATATAACATTCACGCCGACGATATTGATTTCCAGATTGAAGCAGACTATATAGGGTTTATGTGCCCGGGAATGCCGGTAAAAGCCGTTGAGATTGCAGACAGGATAGGCCATATAATGAACTATGGCGACGGAGTGTATGGCGGAATATTTGTTGCAGCCCTGTATTCTGAAGCTTTCTTCAGTAATGACATAAATACCCTGATTGAAAAAGCTCTCAGGTCAATTCCTGCAGAGAGTGATTATGCAAGGATAGTTAAAGATGTTGTTCTTCTCCATCAAAACTATCCGGCCGACTGGCATAAAGCATGGGATGAACTCGAAAAGAAATGGGGCAATGTTGATATCTGTGGTGCAGGCGACAGTTTCAATATTGATGCAAAACTTAACGGCGCATATATTGTTCTCGGACTGTTGTACGGGGATGGTGACCCGGTAAAAACTATGGAAATAACCACACGATGCGGCCAGGATTCGGATTGTAATCCTTCAAACGCCATGGCAGTCCTGGGCGTGATGCGTGGGTTCAGCGCACTACCGGAAGATATGAAAGAAGGGATAAACAAAATCGCTGATACATTATTTATAAATACATCGTACTCATTCAACAAGGCTGTTGAAAGCACCTATAACTACGCTATTAGCCTTGCAGAACAAAACCAGGGAAAAGTCTCATCGGGCAGAATCCTTATAAAGATACAGGACCCACAGCCCGCAATGACGGAATCCTCTTTCCCGGGGCTGCTTTTCGGTAAAACCATCCCTGTCTCTGAGAATAAATTATGGATCGCAAAAGGCAACTGGGACAAGTTTCATAATGGCAGGAAAGTATCATCCGATGCTGACCTGCTGAGCAGCAGCAAAGCCGGCAGTGAGCTTCAGCTGACATTTGAAGGAACAGGTATCTCCATTAACGGAAGCTGGATTAAAGAAGGCGGTAAGGCGGATATTTATATAGATGGTAAACTTAACAGGACAATAGATACATATTACAATTTCAGCGGACAGGAACATCAGAACGTGAGCATATGGCACCAGTTCGGACTTACAGAAGGCAAGCACCTTTTTAAACTTGTTGTTAAAGGTGAGAAGAGGCCAGAGGCCTCAGGAACTGAAGTCCAGGTCAACAGTGCAGTAATCTTCCGTAATGGTGTAAGGGTATGTGATACTTATAAGTTCCCGTTCGAAAAATAAGTATCAATTACCTGGCTGTTATCTCTCCCTTCAGCCTCGATTCAACAGAAGACGGCCCGACGAAGAAGCTGATCTTCCCTTTTTCGAGTATGAAGGCATTTTTGCCTGTATCCCAGTACGAAAGATCTTCAGCTTTCAGAGGGATGGTTACATGAATGGTCTCCCCTTTCTTAATAAACACCCTGCGGAAACCCTTCAATTGCTTTATTGGTCTTTCAACAGACGAGCCAGGGAAGCTTACATAAAGCTGGGCAACCTCATCACTGTCGAAATTGCCTGTATTTGTTATGTCAAATGAAACCGCAAGTGTCTCTCCTGCTTTAATAGACGCACTCCCGCTGCTAAGACCCGAGTAACTGAATGTTGTATATGTAAGGCCATACCCGAACGGGAATAATGGCTTATCCCTGAAATACATATATGTGCGCCCATTCCTTATGTTGTAATCAAGCATAGGTGGAAGCTGGTCAATTGAACTTACCCAGGTTTGTGAAAGTCTGCCGGAGGGGCTGACTTTACCAAACAGGATATCCGACATCCCGTTTCCAAGTTCCTGGCTCGACTGGCTGACATGAAGAATTGCCGGAATATTTTCCGCAGACCAGTTGAGGGCGTAAGGGAAACTGGATACCACTATAAGTACAGTTTTCGGGTTTGCCTTAAACACAAGCTTTACAAGGTCTTCCTGTTCAAGTGATATAGACTGCCTGTCTACATCCTCCCGTCCGTCACTTGCTACATAATTTTCACCCCATCCGAGCCCGTGGCTGAGGGGATGATTTCCTACACATACAATTGCGATATCACTTTCCCGGGCAGCAATTATTGCTGAATCGGCCTTGTTGCTATTTGCGTACCGTACCAAAACATTTGTTCCCTTCAATGAATTGATAATACCTTTCAGGATACTGACTGAATATGGAGGCGTTCCACCATACCAGTCAGGGATTACATTGTTTGATGATGGCCCGATCACAGCAACAGATTTTATCTTGCCGGCATCGAGAGGTAACAGTCCCTTATCGTTTTTCATAAGTACTATTGACCTGGCAGTAGCTTCTCTTACAAGGCTGGAGGCTTCAGGTTTCCTCCATGGGGCAATAGTATCAGTAATGCCAATCCCTGAGTATGGATTTTTATCAGAATCATCAAGCAGTCCAAGTTTCAGCAGAACCCTCAGGTTACCATAAATTGCATCATCAACCTGTTTTTCAGTGACAAGACCTTTGTCGAATGCACCTTTTACTGCTGATCTGTAATCATCAAGAAACATTGTGATTCCAGCTTTAATACATTCTGCCGCTGCGAGCTCTTTGGAAGGGTAAAACCTGTGTGCTGAGAGAAGCAGGTTAAACGCTCCTCCATCAGTACAAACTATGCCCCTCAGGCCCCAGTCTTTCATTGTCACATCCCTTATTACAGGATGAACAATACATGGAATGCCGTTATACTTGTTATATGCAGTCATATAGCACTGTGATCCTCCTTCGGTAACACCCTTGTAAAATGCCCAGGAATAGTATTCCCTGAAAAGCCTGTCATCAAAATCCGAGCTGTTAATGAACCTGTTATTTTCATTGCTGTTAGCAAGGAAATGCTTCATAAGTGAAGCTGTTTTCCAGTAAACCGGATCGCTTCCCTGCAGACCTTTTACGTACGATGCTGCCATTTCCCCATTCAGGAAAGGATCCTCCCCGTAACACTCCTCGGTCCTGCCCCAACGTATATCCCGACCCATATCAGCATTGGGTGCGAATACTATCAATCCTGCTGTCTGGTAATTCCTGTTCTGAGCCAGGTATCTGCATTCCGTTGCCTCCCATGAGGCTATCTTCCTCAGCATTGCAGTGTCCCACATTTCAGCCAGTCCGATCGGCTGGGGGAAAGATGTGGTTACTGATGCTTTCGGTCCCTTTACTGCCCAGTTTGCCGGACCGCTGTATGCAAGCCCGTGAAGCCCTTCAATTACATGCGTCCCGGTTACACCAAGCCTGGGTATTGAGATCATTGGAGAGAGACAGTTTATTTTCTCCTCCACCGTCATCAGTGATATAAGGTTCTTTAACCTGGTTTCTTCAGAAAGCCTGGTATCACGGAAAGGATAGGTCTGGCTGTTACCTGCATGGAATAACATTCCAAACAGGAAGATCAGGGTTAATCGTTTCACGGCTGTATTTATTTTAATGTTCAGAAAATATACGCTAAACCAATATTCCATTGAAATTTCGGAGCAGGTAGCATGTTTGTTGTCACAGGTATGTTCGCCTGCGTATAAAGGGCAAGGGGAAATTTATTCCTCGTAAAAGTCAGCTTTGGTGAAATAAAAAAACCATCATTGTTTGCCGTGTATTGAAGCATGAAGATTTGTAGTGATGCCGCAAGCCTGAACTCATCACCGGCGTTTATATCTGTCTTCTCTATGAAGAGGTTAAAATAGTGCCCGTTAATTGTACCGGGTTCCTGCCCGTTGTCGTTCCAGTACATAAGCCAGATATTTGTATTCCCGGGCAATGTGAATATCCCGGCTATTTCACCGGTAAGATACCTGTCACCATTGAGGAATTTCTCGCCCGAGACTGTCTTCTCCATGAAAAACATACTGAAATTCACCCCGGTTCTGAGTTTGAAAACAGGTTTCCGGACAAGGTAAATATGAAACCAGTTATCAACATACCATGGTTTTGCATCAAAGGCATAGGCCAGTCCGGGCTCATAATTAAACCATCCTTTTGAAATGCTTAGATTGGCAATGGCTGCCGCTTTACCAAGTGAAAATGCCGGTATAGGGTTTATGCCGTTGCTGTTAATGCTGAATGATCCTGAAAAGGTCCATTTATTAACTTGTACATTTTCCTGACTGAATCCATCCAGGGATACAAGCAGAAGAACAAAAAATAGGATACGTCTCATTAATTCTTATTATAAACAGTTATGCCATCCATGGCCTTTGCCTGACCTGGTTCCTGGTAAGTGCATCAAGCGCAATATTCACATCTTCAACTATCTGGAAATCATACATGCCAAGGCAAACAAAATCGGCGCCATTTGAGAAAGCATAGTTGAGCCCGACTTCGGGAATAATTGCTCCCGCTGCAAGTACCTTGAATGCTATCCATGGCTCCTTAAGTGTACCCATAAACCTGATTGTCTCCTCAGGATCATAATCGAACATATTATCGAGCCATTGTTCACCCGGCCTTGCTGACCAGTAATTATGACTATGGCATGTCTTGACCCAGAAGTCTGGTTTCAGTCCGTATTCAACACATTTCTTAATTGCCTCAATACGGTGTGCACCGATCCCTGCAGGCTTACCATGGCTCCTTATCTCCTCCAGCCCTTTTCTGATTAGCTCCATTCGTTGTTCAAGCGTCCGTTTGAGAGGATCGTCCCATTTTTCGTTTGTCCACCTGTCGGTTATCTCACCCTGGCAGTAAAGTGCATCAGAATTAACCGCGAGTGACATAGCAATCCCTTTCTGAAAGTCAAGGGCGATACCGCAATCGGAAATGAACTTCATTTTCCCACCGAATTCATGCTTGTATTTCTGGTGAATCCGCCCTAGCTGGGGATTAGTGATTATTGCATTGATCCCGCAGGCTTCTGCGAGAGCAAGGGTCTGCATCACTTTTTCATCAGTATGATATGTTTTTACAAGCTTCGATACATAAATAAGATCTCGCGAATGTGCCCAGCCACCGATAAGATTTCCACCTGCAATTATCCTGCTTAGTTCAAACTTAGCAGGATTTCCGTCTTTTCCCGTATAATTTATTGTGGTCACCGGGACTTTGCCTTTAAGGTCCTTCAATGAAGAATAATTGAATTTAAGAAGTGTCGCTCCTGAATTTGCATCAACACCCTGCACTTTAAGAAGTTTTTCTTCAAAGCTGTCCCACTTTCTTTTCCTGTAAAGGGCGTAAGCGAACAGGCCAACTGCCGGTACCGTTATCATGTCGCGTAAGAGTTCCCTTCTTCCGTTATTACCTTTTTCAATATCCTCAGAAGGGACAGGCTTGTGAATTTTAGATTCCCTGTATCGTTTCAGCAGCCTGTCAGTTCCAAAGTGGAAGTCAACCGGAAGGAAGATGAATCCAAGAAGCATTATCAGTTCTATCAAAGTCTTGTTTACCCAGAGATAGCTGCCTTCAACAGGTACACCAATTGTGTATCCAGGGATTGGAGGATATGCTGCAAAATAAAACAGGAGCAGTAGGGCTCCGGCAGCACTCGCCCATCTTGTAAGGAAGCCGGCCATAAGACCGATTCCGATAAAAATCAGGCCCCATACATTCATGAAATCCACCACCGAACATATGGCGGTACTACCTGACATCCAGTGGAAAAGCGGGGCAAAAATCCATTTTGACCCTGCAAGGTAAGGAGCAGAACTCCAGCCGGTTATTAATAACTTTGAAATACCTTCATAGAGAAAGTGCCAGCCTATGGCTATCCTGACAAAAGTAAAAAGCCATTTTGATGACTGCCTGATTCCTTGTTTTATTTCCATGGTAAAATGTTAATACTGATTGTCATAAAAATACAAATCTCTTCAATATCTTATCTGTTACAATTGAATGACACTGTCGCAATTATTCCAGTTTACCCGCTTCATTCAGAATATTTCAATTACTGAATGAATGGCAAGTGAAGGAACAGAGAAGCTCGTCATCCCATCCCTGTAGGTGAATTCAAGTTCCTTTCCATCGGGTTGAAGGATAACCTTAACCGGATCTTTCCCTGTTTTTACTTTAACTGAAATGGCATTTAGTGAAGGTATCTCATCATAACCGATTGTGGATCGACCGTCCACATCACCCGATACATTAACAAGGTTTAAGTACAACCTGGAATTGAGAGAATTCAAAGAAATATGTACAAGGTGTGAGCTTGAGACTATTACTTTCCTGGCTGTAAAAAGCTGGTCCATGACACCGGCAATAAAATCCCTTATTATAAATGACCTATAATCAGAGTATGCTTCCCCTGCATCGAAATATATCGCTGCAGCTTTTCCGCTGCCATACCTGTTCATTGTTGCAGACGGATATGGACTTGCTTTCGTAAAATCACGCCCGGTATAAAATTCTGATATTGGCTGGCAATCCTTATCCGGAACTGTCTCAAGCACTGAAGACCTTATTGTACCGAATCTTCCTGACGCTGAAATATATGCTTCACCAACATCACGTGCAATAACAGGCTTAATCCCGAGTATATCGCTGAATAAGGAAGCTGTTTCATGGCCTATCACAAGAAGGTTTCCTCCATTCTTTACATAATCATGAAGTTCCTTCATAAGTTCGGGTTGCAGCCAGTTGCATTCAGGCACAACGATAACAGGGTAGTCTCCGGTATGCCCTGCCAGGCTGTGCTCCATCAATATTTCAACAGGCAACTGGCAGTCGAGAAGTGAGTAAAGTGCTCCCTGGAGTTTTGAAGTAGACCAGGAGTAAGGTACGGTTGAAGTACGACTGTAGTAGCCTGAAGGATAGAGAAGTGCAACCTGGTGGATTTGGGTAGCCTTGTGGCAGTATGGTTGTCTCGCCCTGCAGAACCCGGCTATATCAGCCAGCATAGGTGCAAGCCATGGTTTAATAGAGAGATCGTTGTTCTGCTGGAAATAAAATTGCACCCCTCCTCCCATAGAAATAATCTCAGCAGCTTCCTGCTTAAGCTGAACTGCAGACTTAATGCTCATCGGCATTTTTCCTCCATCCCATGAAAATCCCCAGGCCATCAGATCCCAGGGTTTACCCTGTGGCGCTATGCACCTTGCCTCGAAGGCTGACCTGTAAACGCCATTTTGTGGCGTCACATCTCCTGAAATGAAATCAACATTTATTTCAGGCTTTTCAGGCATCAGGGACGAGTAAGCCCAGTTGCTTGTGATCTGGAATGAAGGATTGAATTCATGTATAGCATTTATATATTTCTTCAGGTGATCCCTGAAAAGTGAACGGGTAAACTCCATATATTCGGGCCAGTACCTGTCTCCGGGCTTTTTTGGTATTTCCGTAATCCCGGTGACTGCAGTAAATCTTCTGACCGATTCAGCACCAAAATCTGGTTCCACGGCCCAGCACTCACCGTCAATCCATGCACCATCGACCCCGTAAACACTGCTGAGTTCCTTAAGCTGGGGTATCATAAGGCTATCGAGATACGGGCTGAAAAAGGATGTTTTTGACTGGCTCCTCCTGCCATCAGCCCTGATAATATCCCATGATGGATGAAGTGCCACAGCCTTGCTGTCCCACACCCCGGAATAATGCATATAGAGAGCCACGTTATTGGACCGGGTTACTTCCCTGAATAGTTTAAGCGGATCTTTTGCGAAACCTTTAACATGATTTCCGGCAATTGTAGGGTAGCTGGATATACCCGGATGTCCCTTGCAATCGATCTGAATAAAATCGGGCCTGACCTTTTTCAGGAAGGTATCAACCATATCCCGGGTAAGGGTCTTTCCTGCATCTGTGATATCTTCACTCGCATGAAGGTCGAAGTGAACCCCGAAAAATGAATCACTTCGCTTAAGTATCTGACTATTTCTTTTTTCCTGCGGGAATGCTGTGAACCCGATCAGTAGAAGAAATAATGTTATCAATAAATTTCTCTTAACCGTTTTCATTTAGTCTCTGCCTTCCTGCCTTTTGCATCGATTACACGTACCTGGTATTCGTGTATCATTTTATCAGTAACATCATCATTGAAACTGAACGGTTCTTCGGAAATCTGCGGGGTAAATGGAAGCTCACCAATCTTTGATCCGTCGCGCAGGATCTCATACCTGATAATCGGGGCATCCCCTGCATATGCAGTATTCCATTTAATCGTTGCCCTTCTGAATCCGTTTCCACCTCCATGATCCACCTTAATGAAATCAGGAGCAGTAAGCTGTACTGGTCCGGTCTGGAAGTAGTTGGTCTTTCCATTCTTTATCCTTGCAGCCATATTCTCAATTGATATTCGTTCTTCCTGCGACAATCCTGTGGGGCTTACCTGGGCTGCTTCAAGATTATTCTCGAGCTGGCAATTGTTCTTATCCCTGCTTATCTGTCCTATTCCGACAATAACAGTGTGAACACCCGGTGTGGTAAGTGAATACTTAATGAAGGGGGCACTCGGGAAATCCTGGCTGCCGACAGTTCTGACAACATGCCCGGGATTTTCAGACCATTCGGCCGGCTTGGTATACATTGCACCGTCCGCAAAAACCTTCATCCCGATCACTCCCATATTCTTTGCTGCTGCGAGTGGTATTACGTTATGCTGCATATTGAACATCTGCTTGTCGTTGGCATTGATTGCAACAAGCATCGCATCAAGCAGGTTAGTTGTGTCGCGTCTGATCATGTACATATTTACAGATGGATCAAA
Organism: Bacteroidales bacterium; assembly: GCA_046329875.1. Lineage (GTDB taxonomy): Bacteria > Bacteroidota > Bacteroidia > Bacteroidales > VadinHA17 > LD21. The sequence continues at coordinate 439,132 of JAXLTT010000001.1, forward strand.
GTGGCCGGAAAAGCCTATATGCCTGATTAGTTTTTCATTGCCGGGATTGAGTCCTGTAAGGTTCGTACCATCCCGGTAATCCCTCAGGGCAGCCAGCGCTCCAATCCTTTCAGCACCTGGATCTGTATTGTCGAGACCTTCATAAAGTGCATCGACCTCCTCTCTTGTATTAAGATTATGGATAAGTACCATATCTAGATAGGAACCTTTCGGGTAATTGCCCTTACCATCTCCGAACATAAGGGAGAGCGATCTGTGAACATCGTCAATTGTATGTGTGCCAGGTTCCCCGTTTGTCCAGTTGTTTACACCTCTTATATCTCCACCCCCCTTTGCAAATCTGAGGTGAGTCTTAGTGGTAAGGAAAAATGAGCTCCGAAGTTTCTCATCATATATCGGTCGGCCCGGCACCAGGTTAAGAAGCTGAAAAGCCTTTCCAAAATTGGCCTGGCTTGGTCCGTAAAGGTTAGATGTGTCAAAATAATTGATTCCCAGCTTAAAAGCCTTCAGAATTATTTCAACTGGATCTACATCCGGAGGTGTCCACTGAAGTGATGCCTGCCCGCCAAGGCCCAGGGTCGTCACTTCAAAGCCAAGCTTTCCGAATGTTCTTTTCATTGGTGAAGGTGCAACACTGCATCCTGATACGATTGAAGGTCCAATTGCAGCAGCTGCTGTTGCCATGGCAGTGGTCTGAATAAACCTTCTGCGATCCATGAGACTTTTCACTTTCATAATGATTAGATTGACTGTTATTACATTCCAGTGCCAATAAATTTAATAAAACCATATAAATAAAATATTAAATTGCATGTAAACTTAATATCAGTGACCTCTTATCTAAACCAGGTAATAAAAAAAACCAGCATTAATATGAAGAGCATTTTTTCAATTTCACTGCTTCTGTTTTTAGCAACTGAAATTTTCGCGCAGGAGTACCATATACCCCTTTATAAGGGAGTAATACCAAATTCAAAAGAAACCGGGCAGAAGGAACAGGTTCAGAAAGCCGATATTAGGGTAATAAGCAACGTTCAGGTACCTGATATCGCGGTATACCTACCTGTAAAAAAATATGCAACCGGACAGGCTGTTGTAATATGCCCTGGGGGCGGGTACTGGATCCTTGCTTACGATCTTGAAGGAACTGATATTGCGAGGTACCTCAATTCTATTGGTATCGCAGCAATTGTACTTAAATACCGTCTTCCTACCTATGGCAATGTCGTGGAACCACACAAAGCCCCTTTGATGGATGCACAGAGAGCAATAAGGCTAACAAGATTCAATTCATCGAAGTGGAATATTGATCCGGACAAAATAGGAATTATGGGTTTTTCTGCGGGAGGACATCTGGCTTCGACTGCGGGTACTCATTTTGATTACGGCAACAAATCGTCAGCTGATTCAGTTGAAAGGATGAGTTGCAGACCTGATTTTATGATATTGATGTACCCTGTAATAAGTTTTACTGATTCTTCAATGCACAGGGGATCAAGGGATGCACTTCTTGGTAAAAATCCGGATCCAGCCCTGGTAAAATATTACTCAAGCGAACTTCAGGTAAAGGAAGATACACCTCCGGCTTTCATTATCAATGCTGAGAATGATTCCACGGTTCCTGTTAAGAACTCCCTGCTCATGTACCAGGCACTCCATGACAAGAAAATACCTGTTGAACTTCATATTATTTCAGAAGGCGATCATGGCTTCGGTCTCGGTGGAAAAAATGAGCATGTGGGACTCTGGACTGAAAATCTAAAAAGATGGCTTGAATGGATAAACATTAGCAAAACCACCAATAAGAATATTATAAAATGAGACTTATACTAGTATCACTGATCAGCCTGCTAATTACAGGCCTGCTGTCAGCACAGGACAAAGCCTGGAACGGGCCATCTGTTGACCTGAGGCATGGCAGGCTTAAGGTATCTGAGAACAGTCATTTCCTTGTTTTCGAAGATGGTACCCCCTTCTTCTATCTTGGCGATACAGGTTGGGAACTTTTTCACAGGCTCACTAAGGATGAAAGTGAAAAGTATCTTGAGAATCGCCGTTCGAAAGGTTTTACTGTTATCCAGGCTGTTGTACTGGCTGAATTAGACGGGCTGAATACTCCAAATGCAGAGGGCAACACGCCGCTGCTGGGTAACGATCCAATGACTCCCAATGAGGCATACTTCCAGCATGTGGACTGGGTTGTCAGGAAGGCAGCAGAAAAAGGCATATTCATAGGCATGCTTCCAACCTGGGGGGATAAATGGAACAGGAAATGGGGTGTCGGGCCTCAGATCTTCACACCAGAAAATGCCAGGTCATATGGAAAGTATCTTGGTAAAAGATACAGGAATGATCCGAATATAATCTGGATACTTGGCGGTGACAGGCCAATTGAAAAAGAGCTGCATCTTCAGATAATTGAAGCAATGGCAGAAGGACTACGGGAGGGTGATGGTGGTACACATCTTATAAGCTTTCACCCCACCGGCGGAGAAGGATCTTCCCAGAATCTGTATAACGAAAAATGGCTCGATTTCAACATGCGGCAGAATGGCCATAGCCCGAGCTTTACCGAGAGATACTACCAGACATCTGAAGATTATATGCTGCAGCCACCAAAGCCAGTGATTGATGCGGAACCAATCTATGAGGATCATCCTGTAAATTTCAATGCCGAGGCAAACGGCCATTCTATTGCTTCTGATGTCAGGAAACCCCTTTACTGGGACCTTTTCAGCGGGGCATTTGGTCATACATATGGAAACCATGCAATATGGCAGATGTATGCACCTTCACGGGAACCAATAAACAGGCCACTTATGCCCTGGTATGAAGCAATTGACCAGCCAGGGGCTTTCCAGATGACATATGGAAGGAGACTGCTTGAGTCGCGTCCTTTCCTGACAAGGATTCCCGACAATTCGATTATAGTTCCGGATAAGGTAACCACCTCTGTCCCGGGAGCAGGTGCTTACCGGTTTGTTGCAACACGCGACAGTGAAGGATCATATGCAATGGTTTATGTTCCTGCAGGAAGGAAGTTTACAGTAAGGATGGATGCAATTAAAGGCAAGAGTGTTACAGCATGGTGGTTCAATCCGCGGAACGGTTCAGCTACACGCATTGGTTCATTCCAGAATACAGGCAATATGACATTCACCCCACCCAACCCTGGGGAAAACCTCGACTGGATACTTGTTCTCGATGACGCGTCGAGGAACTTCGGAGAACCCGGAAAATAAAAGAGGGTGATCTTCAATCACCCTCTTTCTATAAGATTAAATCTATATAAGCTCCTTCAGCTTGATATTCCTGTACCATACCTTGGTACCATGGTTCTGCAGATCAATGTAACCCTCGTCATATTTTCCCCAGTCAGGGAAATTTGACCATTTACCGCTGTTGCGGAGTTTGTTCCATTCATCTGAGTATTTCACGTATTTTACAACGACCTGTCCGTTGAGTATCTGGGTTACATTGTTCCCGTCAACAACAAGCATCATATTGTTCCATTCACCAACAGGTTTGTAAGGGCGTACCATGGGCGGGTACATTGCATAGTTTGCGCCGTTTATCTGCCAGTCTTCAAGCTTTGTCTCCCAGCCTTCATGATCGACGACCTGCATTTCAGGACCGGTCTCATAAGGGAATTTATACATAGTATCTTCAGCAACCTGGTAAATAAGTCCGCTGTTGGCAGCTTTTGTTAGTTTATAGTCCACACTGATTGCGAAACTTTTGTATTTCCTGTTTGTGAGTATATCCTGGCTCTCTCCACTTCCGGTTGTATTCATAGTAAGACATCCGTCTTCAATCGCCCAGCAATCCGGAAATTTATCTCCGAGATTATAACCATGCCACCCCGAAGAAGTCTTTCCGTCGAACAGAAGCACCCAACCGTTTTTCTTCTCTTTAGCCGAGAGGGTATTGGGTTCACCCGTTTTATTTATCTGCGAAAGCAGAACAAGCGGGTCTTTAGATTTACTGACACATGAAACAAGTAGCCCGATTATAGCAAACAGGCTCACAAGCAGGTTGATTTTCTTCATAGCAGTTACTTTTAAGGTTATCTCACATTAATGATCTTGCTGGCTGAAAATGGTTTCCCGTCTGAATTAAGACCCTGGATTCTTATTTCATATTTCCCGGCAACATCAGAGCAAGCGAAATTTAATGAAAATTTTCCATCTTTCCCGGCTTTAAGACCTGGATTCCAGTACAATGTGTTTCTGAAATCAGGGACATTGTCTGTATCGGCCTTAAGCGCTGACGGTTCAACGAAAGAAGCTTCCCTGTCGATAACCCTGTATTTTATCCTGAGGGCATGCTCCGGTAGCTGGGCGCATGTAAAATCACCAGCCCTTGTTATAATATTTACAATCCCGTAAAAAACGTAATCCCCGACAAAGTGCTTTTCGAGGGCGACATCAATCCTTTCTACAATTTCCGGATCAATGTTTGCAACGATATTGGCATCATTTACTATCACACCGTCAATCATAATAACCGGAGGAATCTTTCTTGCCCGGCCGTCGACAGGGTCAATAAGTGACATCTCGTAATTATCCTTGTGTTTCTTCAGGCTTGCGCCATGTATAAGTTCATAGAACACTTCCTGCATAACAGGAAGTTTTATGTAGTCGTCCATCCTGATCTCAATATCCGGTTTTCCATAGAACCTGATCTTCTCCGGAAGCTTCTCTTCAGAAACCACAGATGGTCCGGATGATGAAGTTCCGTATATGCGGTTTACCTGGTAGTCTGTACACCATTTAACTATCCAGGCCGGGAGTGTTTTGTCATCAGCAGGTACTGAAAGCGGACCCGGAAGGTAATTTTCTGTAAAAGAGGACAAGATCTCTACAGATTTGTTCCTGTCCGTTTCTTCCGGCTGAATAATAAGATCCTGCTCATTATCACGCACCGGTATAATGAATCTGAATATCCCGTTTTTATCTGTAACAGCATACTGGAATGAGGCTGCCTTTCCCGGAGATGTAAGGAACATTGTTTTGTCGGGTAAAGGCGCCTTAGTATTTTTGTCAAGCAGTCTCCCATAGAGAAAATGGGATTCCTTTTCATTCATATCCTTTCTTTCGGGTTTGCCTGTGGCCAGGATTTTTTTCCAGTCGATCCATGAACTTTTTAATGAAGAAAGAAGTTCATCCATCTTTTCAGAGGGTATCCTGTCAGGGTCCTGCCCGGTAAAATATTCGGGAAGAATGCCAAATTCCGAACCAAAAACGAGGTAAGAAGAGATATCGTCACTGATACCATCAGTTACAGGTATAATGCTGATACTTATATTGCCGGAGTCTGAAGAGAAATGAGTCACACCAGCATCTATAACGGCACTCACATTGTCCCTGCGTTTGCAACTATCCGCTATTGAAACAGTAACTGAATTAATAGTTTGTGAAGGGGTATAAATATATTTTTCGGAAACTGGTCTCCCGTTTGAATCAAATAATGTTACATGGTTCACTCCATGAGAAAGAATCTTCTGCGGGAAAACAAATGAACTGATTCTGGAAGGCAGGTTTACCGTCGATGTGTAATCAATCCTGCCGTGAGTTTCGATAAAAAGGTATCCAAGGTTATTGTTTATCGATCTGTAAGTATCGCTGCTTGTAATTTCAACATCAATATTATCACCGGTTCTTCCTGCAGAAAAGGAAATATAAGTTTCGTCGTAATAAGTGCCTTTAACTTTATTATCAGGAGCCGGGCTGCACTTTATTCCATTGGCAGCATTAAGTGAATTATAAACCTTAAGTGTCTTTATAAAACAGCCCCCCGGCAGGTTGTTCTTCATCATACTCGTATAGGCTCGTAAAGTATAACAACCTGTTGCAAGGGTGTCGGGCAATAATATCTCTCCCCTTCCGAAACCATTGACTGACTTTATCTTCTTCTGTCCTACAGGGTGATTCCCTGGGCTAAGAACCTCAACATATACAATTGAACTGTTGTAACCTGGTTTGCCGCTTATCCTGTCGAACAGATAAGAGCTGAACCAAAGCTCCTCACCTGCTATGTATTCACTCCTGTCTGTATGAAGAAACACTTCTTCCCTGGGAACAGAACCGGTATAATTCTTAAACTTCTCTGTTATTTCCTTAAGCGGCTGTGAATAAGCGGCAAGGAAGGGAAAAGTAAGTAACAGGATACTTATATAATTTTTGAATCTGCTTTTCATTTTTACTTTATTAAAGACTTTTTGTCTTCCCAGAAATCAGGCTTGGAGAGCACACCTCTTGTTGTACAGTCGGCACAACCTTGTTTATAAGTAATGATTATATAGAAAGGGTTCATCTGGTGTATCATAAGTATCCATACATATGATCCCAGGCCAGGTATGGTTCCACCGTCTGTTAAGGTATCACTGACACAGTCGGCATAGAAGTTCTTCTGACCTGTAAAATGATCTTTAATGAAGAGCCTTTTTGAGGTCTTTCCGCATACGCTGAAGTACCCAAGCACAGCCTGAGAAGGTTCTTCCACGCAATGGACATTTCCGGTAATGGAAGCAGGTACTATATCATAAAGCCCGCCTACATTTTCGGAAACGCTCCTTACCTTTTCCCAGTACTCGTATTCATCCTGGTTAAGTGAATACTGGGAGACATTGATCGAATACCCAACACTAAGCCTGTCAGTTGAGTTATCAACAAAATAAAGAGGATATTTATTTATCCTGTTCTCCGACAAGGTTGATGTATTCTTAAGGTTTATTACATAGGAGTTTTCTGTCCTGTAGCATGTAAAATTCGGTACATCCCAATGGAGCTGGAACTTCCATGTCTCAGAATAGCTCCACCTGAAATACCTGCAATTCTCACCATTGTCGCTTGCATCGAGGTAAATCTGTGCACACTGGATATCATGGTTATATTCGTCTATACCGGTAGTTACCTTTTCATAGTAAAGGCTATCGATCTTAGGAACCTGCTTCAGCTCAACCGGATAAGACTCATAGGTATTATAGTTTGTCGATTCACTGTATGTATTTATATGCAGGGAGTATCTTCTTCCGGGAATACCTGTGAATTTTGTTGAGTCACTCTTATAAATTCCAGGGCTCTTTTCAAAGAAGTTGTACAAATTTCCCAGGTCATCGGTTACAGTTACAACAGCACCCTGAAGCGGGTTTCGGGTTGTCGCTTCACCAAGTGGCTGGGATATCGATAGTTTAATTGAATATGACTCCGGTTTATCTGTAATCATCCCTTCGACAACAAGCAAATTCTTCTGATCGGTGATCTCCGGAAGGTATTTTGTCACACATCCTCCTGTAAGAAGAAGGAGTAGCAAAAGTGATATCGTTTTGAAGTATCTCATTTTTTAAAAGTCGAAGTTGAATGTGATAGTAGGGATCGCCTGACCGAAAACCGAGAGTTTATAACCGTTAAGTGTACCCTGGTCATTCCTGAAGTATACTGAGTAAGCATTCATCCTTCCAAGAAGGTTATATACTGAGAATGTCCAGTTAGGGTGAACGATCTTTCTCGATTTTAGATTACCGCTTAGTTTCATTGAAATATCAAGCCTTGAATAGTCAGGAATCCTGTATCTGTTTCTTTCAGAATAATAAGTCAGCATCAGATCGTCGAGATAGTATACTGTAACCGGGTAAGTGATTGGTCTGCCGGTTGTGTACATATAGTTAACTGCGAAACTCAGTCGCCTTGAAAACAGGTAATTCAGTATCATCACAAAATCGTGTGGCCTGTCAAAATTGGCCGGAAACCACGACCCGTTATTTATGATCTCATCACTGAATACACCATTGGATTTAAGGAAGGACCTCGAGTATGTGTAACTAAGGCTTCCCTGTACCCTGCCTTCCGTCTTCCTTAGCATCAGTTCAAGGCCATAGGATTTTCCTTTAACGTCTACAAGGTCTTTTTCGAGGTAACGATCCATTATCAGGTTAGTTCCACCCTTGTAATCGACCATATTCCGTATCGATTTGTAATAAACCTCTGCCGAGGTCTCAATGCCGAGTTTCGAAAAGATCTTATACAATCCGGCGGCAAACTGGTCTCCGACTTCAGGTTTCACATAATAATCTGTCAGCTTCCAGGTATCTGTCGGAGAAATGGATGTCGAGTTTGTCAGGAGATGCAGATACTGCCTTGTCCTGTTATAATTGACTTTAAATGAGACCTGCTGTGCCAGTTTATAGTTAAAAGAAATCCTGAATTCAGGTCCCAGGTAGGTTTTGTATATATGTCCCGGGCCGTAATTGATTGTATCTGTAATTGTGGATATTGATCTCGGGAAAGAGGGATCATACAGCATTACTGACCTGGGCCCAAGCACAAAAAAAGCTGACAATCTGAGACCTGCTGTCATTGAAAGCCTGTCGGAGAGTGTAATTTTATCTTCAGCGTAAAGTGCGCTTTCGAGTGCCCTTTCCCTCTGAATAACATCTCTTTTTACAAGTAAGGAATCACCTTCAGGAGAGTACATTCCCGGGAGTACATTATGGAAAGAAAAATCAGCACCAAAGTTAATCTCGTGACGTCCCTGGTAATAGTTGAAATCAGTTCGCAACCCTGTAGTATTGATTGAATGTTCGAGCCTGTAACCATCCACTGCAATCCTGCTGCTAGTGACATCGTACCTGTAGTTGCTGTTTGTAAGGGTTACAAGTGAAAAGAATCTTGTATTAAAAAAGTGACGCCATCTCCCCGAGAGGATCATGTTATTATATGCATAGGTGGTATCGGAATTAAGCCTGAAAGCATCATGGCTGTAATAACCCGAGAGATCTATCCTGTTTTTCTTGTCAATATCCCAGGTTACCCTTGCATTGAAATCGTAGAATCCGGCTGAAGAGTTCCTCAATGATGCATCCTTAAGCATCCTGAGCACCCAGTTCGAATAGGTAGTCCTGGCAGCAAGGAGGTACGAAATTGTATCTTTTTTAATAGGTCCTTCTACCATCACATGTGTTGTAACAGGGCTGATGCCTGCATTACCGGCAAATTTCGACCTGCTTCCGTCCCTTGATGTAATGTCAAGTACTGAAGATATCCTTCCTCCATACTTGCTTGGGATACCTCCTTTATACAGAGTTGCATCTCTTATGATGTCTGAATTAACAGCGGAAAAGAAACCAAAAAGATGGGATGTATTATAAACCGGGGCACCATAAAGAAGCACCAGGTTCTGATCAGCTGAACCGCCCCTGACATTATATCCGGAAGAACCCTCCCCTACAGTCTGTACACCGGGAAGCAGCATTACATTTTTAATAATATCAGTTTCACCCAGAGCCGACGGCATTAGCTTGAAAGAAGTTATGTTTATCTTCTCAAGTCCCACCTCCGATCGCTGCATCGTCATATTCTTCTGTGCAGTAACAATGGTTTCCTTAAGAGGGATAAGCACGCTTGTCATCTCTACATTAAGGTCACCCTGGCCATAAAGGTTGATGCCTATCTCTTTCTCCTTCATCCCTATAAAGGAGTACTTCAGCAAGTGACTACCTCTTGGCAGTGAAATTGAATAGAAACCATACTGGTTTGATATTGTACCGGCCAGGCTTTTCTGTACATAAACTGTTACACCGGCTACCGGTTCCTTTGTATCCTTATTTGTTATATACCCGGTTACAGAGACGTTACCGGGTTTATCTTTGTCGGCCGGGTTACCAATATCGTGAAAAACATTGCCGCTTATCTGGTTCTTTCCAGCCGATTCATAATATTCGGTCGGGGCAAGATACTTATTCTCTTTTTGTTCGACCCTGCCAGGAATACGAACAGCAAAATTCCTGGTTATCACTATATTTCCAGTCTCGTCAATGAAATAGAAGAGCGACTTCCCCTGGAAAACAGAATTCAGAAGTTCGGTAAGCCTTACCGGTCCGTTATACTGCCTTAGTGTAATGTCGCTCACCCAGTCGTTACGGAAGAAGACTTTAATATTATTCTGATTTTCAATCCTTGCTGCAAAATCGCGGAAGGACATTCCTTCGTAATTCCAGTCAATTGTGATCTCCTTCTGAGCCATCAGCCCGGCTGAAATAAAAAGGAGAAATATTGCAGTTAAAAAACCTGATTTCATCTTATTGGTTACCGGTTAAGCTATCATAGTATTCTATCACAGGAACGAACGTGAAAGGATCATTCCCTTTTACCGAAAGTTTGTTACTTCTTATATAACCGGTAAGTTTCTGTTTATTTTCCTTGAATAACGATAGTAATTGTCGCTTTGTCCTGACCTGGTAAGGAATACCGTCCTTAACAACTACTATACTTAAGGATTCCACAAATCCGTCATATTTATCTTCTACAGCCCCCTCTACAATCTTTTTGGTATGTTTTACGTAAAGGGCGCTCTTGCCTTTATAAAGTTCATTCATATAGCCGTTCAGCACACTTGTTGAATCTGATTTGAATCTCACAAACCTGTAGGTTTTGCCATTCCAGTCAAGTGTAAAGGCTTCTGTAAGTTCCTTATTCAGTTGCAGGATCAATTTCTTGTTTGTCAGTATGATCACTTCATCTTTAGCAATATCATAATGCAACTGGTTATTCTGGAATGTTCTGCCACTTATTGTAACTGACCCGTTAAGAAATTCCTTCGAAAAAAGGTATGGATCACCTTTTACAGCTGTATACATATTCCGCCAGGCTCTGCCATTATATAGGATCTGGTTGGCAATCAGCGAGTCCTGGATGCCGGGACCGCTATAACCAGGTTGTCGTGTTATGTGGTTTGACCTGGCAGTAAGTGTCAGAAAAAGAAAAAATATAAAAGACAAACAAAGCAATCTGGGGTTCTTCATCAGGAGGGTTTTAAAATCCGGGATGCTTTGCCAGGCATCCCGGAAAAGGTTTGCTTTGAAGAAAAGAATCAGTAATCTATTTTACTATAGGAGTAAGAACAATGTTCCTGAACGATACTTTACCGTGGTCGCCCTGCAGGAAAATTGGTCCGTCTGCAAATACATCAGACTTAAGTGCTCCTCCTGTCGGTCCATAAACCGGCTGGTTATCAATTATTTTTGTTCCATTCAGAATAACTGTCACATGCCTTTCGCAAAGTGTTATATCGAGTGTCTGCCACTGGTTAGCAGGTTTTTCAGCATTCACCGAAGGAGTTATCCTGCTGTAAACTGCACCCATGTTATGTGAATCAAGTGGTTTCTTATATGAATCAAGAACCTGAACCTCGTACATTCCCTTCAGATATACGCCACTGTTACTTCCTTCCGGAACATTAACTTCAAGTTTAAGGTTGAAATCACCAAACTCGGCTATTGTTCTAAGGTTACCATAGGCTATGTGAGGCTGACCTTCTACCTGGGCCGGATCGGTAACCAGGATCCCTTTTACTACAGAAAAACCGTTTTTCAGGCTTTCATCAACAAGTTTCCATCCTGTCAGGTCTTTACCGTTGAAGAGAGTAATTGGCTTGTCGAATTTTACCTTTGACAGGTCGGGAGCAGGTCCTACAGCCGGCAATAAGGTACCCATAAATGCTGTTGTATCAACTCCTTTACCATCGGGTTTGGGACTGATCATCTTACCACCAATTTTGTCACCATTTTTAACTACCTCAACCCATTCATCAGAAACATGATTTCTGACTGCTTTCCCGGATTTATCGAAAGAGTATTTTACATTATTGCCCCTGGCAGCTACAAGGGTGTTTCCTTCTGCCATAAACATTGTATCAACCGGCGTCACGCTTCCCCATTTCCAGAGAAGTGATCCTGTAAGCTTCCCTTCCTTCTGGATAACTTCAAGCCATCCAACCCATCCGCCGGCAATATCAAGAGTCCACTGTCCAACGAACTGAGAAGCGTCCTGGCTAACTGCCTGCTCTTTCACCTGAGTCTGCGAGCTGCATGCCGCAAACAGAAGCACAGCAATAAACATCAAGGAAATTGAAATCTTTTTCATATGATTTATTTTTTTGATTGGTTAGAATTCTGCGAGCTAAAAGTAATAATAAGGGTAATCAATATCTTATGAGCAGTAAAAATCTTTCTGTTAAACAATGTTAAAGCATTATGACAATCACAGGCAAACATTCTGATCTCAAAAATTATACCAGAAGCCCTGACCTGTAAATTTACCTAAAAGTTACCTGGCATTACGAAAATGTAAAGTAAAACAGACTAATCCGGATATCTGACTGACAAATGGGGCACTTGAGAAGATGTATGCTGATCCGGCATAGACAGGAATACAAGATTTTTACCACTTACCCTGATCTATTATGAAGCCCACTGTTACGAAACATCAGACATAATAGGATGGAGTTTTATTTATAGGATAAATCAGGCCTTGGAATAAATTACTGGGAGTTTTTGTCATATTTACGTAACCTTGAAAAGAACTGATCTAAAATACGTAATAAATAAACAGACAACCGATGATTAAAAACACCGGAAGAATCCTGATGACACTGGTATCCCTTGCATTCTTTAATATTGCTGAGGCTGATGATAAGGTAAAAATTTCAAGAATTGAGGGTCAAATCAACTTTGATGGCAGACCTTCTGAAGCATCATGGGAAACTGCCAGTAAATTTCCTCTTGTTATGCATAAACCGAATTTCGGAAATGAACCTTCTGAGAAAACGGAAGTTATGATTGGCTACGACAATGAATACCTGTGGGTTGGAGCACGTCTTTTCATGAGTGATCCAAAAAAGATATTCACCCCCACAAAAAAAAGGGATGAAATGATGTTCGGGCTTGATGCACTTGGTATAATACTCGATACTTATAATGATAATGAAAATGCCCTGGCCTTTTATACAACACCAACAGGACTGAGGTCCGATTATGAAATTGCAAACGATGGAGCCATGAATGGAGGGGATCCGTTTGCCGTTACAAATTATAGCTGGAATACATTCTGGGATGTAAAAACCACCCGTGATGAAAACGGCTGGTATGTTGAAATGCGGATACCTTTTTCGAGCCTGAGATTCAAAACTGAGAACGATATTGCAACAATGGGTCTGATTATTGTAAGAAACATAGGTTCAAATAGTGAGGTTGATACCTATCCTTCAATAGATCCAAAATACGGATTCATGGCAATAAATAAACCCTCTATTGGAAAGAAAATTACGATAGAAGGTGCCAGGCCCCAGAAACCAGTATATGTCTCACCATATGTAATAGGAGGCTTCTCAAGAAGCTATCCTATGAATGAAAGTGGTACCAGCTATGACAGGAAGGACAAGCCTGTTTTTAATGCCGGCCTTGATGTAAAATACAACCTTAACAGTAAGCTTACACTCGACCTTACCGCCAACACAGATTTTGCACAGGTGGAGGCAGATGACCAGATGGTGAACCTTACAAGATATTCACTCTATTTTCCCGAAAAAAGGATGTTCTTCCAGGAAAGGTCGAGCCTTTTCAGTTTCAGCCTCGGAGGTCATTCGGATAATCTCTTTTACAGCAGGAACATCGGGATTGTGGATCAGACCCCTGTAAGAATTTATGGAGGGGCAAGGCTCGTAGGAAGGGTCGGCAACTGGGACCTTGGATTTCTTGATATGCAGACCGAAAAGTTTGACCAGACGCCCGGTGAAAATTTTGGATTGCTGCGCCTTCGAAGACAGGTAATAAACCCTAACTCCTATGTTGGCGGTATTTTCACATCACGAATCGGTGCAAATGGAAAATATAACCTGGCATACGGGCTGGATGGCATCTTCAGGATATTCGGGGATGATTATATTTCAGTTAAATGGGCACAGGCATACGACAGCAAGACAATTGACAGCATCAAAGGACTTGAACCATCTTTCATCCAGCTGATGTGGGAAAGACGCTCAGAAGAAGGGCTCGGCTATAACATCTCATATATATATTCCGGCGAAAGATTTAACCCGGGTATCGGCTTCATACAGAGAGGGTCTGTCTGGGGCTTAAATGCGAATATTTCATATGGTTTTCTCCCTGGCGAGAAATCAAAACTGTTTAACTACATGTTTTTCGTAAGGAGCGACAGGTTCACAAGGCTTTCTGACGGTAAGCTTGAATCGATGGCAATTGAACCCGGATTCGAGATTAATACAAAAAAAGAACTCCATCTTGAACTCGGTGCAGAGATTCAACAGGAAGGTGTTAAGGAAGAATTTCCTCTGTCTGACAGTGTTAAAATTAAAGCCGGAGATTACACCTTCACTACACTTCAGGCAATGATCGGCACCTCTGAATCAAAGAAGGTCTCAGTAAATGGTGATATTTTTGCCGGGCAGTTCTTTGATGGAAACAGGATAGGCATAAGGCCGATGATAAAGCTGAATCTGACAGCCAGCCTGAAAATGGAATTAGGTTACGAATTTAACGCACTAAGGTTTCCCGACAGGGTATCTAACAAAAAACTCGATATACACTCAGTCAATTCTAGGGCTGTTTACATGTTCAGTACAAAAATATCTGCAACTGTCTTCGTCCAGTACGTAACAACACAGAATGAACTGGTAAGCAACTTCAGGCTGAGGTATAATCCCAGGGAAGGAAATGACTTCTACCTTGTTTTAAACGATTACAGGTCAATGGGCAAGAAAGAGGTCGTACCAATTTTGCCGGCTTATTTTGACCGGACAATAATGGTTAAATACACTCACACCTTTATTTTTTAGGCTGTAGAGGCTATAGAGGCTATAGAGGCTGTAGAGGCTGTTAGTATTTTTTAAGGAGCTCAAGCAGTTTTGTATCGAGTTTGTGGCCATACCAGTCTGAATAATCCACATCTTTTCTGCCGGAATCAAGTATACCAAAATCTCCGCGGAAGTTCCACAGTGCGTAACCTATATTGGCCCCGGTAAGTATATCCAGTATATCTTCAAACCAGGCAAGGAAGACCTTGTGCGGCGTCTTGTTATAGCAACCTCCTTCCCCGCAATGAACGCCGGTTCCCCTTGAAACAAGCTCCAGCCAGGGCTTGTAAAATTCCTCAAGGGAGCTTCTGTCCCATCTTTTCCCTTCAATAATCCCAGGCCATGCAGGCTCAGGTGCTTTCGACGGATCTTTCCATACCCATGGAGCCTGGAAATGTGAAACCAGTCCGGGGTAATATGCTCTACAGCTCTGTGCGATACCCAGCCCTTCAAGTTCAGGAATTACAGAGTTTCCTCCGCCATTACCGTCTGCTATAATAAGGCGACCTGGTGAGATATCCCTTATTGCCTTCACTGCTCCGGCAGCAACAGTTTTATAAATCTCACCGGGAACCGGTCCTTTTTTTGCATATTGATCATTCATGTCTTCAATATAAGCCGGTTCATTCAGAAGGTCGAAGCTGAGCTTATCAGATGATACATCTTTAAACCTTTCAGCCCACATTGCCCAGTGCTTATTGAAAGCTTCCCTCGCATCCTGGTCTTTCCACAAGTTAAACGGCTCATGAAAACCTGCATTTATGCAATATCCCGGGCCCCTGTGAAGGTTCAGACTCACATGCAGCTTGTATTTGTGAGCCAGGTAAACCAGGTTATCAATTTCATTAACTGCATCCGGATTGAAACTGCAGGTTTCTTCCTTTCTGATATCGCGGCTTCGGTCAAATGAAAGATATGACGGGTAGGCAATGGGGATTCTTACAAAGTTAAAGCCCCAGTCAGACATCCACTTAAAATCATCCTCGGTAGTTCTCCAGTTTGCAGTCCTGACTGGTAATGCCGGACTAAAAAAATCAAGAAGGTTGAATCCTTTCCACCTTGGAAGTTTGTTGATTGCCTTTTCTGGGTTATTTTCAAAGCTTAATGAAGGATTGAGCGAAATTGCAGCAGCACCAACTGCAGTACTTTTCAGAAAATGCCTGCGTGTAAGGGTATTACTTTTCATAGAGGGTTATTTGAAAATAAAATTACATCTATTTTTTATCAAAATTCACAACAAAAATCGGATCAGGGCATCAATTACCTGCATTTGTCTAATCTTTTGTACCTTTGGATTGTTACACTTATATCCAGTTAATATTAAAGTATATGCAGAAGCTACTTTTTCTGATTTTCGCCGTTTCATCCATGATGTTCTTTTCATGTAAGAAAAGTTCGGAATCGGTAAATGTAACAAACCTGACCTCTGTGACATGGACAAGCGACAGTCTCCTTGCCAACGGGGTAGTTGCGGATGGTACTGGCCAGATGCTTGAAAAATTCAAGGGTGATGCCAAATTCAACAAGGACGGCAGCGGCTATTTCGGCAAATATACCGGCACATGGAAGTTTACGAACCTTGAAAAGCAGATTGTAATCGACTCCGATTCACTGATGCTTCCGGTAACTGCAAATATTGTTTTGCTTAACTCCACTGACTTCAAGATAACAACACTATATCCGAATGTTATAAATCCAGCAAGCCCCATTCCTATCAGAATGACATTCAAGGCTAAATGACATCATTCAGATCCGTTACTTCTTTTATCCTGGCGTTTTTCGCCCTGGCAAACCTTCATTCGCAGGTAATTGTTACAGGCCGGGTGCTTGATGCTGCAACAGGTGAGCCAATGGCGGGAGTCTATGTAATTTATGGAAAGAACTCCGCCACATCCACAGGCATTGACGGGAAATACCAGTTCAGCCCTGATACAGGAAGGATACATGTAACCTGGCAATTCATAGGCTACATAGCACATAAGGAAGATATAATTGTACACAGCGGAAAAAATGAGCTGCCGGATATAAGACTTGAAACAGAAACAACAACCCTCGCACAAGTCATTGTAAGTGCAGATCGTGTTGAACGGAAGCTATCCGACCTTACAGTTTCAGTAGATGTGATCAAATCGGATTTTCTTGAAAGAAATCACATTGCCGAGGCCCAGGAACTAATAACAAAGACTCCGGGAATCGAGGTACTTGACGGTCAGGCATCGATAAGGGGAGGCAGTGGTTTCAGTTATGGCGTAGGCAGCAGGGTGCTGGCACTTGTGGATGGTCTTCCTCTCCTTTCGGGTGATGCAGGCAGTATAAGATGGCAATATCTACCTGTTGAGAATATTTCACAGGTTGAGATCATAAAAGGGGCATCATCCGTGCTTTACGGCTCATCTGCCCTTGACGGGATAATCAATTTCAGAACATCAGATGCAGGCAATATACCTGTTACGTCAGTATTCAATGAAACAGGTTTATACCTGAGCCCGAGGAACAAAAACTGGAAATGGTGGAAAGGACCACGCTTCTCTTCCATGCTGTCATTCTCACACCTGAGCAGGACAGGTAACACTGATGTAGGCCTGAATATAAACCTCTTCACTGATAACAGTTACAGGAAATATAATGATGAAAGCCTGGGCAAACTTGGATTGCGCCTAAAACATTACTCAAAGAAGTTCCCTGGACTTACATATGGTGCAAACCTCACTGCCGGACTGACCTCCAAAACTGATTTTATCCTATGGAAGAATGCTGACAACGCCCTCATCCAGGATACATCAAGTGTCTCATCACTGGATGGCCGGTTTATCTCAGTTGATCCATTCATTTCGATGTCAAAACCCGGTATCTACAGGCACGACCTGAGGATGAGGCTTCAATATAATGAAAACAGGTTCCCTGTAAGGCCAAACAACGATGCCTCTGCCCTTTCGTTATATTCTGAATACCAGGGCTGGTTTCATATAAACGACCTTATTAATATTACCGGTGGGGCTGCCTTTACTCTGAATAGTGTGAACTCCAATTTCTTCGGCAATCACCAGGGGATAAATGCCGCTCTCTTTGGCCAGGCTGAATACAGCCCTGTTGAAAGGCTGAAAATAGTTGCCGGTGTTCGTGCAGAAGAAAATATTCTCGACTCCAAAACTGACAGGCTTGTACCTGTTTTCAGAACCGGAATTAACCTGAAGCTTGCAGAATTTACCTTTTTCAGGGCATCTTTCGGCCAGGGCTACAGGTTTCCTTCAATAGCTGAGAAATACGCGTCAACAGCACTCGGATCGGTAACAATTTTTCCCAACCCTAATGTGGCTGCCGAATCGGGATGGAGCACGGAAGCTGGGCTCAGGCAGGGAATTAAGATTGGATCAGTAACAGGATATGCCGACCTCGCAGTATTTTACAGTCAAAACAAAGACCTTATTGAGTATATCTTCGGCCTCTACCCGCTTGGACTTGGATTTATGGCTGACAATGTTGAGCATTCAAGGATCTATGGTACCGAGCTTGAGTTTTCTTTCAGCCGTACATTCGGAAAAGCCAGGGTGCATGCTAATGGCGGATATACTTACCTGTATCCTGTCGAATTCAATGCCTATACAGGAAAAAATACCGACACCTGGTTGAAGTACAGGAGAAAAAATTCAGCTAAACTGAGCATGGGTGTTTCATGGAAAAAGATTGAATCGGAGTTTAGCTTATACCTGCGTTCAAAAATCCTCAATATTGATGATGTCTTTCTGAGCCCGGCATCCCGAGAAACAATTCTTCCGGGGTTCTATGACTACTGGCTCAGCCATAATAAAAGTTACATTGTACTTGATATCAGTGCCGGTTATAATATAAACAGGTGGATGACTGTTTCTCTTGCCCTGAAAAACAGCACGAATACTGAATACATGGGAAGGCCAGGCGATATACAGGCACCCAGGTCGCTCTGCGTGAGACTATCAGGTAAATTCTGAACTGCCGCTATTTAATATAAACGGGATCACTCAGTTTTGAGACACCGGTTTCATTGAATGCCTCTATTGCAAAATAATAATCCTGCCCAACATTAAGTGCCCTTATCTCGAGAGATTCTCCCTCATCAGCAAATCTCTGGTAGGTCTGGTAAAGTTTTTCTTTGCCTATTCCCCAGCGTATGTTGTATCCGACCGCTCCCGGCACTTTCTGCCACTTAAGAAAACAGTTACGTGCGTCGGTATCCCTTACTGCGCTTAGTTTGGCAGGAGTTGATGGAAGTTTACCATCTGAATTCCCGAAAACCCTTATATCGCTAACAGCAAGGTTTGCGGCACCAACATATACATGCTCGAACTTTACATAACGTCCCTTTTCAGGTTTTTCCAGTTCAACATAAGCGTTAGGCCTGTCTTTCTTTTCATTCGTGTTATCAAATACCTTTTTCCAGTTATTGCCATCCGCAGAAACATAAAACCTGAACTGCGTATATACAGTTGAATCACTGTCGTATACATTGGATTTATAGTCTGTATAGTTAACCTGGAATGCTTTTATATCCATCTCTTTAAGGAGATCCATAACAATCCACTCCCCTTCTTTCCTTGATGGAGCAACCCAGTAAGTCCGTGGATTTTCGTCATTTACATTATTTACATTAAAATCGCCCAGGGTACCTGATGCCTTACAGGGTTTTCTGTATGACAGTAACATCCATCCTGTAAAAAGCTCATCTCTCGACTGCCATTTCTTTGTTGGAAGATAATGTGGCAGATCACCGAACCTGGTATTTGAAAACATCTGACCGTCAGCATCAAACCCTGCAGGGAACATTGCCACCCTCCTTTCGAAATTCCAGTTTACAGCAATCCATGGAGTGCCAGTGTTCCAATAGTTTCCATAGTTATCCTGGAATGTATTTCCATGGCCGGCACCCTGTACGAAACCTCCCGGCTTATATGATACAGGGTTATATGGTGCAAACGTGAATGGGCCCAGGGGGTCATCACCGATATAAGTACCGTTTCCATAAACGTTGTATTCGGTTCCCGGTGCTCCATACTGCAGGTAATATTTTCCTTTATACTTTGTCATCCACGCTCCTTCAGGGAAAGGTCTTATAGTATCACGGTGATCTCTCCCGAATCTCTCCCAACCGTGAATTTCAGGATGCATTTTAAATAATCCTTTAGCTTCACCGATGTAGGTGAGATGTTTACTCTTGTCGAGTTCAATTCCATATATGGGGAATACATTTGATGATCCGAAGTACATGAACCACCTGTCGAGGTCTTCATCATAAAAAATATCCGGATCCCATGGCCCTGTTGCACCTTTAAGCTTTGGAAGGAGCCTGTTATAAAAGATAAGGTGACCATTCCATGGTGTTGTGGAAATAAAAATCGGCCTCTGGTCAAACGTACTCTGGAAAAGATAAAGAGTGTCACGAACAGAAAGTGCCGCAGGTGCACACATATCTTCCATCGGCCATTTGTCGGGAACAACATAATTCCACCTGAGAAGATCCTTCGAATGCCACCAGCCGCCGGAGATTGTGACGAACATGTAAAATTCGCCGCGATGATTTATTATCACAGGATCAGCCCCCGACCTGTACGAAATCTTTTCATTCAACTGCTCAAAATTGTACCTGTAGCCTATATCAACCGGATTACAATAGGTCTTCTGCCATGGAGTCTGTCCATACAGCAGGCTGGCTGCCGTAATAAAAAGCAGCATTGATATTATTCTTCTCATCTGAACGAATTTTTACAAATCTGTTTGCTATATAAAATTATGTACTTTTATAAAACAAACCAACCATTTAATGAAACCCGCCATGAAACGCATGATCAGTTATTTCTTCAATTTTTTTACAATCATCCTTATTCTTACAATATCCCAGTCGTGTGGGAAAAAACAGAAAGCTGAAAGCACTGTAAGTGATTTTACAACACTGAAAAGCCTGTTCAGTGAGCCACCAGCCGAGTATACAACATCCCCGTTTTTCGTTTGGGATGACGATATAAATGCTGATGAGATTGACAGGTTCATGGAAGAATTTCACAGGCAGGGAAGCAGCCAGGTCTTTGTTCATCCCAGGCCCGGACTTGTAACAGAATATCTCTCTGAAAAATGGTTCGACCTCTTCAGGCATACAGTCGACAAAGGAAAAGAACTGGGAATGAAGGTCTGGATCTACGATGAAAATTCATATCCAAGTGGTTTCGCAGGGGGTCATGTGCC
The DNA here is from genome assembly GCA_046329875.1 of Bacteroidales bacterium. Classification (GTDB taxonomy): domain Bacteria; phylum Bacteroidota; class Bacteroidia; order Bacteroidales; family VadinHA17; genus LD21. Next base: position 459,994 of record JAXLTT010000001.1, read on the forward strand.
GGCAGAGATGCCTGAGTCTTATAACCAGGGTCAGGGCCTTAAAATGATAAAAACAGAAAGTATCCCCGATACGGCAGACAAATTCTATCTTATTCTGAAAGTAGAAAATGGTAACTATTCAGATATAACAACCAACATTGCAGCTGAAAAAGGAAAAACAGGAAAGTACTGCCTGTTCTATAAAACCTATAATGGCAAATCCGACTGGTATGGAGGATTTTCTTATGTTGACCTTCTCTACCCCGGTGTTACACAGAAATTTATTGATCTTACAATGAAAGGCTATGAAAAGATAGCCGGCGATGAATTCGGTAAAACAGTACCGGGAACCTTTACAGATGAACCACAGATTGAATCACCCGGGGGGATAAGGTTTACACCTGATCTTTTCAATGAATTCAGGGAAAAATGGGGCTACGACCTGAGACTTAACCTTCCTTCACTCTTCGAGGAGACCGGGGACTGGAAACGCATCCGTCACAACTATACACAAACCCTGCTTGACCTGTTCATTGAAAGATGGGCGATACCCTGGTCGGAGTACTGCGAATCAAAGAATCTGAAATTCACAGGTCATTACTGGGAACATGAATGGCCCAATATGCAGCCGGGCGGTGATAATATGGCAATGTACCTGTATCACCAGGAACCTGCAATTGATATGCTTTTCAACCAGTTCAATGATTCATTACCAGGGGCCCAGTTTGGAAATGTCAGATCAGTCAAGGAACTGGCAAGTGCTGCAAACCAGTCAGGAAGAAGCAGGAAACTGAGTGAAACCTATGGCGGATCCGGATGGGATCTTACTTTCACTGAGATGAAGAGAAATGGTGACTGGCAATATGCACTTGGTGTAAACCAGATGAACCAGCACCTTACATATTTCTCAATGGAGGGTGCCCGAAAATACGACTACCCTCCGACCTTCGATTACCATGAACCATGGTGGACGGATTACAAATACATAAATGATCATTATGCCCGCCTTTCACTTGCCTTATCATCCGGTCGCCAGGTAAATGATATACTGATCCTGGAACCTAATACAACATGCTGGATGTACGATTCTTATGTTGAGAGGAACAAAAAGGTTGGTGAGATCGGACAGGCATTCCAGACCTTTGTGACAAGCCTCGAAAAAAACCAGGTTGAATATGACCTTGGCTCTGAAAGGATACTCAGTGAAACCGGAAGTGTGAAAGACGGGAAGCTTCTTGTCGGATTTGCATCTTACTCGAAAGTGGTGATACCCCCTATGACTGAAAACCTGAATCTTAAAACTCTTGAATTGTTAAAGAAATTCGAATCGCAGGGTGGCAAAATAATAGCATGCTCGGTACCATTCATGGTTGATGGAAAAGAAAACAAAGAAGCTGAAAAAGTTTTTTCAGGCAGAAATGTAAGCATGTTCACTTCGGGTTCTGCAGCAAGTTTGGCAGGCGAGCTATCAAATGCAACAACATCTTTCAGTAATGTCAGAGGAGAACTGTACCACCAGACCAGGAAACTGAATGACGGTGAACTTGTCTTTCTAGTAAACTCAGGACTGAATGATTCATTAACCGGGAACCTTAATGTTAAGGGGGCTGGCGTGATAGAAATGAATACTCTTACAGGTGAACTTAACAGTTATCCTTTCAGCCAGGAAGGAAGTAATATTACTCTTGGTTTTGCCATGCCTCCTGCAGGCAGCCTTCTTCTGTTCATTCCAGATAAGAAAACTGACGGGTACCCCGGGAAGAAGTTAAGTGGTCAGGCTGTGAAGCTGCCTCTTGCACAAAAAATATCAGCGAAGGCAGACAGCGCTAATGTGCTTACAATTGATTTCTGTGATCTCACAATCGGAAATGAGACTGCCAGGGATCTGTATTTCTGGGCAGCGGCTGATATGGCTTACAGGAAACATGGCTTAAATAATGGTAATCCATGGAACACATCGGTACAGTATAAAACCAATATTGTTGACAGGGATACCTTTAACGTCAAAACCGGATTTACTGCAACATATCACTTCAATGTAAAAGGCAGGTTCGATTATTCCGGACTTAAAGCAATAATTGAGCGTCCAAACCTGTGGACCGTGAAGATAAACGGAACAGAAATCAAGGCTGTACCTGGAAAATGGTGGCTCGACAGAAATTTCGGTGTATTTGAGATAGGAAAAAATGTCAGGGAAGGGGAAAACCTTATATCAATAACTGCAAGTCCGATGAGGATATTTTCCGAGATCGAATCGATATATATCACAGGGGATTTTTCACTCGAACCCGCAGCTAAAGGCTGGTCAATAAAAGCACCTATTAAATCAATTGAAGAAGGATCATGGCAGTCACAGGGTATGCCCTTCTATTCATGGGGAGTATCTTATTCAGGCAAATTTGACTCAGGTGAATTAACCGGCAGCTACCAGGTATCCCTTCCTGAATGGAAAGGCACAGTTGCTGAAATATCTGTTAATGGCAAAAAGGCAGCAATCGTGGCATTTCCGCCGTACAGGGCAGATATCACTGCTTTCCTCGTAAAAGGATTAAATGAAGTGACAGTTAATGTAAAGGGAAGCCTGCGGAATCTTGAGGGACCATTCCATAACAATCCGCCGGTAGGTTTTGCATCGCCATGGAACTGGCGCTATATTAAAACATATCCTTCCGGTAAAGATTACAAAATGTACGATTACGGATTACTTAAGGACTTTGAGATCCTGCGGTCGGAATAGGTAAGATGCGATTGCTTATATGAGTTGAATATTTTCCGAACCATTTCGATGTTTATGTTATAAATCATTAATGTTCAACAATATATTTATCGACTATTGCAAAAACAAAATATTTTTCTACTTTTAACCCGCTTTTTATTAAAGCTTTAACAGACTAACCAGACAAATTCAAATTGGAAAATCACGTTTATTTAATTTGAAATCTGGACATTAACTTAATTTAAACATAGATCCTATGAGAAAACTTTTGACTTCCGCTATTGGAATTCTTATGGCTGGCACCCTTTTCGCCGGCGGCCTGGTTACAAATACGAACCAGAGTGCTGCATGGGTCCGTCTTCCCTCGAGGAATGCTTCAACGGGCATCGATGCAGTTTATTACAACCCTGCAGGTCTGACCAAACTTGAAGATGGTTTCCATTTTTCACTTAACAATCAGACTATTTTTCAGACTAAGACTGTAACAAACAATTACAAAGGTCCCGGTGGTGCTTTTGGTCTGAATAATGCCAAGTATATAGGGGACGTTAAAGCTCCTGTATATCCCGGTGTCTATGCAGTCTATAAGAAGAACAGGCTTGCATTCTCATTGGGCTTCAACCCGGTTGGTGGTGGCGGTGGTGCAGAATACAAAACAGGTCTTCCCTCATTCGAAATGAGCGCATCAGACCTTGTTCCTTCTCTTGCAACACAGGGTGCATCAGCATACAGGCTTGACGCTTACCTCAAAGGATCTTCAACTTTCTTTGGACTCCAGGGCGGTATATCATATAAAATCAATGATATGATCTCTGTTGGAGTAGGCCTTCGCTATGTTATGGCAAAAAATACCTATTTAGGTCATCTTTCCAATATCGAGCTCAACATGGGAGGTACATGGACAAGGGCTGATGCAGTTATGAATGGAATCGTAGCCCAGCTTACAAGCATTAAGGGTATTCCGGCATCTATCGCACCGATCATCAGTGGCGGAGGCGGATCACTTACACTCTCCCAGCTTGTTTCGGGAAGTATGCTTACACAGGCACAGGCTGATGCGATTGCTGCAGGTCTTGCTTACATAGGTGTTCCTGCTGCTGCAATTCCGGCAATGAGTGCCTCAACAATCAGCGGTACAATAACAGGTGCAACTTCTTCACTTAACACAAAAATTGCTACATATACAGCTACAGCCACACTGCTGGGCGATCAGAGTGTTGACGCCACACAGAATGGAACAGGTATATCACCGATTTTCAGTGTTAACTTCTCACCCAGCGACAAGATCAATATTGCTGTCAAGTATGAAATGAGAACAAAAATGGAAGTCACAAACAAAACAAAAAGTGATTTCCTTGTTGGTTTCCAGCTTGATGGAACACCAATCACAATGTTTGCTAACGGAGAAAAAACTCCAAGCGATATGCCTGCTCTCCTGACAGTCGGTGCTGACCTTAAGGTTGCTGAACCTGTTACAGTATCATTAGGTTTCAACTATTTCTGGGATAAGAATGCAGATTATGGTCACAAAGTTGACCTCGATAACATTTCTGCAACACCTTCTACTCCTATTGCCAACAAGTATATAATCGACCAGAATGGCTATTCTCTTATGGGTGGTGCCGAAGTTAAGGTAGCTGAGAAGATCCTTGTAAGCGCAGGTTACATCTGGTCAAATAAAGGTGTAAACAGGCTATACCAGAGCGATCTTACATACGGAAACGCAACCAACACAATCGGTTTTGGTGGTGCATACGATGTAATGAAAAACCTCAGGGTAAACGTTGGTTATAACATGACTATTTATCAGAAAGATGTAAGTTATGTTGACCACGTATTCTCTGCAACAAATACCCTCTACTCTCCACAGGAATTACATGAGAAGAAGACCTGGATGATTGGAGTTGGTGTTGATTACAGCTTCTAATAAATTTTCCTATAAGAATAAAAAGGGTGCCCTTTCAAGGCGCCCTTTTTTATTACTATTCAACAAGTTGAAACTTGTATTTTAATCATTTTTTACTCAAATCTTCTTTGTTCCCTGGCTTCGCCGGGCTCTTCTCCTCCAGCCAGCAGATCCGGTTCTTTTGCTCACCCAAATCCTTTATGTTCTTTGGCTTCGCCGAGCTCGTCACTTCGTTCCTCGGTTCTTTGTTCGTCCAAAGACCTATTCTTCATTTCTTTTGCTCGCCCAAAAGAAGAGCTCTTACTTTCTTTGTCTTGAAACAAAGAAAGTAAGCAAAGAAAATTCAAGGCTGCAGATAATTTTGGGGCTCATATTTTGAGTCTTGCCCACGCAACACAACTCGCCCCGGAAGCCGGGGCTCAAACAGTGTTGCTTACTTTCAGCCCTCGCTGCAAGCCTCAAAATAATCGCTGTTTCCCAAAATTCTCTGAGGCCGTCAAAGATCCATTAATGTGAAAGAGCTGAATAAATATTTTGAACATCAGCTATTTAGGATGAAGATAAGAGCGATGGAGAAACCGGAAACGGTGCGAACCGGGGTCTGGAACGAGGTTAGGCTTGAGGTGAGGGACGACGAAGTGGAAGACCCCGGTTGTCGTTTCCGGCGCCCTTTCTTTGGTTCTTTCTTTGGACGAACAAAGAAAGAACAAATATAGGTTGAGGAAGTCGAGAGAAATGAATTATGTAAATGCGAAACTGACGATTAAGATCAGAATTTAATACCTTTATCATTAAGGTACTTAAGGTAAAAATTAAGCCTCGGCGCTCCCGATGCGCCCAATCGTTTATACCACACTTCAGCCCCAACTTTATCTCCCGCTTCAAGAGAGGCATTTATTATGTTAAGGTAAAGCAGACCTTCTATTCCAAGGTTCTTACTATCAATAGATTCAAGTATATTACTGAATATCCTTACTGAATTTTCAGGAGTACTTTTTTCTGATTCGGAAAAAGCCTTGTCGAGATCGGAATTCAATTGCCTGTTGAGCGTAATCCCATAAAGAAACATGCATCCTGATGAGCAATCCTCCACAAGGTCAACCCATTGTGCATCTTTCCTTAAAGCAGGAAAACTGAGACTGAAATCAAGTTTATCCCCTGCATTTTTGAAATTGTAATTATCAGGACATTCAGGAATGCCTGAAGCTTTAAGCAGTCTTTCCTTCGATCCGTCGGGGTAAATAATGTATGTATTCTTATCAAGGCAGAAATAGCCATTGGCAATTTTACTCTCGAGGGTAAAATAGAAAACTGATCTTCCTTTTACAGTCTCAATCTTATTAAGCGTAAGTGTTTCCGGGCTTTTCATTGCCTGGTTAGGCTTTTCGATCACCTGTGCCACCACTGATAGTGAAAAAAGAATTGCTGCAAAAAAAGCAGCTGCTCTGAACCTGTTCATAAATGAGTTATTTGATGTGCAAGTTACAAAATAAGTGCCGAAGAGGGTATCGCAAGGTGAATGATGGCAAAATATGACAAAATCCGGTAACCGATTTGTAACAAATAAGTAACTAATCGCTGATTATTATGACATTAAATGATGCTATTTTTGCAGAGCATTATTATAAATTACTAACTGGTATAACACACCTGTGTAATACTTATCAGATTTAAAATGAATACAAAAAGAGAAGAATCAATACGTGATATTATAGAAAGTTTTCGTGAAATGTCCGACCTGGTACTTTCACAGCTGTCTCTCCTTGAGAAATTCATGACTGCAGAAAGTGATGATACAAGAAATGATCTGTTGAATAAAATTACTGAGAACGAAAGGAGAATAGACAAGTATGAAGTTGAGGTCAGTGAGAAGTTTATTAACAGTATTGTACTTTACCAGCCTGTTGCCTCGGATATCCGCAAATTAGTTGCAATCTACAGGATGACACTGAACCTCGAAAGGATCGGCGACCTCGTAATGAACATAACAGATTCCACGCTTGCTATACATGAATCGGAAGAATACCGCGCAATGTCGGGTGTAATACTGAATATGTTGCTTTCCGGAATAAGTATGGTTGAAAAAGCATTAATTTCGTTTATAAACGGAGATACAGAATACGCTGTATGGACAATAAAAAATGATGAAGTTGTGGACGACATGAACCGTAAGCTTCTAATAAACAGCATAAAGAAGGCTAAAATACAATCCCGTACCAGGGAGATGCTTTTAAGCTATGTTGATATGAAAAACATCCTCTCGAATATTGAAAGGATAGCTGACCATGCAACTAACATAGCAGAGGCATCTATTTATTCCCTGGAAGGCACCGACATCAGGCATACCGGTTTTGCCCTCGGTGATCCGGCAGGCATTAACAAACCCTCATTATAATGAATCTCAAGGATAGCAAAATACTTATTATTGACGACGAGGAAGATCTATGTGAGATACTACAGTACAACCTTACTAATGCTGGTTGTATAACGGAAACTGCCCATTCAGCTGAAGAAGCGCTTACAAAATCTCCGGGGAGTTTTGATCTTATGATTCTTGATGTTATGATGGGGCCGATGTCGGGGTTCAGGCTGGCGGACAAACTCAGAAAGGAACTTAATGTATCAACGCCGATAATATTCCTTACAGCAAAGGATACTGAAAATGATGTACTTACCGGATTCAGCCTCGGCGCAGACGATTATATTGCAAAACCATTCTCAATCAATGAACTTATTGCAAGGGTGAAAGCCGTTTTAAAGAGATCTGCGGCAAACAATGACCAGCGCAATAATATAATGACATATAACGAATTCTCCCTCGACAGGATAAAGAAACGCCTGGTTATAGATGAAGAGAAGATCGAACTGACAAAAAAAGAATATGAGATACTGAACCTTCTTCTCGAAAACCAGGGTATGGTGTTTTCAAGGGAGGATATCCTGAAACGCATCTGGGGTGAGGATATAATCGTAACCGATCGTACTGTTGATGTTAATATCACACGTCTCAGAACTAAAATGGGAAGATATGGTGGCTGTATCAGGAACAAATCGGGCTATGGATACTATTTCGAATTCTAGAATTAATCAAAAATGAAGGCCAGGAACTCATTCAGGAATAATCTTTTCCTTTTTTACTCGGCAATTTTCGTTGTCTTCACAATTCTGATACTCGGTTACCAGTTCAACAGGGAAAAAAGATACAGAATTCAGAACCTTAACGACGAGCTTGACAAAATCACACAGATAACCGACCGGTTCATCACCAACAACAGTATTGCCAGCACCAATAACTGGCATATAGTTGATTCTCTTGTGAGAATAATGCCACAACTAAATCTCAGGATCACAGTTATTGATCCAGTTGGGAGGGTCATCTACGACAGTTCAGTAAGAGACTGGAGTACAATGGCCAACCATCTTGAAAGGCCGGAAGTGAGGGAATCGCTTTATTCTGACTTCGGAACGAGCATAAGGATGTCAGGAACAACAGGAAAAGACTATTATTACTACTCAAAATACTATACAAAATATTATATAAGGGCAGCAGTGGTTTATGACATCAAACTGATTCACCTGCTGCAGGCCAACAAGTCCTTTATACTCGTAATAATTCTGTCATTTATTGTAATCTGGCTGCTCCTCCTGGCAGTTACTAACCGTTTCGGAAAATCTATTGCAAAACTTAAGGACTTTGCTGTGAAAATCGCCAATAATGAACCAGTTGATTTTGGCTCAAGGTTCCCTCGAAACGAGTTAGGCATTATTGGTGATGAGATAATGGAGATCTATAACAGGCAGCTGAACGCAAGAAATGAACTGGCAAATGAGAAGGAGAAACTGTTCAGTCACCTTAATGCTCTTAATGAGGGGGTTGGCTTTTTTACCACTGATAAAGAAAAGGTACTGACAAACAATCATTTCATACACCTTATGAACCTTATCTCAGGTGAGCTTACAGTATCAACTTCAAACTTTTTCAGGATACCTGAATTCAGCCAGATAGTGGAATTTACAAATAAGCAGTTATCTCGCGAAACAACAGTTCCAGGGTCATTGCCTAAACTTGAATATAATGTTGAGAAGAACGGCAGGATATTCAGAATTCAGTGTGTTGTTTTCCACGACAAAAGTTTTGAGGTTATACTCTCTGATATAACCAGTAGTGAAAAAAACAGACAGATAAGGCTCGAAATGACTTCAAATATTGCCCATGAGCTAAAGACCCCTGTTTCCTCTGTAAAAGGATATATCGAAACTTTACTGAACCAGCCGGGGATGGATCCGGAAAAGCAAAAGTACTTTCTCGAAAAAGCACTGGCGCAGAGCGACAGGCTCACAGATCTTATAAACGATATTGCAATACTGAACAAGATAGAGGAAGCTTCAGGATCATTTCTCATCGAAAAGATTAAGGTCAGGGATCTGATAGTTGAGGTTTGTGAGAATTTCAGGTCAGCAATCGAAGCAAAGAAGATCACGGTTGATGTTGAGATAGAAAATGATGCAGTTGTAACATGTAACAGGTCTCTCCTGACATCGGTTTTCCAGAATCTTCTTGAGAATGCTGTAAACTATGCAGGAAATTCAACAAAAGTAAGCATCAGGCTTTACGACAGTGATGAGAATTATTGCCACTTCTCTTTCTCTGATAACGGGATAGGAATACCTGATGAGCATCTCGACAGGGTGTTTGAGAGGTTCTACAGGATCGATTCCGGCAGATCGAGGAAAAGCGGCGGAACCGGCCTTGGACTTGCAATTGTAAAAAATGCAATCCTCCTTCACAAAGGGAATATAACTGTAAGAAACAGGAAAGAAGGAGGGCTCGAGTTCCTCTTTTCACTTCCCAGGTAAAAATTTCGATTAACCGAATCTTCCTGAAATATAATCCTCTGTTTGTTTCTTTGAAGGATTTGAAAAGATTGCCGATGTTTTGTTCATCTCAACCAGGTTTCCCATATAGAAGAAGGCAGTGTATTCGCTTGTCCTTGCAGCCTGCTGCATATTGTGAGTAACAATGATTATAGTGTAATCTTTCTTCAGTTCATGAATCAGTTCCTCAATCTTATTCGTTGAAATCGGGTCAAGTGCGCTTGCAGGCTCATCCATGAGTATTATCTCCGGATTGACTGCCAGGGTCCTCGCTATACAAAGTCTCTGCTGCTGGCCACCCGAAAGGCTGAGAGCTGAGTTATAGAGCCTGTCCTTAACCTCATCCCATATCGCAGCCTGTTTCAGCGATTTCTCAACTATATAATCAAGTTCTGCCTTATTCTTAAGCCCATTGATCCGTGGACCGAATGCTATATTATCATAGACCGATTTAGCGAATGGATTTGATTTCTGGAAGATCATTCCAACCTTTTTACGGAGGTTCACAACATCAATATCCTTAGCGTAAATATCCACATCATCTATAAAAACATTTCCCTCAATTCTTACACCATCTATAAGGTCGTTCATCCTGTTAAGTGTACGCAGAAAAGTGGATTTACCACAACCCGACGGGCCAATGAAAGCGGTAACCTGGTTTTCAGGAATATCCATTGAAATATTCTTGAGGGCATGGTTTTCACCGTAGAAAAGTGAAAGATTCTTTACGTGTACCTTATTATTATCCATCTAAAAACTATTTACTCTTTTTTCTTATCCTGTATCTTAAAGTAACGGCGATTGCATTAAGTGAAAAAGTCAGCAGAAGCAGCACGAGTGTTGTAGCAAATTGTATTGGCAATGTCTCATCAACATTCGACGACTGTGTCGACATAATGTAAATATGATATCCAAGCGACATGAACTGGTCTGTAAATGACTTTGGGATATCTGCAAGGAAGTAGGCGGCCCCGGTAAAAAGTATAGGTGCCACCTCCCCTGCCCCGCGGCTAATAGCGAGGATCGTTCCTGTCATTATGCCTGATACAGATCCTGGTATTACCACCTTTTTGATAGTCTGCCATTTTGTTGCACCGAGGGCAAGACTGGCCTCTCGCATTTCACGGGGAATTGTCTTTATTGCCTCTTCAACAGAAACTATAACTACCGGTAATGTAAGAAGTGCCATTGTAAGACTTGCCCACAAAATATTGGGCTGACCCCACTTAAGTTCCCCGCCACTGAAAACTGCATCCATATTCTTACCTATGAATCCAATAAAGAAACCCAGGCCGAACAGCCCGAATATAATCGAAGGCACAACCGCAAGCGTTTTCACTGCAAAACGTATTGTCTTCGCAAAAACTGACTTCTCATTTGCATATTCAGCAAGGTAAATTGCAGTAATAACTCCAAAGGGCACTGCAGCCACAGCCATTATCAGTGTCATAAGTGCAGTTCCGACAATTGCGGGGAAAATACCGCCCTTTGTCATTCCGTCCCTTGGAAACTCTGACAGGAATGACCACGAAAGTTTTGGCCATCCTCCTGCAATTGTAACTGCCAGAATTGATATGATGATAAATATGATAAGAAGAACCGACAATCCTGTCAGCGCTTCAACTATCATATCCTTTATATTCCTGTTCATAAAATTGATCTTCAAAATCCTCTGAGATGGGTTTTATTTTTTTGACTGAAATCTTCTGACAACCAGGTTTTTAAAATAAAACTCGGCTATCGCGTTAAGTGTGAATGTGAATATAAAGAGCAAAGCACCTATGAAAAAGAGAACACTGTAATGGGTATCTCCAAACACAACTTCAGCCATTTCAGCCCCGATTGTTGCTGACAGTGTCCGCACTGAATCAAAAGGATTTACATTGCTGAGAGCTGCATTTCCTGTTGCCATGAGTGCGATCATTGTTTCACCGAATATCCTACCTATACCCAGTATTATTGCTGCAAATACTCCCGGAACCGCAGCGGGCAGAACAACGTGAAATGCGGTCTGCCGAAGGCTGGCTCCCAATCCGAGGCTTGCTTCAATATAAGTTTTTGGCACTGCGGTAAGTGCATCCTCTGTAAGAGTATAGATAATTGGTATGGCTGCCAGTGCCATTGCTATCCCACCTACAAAAGAATTAAGCCTCGAGCTGTACCCGAATAAGTTCTGGAAGAAGGTGGCAAGTACCATAAGTGCAAAAAAACCAATTACGACTGACGGGAAACCTGCAAGCAGTTCAATCACCGGCTTAATAACCTCACGCACAGATGGCCTGGCAAACATCGACGTATAGATCGCAGCCATGATGGCAATGGGGGCTGCAAATAATATAGCGATCAGAGTCACTTTTAGTGTTCCAAAGAAAAGTGGCCATAAACCATACCTTGGATTATCTGAAACGGGTAACCATGTTTTCGAAAGAAGTGTTGATGAAGGAGCTGAAACAGTCTGACCTTCCGTCGGGTTTTCAGATGAAACAGCAACCTGGCTATCCGCTGTTGACTGTTCATCGACTCCATAGGTAGACTGTACAAGAACTTCGGATGTTTTTGCCTTTTCAATCCTGTCGATCCTGAAAATCGGGAAGGCCTCCCTGAAAACAAAAACGAAGATCATGATCACTACCGCGATAGACATGAAGGCTACCGACTTAATAAATTTCTCTGCAAACCAGTCAGAAAACCTGAACTTTTTCCTTGCAAAGATTACCCTTAACTGAGGGCCCTGTCCATTCTCCTTTAAACCTGCTCTGTCTTTCATATAAATAAAAAGTGACTTACCGTTAAAACCGGTAAGTCAGATTTGAAACTAACCCTGAATCATAATCATAACTATTTTGCGGGGAAGTAACCAACCTCTGTTACAACTCTTTGTCCTTCCGGACCAAGGATCCAGTCAATATATTTCTTTGTCTCACCCGACGGTCTGCTCCTCATGTACATGTACAGGTACCTGGTAATAGGATACTGTCCTTTCGCGACTGTTTCGTTTGTTGGCAGATACGCCTGGCTATTATTGTCCTTTTTGACATACGCATGTTTAACTCCAACAGCATATGCCGCTCCACCGTAGCCTATTCCATTAACATCCTTTTTTACTGCGTTCACCACTGCTGCAGTACCTGGAAGGCTCTGCACGCTGGCTGCATAATCACCTTTCACGACCTCATCGTGGAAATATACGTAAGTGCCGGAACTGTTCTCACGGCCATAAAGCCTTATTTCAGCATCAGCACCGCCAAGTTCCTTCCAGTTCCTGATTTTACCGGTGTAGATATCACTCAGCTGTTTAAGTGTAAGTTCACCCACCTTGTTAGCTTCGTTAAGGAATATGGTGATTCCATCTTTTGCACATGGGATCTCAACTCCAAGTGTGTTATACCTCGACTTGAGTTTCTCAATCTCTGCCTGCTTCATTTTCCTGCTTGCATTTGCAATATCAGTTGTTCCATTTATAAGGGCTGTAATGCCGACACCCGATCCTCCCCCTGTCACCTGTATTGAGACAGACTGGTTCGATTTCATATATAGTTCTGCCCATTTCTGTGCAAGGATTACCATTGTATCAGAACCCTTGACAGTTATTTTGGACTGCTGTGCAAAAGCCGATCCGACAGCGATTATTGCAAGTACAAGGACTGCTATGCCGGCTTTTTTAATACTTTTTTTCATTTCAATAATATTTAAATTGTAATTATGGATTAGAATTTAGCCTGTATTCTTATGCTGAACGTATTGTCTTTCAGTTGTGAAGTAACAATCCCATTGGCATTTTTTACTGAGGAGCTTATTTCATTCTGTGGCATTTCGTACTGGGCAGTTATCCTTATGTTATCATTCAGATAGTACAACCAGGCAAGGGTCATAGTCTTATACCATACCTCGGTCTTGGCATCGTCACCAGCCAGTTTTGTATTAGGATCGTAGAAATCGTATTTTGCTACAAACTGGTTGTTAAGGCCGACATTTTTTATAAAGTAGAGGTAATAGCCCGAAAAGTTCCTGACCTTGTTTGGATCGGCTTTCATCTGTGCCATTGTTGATGTTGCTGAGATCAGGCTTGAAGTCGAATTGGTTCCGGTAATATATTCACCCTTCAGCGAAAGCCCACCGAGAAGATCAGAATAGACCCTCATCTCAGCACCGAACCACTGCTTCTTAAGGTAATCACCCACATTCAGACTATCGAGTGTCCCGTCAGATTCGCTTACGTACTTATTCGTTTTTGCCCTGTTCCCGCCATAATAGCCATTCACACCAAGGTCAATTCCCAAACCTGCAGAAGGCATCTTTAAAGAATATACAAACCTTCCCATCAGGTCTTTCCTGCTGTCAACATCCTTCTGCTGGTTATCCCTGAAATTTCCATTCATAACCATTAACTGGAAAAGAATTGGAACATTGGTCCCGGAATATTCAAGCTTTGCACCAACCTCCCTTTCGCCAGGGTAGATTGCCCTTACAACCTTTGATCTTTCAAGAGTTTCCCTTGAACCAGAGCTGTATTCCACCTCATAGTCAATCCTGTTGAACTGACCAGCCCATACAGACCATCCTGTGAGCTTTGGAATATTTAAAACCGCATATGCATCCTTCAGGGATAGGTTTCCGGTACTGAAATCGGGCTGCAAAACGAATTTCACTCCATCTGCTGGTTCATAGGTAAATTTTACCCTTGCCCTTCTTATATAAAATGTATTTGTAGGATCATTTGTCTTTACAAGGTCTTTGCCGTAATAATCCCACTGCGCCTGTACATAACCCGACACTTTTATCTTGGTGAGCTTTGCGAGATCAGATTCGTTAGACAGCACCCGGTCATCAAGTGCAGTTGTCCTGCCATCAAGCCTGTCAATAACTTCCTTCAGAGAGTCAATCTGCTGCGCCTGGGCAAATCCCGCCACAGATATCATTGTCATGAACATAAACATCAGTTTTCTTTTCATAGATTTTGCTTTATTGTTCTTTTTACCTGGTACAAAAATCCCCCAAGCTTATTACATGGCTGTATCAGCCTGATTAATTAATTGTTCCAATATTGTTACAATATGCGATAAACAGACTCCCGGCTATTGTATCAATTTATATCTTTAGCTTACTGTGTTAACAGTAAGATCTTAACAAGAACATCATGACACCAAAATGGCTTGAATGGGCCGGGAGGCTCCAGTCTATAGCACAGGCCGGACTTACTTATTCTACAGATAAGTATGACCTTGAACGGTTTGAACAGATAAAGGATCTGAGTGCTGAAATTTTAATAAATCATTCTTCCTCTGAAGAGGAAAAGATAAGGATGATTATAGAGGATGAAAGGGGTTACCTCACACCAAAAATTGATATCAGGTCGGTTGTTATAAAGGACAACCGTATACTCCTTATAAGAGAAAAAATTGATGGCAGGTGGGCTCTCCCCGGGGGCTGGGCTGATGTGAACAACTCTGTAAGTGAAAATGCTGCCAGGGAATGTTTTGAAGAAGCCGGTGCAGAAGTACTGCCTGGCAGGATCATCGCAATACTTACAGCCAACCGGCATAATGATCCATTTTTGCTCTATACCACCTACAAGATATTTGTAGAGTGCGAGTTTGTTAAGTCTGAATTCAAAGAAAACATTGAGACTTATGAGGCTGCCTTCTTCGCTTTAGATGAGATACCGGAATTATCAACAGGCAGAACGAGTATGAAACAGATAAATATGTGCTTTGAAGCACATAAGCAAAAGCTTTTTGAAACTATCTTTGATTAAGAATCTGAAAGAAAAGTATTCAGTTACACAGAGGGCCACAGAGAAATCAATGAGAACCACAGAGGCAAGAACTCTGATTCACTCTGTCCTGACCTGTTTAATACAAAAACCATTACTATGAAAAAACTCATTCAATCATCTGCCTGCAGTCTACTGCTTTCCTTAATGGCCTTAACTCTTACAGGGCAGGTTAAACAGCCTGTTCTTACAGGTACTGAAAAGAACACTCTTTTCGCGAAGGAGAGTGTGATGGCACAGAACTCCCCTTATAAGGATTTCAAATGGCAGTATCTCGGCCCTGTAAATATAAGCGGCAGGTGCACTGATGTTGAAGCACTGTCACCTCATGGCAGAAGCTACACTATATGGGTAGGCTCCGCTACCGGTGGAGTGTGGAAATCTGTAAACGAAGGGACCACATTCATACCTGTATTTGAAGGGATGCCAACAGCGTCAATTGGTGATATTGCAATTGATCCGAATGACCCTAACACAGTCTGGGTAGGAACAGGAGAAGCTAATATCTTCAGGAGCTCTAACGCCGGTTGCGGGGTTTTCAAAACTACTGACGGAGGAAAAACCTGGGCCCTGTCAGGACTTGAAAATACATTTACAATCGGCAGGATAAGGGTAAATCCAAGGAATTCCAATATAGTATATGTTGCAGCAACAGGTCATGAATGGACACCGAATGCAGATCGTGGTGTCTATAAAACAACGGACGGAGGGCAGACATGGAATAAGATATTATACATCGACGAGGGAACTGGAGCCTATGACCTTGTGCTTGATCCCAGGGACCCTGAAGTGATTTACTGTACAACATGGGAAAGGACAAGGCTTAAATGGAACGATCCGCGTACTTATGAGACCTCACGTAACAGCGGCATCTGGAAATCCGTCGACGGTGGAAAAAAATGGGAGAAGATAAATGAAGGACTTCCTGAAGCCAATAGAAGAGGGAGGATAGGAATCGATATTGCTGTTTCAAATCCTGACGTTCTTTACGCATATGTTGATAATTACGAGGTGGCATATAAATCAAACCCTGGTGAAAAGGATTCATACGGTCGACAGAGAAAAGATGTAATCAAGGGGGCAACTATATATAAGACAACCGATGCCGGAGCAAACTGGAAACAGGTAAGTGGCCTGACTCCTGAAATGAAAACATTTATGGAACGCCATTCAGCAACATACGGATGGGTGTTCGGCCAGATAAGGGTTGATCCGACAGATGAGAATACTATATATACAATGGGACTGATGCTCAACCAGTCAACAGATGGTGGTAAAACATTCAAAACACTCTACGGCCCCCATGCTGATCATCATGGACTATGGATTGATCCGGCAAATCCAAACTACCTTCTCAACGTACAGGACGGAGGTCTTACTATCTCTTATGACAAAGGCCGGACATGGAAATACCCAATTGATGTTCTGCCTCTTGCCCAGTTCTATAACGTGGCATTCGACATGTCGGTTCCTTTCAGGGTTTTCGGCTCGATACAGGATCATCACAGCTTCTTTGCAAGTGTTGATCTTTCAAACGGGCGTGACAAGGTAAGACCACAGGAATTCAGGCATATTCTTGGCGCGGAAGGAAGTACTCACGCTGTAAACCAGGATGACAATAATACAATCTATGCAAGTACTTTTTACGGGGCGCTTTCACGTGCGGAAATAAACAGTTACCCTGAAAGTGAGAAGGAACTCCTTCCAAATACCTACCCTGATGAGACACCGTTACGCGGTGAATGGGTTGCCCCGACACTTATTTCTCCACATAATTCAGACATAATATATCACGGGATGCAGTATGTATTGATGTCAAGGGATAAAGGCAACACCTGGGAGACTATAAGCGGTGATCTTTCATATAATGATCCCAAGAAAAGAGGTGATATAAACTACCAGACAATTTCGGTTCTTGATGAATCTCCTCTTCGGTTCGGACTTATTTATGCCGGAACCGACGATGGAAGGATATGGAGAACAAAAGACGGGGGCAAAAACTGGACCGAGATTCGTAATGGAGCCGTACCCCAGAAATTCGTATCAAGGATTGTCGCATCAAAATATGATATTGGCACTGTCTATATGACCCAGACAGGAAGACGTGATGATGATTTCCAGGTCTATGTATGGAAATCCACGAATTTCGGCGATACATGGCAGGACATTTCAGGCAATATTCCGGTTGGACCCGTAAATGTGATCAGGGAAGATCCGGTTAACCACGAAATACTATACGCCGGAACCGATGGCGGAGTTTTTGTATCCAAGGATGGAGGAAAGAGGTGGGATATACTTGGTACACTGCCATTCTCCTACGTTCATGACCTTGCGATACATCCGCGGGATAACATGATAATAATTGCAACTCATGGCAGGGGAATGTGGGTGATGGATGCAAACCCCATAAACGGGAAAGACAAGATGCGAAACAGCTGGGACGACGAAGCGGAGGAACGATAGTAGCTATTTACTTCCTGCTGAAACAGTTATTAGCTGGTAATAAAAACCGATACCCTTAAGATAATCCGTTGCTTTTGTACGCTCATTGAGGCCATGGATCCTTGCCATATCTTCGGATGTGACAACTATCGGTGAAAACCTGTAGATATTCTTTGTCACTATCGAAAAATGTTTTGAATCTGACGAACCAAGCATGAGCGTTGGTGATACAACGGCGTCAGGATATATCTGCTTCAAAACAGTTGAAATATAGCTGAATCCCGGGGCATCGACAGGTGAGACCGGTGCCGGCTCACTTACTGAAGCACTGTCAGTTGTAATAGTGATCCTGGTATCATTGACAGTTTCACGAATATGCTTCAGCACATCCTCGTGAGTTGAACCAGGCAGTATCCTGAAGTTAATGAAAGCTTCAGCATGAGTAGGGATAACATTGTCTTTCACCCCGGCTGTGATAATTGTCGGGGCAGTAGTTGTTCTTACAAGTGCATTGCCAGAAGCACTTCCTGTATAAATCTTAAGAAGGATACCATTAAAAATCCACCTGTTTGCGAAGATCATTTTTGCATAGAATGGCATTTCGGGTCCGATATATCTGACAAAGTCATTTACAGGGCCGGATATTGACGGCTTCATTTGCTTTGTCACAAGATTATACAATGCCCTGTTAAGAACTATAAGAGCCGATTCTTTTTCAGGTGTTGAAGAATGCCCTCCAGCCATATCGATTGAAAGTCTCACAGTGAGATATCCTTTCTCAGAAGTGCCTATGAGCGCTACCGGTTTTTTCATCATGGGTACCATGCCAACTGTAACTGCCATCCCTTCATCAAGTACGAACTCCGGACTAATGCCTTCTGACCTGAGTGACCCTGCTATTGTTCCTGCCCCCCTGTTGCCTGTAAGTTCCTCATCATGACCAAATGAAAGATATATTGTCCTTTCGGGGATGAAGCCTTCCTTCAGGTGTTTCTCCACAGCCTCGAGTATTGATATCATCGCAACCTTATCATCAAGCGCTCCCCTTCCCCAGATATAGGTTCCGTCATAAAGACCTGAGAAAGGTTTCTGTGACCATCCGTTTGTATCGCCTGCCGGAACAACATCGTAGTGAGCCATCAGAACCACCGGTTTAAGCGAACTATCAGAACCTTTCCATTTATACAGCATGCTGAAATTGCTGAAAACTCTTTTTGACAAGTTGCTTTCTGTAAGCGGGTAAGTACTGCTTATATATGACATGTAATTCCTGAATGCCACTGAATCAACAGGCGAATCCGCAGTGTAGGATACAGTTGGAATGGCTATGGCTCCGGAAAGATGCTTAACTGCTTCGTCTGTTATCCCGTTCACTGTCACAGGCTCTGTTTTAACCTGTAATGATCTGAACAGGAATGCTTTGACAATTACCACAAGGATGAGGACAAGAATTGCCCATAGAATAACCTGTAAAACTCGTTTCATAAGGTTGGTATCATTAAGGATTCAGTAGTTTCAAAACCTGGTGACAGAAAAAACCGGGCAGTATGTGCCCAAGTATTTTCAAATGAAATATAGTAAAAATTGTGCCAGGAGCCGACACTCAGTTGATGTAAAGGAGTTTTTCTTTTCTGTGTGTTACTTTCCCGATAATAGTTGATTCAGGAAATCCGCCCTTTTGAATCGCTGAGTTTACTTCATTCACAAGCTCTGCCGGCACAGAAATGAGCAACCCTCCGGAAGTCTGGGCATCGAAAGCTGCCATTTTAAGACAATAAGTAAGTTTATCATCAGCAGATATATCCTTTTCGGCATATTCAAGGTTTGTAAAGCATGCTCCAGGAATGCACCCATCATCAATAAGAGCCATTGTATTTCCTATCAGGGGGACCCTTTCCATTTTAATCTCAATTGATACATTACTGGCCCTTGCCATTTTAAGTGCATGACCTGCAAGTCCGAAACCGGTGATATCCGTGGCACCTTTGATGCCCCTGGCGGTCATAACTTCTGCTCCTCCCCTGTTAAGCTGCTTCATCAGCATCTTTGACTTTTCAACGTCATTCTTTTCCGCCATGCCGAGCCTGTCGGCAGCCATGATCACGCCGGTGCCGATAGGTTTGGTTAATATCAGCAAGTCTCCTGGTTTAGCTCCGGCGTTTGTTACAAGCTTTGATGGATTTACAAACCCGGTTACTGCAAGGCCGAATTTTGGAACCATGTCATCTATAGTGTGGCCGCCAATTATAATAACCCCTGCTTCAGAAGCCTTGTCAAATCCACCCTTGAGGATATCTGCATATGCTTCCATGGGGAGTTTCGTCGACGGAAACATCATTATGTTCAATGCAAGAACAGGAGTGGCACCCATTGCATATATATCACTTATTGAATTTGCAGCAGCTATCTGGCCGAACTCATAAGGATCGCTGACTACCGGAGGGAAGAAATCGGTTGTAAGAACAAGGGCAAGCTCATCATTTATCTTATAAACACCTGCATCATCATGGGTATCAATATTTACAAGTATTGACGGATCAGCTGAAACCGGCAGAAACTTAAGTATTTCTTCCAGCTGGGATGGCGGGATCTTTGAGGAGCATCCACCCTGATCAGAAAATTTCAGAAGGTCAGCTTTCATCGCAAGCTATGGTCTAATGACTTTGTCAGCAGAAGTGAGTTTTCCAAGAATAAAGTACATGTCACCGATCTTCCCGATATTTAATGTATCTGTCAGGTTATAGTAATCTGTGCAGGTTCCGCAGAAGATCATCTCTACCCCTTTATCTTCAATTTCCTTTAGCAGGGGAAGTACATCAGAACCCGGCGAAGCAAGCTTAACACCTGAATTATAAAATACAATTACAGATGGAAGAGGTTCTGTTACACTCAATGCAACAAAGAAAGATCTCATAAGCTTTTTTCCCAGTGCATCATCCCCGTTTCCCATAAATTCAGAGCTTATTGAAATTGCATAGTTCCCGGTGCCATCAGCCTGGATCCCAGTTTCACAATAATCTTCAGCTCTTGTAATCAGGGCAGGACCGGATTCATTTTTAACCTCAAAGGTCCATATGCCACCTTCTTCGGAAACTGAAAAACTGATTTTGTTATCGGTCAGAAATCTCGAAATGTTGTTAAAAGATGTCTTGCTGTCGGTCAGTACCCTGAAAATCTCACCCTTGCCGGTCTCCTTCAGAGCCTTCCTCGTGTCGATTATCGGTTTGGGGCATTTCTCTCCCCTTGTGTCAACTACCTTCATATCTCAGAGTTAAGAGGGGCAAAAATACTAAAGATTATCAAAGTTGGTTTACTGATTGCCTTCGATATTATTTTTAAATTTGCAGCTGCCTAAAGCAAAATACAATGAAAAGAAAATACTCCCTCCTCCTTTTAGCCATTTTACTTGCCCCCGCAACAGTTATCAATAGTCAGTACCTGTTCACGAAACAGACAGTCGCAGGTCAGTGGATCGGAACCCTCGATGCAGGAGCCAACAGTTTGAGGATCATCTTTTCAATCAAGCTAAATGACAGGGACAGTCTTGTAGCATCAATGGACAGTCCCGACCAGGGTGCAAGCAATATCCCTCTCGGAAGGGTATATTTCTTCAACGATAGTCTCCTTATAAATGCTCCCTACCTTATGGGTAATTATAAGGGAAGTGTTAAAAGCGATACTATTATAAAGGGCACATGGACACAGAGGGGAGCAAAGTATCCTCTTGATCTGAAATTACTCACAAAACCATTTATACCAGGCAGGCCCCAGGACCCGAAACAACCTTATCCATATATCAGCCAGGATGTAACATTCAACAACCCGGTTTCAGGTTTTTCACTATCAGGAACACTGACACTGCCGGATGGCAAAGGCCCGTTTACCGCAGCAGTACTGATCACAGGGTCAGGTCCGCAGAACAGGGACGAATCTATTGCCGGCCATAAGCCTTTCCTTGTGCTGGCCGACTGGTTGACGAGGAATGGAATTGCCGTCCTGAGGTATGACGACAGGGGGGTTGGAAGGTCAAAAGGTAACTATGCTACATCCACCACAGCCGATTTCGCATCCGATGCACAGGCTGCAATCCTCTTCCTTAAATCAGATCCACGGATAAATTCAAAAGCTATTGGCCTGATCGGGCACAGCGAAGGAGGTCTTATTGCACCTATCGTGGCTTCAGCAGGAAATGATGTCGCATTCGTTGTATCACTTGCAGGGCCGGGTGTAAGCGGTGAGGAAATAATACTCAGGCAAGCTGCAGATATAGGCAGGGCAATGGGTATGAGTGAGGCAGCAATAAAAGATGCACATGATATAAATGTTGCATTATATGATGTTGTGAAGAATGAAAAAGATGACAACAAGGCTGAACAAAAGGTGGCCGAAGCTTACAGGAAAATCCTTGCTGACAAGAAAATAAGCGAGGAGAATCTTGAAGTAAAAGTAAATGCAATCAGATCATCATTCGGGGCAAAAGTATATCCCTGGTTCAGGTATTTCATAATGTCTGATCCTGCGGGATACTGGAAAAAAGTGAAATGTCCTGTTCTTGCCATTAATGGAGACAGGGATCTCCAGGTATCTGCAGAGATAAACCTGCCAGCAATCGAAAAAGCCGTGAAATCATCTGGCAACAATGACGTTACGGTAAAATCTATGCCTGGACTGAACCATCTTTTCCAGCATGCCACTACTGGTCTGCCATCTGAGTACAATAGGATTGATGAGACTTTTTCGCCTGAAGCCCTGAAGGTTATTTCAGATTGGATCCTGGGTCTAAAGGTATCGAAGTGATTTTTCTGAGTATTGAGTTACCCCTGGCGACTATCCCGGCGGAGCCTTCTTCCATTATTGACCTAATTGAAACCGCAAGTTCATTTCCAAGCTGCGGATATATTACACTCAGATTATAAAGGATCTCCATGCAGTATGCTTTTATAGCAATTGACGACTGTGCTGAATTCAGTTTTGTAAAACAGAAATCTGCAAGGAATCCTTGTCTCTTCTCATTAATGCCTCCCATTTCTGTAAGAGAGAGTATTCTCAGGAATGATCTTTCAACACTCTCGTTATCAATGACTGGCAAAGTATCTATTATAGCCGGAAGATGAGGAATTATAATCTCAGGGAATTTGTCGCACACCTTTGTCAGTGACCATGAAGCCCTGAAGGCAAGCTTTTTATCATCCGACAATGAATACTCCAGCAGTTTGCGGAATATAAAAGGATTCTCAAGGGCTGAGTCAGAAATCCAGTTTGCTTCCCTTGAAGTCATAATGTTATTCAGCAACTCCTTAAGCTGCTCATCAAGATTTTCATCTTTCTCCCCTTCATCAATCCTTTTTACCAGGAGTGATGCCTCATGATTACCCGTTCCCGGACCAGTTAGATAACCTGAAATAATTGCGTCGGCTTCACACAGATCCAGTTTCCTGAGTTCAGTTACAGTAATCCATCTGAATGCAATATGCTCCGATAGAACAGGGAGTTCATCAAGAGTATCACATACAAAAGGGATAAGCCTTATCTTCTTATGCCCGTAATCATGTTCAACCGGCTGAAGGCTGCTGCAGATTACAATGTCCATCGATAGCTCCTCCCTGATCTCCCTGATAATGCACTCTTCGTCTGACTCACCGGGGTTGGTCTTGCCGCCTGGGAATTCCCATTTGAATGGATGGTCTGATTTCTCACCCCTCTGTACGACAAGTATCTCCTCATCCTCGTTCCTTATAATTGCACAGGTCACATTTATCATGTCAGTTCTTCGTATTGGGGAATAAGATCGAGGTATTCACGGGAATTATCCTCATAATTGATACGGCATGCATAATTCAGGATGCCGTTTGTAAGTACGAGGTAAGGTACCCTGAACTGCATATTGTACACAATAATCTGGTCAAAGACTTTGGCGTCAATATTAACATCAGGCTCCTTGCATTCAATTATCATTACCGGCTCCCCTCTCCTGTTATGTATCAACAGGTCAATCCTTTTCCTGAGTTTATTCATTTTAAATCCCACCTCCACACCTATCAGCCCAGCCGGGTAATTACCATAAGTAATGAGATAATTTATAAAATGCTGCCTTACCCATTCTTCAGGAGTGAGCCTTACAAATTTCCTCCTTACAGGGTCGAAGATCATTCTCGAACCTTCTTCGCCTGTAATCCTGCAGGAATATGCCGGAAGCGTTAGCTCTTTCAACTTATTTTGTAATTTTAAGGCCTGGATAAATGAACACTATTCACTTATGCCGGTACCTAACAAAGATATGCAGATAATCATTTAATAAGTAAGGGATGAAAACCAAAGAAGAGATTGTTAATAACTGGCTGCCAAGGTACACCGGGAAACCACTTGAAAGTTTTGGCAAGTATTTCCTGCTCACCAATTTCAATAATTATGTAGAGATGTTTGCCAAATGGCACGATGTTCCGGTTGATGGGAGGGACAAGAACTGGCCAAGCGCAACTGCTGACGGTATCACTATTATAAACTTCGGGATGGGAAGTCCGAATGCGGCAACAATGATGGATCTTCTCAGCGCCGCTGACCCGAACGCCGTAATCTTTCTTGGTAAATGCGGCGGTCTTAAGAAGAAAAACAAGCTTGGGGATCTTATAGTACCCATTGCGGCAATAAGAAGCGACGGTACCTCTAATGATTACCTTCCGCTTGAGGTTCCGGCATTGCCGGCCTTGAAAATACAGATCGCCCTTTCGGAAATCATAACGAAAAACAAGCTTAATTACTGGACTGGAACAGTATATACGACCAACAGGCGTGTATGGGAATATGATGACAGGTTTAAGAAATACCTTGTCAAAACACGTGCAATGGCAATTGATATGGAGACTGCCACAATTTTTACGGTTGGATTTGCAAATGAAATTCCCACCGGTGCGCTGATGCTCGTATCCGACCAGCCAATGATTTCGGCCGGTATCAAGACCGAAAAATCAGACCAGAAGGTAACTTCAGATTATGTTGAAACCCATCTCAGGATAGGAATTGATGCAATCAAATCCATAAAGAAAAAAGGCCTTTCCGTAAAGCATCTCAGATTCTGATAATGGCTGTAAGCTACGAGGAGATATTGTCTGACCTCAGGAACAGGATCTACAAGCCTGTCTATTTCCTCGCGGGAGAAGAGCCGTATTATATTGACCTTATAACTGATTTTATTGCTGAAAAGGTGCTGCCTGAGGAGGAAAAGGCTTTCAACCAGATTGTCCTTTACGGCGAAGACACGACAGTGGCCTCAATAATTGAAACATCGCGACGTTTCCCTATGATGTCAAATCACCAGGTCATTATAGTAAAGGAAGCCCAGGTGCTTAAGAAAATTGAAGATCTCGCCATTTATGTGGAAAAGCCCCTCTCCTCGACTATACTGGTAATCAACTACAAGTACAAGACCCTTGATAAAAGGACGAAGCTATACAAGCTCTTTGACAGCAATTCAGTATACTTTGAATCATCAAGGCTCCGCGACTACCAGGTTCCTGCCTGGATTGAAAA
The DNA here is from genome assembly GCA_046329875.1 of Bacteroidales bacterium. Taxonomy (GTDB): domain Bacteria; phylum Bacteroidota; class Bacteroidia; order Bacteroidales; family VadinHA17; genus LD21. The sequence goes on from JAXLTT010000001.1 coordinate 485,212, forward strand.
ATACCTTATGGTTAAAGGGGTTAAGATAAACCCGGAGGCTAGTGCCATGCTTACCGAGTTCCTTGGAACTGACCTGCATAAGATCGTAAATGAGCTTTCCAAGCTTCTTATAACAATGCCCGCAGGTAAACCTGTTGTAACAACATCACTGATAGAAAAGAATATAGGGATAAGTAAGGACTATAATAACTTTGAGCTTCAGAAGGCACTTGGTGAAAAGAACATTTACAGGGCAAACCTTATAGCAAGGTACTTTGCCGATAATCCGAAAGACAATCCTGTAAACGTTACAATAGCATCACTATTCAGTTTTTTCAGCAAACTCCTTACTTACCATTACCTTACAGATAAATCGAAGAACAATGTCGCGGCAACACTTAAAATAAATCCGTTTTTTGTACGCGATTACGAGGTTGCAGCAGCAAAATATGATGCCAGGGGAACAATAAAAATAATCAGTCTCCTCAGGACCTATGACATGAAGTCGAAAGGTTTTGGCGACCTTAGCAGTCCGCCCGGCGATCTGCTTAAAGAGCTTATTTTCAAAATTATCCACGTATGATCAGATGAATAAAGCTGTATTTATTGACAGGGACGGAGTAATAAACAGGAAGGGGAAATCATACTACATTTTCAGGGAGGAGGAATTCATCTTCAACAAGGGAGTCTTCGAGGCGTTGAACTACTTTCAATCGAAAGGATATATTCTGATAGTAATTACTAACCAGGGTGGTGTCGCAAAAGGCATATATACGGTATCACAACTCGAGAAGCTCAATAAAATGCTGATTGATAAACTCGCTGACCAGGGTATCAGGATCACCGAGATATTTTACTGTCCCCATCATCCGGATGTAAGCTCGTGCGAATGCCGCAAACCTGGCTCTCTCCTGTTTGAAAAAGCTATTTCAAAATATGAAATAGACATAAAGAGATCATACATGATAGGTGATACAGAGGTTGATATTGAAGCAGCCCGGAAAGCCGGTATTAAAGGATTTCAGATCCCGACAAACGGGAACATGATGACTGAAATTGTTGAGAAAGAGTTGATTAAGTAATTTCCCTCAGTTCATCTCAGGCGACTCCGGGAAATCTGCCCATATCCTGTACTTGCCATCCAGGCTTTTCAGAACTTTACGCCAGGTGTCCTGTCCACGGCTCGTCATAACAACATCAGGCCTGATCCTTGCAATTACCCATGAATTTTCTTTAAGTTCTCTTTCAAGCTGCCCGGCAGACCACCCGGAATAGCCAAGGAAAAATCTTATCTGCGCTTCCTTAACCCTGCCGAATGCAATGAGCTTGCGGATTGTGTCGATATCGCCACCCCACCATATATTTCCCATAATATGAACACTACCCTGTATCTCCTCTCCAAGGCTGTGGAGATAATGAAGAGTATCAGGCGCGACAGGCCCTCCCATGTTCAGGGTTTCATCCCATGAATCAAAGCCAGAAATTGCATCACAAACCTTGATCTCAAGCTTTTTATTTAGTATGAAACCGACAGATCCGTTCTCACCATGATCAGTAAGGAATACTATGCTCCTGTTAAAGAAAGTATCAGGCAGGAATGGCTCGGATATCAGTATCTTGCCTTTCCCCGGTATCTTATCTTCGGGCAGAATTGTAAAAAGATCAAGGTCTGTGTTCATCCTTAGTTATTTGGCAACTACAATTTAAGAATTTTACCCGATATCTCGTCCATCAGAATAAACAGAAAAGGCTGCAATATGTTATATGCGACATCTGAAATTTCAATTCTTAATGCTTATCATAAGAATTTTATCATCCACCCTTATTAAAAGCTTTTTACCCTCGCGGTCGTTCATCGAGAATGAGAAATCATCTTCCATCCTGAATCCCGAGAATTTATCCATTGATCCAAGTATACCGGCAGTATCTGTGAAGCGTTTCATTGCAATATCCTTGTCTGAATACCGGAGGATGATCTTTGTTGTATCACCCTTTTCGTAAGCAAGACCCTCATCAATAAAAAAGATATTCTGCGGTCCGAAATAATATATCTCCGAGAGTCCCATGGGACCATTGAAAATCCTGACGTTCTCAAGATTGTTCCCTGACTGGTTGAGAATACCAGGCAATAAGCCTTTTGATCTGATCTTCGAATCAATATAAGCAGCTATCTGCCTGTATCCCTGCATAATGCTATCATTAGCAGAAGATGAAGACATTCTTATGAAATAATATTGTTTCCAGAAGCCAAACTCTCCTTTTTTCTCATAGCATTTATTGCCATATTCACTGAAGGTCTTTTCTTTCCTGCTGTGCCTTAGGAACAGGCCGCATGAGCCGAATGAATTATCCATAGCATACACCTCAACCTTTATCTTCCCCCCGCTGAAATTATAATATGACTGCAGTGCCAGGTAGCTGAAACCATACTCAAGAATCAGCGGCGTTTCTTCACCCGCAACTTTCCTGAGTCCATCATTCCTGATTATGGATGTTTCACCATTTGCTCTCCAGCCCGGCAGGTTATCCTTTTCAGGAAGGAATGATCCCGGGCCGGTCTGTGCTGAAACATAAAGACTAAGTACAAGACCAGGTAGCAGGGTCATAAATGAACGGCGGACAGCAACATATTCTTTAACCATAGACAAAGAGGTTTATCAGACTAATGTAGTAAACGAAGAAATATAAGGGCATAGCTCTGTAATATTTTTATTAACCAGCCCTATTAATATTTCAGGTTGATAATTATTTCAATTTTATTGTAACATCTATTAATAAAATCGGGGAAAATCTAAATTATTTTCATAATTTTGCCTGATTTTTTATACATCGCATGCAGAAAAGTAATTTATTGATTGTAGGGAATAAGGCAGTCCTGAATATACGGGAAAGAATGTGTGAAACTCCTGAAGAATTGCTGGAAAGCAATAAGTTCAGGATCGTGCTCGAGCACTGTCTCAGGCAATTGGAGAAGAATAACTCGCCGCTTCTTGGAATATTTGAAAATAACAGGGTGACCGATGAAAAAGTAAATAATCTTATAAGGACCCTTGTAATGCTTGAGAAATATGAGCGGAAAGTGATTCCCCATATTTACCATGAATCATCACCTTTCATTGAAAACGCGCAGGTGTTAAACGGCTTTGTTGAATACCTCTATGATTACTGGAGGCATTTCGACAGGTTTATAATCAATCATTCAGAAGGTGACAGGCTGGACAAGAGGCCTTACAGGACATTCAATGAAACAATTGAACAGCTGACCCACCTTGTAAGAACTGTATACAGGCATATACAGGAGAATATAACAGGTACACATCCTATGGTATACAGGCAGGTTCCTGCCGGTGCGGAAATGGCCGTGATATCGCTGCCAAAGAATATTCCTTATAAAAGCGATACCTACAACAGGCTGAACACTATACCTGTAGTACGCCAGATGCTGATCTATCCCCCACTTGTTATTCAGCAACCCATGAATAAAAGAACCGGGAATTTCAGGAAGATCTCTAAGAATCCTCTTAACCTTTTCGAGTTAAACCCAGAAGAATATCTTTGTTATCCCGCCAGGGTAGGAAGGCTGATAATTCTCGTATACTTCCATGTGACATTCTTTGAGCTTGGATTTTCGATGTGTAATCTTTTCGACCTTGCCAGCGACAGTGAACTTGGAAAGAAGCCTGATGCTGTACTTGTATACGGTGTTCCGGGCAACATACTCGATGATCTTGCCGATTCACCAACAGTATTTTATGAAGACAGTGAAAACGACATATTCGTAGGGGCAATACCTGCGAGACCTGAATTTGGTTATTTCGGTTACCTGAAAAAGATGACACTGACTCTTCATAACTCGATTATGATGAAGTCGGGTAAGATGCCATTCCATGGCGCGATGGTAAAAATCCTCCTGCAGGGTAACAAGGAAGCAACCGTTTTAATGATGGGTGACACCGGTGCCGGAAAATCTGAAACTCTTGAAGCATTCAGGGTCCTTGGCGAAAAATACATCCGCCAGCTTACAATTATTGCGGATGATATGGGATCAATCGAACTTGACAGCGATGGGAATGCCATCGGCTTTGGAACTGAGATCGGGGCTTTCCTGAGACTCGATGACCTCCAGCCAGGATATGCGTACGGTCACCTCGACAGGTCAATAATTATGAACCCAAGCCAGGTTAACGCCAGGATAGTCTTTCCTGTTACAAGTTACGAGACAGTAATAAAGGGACATAAGATCGATTATATACTGTACGCTAACAACTATGAACAAACTGATGAATCACATCCTGTTATTGAAAGATTCGGATCTGCCCAGGATGCCATAAAGGTCTTCAGTGAAGGTGCAGTGATGAGTAAAGGGACAACAACATCCAGCGGGCTTGTGAACTCCTACTTTGCGAATATATTCGGACCGCCTGAGTACAGGCAGCTTCACGATGAAATTGCTGCCAGGTATTTCAAAGCTTTCTTCGGGAAAAAGGTCTTCGTTGGCCAGATGCGCACAAAACTGGGCATTGCAGGATCAGAATCCACAGGACCTAAAGAAGCTGCAACCGAATTGCTTAAGATTATCGGTGTTGACAATTGATATCTCAATATTAACTGATAAAGGGTGTCATTTTTAGGCACCCTTTTTTTATCGACCCCTAAATCCCCCAAGGGGGACTTTTTTATTAAAAAGTTAGAGTCACCCCCCCTGGGGGGCAGGGGGTGAAGACCAGATTTTGAGTCAAACTTAGTTATCAGTATTTTGAAGGAACAGCTTCCTTCATCATTGAATAGATAGTATCGAAGATATCCTCAGCACTGGGTTTTGAGAAATAATCACCGTCAGTTGTATATGCGGGACGGTGTTCTTTCCCGGTAAGTGTCCTTACAGGGCTGTCGAGGTGATACCAGCCACCCTGTTTTTCAAGCACTTCCTGCATCATATATGCTGTTGTTCCGCCAGGAACATCCTCGTCGACAAAAAGTATCCTGTTTGTTTTCTTAAGCGAGCCAAGGATAATCCTGTTTATATCAAAAGGCAGCAAGGTCTGGACATCTATTAATTCAACAGATATATCATGTAATGCAAGCTGTTCAGCTGCTTCCCTTGCAATCCTGACTGTAGATCCATATGTGACAACTGTGATATCGGTTCCCTGCTTAAGTATTTCAGGTACTCCAAGAGGTAGGCAATATTCACCGATATTATCAGGCAGTCTTTCCTTGAGCCTGTAACCGTTAAGAGGTTCAATTACAATAGCCGGGTCATTTGACCTTAAGATTGTATTATGAAAACCTGCGGCCCTGGTCATATCACGCGGGACGCAAACATATACTCCTCTCACAGAACTTACAAGCATGCCAAGCGGTGAGCCGGAATGCCATATACCTTCAAGCCTGTGCCCCCTTGTTGTAATCAGAACAGGTGCAAGCATCTGCCCTGCTGTCCTGTAGTATGTTGTTGCGAGGTCATCGCTTATTAGCTGAAGTGCATACATCAGGTAATCAAGGTACTGTATTTCGGCAACAGGTTTCATGCCTCTCAGGGCCATACCAATACCCTGGCCAAGGATAGTTGCTTCACGGATACCTGTATCGGTGATTCTCAGTTCGCCATATTTTTTCTGAAGTCCTTCGTAGGACTGGTTTACCCCTCCAATTTTACCTGCATCCTCACCGAAAATCACAATCAGCGGGTTCTTCTCGAAATTCTTGTCCCAGTTATCCCTGAGTACCTGCCTGCCGGGAACTTCAGGAGAATTTTCTGAAAAGACAGGTGCCACGGGTTTAACTTTAAGGGCACTTGTCGGTGTATCGTTCCACAGGTAAGTATCAAAGCTTAATGATGCTTCGTCATAGTTGCGTTTCAGCCAGCCATTCAGATCTTGCCTCAGGCTGTCTGATTTTACACATGTATTGCAGACATTCCTCAGTATCTTCCTGGCAGCCATGAAATTATCCTTCCTGATTGGAGCAAGAACCTGTTTCAGGTGTTCTGTTGTCTGGTCCACAGCCTCTTCTCTTGAGCTCTCATTGCAGCGGCATCCGCGGCTTTCAATTATCCTTACAAGTGCATCCCGTTCGTTCCTTATAGGATTATAATAAAGGTCATAACCTTTCTTACGTGCACTCTTTGCCTCTTCTTCTGCTTCAAGTGCTATCTTATCACATTCTTCCGCGGTTGCAATTCCTTCTGCTATGATCCATTCCCTCATTTTTTTAATAGGATCAAATTCCTGCTCCCACTGCAGCCTGTCTTCGGTTTTATATCTTTCGTGCGATCCGGATGTTGAATGTCCCTGGGGTTGAGCAACTTCATCAACATGAAATAAAACAGGTATATGTTTTTCACGGCATAATGCAATCCCTTCCTCATAAAGCTTTATAAGACCAGGATAATCCCATCCCTTTCCCTTATAAATCTTCAGACCAGGTTTGTCTTCCTCTGCCTCGAATCCTTTAAGTATCTCTGAAATGCTGCCTTTTGTTGTCTGGTATGCTTTTGGGACAGATATACCATATCCGTTATCATAAACTGTGACAGCCATAGGCACCTGCAGCACACCTGCAGCGTTCATTGTCTCCCAGAAATGTCCTTCTGACGTCGAAGCATCGCCAATAGAGCCGAATGCCACCTCATTGCCATTTACTGACAATCCTTTGAACTTATGAAGTTCCTTGTTCTGCCGGAATAATTTTGAAGCCCATGCCAGGCCAAGCAGCCTTGGCATCTGGCCCGCTGTAGGCGATATATCAGCGGAAGAGTTTTTTTGTTTTGTAAGATCCCTGAAAGTACCATCGGGATTTATATTGGGAAGGCAGAAATGATTATTGAATACCCTGCCACCGCTACCGGAGGGTGCAAGATCCCTGTCGGTGTTCCCGTAAAGCTGGTGAAAGAACTGGAGGGCATCATAATGACCGATTGCCATCATCCATGTCTGGTCGCGATAGTATCCCGATCGCCAGTCACCATCGCGAAACTGCTTTGCGAGGGCAATCTGAACGATTTCTTTTCCGTCGCCGAAGATTCCGAATTTAGCCTTTCCTGAAAGCACCTCCTTCCTTCCGAGTATGCTTAAATTCCTGCTCAGGTTCGCGAGTCTGAAATCTGAGAGTACCTCATCACGGCTGAATCCTTTTCCACCAACATCGGTTAACTTCTTCATTCTGCTTTTGTTTGAAATATTAGTACAAAGTCCAAACATTAAACAAAGAAACCGGGAGCTTGTTTAAACAGGGGGTTGCGAATGCAGTAAAAATTCTGAAAATAAACAACTTAAACAGACGAATACCAGCTCCTGTACCCGGTTATTCTTCTATATTGCCTTTAAGACTGTCAGATGTCCATGTTTTAAAATCTCCCTTCTCATCGCCATAAACCAGGTATCCCTGGAGATCAGGCCTTTTACCAAGGAATTCAATAGATTTCTCAAGTCCCATCACCATGCAGGCTGTAGCAATTGCATCAGCTGTGGCGCAATCATCAGCAACTATTGATGCGCTCAGCAGCCTGTTCCTTGCAGGGTAACCTGTAATAGGGTTGATCTCATGCGAATACTTTACGCCATCTTCAACATAAAACTTCCTGTAATTCCCGGATGTCGCAAGAGCCTTGTCTGTAAGGAGTACAACAGCCTCCAGGTCATTTCCCGGAAAAATATTGTTATCAACCGGTTTGTCTATACCTATTCTCCATGGATTACCATTCTTTGTACCAGCTGCCCTTACCTCCCCTCCGACCTCAACAAGGTAGTTCCTGACATGATGTTTTTCAAAATACCTGCAGATGACATCAACTGTGTAACCTTGTGCAATTGCATTTACATCAAGTTTCATCCCGG
>JAXLTT010000010.1:0-138296 GCA_046329875.1 Bacteroidales bacterium
GCCGAGAGCAGGTTGTAGGCTCCTTTAGTCACGACTTTTTCAGAATTGATATTGAACCCTTGCGGGAGTATCACTTCTATATTCACTTCATCACTGATACCCTTCGTAACCTCCACCATCCTGTACTCTGTGAACTGGTTGCCGCCTTCTTCCTTATTCCTCGAGTAAGTGAAAATGTAATCCTTGTCATCAAAGCTTACAACCGCATCAATCGGAAGTGATGTAACCATCTTCCCTGCGATATCAATATTGGCACTCACAAACATTCCCGGCAGCACGTTCCTGCAATCGCTTCTTACGAGAGCATATACCCTGAATGTCTTGTCGGGCTCTATAGTCCTTCCTGTCTGGAAGACTTCTGCCTCATGCTTCTCATTCTCATCGTTAATGTAGAAGATAACCTTCTGTCCCTTCCTGACTTTGCTCGCATCCTTTTCAAATAAGGTAAGATCGAGGTAAAGCCTGTCGGTGTTTACTATCTCAAAAAGGATGTCTGACGGAGCAACAGATTTCCCTGTATTTATTCCTACGGTTTTAACATAGCCGCTTATTGGTGAAATTAGTGGAACACTTCTCGTAATGTTTTCTTCCTTCAGGGATTTCGGATCAATACCTATCATAGTCAGTTTCTGTTCAAGGGCGGACAAAACTACCCTGAGGCTTTTATAGTCAGACGTTACCTGCTGCAGGTTCTTTTCCGAATATACGTCCTCCTTGAACAGTTCCGAATGCCTTTTGTATTCCGCCTCAGCATATTCAAGCTTATTCCGCGTTTCGAGGTATTCCTGCTCAATATTCACAAATTCCTGGTTCTCAATGTATGCAAGCACCTGTCCTTTTGTAACTATATCACCCGGGAGAAGGCTTGAGCTCTTTATGAAGCCGCCAAGTGGCGCTGATACAGTCACAAAGTTCTGGGGCGGAAGATCAACCTTGCCGGCTACCTTTATAGTACTCAGTATATAATTCATTTTTACTGAGCCGGTGTCAATCCCTGCAAGATGGATCTGGTCATATCTCATCTCCACAATGTCGTCGGGAAGTACTTCAGTAGTTGTCGCACTTGTGCTTCCTCCCCGTTTGCATGATGATGAAAGGAGGAGAGCAGTGATTGTTATTACTGGTATGAATGCTGATTTATTCATGCTTAACTTGTTTATAGTATTTTTCCTGTTATAAGGTCTATATTAAATAAGGTCTGGTTCAGGTTGTTAAGAGCATCAAGATAGGACCCCTTTATCTCAATTCCGCGGTTCAGGTTTAGAATATACTCGAGGTAATCCATGGCACCTGCCCTGTAGCTCCTGGTCGACTGGCTGATTATCAGTTCTGCCTCCGGGAGTGCCTGTTTTTCATAATATTCAACACTTCCGGAATACTTCCTGTACTCGTCGAGCAGTGAGAAATATTGCCCTGTAACTGATTTTGAAAAGTACTCGAGGTTTGCCTCAGATATCTTCTGGCTTATTGCCGCCGCCTTTGTCTTTGAAGCGTATGGAACAAACCACAGCGGTACAGCAATGCCTGCCTGAACACCGGTAAACCTGTCACCAGGCCCGAAATACTTCGTTATTCCGCCAACATCCTGGGAGCCCCTGATTGACTGGTTAAAATAACCAATTGAAAGGTCGGGCATAATTTTAGATCTCTCAAGCGCTTTGCCGATCCGCGATATTTCCACCTGTTGCATCATAAGACCCAGTTCCGGGTTTCGTTTAACAGCCGCACTATCAACAAGTGGCATATCTCCTGCTTTAATAAGAATAGTGTCAGCAGGCCTAAGTTCCTCGGTTGTATTAAGCAGGGTGCTTAATCTGCGGGAAACGATACCGATATCAATCTTTATCTGGTTGAGCTTGTTCTTAACTTCAAGGCTCTGAGACCTTGCCGTAATCATCTCCAGCCTGTTTGTCTCCCCGCTCATCGCCCTCAGTTCCGCTGCCCTGAGGAAGCCTGAAAAGAGACTGTCCTGGTACTGAAGAAGGTGGTACTTTGTATCAAGGTAAACAAGTTGCCAGTAGACCTGCTTAACCTCAATTGCAATTTCGAGCCTGGTTCCCTGTAATCGTATATCGCTGCTTTTAATTTCAGCTTTAGAAAGCCTGGCCTGGTTAATATAAACAGACGGGAATGCTATTGATTGGGATATATTGATATTATTATCCTTCAGTACAGAGTTCATCTGCCCGTTTTCATAGGTAACACTGGTTTTGCCAAGGTCCCATGCTGCACCCTTCATGGCGTTTTTCATCTTAACGTCAAGTTCAGATGACCTGACTCCCGGGTTATTTGCAAGGGCAGTTTTTACAGCTTCATCGATACCGATCTTTCTTTTTTCCTGTCCCGATGCATTAGTATATGGCATGAGAATGAGTAAAGCGGATATCACTGCTCCTGCAGCTGGTCCCATGAGTTTTTTGCCCTGTCCTTTCTTGCGTGAAGATGCTGCAACATAGAAAACCGGGAGAACAAGCAAAGTAAGCAGGGTAGAAGACAGGAGTCCGCCTATAACCACTGTGGCAAGTGGCTTCTGCACTTCCGCACCTGCCGAAGTTGATACCGCCATCGGCACGAATCCGAGAGAGGCAACAGCGGCAGTCATGATTACCGGTCTGAGCCGTGTGCCAAGACCCTTCAGCACCCTTTCCTTAATATCCTCTATGCCATCCTGTTCAAGGCGGTTGAACTCCGCTATAAGAACAATACCGTTAAGAACCGCAACTCCGAACAGTGCTATGAAACCGACCCCTGCGGAGATTGAAAAGTTCATTCCCCTGATCCAAAGCGCAAAAATGCCCCCTATAGCTGCCATTGGTACTGCCGAATATATAAGTAGTGTTTCTTTCACAGAACCGAAGGTGAGGTAGAGGAGGAAGAAAATAAGGATCAACGCAACAGGAACCGCAATTGCAAGTCTTTCTTTTGCTGCTTTCAGGTTCTGGAACTGTCCTCCATAAGTTATAAAGTATCCTTCGGGCAGTTTCAGTGATTTATCGAGCTTATCTGAAACTTCGCTTATAACACTTTCAACGTCACGCCCCCTTACATTGAACCCTATTGTTATCCTCCCTCCTTGTATCTTCGCGTGATACCTAAGCGGGACCTGATTTTATCTAATCTTTGCCACCTGGTCGAATGGTATCTGACCTCCACCAGGCAATGCAACCGAAAGATCCCTTATATCGTCAAGGCTTTTCCTGTAGTCTTTTTCGAGTCGCACTACCATTCCAAATCTTTTTCACCGTCATAGACAACACCTGCCTGGCTGCCGGCTACTGCGGCCCTTAGTATCCTGTTAACCTCACTTACCGAGAGACCGTACTCCGCAAGCCTGTCGCGGTCGTAAGTGACCTGTATCTGTGAAAGTCCGGTTACTTTTTCAACATTAATATCCTGTATGCCAGGTGTTCCTGTGATAAGTCTCTCGACATCAGAAGCCCTTGCTGCAAGTGTTTCAAGATCATCTCCGAATATTTTCACGGCAACATCCTGCTTGGAACCAGTCATCAGTTCATTGAATCTCATCTGGATAGGTTGCTGGAATTCAAACTTCACACCTGCAAGAACTACAAGCTTTTCCTCCATTTTTGAAACAAGCTCTTCGAGGGTTGAGGCTGAGGTCCATTCACTTTTATCTTTTAAAGTGATTATATAGTCCCCTGTTTCCATGGGCGTCGGATCAGCTGGTATCCCCGGCACCAATCTTACAGACCGCGTGTTTTACCTCTGGGAAATTTTCGAGAAGAATCCGGTTTGCCTCTTTTACCTTTCTATTGTATGAGTGAGTGAACCTCCCTGCAAAGTCATTACGCCGGCTGCAAGGTCACCCTCTTCGAGCTGCGGGATAAACTCCCTCCGAGCCGGTTAAATACCACAAGGCTGAGAATGAAGAGCACAACAGCTGTTATAATTACACCCATCTTAGATTAAGGGCATGATTTATAACCGGGCTGAATTTCCGGTGTAAGGCATCCATGAATCTGTCGGAGAAGGTCCTCTTTGTAATAACCTTTATTAAGGAATAATGCTGACGCCATCGGAACCCATGTGAGCGATAGTATTGCCGCCCGATAAGGGCAAATGTGACAACCTGTGCCATTGGCCGGAACATTTTTCCTTCAATCCCTACAGCGGCGATAACAGGCAGGTAAACAATCAATATTATTATCTGCCCGAATGTAGCAGAGCTCATCATCCTTTGGCTGACTGGAAGACATTCTCGTCCATTTCAGTCTGTGTCAGCTTTGTGTTTTCTTCACGGCCTGTAACAGAAGTATGTATCCTCAGAACAACACTTCAACTATAATGACAGCCCCGTCAACTATCAATCCAAAATCAATTGCACCAAGACTCCGCGAGGTTTCCCGATACACCAAAAATCCTCATCAAGGAAATTGCAAATAGCATTGATAAAGGAATTACTGAGGCAACTATAAGTCCGGCTCTCATATTACCAAGCAGGAGAACTAGTATAAAGATCACTATAAGAGCCCCTTCGGTAAGGTTCCTCGAGACAGTGTTTATTGCCCTCCCCACAAGGTCGGACCTGCTGAGATAGGGTTCTATTGTGATACCTGCCGGCAATGACTTCTGGACTGAGGCCATCCTTTGAGTTACGTTATCAATCACTTTATGTGCATTCGCACCTTTCAGCATCATTACGACGCCGCCAACTGCTTCGGATGTGTCAACAACAAATGCCCTGCAGCGTGGCTTTCCCGTATCCAACTGTTGCAATATCACGGATCAGAACAGGAATACCTTTTGAACTTGTCTTTACAACTATTTTTTCAATGTCTTCAAGGCTTTTTACAAGCCCGATGCCCCTTATGAAATAGGCATTAGGGTTCTTATCAATATAAGCAGAACCTGTGTTCTCGTTGTTCTTTTCAAGTGCATCAAAATATCTGTAAGAGTGAGCTAAACACCTCTGAGTCTTTGAGGATTTACAGATATCTCGTACCTTCTTACAATCCCGCCGTAACTGTTAATATCGGCAACACCGGGTGTGCCAAGCATTTCTCTTCTGACAATCCAGTCCTGAATTGTTCTGAGTTCCGTCGGACCGTATTTTTCTCAAGGCCTTTCCTTACTGCAAGCCTGTACTGGAAGATTTCACCAAGGCCAGTGGAAACAGGCGCAAGTTCAATTTTTGCTACCCCGGGTGGTATTACTTCTTCGGTTTACGGATCCTTTCATTTAGCTGCTGACGGGCCCAGTAGATATCCACGCCGTCGCGGAAAACAACTGTAACAACTGAAAGTCCAAGCCTGGATATAGACCTCAGTTCGATTATGTCGGGAATATTTGCCACTGCAACTTCAGCGGTGCTGTAATAAACTCCCAACCTCCTGGACGGCAAGGGAAGGGCCAGGGAAATAATCTGGACCTGGTTATTAGTAATGTCCGGGATAGCATCAATCGGAAGCTGCGTGAGAGAGTAGGAGCCCCAGCCGATCAGGGCTGCGACAAGCAGGCCGATTATGAATTTGTTCTCTATTGAAAAGTGAATTATTCTTTCAATCATATCGTATAAAAATCAAAGGTTACCACCTGGCAGGCCAGGCAGGATAAGGAAAATTAATAAATGGATTTTACTCAGGCGGCTGGAGGTCCCCTGAATGGCTCTGAACTTACTGTATATGAAGAGCTGAAAGAATTGTGCAGTACAAATATGGTAGATCTTTCCGGTTTGAATGCAGGTACAAATGATATGCTGCCTTCATATCGGTATTGAGTTTTCGGGGTTGAATGATTGGAAAACCTGGTTTAGCGGTGGCAGACTTTTCTTCAGCAGGCTTGCTGCTTTATTTTCACCGAATTATCATGACTGACCTGTGCAGTAGAAATTGAATATCGCTTTCACCATGATCGGCAAGGCATTCGTCAGCATGAGAATAGGAATTATGCTGTGGGTGAAAATTACCATCCACGCGACAAGGAGGACAGATGTCTTTATTTTTAAAGCTTTCCTCAATTAAAAACGTTTCTGCAAATATATAAAAAAATGGGTTGCGAGAGTTTAACCTTATTATTTACAGTATTTTAAATAAAGTTAAACTCCCGTGCCATATGTCCTGGTTTAACTGCTCTGAATCTTACCAGTTCGAATCAAACAGCTCCTCACATCCGTAGCGACCATTCCAGCCCTTTCGCTGCTTCAATACCGAGATCGCCATCTTCAAAACTTCAACTCAGTGAAGGATCGACTTTCATAAGCTCGCACATTTGAGGAAGGTATCAGGATGAGGCTTATGATTCTGAACATCGTTTGCAGTCACGACGATATCGAAATACTCTTTCATTCCTGTAACTCTCAGTGTACGTTCCACAGCTTCGCGGTGACCTCCTGTTCCGACGGCCATTGGTATCTTCCCATGATATTTTTTCACAATGTCGGCAACAGGTTCTATAGGTTTTATAAGGTGCTGAACCTTGTAAAATTCTTCGAGCTTGACTTTAAGAATCTGTTCAACAGTGACGTTGCCGTTAAGGCCGCTGTGTTCGATTATTGCTGCTGCAATTGCCCAGCCCGGGCTTCCGGTGTGATACCTGAGGAATGCGGGATCTATCTTAGCTCCAAAATGATCACATGCTTTTTTCCACCTCTTCATAATGAATTGCATTGAATCTACAAGGGTTCCGTCGAGGTCAAATATCAGTCCTTTATCCCTTCCTTTAAGCATCGTACTTCATTACAGAGTTTTTGAATTCTTAAGATTTATTTTTGAAACCCTTCAGGTATTCTGTTACCTGGTTGCATACATTTTCAGGTGTGAAACCGAATTTTTCATCAAGGACCTTAAATGGGGCTGAATAACCAAAGTTTGAAAGTCCCCATACTTTTCCGAACGGACCTACAAGGCCCTGGAGTGTAACCGGCAGTCCGGCAGTCAGGCCGAAAACAGGTCCTGATTGCGGGATTACTGAATTCTGTATGAAGCAGGCTGAGCCTGAAAAGGCCTTTCTGACGGAGCAGATACTACTCTTACTTTAAGCCCTTCGGATTTCAGCTGCGCTGTCGATAAGCGGCTGAAATCTCCGAGCCGCTTGCAACGAGGGTTATATCCGGTTCGCCCTGGCAGTCCTGTACTATGTAGGCACCTTTCTCTGCGCTGAGCGTCGGCGTAGCGATTACCAGGTGAAGCGGATGGCAGGTCTTTTATATTCTGGTGAGAGTATCAGGGCAGTCGGGGTTTTAGTGTTTTCAACGGCAAGTTTCCATGCCACCGTTGTTTCTGCGGCATCGGCGGGGCGGAGGACCAGCATGCTGTTCTCGCCATGATGGTTTTTAAGATGCTCCATGAGCCTGATCTGCGCCTCCTGCTCAACAGGCTGGTGGGTGGGTCCATCTTCGCCAACCCTGAACGCGTCGTGGGTCCAGATATACTTCACCGGTAGTCCCATGAGGCAGGCAAGCCTTACTGCAGGTTTCATGTAATCTGAAAATACGAAAAAGGTCCCGCAGGCAGCAAACATTCCGCCGTGGAGCGCGATCCCGTTCATAATTGCAGCCATCGTAAGCTCTGATACACCGGCATGGAGGAATGCACCTGTGAAATTATTTTTTGTAAAGGCTGTTGTGTGTTTCAGGAAACCGTCTGTTTTATCGGAGTTTGCAAGGTCTGCAGAGGCAACAATAAAGTTCTCAAACTTTCCTGCAAACAGTTCAAGCATTGCAGAGGATGCTGCCCTTGTTGCAATGCCCTCTTTCTGTTTAACCTGGCTGAAATCAATATCGGGCAGTTTGCCTGAATAGAATCCCTGAAGCTTCTGACTGAGTTCTTTATTGTTTTTCTCCCATTCCTTATGCCTGTTATTCCATTCTGCAACTTTCTTTCTCTTTTCGTTGAGTGCTTCTTTATACATGGCGTTTACCTCTTTAAAAACCATAAAAGGATCTTCAGGGTTACCACCAAGGTTTACAAGTGATTTTTCAAATGAACCGCCAGATTCGCCTACCGGCATACCATGAGTTGCTGTTTTTCTCTCAAAGCTTTTGCCGTCCTTGTCGAGAAGGCCTTTGCCCATTATTGTTTTGCCAATTATCAGAGTTGGTTTTTCCTTCTCCTTTATTGCAGCGTCGAGAGCTTTCCTGATGCTATTGTGATCATTGCCATCGATCTCAGTTACTGCCCATCCCCACGACCTGTATTTCTGTGCAGTATCTTCGCGTGTTACAGCCACAGTCTCAGTCGAAAGCTGGATATCATTTGAATCGTAGAACATCACAAGGTTTGAGAGGCCCAGGTAACCTGCAATTCTCCCTGCTCCCTGGGATATCTCCTCCTGGATACCGCCATCAGAAATAAAAGCATATATCTTATGAGAGAATAATTCACTGAACCTTGAAGTGAGGAATCTTTCTGCAATTGCCGCGCCGACCGCCATTGTATGTCCCTGTCCGAGCGGTCCGGATGTATTCTCAATCATTCTTGACCTGTCGGCTTCGGGATGACCAGGAGTGGGGCTTCCCCACTGACGGAAGTTTTTAAGGTCATCTATTGAGAAGAAACCCGAAAGAGCAAGTACGGAATACAGCATCGGCGACATATGCCCCGGATCGAGGAAGAACCTGTCGCGGTTCATCCATGCAGGATTATCAGGATCAAAATTCAGGTATTCACAAAATAATATGTGTGCAAAATCTGCACCACCCATAGCTCCGCCCGGGTGACCCGATCTGGCTTTCTCCACCATCGACATGGCAAGAATCCTGATATTATCGGCTGCTTTCTGACTCAGATTGGTATTCATGAGATATCTGTACCGTTAATAGATTTAACAGCTGTAAAAATAGGATTATTTGACAGAGAAAAAAAGGATAAGACTTTAAGTGCAAATCCAGAGCCGTAATCCTGATTCCTGAATTACACATGCTGGTTGTCCCGGACACCCGGACACCCAGACTGCAAGACCTATAGGTACTTCTTATCCTCGTCAGGCACTTCGAAATATTTTGTATATCTCTCCGCGTCAGGCCCTTTAATCATTTCAACTTTTCTGCCCCTTATCTTGTAGGTACATTTTTCCCCGGCAATGCCTGAGAAGTAGATGTTATATTCCTTGCCCGGTTCATCAGTCATAAGGATATGAACAAGGTGGGGATATTTGGCACTGTTAAGCTGTGAGTGGCAGATGGGACATACATACATGTATTCCTGTCCTTCTTCTATTTTAAAAGAAGGGTGGGTTGTCTTTGTATAATTCCCGATCTCGGGGTTAAGATGTACAAGACCTCTTGCACTGCTGTTCATTTTTTGTGCTGAAAGGACAATGGTGCTGCTGACATTAAGCACACCACGACATGCTTTGCATAGGTAATCGGTAGCCATGGCGCCTCCTGTTTTGGTTTGTAATGAATTTAAGGCAACTTTTCTTAAAGATAGGAAATTTTATCAATGAAAATAAATAAAAATCGCCTTTATCATAGCAGATTTATCGGTCGATTAAGTTCGTTGCCAGGGAGGAAGGTCGGGCAGTCTCTCCATGAATTCCTCCTCGAGGGCTTCCATGTAATCGATATCATATTTTCCGCTGAAAAAACGGGGAAAACCATCAGAAAGAAGTTTCTGCCACGATTCATCCTCTTTCCCGGGTAAAACCGGGAAGAAAAGCACTCCATTATCTTTTGCAGCCTTAAGATCACCGGGTGCATCACCGATCATAAGTATATTCTCTTTACGGTATTTACCATTTGAAGCAAGGGCAATATGTTCGGATTTTGTTCCTGACTCCTGTCCCGCAATACCTCTTACGTACTGAGACAGGCCATTTTCATTCCATTCCTTCTCAAGAGCTTTAAAAGGAGTCTGCGAAACTACAAGAATATCTGATTTTGTGTTGGCAGTATTTATTGCATCCTGTGCGTGTCTGAAAGGGGCTAAAGGTTGAAGGTTTCTTTCAATATCAGCGTTGACAGCCTCACTCCAGGTGAGAACCATTTTAAGCTCTGCATCATTATTTGCTTCACAGAATTTCCTTAATGCAGGATTACCAAGTCTCGTTTCCGAATCGATCCATTTCCTAAGCAGTTTAAGTTCAGGTAACCATATCCTTTCCCTGAAAATCTCCGGTCTTCCGACAAGCAGGTCAAACACCTTTATCAATGCGGGAAACCTGTTTGTTCCTCTGGATGATGAATACAGGTTAACAAACTCCCATGTTTCACGAACCAAATCCTCAACAGGTTCAAGCTGGAAATGTGATATTACATTCGGGATGAAGAACTGCTTGTGTTTCACCTCCATAGAGTTGAATACACATCCGTCTGAGTCAATGCAAACAAGGAATTTATGTTCCGGAACCAGGTCCTTAAGCTGTGCCTGTTTATCCATACAATGAAATATGGATAAAGTTATGAAAAATAAGTTTCAGGAACCTGCAGCCTGGATCAGAACCTGAAGCCAAGCTTTATCTCAAGCCTGTTATAATTCGTATTGTATGTTGTGTTTGCCTGGTTATACTCAGTTTGTCTGATTGTAGTTCTTGCATACCTGTAAGCAAACGAGAGGTTGGTTTCAATACCGTCACCTGCCCAGGATATCCCGCTTCCAACGGTGAAGCTGGCACCGCCGTCGTAATCTTTTCTAAGGTAATAGCTCGGCCAGTACCCGTATGTTGTATTATCGTTCGATCCGAAATATGCAAGTATACCTGCACGGCAAAATAAATATGGTGTCACACCTGTTGGATGGAATAGTTTCCTGTATTCAAGAAAGATCGGGGTGTAGGTTTTTCCGAGGTATTCGGCCCCTGTACCGATACCAACGATGTTGGTTCCGTATGCAGTATAGTTAAGTATTGCATTGAAACTGAAAGGCGTATCATAAGTGTTCGACTGTGAGCCGATAAGAAATCCCCCTTCAATAGAAAATCCCAGGCCCTCAGACTTTCTTCCTCTTCCTTCCCTTACTTCCTTTACATATTTCTCTACTTCCGATGACGGAAAGGTAAAAATTGTTGAATCGTTAACCCTCATTTTATATATGTCGCCTGAAAACTCGAGCAGTGTTCCAAAAACTTTACTTCCCGATTTCAGGTAAAGCACATCCTTGTATTTCTGAGCTGCTGTCTGCGAGATAATTGCGATCAGAATGACAGCTACGGCAATAAGTCTTTTCATAGATGATTCATTAGGTTATGAAAGTTTAGCATGATTTTTGTTTCAAATACAATACTAAACTAACCTGTTATGAAAGCAAAAATCATTCCAATTATTATACTACTGTTCCCTGTCGCAATATTATTCACTTCATGCGAAGACTCAACCTACAGGATATACACAGCCAATGTGCCTGTATATCTTAGCTATGATGAGCTCAGGGATGCTGTTACCCCTGGCCATACAGAGGAATTGAAAAACCCTGGTAAAATATATTTCAAGGACAATTATATATTCATTATTGAGGAGCTTAAGGGCATACATATATATGATAATACAAACCCGGCCTCACCAGTTAAAAAGGATTTTGTTACTATACCCGGGGTTGTCGATATATCGATCTCCGGAAATTATTTGTACGCCGACAGCTATGTTGATATTGTTGTTATTGATGTGTCCGACATCTCAAATGTTCATGAAGCAGGCAGGGTGAAAGATGTACTTCCGTTTACCTTACCGGCAACCGGTAATAACTATCCTATAACAGGTGTTGATTCAAAGAAGGGGGTTATAACAGGGTGGAATGTAGGTAGTGTAAAAGAAAAAGTATATGTTAATCCTTATCCTATATATTATGACTTCTTCTTTCTGAAGGGGTCATTG
Source organism: Bacteroidales bacterium (assembly GCA_046329875.1). GTDB lineage: Bacteria > Bacteroidota > Bacteroidia > Bacteroidales > VadinHA17 > LD21. Next base: position 11,768 of record JAXLTT010000010.1, read on the forward strand.
TTCCTGGATGCTGTTAATTCAATGGGTGCTTCGTCAGGGGTAAGCGGTTCTGGTGTCGGGCTCGGAGGATCAATGGCAAGGTTTGCCATCAGGTCGGATTACCTTTATGCGGTTGACCAGAACAGCCTTCGTATTTTTGATATATCAACAAAGACCAGCCCTACGAAAATAAGCGACTTTTATGTTGGCTGGAACATTGAGACAATGTTCCTCACAGAAAGTAATATGTTCCTTGGCACAAGCACCGGGATGGCTATTTACGATATAACCTCACCTTCGGCGCCACAGTACAAATCATTCTATAATCATATGAGGAGTTGCGACCCGGTGGTTGTTGATGATACCCTGGCATATGTTACACTTCGTTCCGGTACAAATTGCGGAGGTTCCTTTAACCAGCTCGATGTAGTAAATATTAAGAATCTTGCATCACCGGTCATGGTAGCCTCTTACCCGATGACAAGCCCGCATGGTCTCGGAAAAGATGGTAACCTTCTTTTCGTATGCGACGGGAATGCCGGCCTGAAGGTTTTTGATGCAACTGATCCACGGGCTATTTCGGCTCACCTGCTTTTTACATACAGCCAGATAAATGCATTTGATGTAATACCTCTTAACAGTGTATTGATTATGATTGGTGATGACGGTCTTTACCAGTACGACTACTCAAATCCATCGGACATAAAATTGCTTAGCAAGATCAGCGTCACAACGAAGTAATAAAAGATCAGAATAATATATGTCAGGCGGTATTTACCTGCCTGGCTTTTTAGTTTCTTATGCCCTAACAGAGGCCTTTTCCCATTGTTTATATTGATTCTAAATTACGAAGGATGATATAAGTAAGGTTTTTTGTAAAAGTATTGTTATTAATTTAACAGTTCGTTTAATTTTAATGTCCTTCAACAAAAACCAATTAAAAAACTGATTGATATGTATCACGTGGGAAATCTTGTAAAAGAGCTGTCCGATAAGCATGGAAGACGCAGGGACAGTCTTATGCCGATTTTGCAGGGGATAGTTGAGAAGCATAACTATCTTACAGATGAGGCAATGGTGGAAGTGGCAAGGGAACTTGACATTTCTGCTGCTGAAGTTTATGGAACTGCGTCGTTCTATACCTTTCTCGATACCGAGGAGAGGGGTAAATATATTATAAGGGTATGTAAGACAATTACATGCTCAATGAAAGGGAAGAATGATATCCTCCATACGATCGAGGATATGCTCAAAATAAAGGTCGGGGAAACCACCCCTGATAAAATGTTCAGTCTTATTGAGACAAACTGTATAGGCTGGTGTCATAAAGCTCCTGCTATACTTATTAATGATATGCCTTACACGGAACTCACACCCGAGAAGGTAACTGACCTGCTTAAGAGTTATATGTCTAAAAAATAATACCGGGTAAAAACTATGGAAAACAAAGGATTAACAAAGGTTGACCTGATTTTTGAAAAGGTCGATGCCCGTGAGGTTCTTCAGAAAGGATTCAAAATGACAAAGGATGAGATTATCCAGCAGATACTCGAATCGGGCCTTAAAGGCAGGGGTGGTGCAGGATTTCCAACCGGTCTGAAATGGAAATATACAGCAGCAGAAAAGAGTCCGGAGAAATATGTGGTATGCAATGCTGACGAAGGTGAACCCGGTACTTTCAAGGACAGGGAGATACTCGACAGGGTGGCTTATAAGGTATATGGCGGAATGGCTATAGCTGGTAAAGCTATTGGTGCAAAAGAAGGGATCGTTTACCTCCGTGGTGAATACAGGTTCCTGCTCCCCAAACTGATGATGGAGCTTGAAGCATTCCACAAACTTATCAATGAGATTGGTTACGACTTCAGGATCCGTTATTGCCTCGGAAGCGGTGCTTATATATGCGGGGAAGAAAGTGCTCTGTTTGAGTCAATTCAGGGTGAGAGGGGAGAGCCAAGAAACAAACCGCCCTATCCAACAACATCAGGTGTATTCGGAAAACCGACATCAATTAATAATGTTGAAACTCTTGTGACAGCAATGATGATTGTCTGCCATGGCGCTGCAAAATACAACCAGCTTGGAACAAAGGATTCAAGGGGATCAAAAGTATTCTCTATATCCGGCGATACTCCAACCCCAGGTATTTTTGAACTGGAACTTGGCATGACTGTTCAGCAGTTTGTAAATGAATTCGGCGACGGTGATACAAAGGCTGTACAGGTAGGAGGTGCTTCAGGATTCTGCGTTCCGCGCAAGAAATTCACCGAGACTATTATCGGCTTTGAAGGTGTGCCAACAGGAGGTTCAATGAAGCTGTTCAACAGTTCAAGATCAATGTACAATGTTCTTCATAACTACCTCGATTTCTTCGCAGAGGAGTCGTGCGGACAGTGCACCCCTTGCAGGGTTGGCTGCCAGCAGTTGCTGAAAGGCGTTGAAATGGTAAAGAAAGGAGAAGCCAAATCGACTTATCTTACCGAACTCGTAAAGCTGGCCGATACAATGAAGATTGCATCCAAATGCGGACTGGGTCAGTCGGTTGGAAATGCTTTCCGTTCTATCGTTGAAAACTTCAAGGAGGAGATAATTTACTAACTGAAAAAACAGAAACAATGGTTAATCTTACTATAAACGACAAGAAGGTATCCGTTGAGAGCGGTACAACAATTCTTGCTGCAGCAAAAACCCTGAATATAAATATTCCCACTTTATGCAATCACCCCGACCTCTGTGTTGCAGGTAACTGCCGCGTATGCGTGGTTGAGCAGGCAGGTGCCCGTACGCTCGTTGCATCGTGTGCGACACCTGTTTCAGAGGGAATGGTGATTATGACAAACAGCCTGAAAGTAAGGAATGCACGTAAGCATATTATTGAACTCCTCCTTTCGGAACACAGAAGCGATTGTACAAAATGCTACAAGAACCAGAACTGCGAACTTCAGACACTGGCCAACGAATTTGCATTCGGTGACCATATCTTCCTCGATCTTATAGCCGAAAGGAATTATGCAATAGACAGGTCATCTCCGTCATTCATAAAGGACGACAGCAAGTGTATACGTTGCCAGCGCTGCGTCAGGACCTGCGCTGAACTTCAGCATGTTTCAGCAATAGGAGTTGCGAACAAAGGAGCACACCAGAAGATTTCTTCATTCCACGACAGGCCAATGAGTCATGTTGTATGTACAAACTGCGGACAGTGCGTAAACCGCTGCCCGACCGGTGCCCTTACAGAAAAGACATATATAGATTACGTATGGGATGCTATCTACAATCCTGAAAAACATGTAGTTGTTCAGACTGCACCTGCAGTAAGGGTAGCTCTTGGCGAAGACCTCGGATATGACCCGGGCGAAAGGGTAACCGGCAAAATGGTTACTGCGCTTAAACAGCTGGGTTTTGATTCGGTGCTTGATACGGACTTTACTGCCGACCTTACAATCATGGAGGAAGGGACAGAACTTCTTACAAGACTTAAGAAGGTACTCGTCGACGGCGATACAAAAACATCAATCCCGATGTTCACCTCATGCTCACCAGGATGGATTAAGTTTATTGAACATAAATACCCCGAGTTCCTGCCGAATCTTTCAACCTGCAAATCACCGCAGCAGATGTTCGGAGCTCTTGCCAAGACCTATTATGCTCAGAAAAGAAAGCTGGATCCTTCGAAAGTTGTATCTGTGTCAATAATGCCGTGTACAGCCAAAAAATTTGAGGCTGACAGGCCTGAGATGAGAGCAAGTGGCTACAAAGATGTTGATTATGTACTCACAACACGGGAGCTTGCTGTAATGATAAAACAGGCAGGTCTTGATTTCAGGGCACTTGAGCCTTCAAATTATGACTCAATAATGGGTGACTCAACAGGTGCAGCCGTAATTTTTGGTGCAACTGGTGGTGTTATGGAAGCCGCATTAAGAACAGCCTGGGAGATCGTCACTGGCAAAGAAGTGCCTTTCAAGAACCTGAATATTACTCCTGCAAGGGGCATGGACGGTGTGAAAGAAGCCACAATTAAGATTGAAGGATGTACCCCGGACTGGAAATTCCTTGAAGGTGCAGAACTCAAAGTGGCTATTGCCCATGGTCTCGTTAATGCAAACAAGATTATGAAACTTGTCAAACAGGGTAAGTCACCATACCATTTCGTTGAGATAATGGCCTGCCCGGGAGGTTGTATCGGAGGAGGTGGTCAGCCTATTCCCACATCCATGGAGATCAGGACGAACAGGATGAAGGCTATCTACTCTGAAGATGAGCATATGGTTCTCCGCAAATCGCATCAGAATCCCGATGTAATTGCAATTTACAAGGAGTTCCTGGATAAGCCGAACAGCCATAAGTCACATGAGCTGCTACACACGCATTACGTGGAACGAGAAAGCTACTAGATAAAATGAAGGGTGCCGCAAAACGGCACCCTTTCTTTTTGGTCATAATCCTGCTATTCAGCAACTTTATTATATTTTGATTCAATTGCTTCAAGAGTTATTTTTCTGTTTGTTCTTTCTTTGTTCGTCCAAAGAATAGCTCTTACTTTCTTTGTCTTGAAACAAAGAAAGTAAGCAAAGAAAATTCAAGGCTGCAGATAATTTTGGGGCTCATATTTTGAGTCTTGCCCACGCAACACAACTCGCCCCGCCAAGGCGGGGCTCAGACAGTGTTGCTTACTTTCAGCCCTCGCAGCAAGCCTCAAAATAATCGCTTAATCCCAAAATTCTCTGAGGCCATTTGAAATCCATTATTGCCAGGAAGCTGATAGAATATTTTGAAGTTTCTGTTATGAAGGATGATGATAAGTGCGAGGGGAAAACCAAAAACGGTGCGAACCGGGGCCGACGCGCAGAGCAACCAAAGGCCCCGGTTGTCGTTTTTGGCGCCCTTTTTTGGTTCATTTTTTGGGCGAGCAAAAAATGAACAAAGGAAAGTAGCGAGCAAAAGAACCGTATCCGCCAGCTGGCGGAGAAGTTCGGTGAAGCCAAATGAATGGATTAGAAGAGAAAAAATGATTAAAGAAAGAACAGGATTTTAACCCTGTGCCGGAGGCTGATCAAAATTATTCTCCTCCCTTGGTTTTGCATAAAGATCCTCAACCCTCACTTTCTGTTCACCATTGTCATTGCCTGTGAAAGAGATGCTGCTGCTTTCTTCTTTTGCCTTCCCGTTAAAATAGATTATAAATCCGAATATCGGCGACAGCGGGAGAGTCAGTGCATTTATCGCAGAGGAAAGAAAGAGAAACAACGGATCGTTTGGCAGATGCATTATGCTGCTTGTATCCTGAGGATTTGCAAAAGTCTTCATGAAGCTTCCTGCAAAGGGAAGCAGTACAACACCTGAAAGTACTATTGAGATTATAAGGTATAAAACAAAGAATATAGAACTCCATCCCATATTGGCCCAGAAACCTGAATGCGCCAGTTTAATCGTCCTTGAAATAGTCTGTTGTATGTTAGCTTCCTCTGCCATCATAACAGGGAGGATGAAAAATGAAAGCATTCCCACGTACAGTGCTGCGAAAATTGCCCCGATGAAAAGGACAAACACTCCAAGCACAATGGCAAGAACAGCAAAACATGCAAAAAGGACCATAAGTATTAGGTAGGGTATGAAGTACTTCAACGATTTTACAATCGAGATGAAGATATTCATTGAACTGTCAATTGGCTTATGAAGGATATAATAGTGCATTATTGTATTTGAAAGAAGCCCGGCTACCATGAATATTAACATCGGAACCATGTATGATTTCAACTTCTCAAGAACCAATGCAGGATCAGTAATAGTATAAAGAGATTTAAAATCTATAAGCATTGTGGCATATTGCAGTATACCAGAAATCACAAGTGATATAAGGAAAAGAGCAACAAACCTGCCCTTGTAAAATGCCCATAGTGCATTCATGGCACTGTCAATGTCGTGCTTCCTGTACAAAGGATGATCCTTCATATTGTCCATCATAGCCTGGTTACAAATTTCATGACAAAGATAGCCATAAAAATACTTAATATAAAAGCAGTTCTTTGAAGAGCCTAGCCTATAATCTCGAGAATCTGTTTTATATCAATATCCTTAAGCGGGTTATTGCTGTGAACGAAGGTGTCTGCCAGGCGTGATTTCTTTTCCTGGAGCCTTGTGATTTTCTCCTCTATAGTATCTGTCGATATATACCTGTAAACAAACACACTTTTATCCTGGCCAATCCTGTGCGCCCTGCTAAGAGCCTGTATCTCTGCTGCAGGGTTCCACCACGGGTCAAGGATAAAAACATAATCGGCGGCAGTAAGGTTAAGTCCGACACCGCCTGCTTTAAGAGAGATAAGGAATATCTTGTTTGAAGGATCGTCCTGGAAACTGTTTATTATCCGTTCCCTGTTTGTTGAAGCACCAGTAAGTACTGAAAACCTGATCCTCTTTTTTGTAAGAACAGCCGCATAAAGATCAAGATGCTTTACAAATGATGAGAACACTAGTATCTTATGCCCTTCAGAGATAACACTCTCCATATCCTGGAGCACGGTCTCAAATTTGCCGGAACCACTTTCATATTCACTGTAAGCCATTAGGGGATGATTGGAAATCTGTCGCAGCTTCATCAATCCCTGCAGTACAACAATTGCAGACTTCTCCTGTCCGTTGGTCTCAATATTTTTAAGGATGCTGTTCCTTACTGCAGACTTTTCTTTTTCATAAAGCTCCGACTGTTCCTCTGTCATGTTACAGAATTTGGTCTGTTCGGTAACATCAGGCAGATCACTTGCAACCATTTCCTTGGTTCTTCGCAGGATGAACGGTTTTATAATCTTCCTTAGCTGGACTTCCTTGTCGTCATCCTTTTTCTTCTCAATAGGTTTTGCATATTCCCTCCTGAAAAATGCCAGGGTGCCGAGAAGGCCGGGGTTTACAAAATTCAGCTGGGTCCAGAGGTCAGTAAGGGAGTTTTCAACAGGGGTGCCGGTGAGCACAAGACGGTAATCGGATCTGAGCCTGATAACAGTCCGGAAGATCATCGATGACGGGTTCTTTATTACCTGGCTCTCATCCAGTACAATATAATGAAAATGGAAGTTACTTATTATGTCTATATCCTGCCTGACAGTGTGATAGCTGGAGAGGATGACGTCATAGCTGTTGAAATATGAAGTTGACTTTTTCCTCTGGTTGCCTTTATAGCTGCAGACCCTTAGTACCGGGGCAAAGCGCCTTATTTCATTCTCCCAGTTATAAAGAAGTGATGCCGGCACTACAACAAGTGAGGTCAGCGGCGCAACCGGTGTCTCAAATAATTTTTGTTCATCACCTGCTGAAGCCTTCTGAGAACCCATAGTTTCCCTGTTATGGAGAAGCAGGGCAAGGGTCTGGATTGTTTTTCCAAGACCCATATCATCAGCAAGACATCCTCCAAGGTTTGCCGATTGAAGCCAGTGCATCCAGCCAAATCCTTCGACCTGGTATTGCCGCATTGTGGCATTGAGTGTTTCCGGAATCCTGAGTTCAGGTATATTTTCAGGGGCTATGAGCTTCTCAAGTTTTCCGCATCCTACACATTCATCATCGTCAAAAGTATCCGGGAGCAGCGAAAAATGCTGTTTATGTATCAGAAGGGAATCATCCTCGCTCTTTCCGAATTCAAAGATGTTCTTATACCTTGTGAACCAGACCTCGGGAAGGATGGCAACCGTACCGTCGGGAAGTTCATATTCCCTGATTCCTTCAAGAATATTCTTCCGGAACCTGACAAATGGTATTTCGAAATCGCCTATTTTAACTGTAGCCTTAAGATCGAACCAATCGTCTATAAGCCTGTGACTCAAACCTATGCTTACCGGCTTCAGGTTATAGTTCCTGTCCATGCGGCCGGAAGATATTGTGAAGCCGAAGGAAACGAGATCTTCCCACGACTGGTTTATGGCTTCTATGGTTTCATAAAGATCCTGCTTCCTGTCACCACTGAGTCCTTCAAGCGAAAAATTCACATCATCCTCAGAATAGAATCCCAGTTCTCCCAGGGCAGCCGCACACTTTGATTCCCATTCAAAGTCACGATCGCATTTCCGGAATGTATATTCATCATTTTCAATCGCAAACCGTGTGAATGACTGGGAAGTGTCGTTGGGATAAATATCGTAACCAGGGTATCTCAGTTTGAGAACCAGCACGGGAATACCCCTCAGGCTGTTTTCGAATTCAAGAACAGCCTCCTTTTCTGCTTCTTCATGGATTATCTTAAAGCCACTTCCCTCAACCTTAAAGCTGTTTACAGCATTCAGAACAAAGGATGAGAAATACTTGACAACAGCATTCTCGGGTATGTTTATATGCTCGCGTGTAATGAAGGGTTTCAGCTTTGTACCTTCGATATCATTAATGAAAATGATATTATTCCCTTCCCTTATAAGGCATGGAGAGTTGCTGATTATATCAATACCGCTCTTCCTCAGGTTTATCATTTTGCCCTGGAGCTCAAGCTTGAGGCTGTAGGTGCTCTGTTCCGCGGTTCTGTTGAAGCAGAAAACAGGGTGTGAGGGATCGCCGATGAGTTCAAGCCTGTCTTCGAGATGTATTGTGCTTATTTTTCCTTTCTGGAGAAAAACCGGGATTGCTTCATCACGGGCAATCGTAAAACACCTGTAGATACGGGTCTCAATATATGGTCTTATGAAATTCTCAATACGATCTGTGGTTACCTTTTCAAGAAATTCCTTCACATTGGCATTCTTTGAGAAGAGCTTGAACAGGTTCCTGTCGGTGTATTCATTCAGAATGTTTACAGCATCCCTTTCCTCCGGAGCAAGGGTTGCCAGGGTATCAATGTTAGGAAAAGGGGAGAGGGCTTCCGACATCCTGAAGTAAGAAGTATCAGCATCCCTTATTACAATATATGGCATCAGCACTGTACCCCACAACCTGTGCTGTGTTAGTATCAATGCAAATAGCCTTGTTTTTTCTCCTCTGCTCTTTTCCAAAACCCTGTTTTTTGGATATTCATGCAAGATGAGGAAGATTCTGCATTTTTCAAAGAGCAAATGCATGACTTTTTTTGTATTGCTGAAAAAACTGGTTATGCATATGCTTTTTTCTAACTTCGGACCTTCTTCGCTCCATGAGAAAAATAATTCATATAGATATGGATGCTTTTTTTGCATCTGTAGAACAACTCGATAATCCCGAATTGAGAGGCCGACCCGTAGCCGTTGGGGGAAGCGGGGCGAGGAGTGTTGTGGCTGCTGCAAGCTATGAGGCCAGGAAATTCGGGGTCAGGTCTGCAATGCCCTCCGTAACAGCCAAAAGACTATGCCCCGACCTGATTTTTGTGAAGCATCATTTTGAACGATACCATGAAATTTCCGGGGAGGTCTTCAGGATTTTCAAATCCTATACAGAGCTTGTTGAACCTCTATCAATAGATGAAGCTTTCCTTGATGTTACAGACGACATTCAGAAAATCGGGTCTGCCACATTAATCGCAAAACGCATAAAGAAGGATATCAGGGAGAAGACAGGGCTTACAGCTTCCGCAGGCATATCTATAAATAAATTTCTTGCCAAGATAGCTTCAGAGGTAAAGAAACCCGACGGCCTTTTTGTTATAAAGCCGGAAGAGGCTGAAAAATATATTGAAAATCTTCCCATAGAAAAATTCTATGGTATAGGTAAGGTTACAGCGTCGAAAATGCATAAGCTTGGCATTCACAATGGTTCAGACCTGAAGCGCTGGGATCTCCTTTCCCTTGTCAGGAACTTTGGCAAGAGCGGGGCATTTTATTATGATATAGTAAGAGGTATCGATGACCGTCCTGTTGAACCTGAATCAGAAAGAAAATCTGTTGGTACTGAACTGACTTTTGAAAAGGACCTTACCACAAACTTCGAGATAATTGCAGAGCTCTATAAAATCGAAAAAGAACTGATGAAACGTCTCGACGAAGCTGAAACAACGGGACGGACAATAACAGTTAAGGTGAAGTTCTCAGATTTCAGGCAGCTGACCCGCAGCAAAACACTGCAGAATTATGTCCGGGATTTTGACACCCTTCATATAGAAGTTACTTCAATCAGGAAATCGCTTGAACTCCCGGGCAATCGCATAAGGCTTCTGGGAGTGAGCATCTCAAACCTTGAGAATGACGAATGCAGCGACAGGCAGATGAACCTCTTTGAGGATGATGTTTAATTTTTCCGGGAATATCAGTAAAGACCTTCTACAGAAAGGTACCTTTCACCGGTGTCGTAGTTAAATGTAAGTATCCTGGCCCCTTCCGGAAGTTCAGGTAGCTTCTTTGCAACGGCTGCCAGTGATGCCCCGGTGGAAATCCCCGCAAAAAGACCTTCTTCTTTAGCTGCCCTTTGTGAATACAGGAATGCTTCATCCCTGCCAACCTTAATGATGCCGTCGATGAGGTCCATATTAAGAATTGAAGGTATAAATCCAGCACCAATACCCTGTATGGGATGAGGTGATGGTGAACCACCACTGAGGACAGGTGACAGTTCAGGCTCAACAGCATAGACCTTAAGCCCATGGAACTTCTTCTTCAGTACCTGGGCAACTCCTGTTATGTGTCCCCCGGTGCCGACCCCGGTAATTATGTAATCAAGACCGTCAGGAAAATCCTTCAGTATCTCCTGGGATGTCGTATCCACATGAACCTTTACATTTGCAGGATTATCGAACTGCATAGGTATCCATGAACCCGGAATTGCGGCTTGCAATTCCTTCGCCCTTTCGATAGCACCTTTCATCCCTTTTTCCCTGGGTGTCAGGTCAAATTCAGCTCCATATGCGCTCATTATCTTCCTCCGCTCAACAGACATCGATTCAGGCATAACAAGTATCAGTCTGTATCCCTTGACAGCCGATACTATTGCAAGACCAATACCGGTATTGCCCGAGGTTGGTTCAATAATTACACTACCCGGTTTAAGTATACCTTTAGCTTCCGCATCATTAACCATTGCTAGTGCGATACGATCCTTTATGCTTGCGCCGGGGTTGTTCTTCTCAAGTTTGATCCAGACATTGGCTGATGGTCCGAACAAGCGGTTTATTCTCAGATGCGGCGTGCTGCCTATTGTTTCAAGAATTGAATTTGCTTTCATAGTATGAATGAATCAGATAACAAAATTTAATGGTTCCGGGAGACTGCTCTTATCCCTGACAATTATTTCACTTTTATTATAAACAACCGAAAAAGGGCTTACACTTTCGGTAAGCCAGACATTTCCGCCGATTATACTGTTATGACCAACAACTGTGTTCCCTCCGAGAATCGTACAGCCTGCATAAAGAATGACATTATCCTCAATTGTGGGATGCCTTTTCTTCGAAGCTTTATCCTTTTCGACACTCAGTGCACCCAGCGTAACACCCTGGTAAAGTTTTACATTCTTTCCTATTGATGTGGTCTCACCTATTACTATTCCGGTTCCGTGGTCTATTGAAAACGGGGTGTCTATCTGTGCACCCGGATGAATATCGATTCCTGTTGATTTATGAGCATATTCAGTTATCATCCTGGGTACAAGAGTTGTGTTTTGCCGCAGGAGAATGTTTGCGATCCTGTAGCAGAAAATCGCAAGGAACCCAGGGTAAACTGCAATTACCTCAATAAGTTCAGTGGCTGCCGGATCGGAATCGAGTATGAACTTTGCATCCTTTAAAAGGGTCTTCTTTGTTTCAGGTAGTTTTTCAAAAAAATGATCGATAACCTCCTTCTTATTGTCAACCCGTCCTTCAAGTATTGAGCTTAACATCAGGGAGAGGTTCCCTGTCCTGTTAAGCGACAGCTCCTCTGTGAGTTTCTCACCGGCCGGGAAAAGAAGACTAAAGACCGCTTTAACAACTCTTTCAACTGCTTTTTTATCAGGGATATGTGAAGAAATATTTTTCATCTGATAATTATTGTCTGTCAGATTTTATTATTGACAGTATGCATTAAATATTTTAAACACAATGACGCAATGAATGTTCAATCCGGAGTAAATCAGACCGCCGGACTGGAAAATTCACAGCAAAGTTAATTGAATGCTAAAGAATTTCAAAAAATGCCGGATTGCTCTCAATCTACGCCTGCTGTCGGATACTGTGAGAAAAACACGGGTGCACGATTATGCAATAATCATCCCGGCAGCAACCGTTTCGTTAGAGCCTTCATCAATAAGGATCAGGCTGCCAGTGACATTATTCTTTTTGTACGGATCGTAGAAAAGCGGTTTTGAGGTTTTTATCCTGATCTCGGCAATATCATTCATCTTGATTGTGAGATCGGTTGTCACCTTTTCAAGTGTACTTATATTAACCCTGAAATCTACTGATTTAAGTATGCAGCTGCATTCGCTTGTTGAAGTCCGCAAAAGGTACCTTCCGTTCTGCTGCAGAGGCTTCTCGTTAAACCAGCATGCCATAAGTGTTATATCCTGGCCCGACAGAGGTTCTTCACCAGTTCTTACTATAAGGTCACCGCGACTGATATCAAGTTCATCATTCAGTGTTATTGTAACAGAGTCACCTGCAGAAGCAACAGTTAAAGGTTTCTCAAAGACATCAACGCTTTTAATAACAGACCTAAGGTTTGATGGAAGCACTGTTACACTGTCGCCCGGCCTGAATGAACCACCGGCAACCCTGCCGGCATAACCCCTGTAGTCGTGAAACTGGTCAGACTGGGGACGTATAATTGTCTGGACAGGGAAGCGCGGGGAATCAATTGATTTATTCTTTTTAATCTCCACGGTTTCAATGAAGCTGAGGAAGGTCTTTCCCTTGTACCAGTCCATATGTTCCGATCTTTCAACAACATTATCTCCGAATTTGGCACTTATAGGAATATACTGCGGGTCTTCAATCTCCAGCTTGGCTGCAATTACTGCGAGGCTGTCTTTTATTTCATTAAACACAGTCTCGTTGTAATCAACCATATCCATTTTGTTTATACAGAACAATATGTGCCGGATATCAAGCAGGGTGGCTATATAAGAATGACGCAGGGTCTGTTCAAGTACGCCTTTCCTTGCATCAACAAGAATCACTGCAAGATCGGCAGTACTGGCCCCTGTTACCATATTCCTTGTATACTGGATATGTCCCGGGGTATCGGCAATTATGAATTTCCTTGCAGGTGTTGCAAAGTACCTGTAAGCCACATCAATTGTTATTCCCTGTTCGCGTTCAGCCCTAAGCCCGTCTGTGAGCAGTGAAAGATCCACTTCTTCCCTTCCTAATCTTTTGCTGGACTGAACAATATGGTCCATCTGGTCTTCAAATATTGATTTGCTGTCGTATAGCAGGCGACCAATAAGAGTACTCTTGCCATCATCCACACTGCCGGCAGTTGTAAACCTCAACAGGCTTTTATTTTTGCTATCTCCGTTAATTCCCATTTTTGTTTTCTTCTATGTTGTCTTGCAGGTCTTGCAGGTCTTGCCGGTCTTGCCGGTCTTGCAGGTCTTGCCGGTCTTGCAGGTCTTGCAGGTCTTGCCGGTCTTTAGTTTTACAGTATACCGATTCCTACTCAGCCTTCCGCCTTCTGCCCTCCGCCCTCAGCCTTCTGCCTTCTAAAAATATCCTTCCTTTTTCCTGTCTTCCATCGCCGCTTCCGACCTTCTGTCGTCGTACCTGCCACCACGTTCTGTAACCCTTGTTGCAGCAATTTCACCGACTATCTCATCGAGGGTTTCAGCTTTGGACAGGGTAACACCGGTGCAGGTTATATCACCTATCGTCCTGCATCTTACATCTGCTTCAAAAATCTCCTCTGATGGTTTTAGACTCATGAAGGGAGCCCAGGCAAGATAAACATTCCCTCTTTTGAAGATTTTCCTCCTGTGGGTATAGTAGAGGCTTGGGAGGGGAATGTTCTCACTCATAATATATTGCCATACATCCAGTTCAGTCCAGTTACTTATCGGGAACACGCGAAAATGTTCTCCCATATGTTTTCTCCCGTTGAAAATGTTCCACAGTTCAGGACGCTGATTTTTCGGATCCCACTGACCAAATTCATTCCTGTGAGAGAAGAATCTTTCTTTTGCCCTTGCCTTTTCCTCATCGCGTCGGCCGCCTCCTATTGCCACATCAATCCCAAGCTCTTCCACTGCATCGAGGAGTGTAACTGACTGGGCTTTGTTCCTGCTTGCATTAATTCCTGTTTCCTCTGCGACCCGTCCCTGCTTTATTGAATCTTCAACATATTTTACAAGAAGTTCGACGCCAAGTTCCTTTGCAAGGTTATCCCTGTAAACGAGTGTCTCTTCGAAATTGTGGCCTGTATCAATATGCAGAAGGCTGAATGGCATTTTTGCCGGCCAGAATGCTTTTTTAGCAAGGTGAACCAGGACTATCGAATCCTTACCTCCTGAGAAGAGGATTACTTTTTTTTCGAACTGGGCAGCCACTTCACGCATCACGAAAATTGCTTCATTCTCCAGCTCTGCCAGGTGTTCGCGGTTAATTATCATCTTCCTGTTTATTAATTATTCGACTCAGAATATTTTACGTGGCATCCGCATTCCTTTGTACTGTCGGATTCCCACCACCAGCGGCCAGATCTGAAATCGCCGCCTTTCATTACCGGTCTTGTACACGGTTCACACCCTATGCTGAGGTATCCCTTGTCGTGCAGGGCATTATAAGGCACATGGTTTTCTTTGATATATTTCTCAACATCATCCAGGGTCCAGTCAAAAAGCGGATGATATTTATACATCTGCTTGTTATCGTCATACTCAAGGTTTGTCATTGATGACCTGTTCCCGGATTGCTCTGACCTTATTCCGGTGACCCATATGGCCTTATCTTTCAGGACCCTGTTCAGTGGAACAACTTTTCTGAGGTGACAGCATTCCATCCGGTTCTCCTTTGATTCATAGAAACTGAAAGGACCTTTTTCTGTCATCAGTCTTTCAATATCCTTAGGATCCGGAAAGCAGACGTTTATCTTTTTCCTGTATTTGAGCAGAGTTTCCGAGAAAACCTGGTATGTTTCAGGGAATAGCCTTCCAGTGTCGAGTGTGGCAACTTCAACCTGCAGGTTGTTTCTGAAAATTATGTCGGTGATTACCTGGTCCTCGATCCCGAAACTTGTTGTGAATATTACCTTACCCCGGTATAATGAAAGAAGTTCCTTCAGACTGTCGACTATTGATTTGCCTTCAAGCAGGCTGCTTAATTTTGTCAGTTCTGTACTGTTTGTCATATGTTTTTGTCAACCCTTTAAATCTAATCCTGTGAATGTGGGCCCATAACCTTTCATGGAAATAATAAAGAATTGTTTTGGTTATAACTTCCACGCTTCCGATTGTAAATGCCACTGTAAGTTTTCCTGTTACAATGTAGCTGATCATCATAGTGTCTATTGTGCCGACTATCCTCCACGACACTGCTTTAAGAAAGCTCTTTACAGGCTTATCAATTCTTTCACTAAGTGTGAATTCCTGTTTCTCTTCAGGTTTGTTTCCGGTATTCGAAATGAGAACGTCGAGCATAGACTATAATTTTCTCCAAAAATAACCCCGGAATCCCATCGAAAACATAGCAATAATGCGAGAAATAAATGAGTATTTATGCATACGGAGGAATATGCAAAATATACCAGTAGCGAGGTTAAATGAAAACTATCGCCAGTCAGGTCCGGAATTAATTTTTGGTTAGTTGTTCTGAATCCTTGCTATAAATATCAGGCAATAAGTTATTTATGGGCAAGATGACTGGCGTATTCCTCCTTACCTGCCACGCAGGTCTGGTGAAAATTAAATAAACCGGTTCAATTTGCTGTTATTCATGGAACAGTAGTATTGCGTGTAACATAATGTATTTTGCCTCCATTAACGATATTTGATTTAATTTTAGAAAAATATAATTATGTCAGAGTATTATTTCCGGGACCGTGAAGAGTGGCGCGACTGGCTTCAAAATAATCATGATAAGGAGCAGGAAGCCTGGCTTGTATATTTTAAGAAGGGTTCGGGACGTGAACGGATTCCTTATGATGATGCAGTTGAAGAGGCACTTTGCTTTGGCTGGATAGATGGCAAAATAAAGAGCATTAATAAGGATTATTACCTCCAGCGCTTCACACCCCGACGGAAAGGAAGCCGCTGGTCGAGATATAATATTGACAGGGTAAAAAGGATGATTGAAGCCGGTAAAATGATGCCATCGGGGCTAAAGTGTTATGAAGAACTACTTAAAAACCCGGCACTTGCTTATGAGAACAGGCACTCAGGCTACCCAGATATTCCTGATGATCTTATGAAAGCGCTTGAGAATGACAGGAAAGCACTCGAAAACTTCATGAGATTCCCCCCATCCTCAAAGAATATGTACATTTCTTTTATTCTTGCTGCGAAAAAGCAGGAAACCAGGGAGAGGAGGATTGAAAAGATTGTCGGTCTTGCACTTGTGAACACAAAACAGTCAATGCTCTGAAGAACCTGGTGATCTGAAAAGTTAAAATCCTTTAACATTTGCCCATAAGAATCAGTTCCCTTTTAACATAAATTACTTGTTATAATAGGTTTGCTTCAATACATTTGTACCGATTTTTAAAGGGCCTGCCCTTTTTTCAATAGTAAGATTTTAAGTATTAATTTAAATATAAAACAAGATGGGCGACATTGGCTTTACAGAGATTCTTCTCATACTCCTCGTAGTAGTTCTTCTTTTTGGCGGACGTAAAATTCCGGAACTGATGAAAGGTTTGGGGCAGGGTATAAGGGAATTCAAAAAAGCATCATCAATGGATGATGAGAAGGAAACAAAGGTTGAAGTAAAAACAGAACCGAAAGAAGAAAAGTAATTCCCCTTTCGGTTCAGATTGTTATTTTGAAAGTATCCCTTCCGGGGTACTTTTATTTTATGTCAGTTCTTACACCAGTCCTTACAACTACGTTCTTTTTCCATTCATTTTTATTACCTGTAGCAGTAGTAAGAAGGATATCATAGCTTCCCGGAGGGCATGGGTTGGTTGCATATGCACCCTGGTAGAAAAGGATAGCAGTTCCCTTGTCGGCTTTTGTTGAACCCTGCATCCTGTCGGCTGTGCCTGCAGGATAGAAATAAATCTCCTTAACATCCCTGTTTGCACCAGTATAGGCAACTGTACCGGAGTTTGTATTTGTCGTGATCTTGTAGTTAGTATTGGCTTTCATGTTGAAATTCTCGAGCCATATCTTCTGTACCTTACCTGAAAAATCGAGTGTGATGAGAACATCATATGTTCCCGGCTTTATTTTGCCTGAGAGATCATTTGTTACAACATCCGGGGTAAGTTTGTTGTCGTGCGAACCTTTCGCATAAAAGGTGATGGTTCCGAATTTATTTGTCTGGTCCAGGTTCCCTTTGTACCATGCAACTTTGGAGTCATAACCGGCAAGACCATTATTTGTACCGGGTGCTTCGTCAATGTTAACATGATATTTATAAATTGTAACAGTGACGGTTGTTTTCATCTGTGCCTTTACAACAATCCCTGAAGCATCAAATGTAACTGTACCGGGTTTCCCGGGAACCTTTGCAGTTATCTTCAGATCGTAGGTGCCTGGAGCAGCCTCTTTCAGCTTAACATCCTTGCCTCCACTTGACAGTTTAAATGTTGTATTCTGGGTAAGTTCACCGAAAGTTGTAACTTTTATTACAACAGACTGACGCTCTTCACCTGCTGCAAAAGCATCCTGCTTCTGCTGTATCCAGATATGTCCCCAGTCGCGCTCTGACTTAATTGTTATGCCATTGTCGAGCTTGTAGGAAAAGTTTGTCGCATTCTGCCCTGAAAGCTGAAAACCAGCTAACGACAGAAGTACAAGAATAAACAGAAATTTTTTCATTTTGAGGATATTTTTATGAATGACTATTTTGTCCTATATCAAAATTAAGCCAATTTTTGACAAAGTTCCCCCTTTCCTGATAATAAAAAATGTTAAAAGTCATGAACCGGTGATTATCTTTCCCGTGACCATGGTCCGGAAGTATAAAGTATATCTCTGTGAAGCTTCAGTATGCCTTTTAAAGCGGTTTTCTGAATCATATAAATATCGGAATAAATTGATGTCCTGAGGATTAAAATATCACTCTTGCCGTACTTGTAAATAGCATGTCCCGGAGGCTTTAAAAATGGGGATTTTCGTGTGAAATCTCATATATTTGTATAGGGTAAGAGTTTAATTTGTCCTTTTCAGTTTACAACACAGACTGTAAAATGCATAACATTTATTCAAGGATCAGTGAATTGGCAGGCGAAAAATCTTCCCTGGTACTTGCAACAGTTATCGGTACAAAAGGATCTACCCCGGGGAAGCCAGGCAGTTCAGTCCTTTTTGGTGAATCAGGATTGCTGGCTGGTACAATAGGAGGAGGATTCGTTGAAAATGAGGTCAGTAAACTCGCCACCGGACCTGGCTTCTCCGCTGAACCTGTCATCGTTGAGTACGAACTTGATAAATCCGTAGAAAATCATAACGAAGCCATCTGTGGAGGTTTTGTTTCAGTCCTTATAGAAAAAGGTGTTGAGAAATATAACCTGCTCTGCAGGGAAATAGAACTTAATATTTCTAAGAGAATTCCCTGCGTTGTGGCTACTATAGTTGACAGGAATGCCGATCGTATGGAGGTTTCACGACTGGTTTGTACATTGAATAACCTGAAGTGCATAACCGATAAGGGAGGTGAAGCCCTGACTGAAAATGTGGAAAAAATTCTAGGTGATCCCGATTCGGCAGGTTTCAGAAGAATCGAGGATATTTCAACAGGCAGGATAATTATCCTTGAGCCAATTCTCCCTGATCCAAGACTTATTATTGCGGGTGCCGGCCACATAGGAAAAGCTTTATGTCATATTGCTTCTCTCCTTGATTTCGAAGTAACGGTTATAGACGAAAGGGAAGAGTATGCCTGTCCTGAAAATCTCCCGGAAGCCCGCCATATAATAGTAAAGGATATTGGAACTGCTGTAGGCGAGATCAAAGCTGATGAAGATACTTACATAGTTATCGTCACAAGGGGGCACTACCAGGATGCAAATGCTCTAAGGTCATGCATTGGTGGTACTGCAAGGTATATCGGAATGATAGGCAGCAAGACCAAGGTCAATGAGATGAAAGCTGATTTCCTTGCAAATGGCTGGGCTACACAGGCGCAGTGGGAGAAAATACATTCACCCATCGGGCTCGAAATAGGCTCTGTAACTGTCCAGGAAATTGCAGTTAGCATTGCAGCTGAGCTTGTAAAAGAACGCAGCAAAAAGAATCCAGGACGGAAGACGAATAAATGAATGAACGTAGCAAAATATGGGCTGTTGTACTGGCTGCAGGAGAATCAAAACGTATGCAGGCTCCCAAACTTGTTCTTCCTTTCAATAGGACAACTATACTTGGTTCAGTGCTTAGTGCCATCAGGGGTGCGGGTATTGATAATGTAATGCTTGTAACAGGGTGCTGGAAGGAAGAGGTGCTGAAAGAAGCAGTGGAGTATAAAGTGAGAAGCTGTCACAATGATAATTACAGGGATGGAATGTTGTCATCGGTGCAATGCGGCCTGAAGAATCTCCCATCGGATTGCCATCTTGCGATGATCTGCCTTGGCGACCAGCCTTTGATAAGCAGCAGGACAATCGAAATACTTTCAGAAACTGCACTTGTTGAGGGTGAAGGGATCTACCTGCCATTGAACGAAGGGAGGAGAGGGCATCCGATTATAATTGGCAGTAACTTTTTTGCTGACGTTTTTGGCCTTGATAATAAAACAGGTCTTAAGGAGCTTCTGCTGAAGCACCCGGGTAAGGTCAGGGAGGTGCAGATCAGTGAGGCTCATGTTCATGTTGATATAGATACAATAAACGACTATAATAAAATCCTAAATAAAACTTGATATGGAACAAAAGATCAGTTTTGTATTAAATGGAAAGGAAACAAGCCTGGAACTTGACCCGAAAGAGACACTTTTGTGGGTACTGAGGAACAGGCTTGGGCTGACTGGGACCAAATTCGGCTGTGGCCAGGGATACTGCGGTTCCTGCACAGTGATAATAAACGATGAGGCTGTCAGATCGTGTACGCTGCCCGCCGTTGAGGCGAATGGAAAGACCATCACAACTATCGAGGGCCTCGCTAAGGACGGAAAGTTATCACCCCTTCAGCAGGCATTCGTTGATCATGATGCACTCCAGTGCGGTTATTGCACACCAGGCATGATAATGAATGCCACTGCTATGCTTAAAAAGAATCCCAAACCAACCCGACAGGAAATAATTGAAGGGATGGAAGATAACCTCTGCAGGTGTGGCGCTCATAAGAGGATTATTGAAGCAGTTGAATCTGTGGTAACGCCAAAGAAAGGAGGAAAGTAAACATGAGAAAAACTTCAAAAAAAATAATGGAGCCGAGGACAGAAAAAGAAGCGTCCAGGACAACACTTCAGAGAAGGGATTTTTTCAGGTTGATGGGAGGGGGAGGCCTTCTGTTCATACTCAGGCCATGGGAAGGTATAGCTAATGCTTCTGAATCAACCCAGAGACAAGCACCGAAACAGGATTATAACGCTTTCCTTCATATAGCGGAAGATGGTACTGTAACATGCTATACTGGCAAAATAGAAATGGGCCAGGGGATAATTACTTCACTTCCGCAGATGATGGCTGATGAGCTGAATGTCCCGATTGGTAAAATTAAAATGGTAATGGGGGATACTGATCTTTGTCCTTACGATGCAGGAACATGGGGGTCACTCACTACAAGGATCTTCGGTGTAAGTATGCGCAAAGCAGCAGCTGAGGCAAAAATGGTACTTGTCGGAATGGCAGCTGAAAAACTTGGAGTGCCACAGTCACAACTTGAAGTAAAAGACGGGATAGTTACTGACCTTAAAAATCCTAAAAACAAGGTTGCATATTCGGATCTTACCAGGGGTCAGCGTATTGAAAAGTTCCTTGATGTAAAGCCTTCGGTTGAGGAGGCAAAAAAATTTACTTATATAGGCAAAGCATTTAAAAAGGCTGATTCAATCGAAAAGGTTACCGGATCCGCAAAATATACAGGCGATCTGAAGCTGCCGGGTATGCTTTTCGCGAGGATACTGAGACCTCCGTCACACGGAGCATCATTAATTACTGCAAATACAACCGAAGCTGAAAAGATACCTGGTATCCGGGTTGTTCGTGACGGCGATTTTATTGCTGTACTCCACGAGAATTACGAGGTGGCAGGTGAGGCTTTGTCGAAGATCACCGCAAAGTTCAAATTCGATGAGAAAAAGGTTAACGATAAGACGATATCTGAATACCTTCTGAACGCACAGCCTGTAAGTACAGAGTCAGAGAAGAATGGTGATATTGAAGCGGGCAGAAAACTGTCTGATTTTGTTTTCGAATCTCAGTTTGCTGACGGCTACCTTGCTCATACGCCAATAGAGACACATACTGCCCTTGCAAAATTCGAAAACGGAAAAGTAACGGTATGGGCGTCAACACAGTCACCATTCGGGCTTAAGAACAGTATTGTCGAATCACTGAAGCTTGATCCTGAGAATGTGAGGGTCATTACTCCGTTCGTAGGTGGCGGATTCGGTGGTAAAGCACCGTCAGACCAGGGAGTTGAAGCTGCCCGACTGTCAATCCTTACAGGTAAACCTGTTATGGTTGTCTGGACCCGCGATGAGGAATTCTTTTTCGATACTTTCCACCCTGCCGGTGTGATAAAGCTAAAGTCAGGTATCGATAAAAATGGTCTTATAAAATTCTGGGATTACAATGTATGGTTCTCAGGTACAAGGGGAACAGAGAAGACATACGAAATGCCAAATGCAACAATCACAAGTTACGATGAGAAGTGGGGAGGACCTGCTATTCACCCGTTCGGCACCGGAGCATGGCGTGCACCCAACAACAACACAAATACATTTGCACGGGAGGTGCAGATAGATATTATGGCTGCCAAAGCCGGTATTGACCCTGTTGAATTCAGGATGAAAAACCTGAAGGATGTTCATCTTATCGACTGTCTTAATGCTGTTTCAAAGAAGTTTGGCTATACGCCTGCAAAAGGACCCAGTGGTCGCGGAATCGGGGTTGCTCTCGGTTCAGATGCCGGAGCCTGGGTAGCTCACATGGCCGAAGTCAAAGTTGATAAGAAAACAGGTAAGGTAGAAGTCATAAGAATCGTAGTGGCACAGGATATGGGTATGTGCGTTAATCCAGAAGGGAGCCTTATCCAGATGGAAGGATGTATTACAATGGGACTCGGTTATACATTTACTGAAGACCTGAGGTTTGAAGGAGGTAATATCCTTGACAGGGGTTTTGATTCGTATGAAATACCGAGATTTTCCTGGCTGCCAAAGATTGATTGTGTAATACTCGACAGGATGGAGCAGCCTCCGCAGGGTGGCGGTGAACCGGCAATAATCGGAATAGGGGCTGTTATAGCAAATGCTATATTCGATGCCACCGGGGCAAGGCTTTACAGGATGCCATTTACGCCTGAGAGGGTACTCGAAGCACTGAAGAAGGTATAATAGCATTGAACTTCCTGACAATAATCTCACCGGGGAAGCAGGTTTGATTGCTTCAGATTGCCGGGATAATAAATAATACAATTGGTAATTTTATTTCGTATATAACCGGAATAAAAAAGGAATATCGTCTGTCTATTATTCATTAAAACAAAAAATCATACTGTTATGAAAAGCAAACTCTTAAGGATTATGTCACTTGCGATGGTGCTTGCACTCCTTGTACCTGCAATGGCATCTGCTCAGGCTGGTAAAACAAGCTTCGCAGGAAAATGGGAATACAACCAGTCAAAAAGTGACCTGGGCACGCCAGGCGGACCAGGTGGCCAGGGTGGCGGACAAAGGATGGGTGGTGGTTTTGGCGGTGGAAGTCTTTCTGTTACCCAGGACGCCAATTCTCTTACTCTTGAAAGATCAAGGACAAACCAGGAGGGACAGGTAATGACTACTACTGAAAAGTATACCCTCGACGGAAAAGAAAGCATTAACCAGGGACCAAGAGGTGAAAGCAAATCTGTAGCTACATGGTCAGCTGACGGGAAAACGCTTACTGTTGTAACAACAAGGGTTATGAATTTCAACGGTGAGTCGAGAGAACTCAAAACAACAGCTGTATGGACACTTGTAGATGCAAATACACTGTCAGTGGTAAGTACTTCAGCGACACCTAATGGTGACAGGGTACTCAAAATGATATACGATAAGAAATAATATCAGTCGTGGATAATAGGAAGGACATGCCATGGCATGTCCTTTCATTTTATTGATTTTTCTTGTGTGTGTAATCTCAGATTATATTAACTTCGATAGAGTTTTATACTGACAATCATGTTCAGATCAATAATCATTTTAACAGCATTAATTACCTGTATCATGCAAGACAAATCAATACCTCAGGCAGATATCTCTAACGGGATCATGAGCGCGAAGTTTTACCTTCCGGAAGTAAAAACAGGATACTACCAGGGAACCCGTTTCGACTGGGCCGGCAATATGCCATCCCTTAAATGGGGAAACCATGAATATTTCGGGCAATGGTACGAAGAATACCGCCCCGACATACACGATGTTGTAATGGGTGCAGTTGACGCGTTTCAACCAATAGACTTCAATGAAGCAAAGCCGGGTGGAAAAGGTTTAATAATCGGGATCGGCACACTCAGAAAACCAGATGACAAGCCCTATACATTCACCCATACCTACGATGTGATCGACTATGGGAAGTGGAAGGTGAAAACCAATAAGAATGAGATCATCTTCACACACATTTTTAAAGATGAGGACTATTCATATGAGTATGAAAAGGTCATAAGGTTAGAGAAAGACAAGCCGGTAATGGTAATTGAGCACAGGATCAAGAATCTTGGTAAGAAAAGCCTTGAAACAACATGTTACAATCATAACTTCTTTGTAATAGACAACCAGCCTGTTGGTCCGGCATACAGTGCTGAATTCTCTTTCCCTTTATTAGGGAAGTTTACCGATGGAGGAGATATAGCAAGGATGTCGGGAAATAAAATGCTGCTCGACAGGATTCTTGTAAAACCGGAAACAGTTTTTAGCGGGGCCATCCAGGGAGAAGGTGTTACAAATATGCCATACGAGCTGAAAGTTGAGAACAGTGCAGCCAGGACCGGTGTTAAAATAAGTTGCGATAAGCCACTGGCCTTTGTCAACTTCTGGTGCTGTCATACAACTTTCTGCCCCGAACCTTATATAAAAGTCAAGGCAGATCCCGGCAAGGTATTCGAGTTTACAATAAAATACGAGTTCTATAATCTTTAATAAAAAAGGGCTGTTCTAAACAGCCCTTTTTTATTTTACTTCTATATTTCCCAGCCAGGACGGTAATCGCGTGTCAGGTATTTATTTGCGTCTTCGTTGTTTGTGATCTTCATCATTTCTGAATTCCAGTCAACTCTTTTCCTTGCCCTTAAAGCAATTCCGCCAAGAAGAATTGTTTCGGTGACCGGCCCTGCATAAAGGAAACTTCCAGGTGCCTGTACCCCTGATTTAAATGCATTGATCCATACATCATTGCCGCGTTCAGTCTGATCATTTTCGATCTTAACCGGAAGTTCTTTGCCGTCAGCATATAAAACAGGATTCTCTCCCCTGAAATCACCTACTATCCTGCCTTTTGTGCCAACAAACATAAGTCCTTCAGCATTGAAAGACTTTCCAAGGGCATACATTTCATCCGGAACCACAGGTTTCATGCCTCCATCGTACCAGAACAGGTCAAATGGCGGCAGTTCAGCCTGTTTGTCGAATTTGAATCTTACTATACATGATAAGGGGAATGCGACATCATTCCGTACTCCTCTTGAAACCTGTTTGTCAATTGTACATGTTGTTGTACCATAGGCTTCGGCACTTTTGGCCGAGCTGTTTATACCTAGTGTCAAAAAGAGAGGGAAGAGACTGTAATGACCCATATCGGCAATGCTCCCTGCGCCGAAATCATACCAGCCCCTGAAAACTGCATTTGTGTAGTTTGGATGATATGGCCTGTCAGGAACAGGTCCAAGCCACAGCTGCCAGTCGAGGCCCTCAGGTGTTGGTACGTTCTCTGTCGGATTTGTCTGCCACTGCGGCCATACAGGTCTGTTTGACCAGTTATGGATCTCCTTAAGTGTACCGATTGCCCCGTCCTGTATCATCTTTTTAATAACATCGTAGGCTGGTCGTTTACTCCAGGCAAGCAGGTGTGAACTCAGTCCGGTCTTTTTCGCCGTGTCGATAAGT
This sequence comes from Bacteroidales bacterium, assembly GCA_046329875.1. Taxonomy (GTDB): domain Bacteria; phylum Bacteroidota; class Bacteroidia; order Bacteroidales; family VadinHA17; genus LD21. The sequence goes on from JAXLTT010000010.1 coordinate 36,999, forward strand.
ACCCTTGCCTCTTTCATCCTGTTTGCAATCGGCTTATGGGTAACGACGTGTTTCCCTTTTTTAAATGCTGCAAGGGCAACAGTAGCATGAAGATGATCAGGGGTCATGATCTTTACGGCGTTTATATCCTTCTCTTTTTCTAGAAGCTCCCTGAAATCTGCATATGAAGTGCAGCCATTATATGAAGGGGTATTTGTCGTCCTTGCGTAATACTTATTTACAAGGTACTGGCCAACATCCCTTCCTCCCGGGATACCGGTCAGGTTTTCGCCCCATTTTTCTTCGCCTGTTGCTTTCCGTACAAGGTTTCTGATTTCAAAAGGAGACCAGTCTACATAGTTTGTTGACATTTTGTTTGGATCGCAGACAGTTACAATCTGTACTGTCGGGTCTGTTATAAGAGATGCCATCTCTCTTATACCCTGTGTTCCGCAGCCTATATAGGCAATAGTCAGCTTGTCTGAAGGAGCGACATATCCCTGTCCGCCCATTACATAACGTGGAACGATAGTGAAGGCAGCGGATGCAGCAGCAGCTGATCCGATGAACTGGCGCCTGCTTAAGTTCTTTGTAGTTTTCATATAGGAGGTATTAAATATGGTAAATAGTATACCCGGGTAAGGTGATCTTACCAAATTTAATCAGAAGGAATGAGATAGGAGTACAGGAAAGGGTTATTTTACAGCATATTTCCTGTTGTTTTATTTACCGCCGTTGTGTACTGTCTTAACTGCTCTTCCGGAAGGATCATTCATATTCCTGAATGATGCATCCCATGCCAGCGCTTCAGGGGTGCTGCAGGCTACTGATGGTACAGATGGCACTGTCGAAGCTGCTGTGTCTGACGGAAAATGTTCACTGAATATTGACCTGTAGTAATACTCCTCCTTATTTAGTGGCGGATTCACGGGGAATCTGAATTTTGCCGTCTCCATCTGCGTGTCAGTCACTTTTTCCGAAACAAGCTGCTTCAGCGTATCAATCCAGTTATAACCAACTCCGTCTGAAAACTGTTCCTTCTGGCGCCATGCCACGCTTTCGGGAAGTATATCCTCAAATGCTTTTCGCAGAATCCATTTCTCCATCTTTCCGTCCTTCGCCATCTTATCCTCAGGATTGAGCTGCATTGCAACATCGAGGAATTCCTTGTCCAGGAATGGAACCCTTCCCTCTATACCCCAGGCTGCAAGAGATTTATTGGCCCTCAGGCAGTCGTAAAGATGAAGTTTCCCAAGTTTCCTTACGGTTTCCTCGTGGAATGATTTTGCATCCGGGGCCTTATGGAAGTAAAGGTAGCCGCCAAAGATCTCATCAGCTCCTTCACCCGACAATACCATTTTCACACCCATTGATTTTATCACACGTGCAAGAAGGTACATCGGCGTAGAGGCTCTCACAGTCGTTACGTCGTAGGTTTCGAGATGGTATATAACATCTGAAATAGCATCAAGCCCTTCCTGTATTGAAAAGACTATTTCATGATGAACGGTACCGATATGGTCGGCAACTTTTTTCGCAGCCGCAAGGTCGGGAGAACCCTTTAGCCCCACAGCAAATGAATGGAGCCTTGGCCACCACGCCTCTTTCAGATCCTGTGTTTCAATCCTCATTGCAGCATATTTTCTTGCTACAGCCGAAACAATCGAAGAGTCGAGTCCGCCGGAGAGGAGTACACCATATGGGACATCCGACATCAGTTGCCTGTGGACAGCCTCCTCAAGGGCTTTCCTCAGGATTTGAACATTGCTTTTGTTATCCTTTACTGAGTCGTAGGTTTTCCACGATGGTTTATACCATGGCTTTTCCACTCCATCCACGCTGTAATAGTAATGTCCCGGAGGAAATGGTTCAATAATACTGCAGGCTCCTTCAAGCGCCTTCAGTTCTGAAGCTACATAGAAGTTGCCATTTTTGTCATAGCCCCTGTAAAGTGGAACTATACCCATATGATCACGGGCTATCAGGTAACAGTCTTTTGTTTTGTCGTATAATGCAAACGCAAATATCCCGTTAAGGTCATTAATGAAATCAGCTCCCTTTTCGCGATACAGGGCGAGTATTATTTCACAGTCGGAATTTGTAAGAAAATTATATTCTGATTTAAGTGTCTTCCGCAATTCTATGTGGTTATAAATCTCCCCGTTAACTGTAAGAATCAGTTCACCATCTTCACTGTGAAGTGGCTGGGCGCCCGATACCGGGTCGACAATCGCAAGTCGTTCATGGGCCAGTATGGCTTTCTCTCCACACCAGATACCAGACCAGTCGGGGCCGCGATGCCTTACTTTTTTTGACATAGCCAGTACCGCTGGCCTTAAGACTTCAGGTTTCTGTTTCAATTCAAATACACCAATGATTCCGCACATATTTATCCTCCTATTAATAAAAATATCCCGGCTCACCGGGAATTTTATTGCATAAACAATAAAAAATCAAGCAAAAATAATTAATAAATATTAAAAATCAAGCTAAGATGTCTTAAAAATGAATAAAAAGTAATTAAAATCATCAATATAGTTATAGAATGGCAATTATTGTCCTCGTTTTTAAGCTTTCTATCTTAACAGCTTCCTGAAAGATCATTTTGGATGTAAACCGCTTTTAAAGTAAAGAGGTTTGTATTATATTGTGGAGCTTATCTTAAACGGCCGGGTGTAAACATTTTCTTTAATAAGTTGTTAAACAGCCATAAGGGATTCTGAACAAAATAGTAAACATGATAATTAAACTTTAAAATCAACGAAATGAAGAAATTCGGATTTTTTGCATTTGCAGTTCTTTTTGCTGCAGCTCTTGCAGGTTGTGCAGGAAAAGGCGGACAGAAAGAAACAACTGGCAGTGTTGAATATTTCAGGAAACTGCAGTTTAGTGAAACCCCGTTCGACATTGAAAAAGGGACTTACAAGATCAGTGCCGACCAGGCAAAGACTATAAACAGTTATAAGTTCACAAGGGATAACCAGGGGAGGCTTGTATCTGTTGAGTATTTAAGGGGAGATTCACTTCTCGATGGTTCATCCTTAAGAGGCGCTGCCAAGATATCCTATGAATATAAGGATAACAAGCAGATCAAATCATGGTACAATAAAAAAGGTGAACGCATTGAATCTGAAGGAGTATGGGCCGGTGAGTATACTCTGAATGACAAGGGAGTAAGGACAGGTCTTATGTTTCTTGGAAAAAATGGTGAGATGGTTGAGAACAGGAACAAGATACATAATTATGTGTGGACCGTTTTACCTGACAGCCTTGTTAGGGAACTCAGGTATAACCTCAAGGGTGAGGAAACAGTTATGAATCCTTTCTGCCCGTTCTATGAACTTCGTTTTACTTATAATGACAAAGGATTTGTTACAAGAATGGCAAATTTCAAGGCAGATACACTTTATAACTGTACAGCTGAAAATTGCGGTGATATTGGCGTATCATACTTCCTCTTTGATCTTAACCCCCAGGGTGACGTTGAGAAATTCTCTGTTTTTAATGTGAAAGGTCAGATGTCAAATCTGTACTGGGGCTGGTCGAAACGACTTGCAAAGTACGATGAGAACGGCAATATGACTGAGGAAGCATATATTGACCAGGATAATGAATACCTCGGAGGCAAAAATGTTCCAGTTACCCAGTTTGCATACGACGAGCATGGAGCACTTACTGAGACAAGGTCACTCGACAAGGACAGGAAGCTGATAAACAATCCTGAAAACGGGGTTGCTGTAACACAGTATAAATATGATGCAACAGGTAACAGGATCGAGACAATAGAGCTCGACAAGGATGGAAAGCCTGTAAAGAAATAAGTTTACAATGAAACCAGGACTAAGCATAATCCTGACTGTAAGCATCGCAGTAATGCTTACAGCAGGATGCTCGGGAGGAAAGGGCGGTGCAAAACAGGAAACCGCAGCAGCACCAGTTGAGAATAAAGCTGAACCGGTTGTTGGAAATGAAACCAGCCTCTTCCTCAAAGACCTTGAGGATGCAGGTGATTATGTAAACAGCCAGCAGTATCCTTCGCTTATAAAAGCTGCCCTTGTAAATGACCCTAAAGGGGCAAAGATACTCGTGGTAGACCTTAGGAGCAGGGAAGACTTTGCATCTGGACATATTAAGGGAGCCATTAACAAAAAATTTGAAGAGCTCCCGGCATGGCTTGAGACAGGAATAAAGCCATTCTCCTTCGATAAGATAATACTTGTCTGTAACGACGGTCAGCTTTCAAGTTATACAGCCTCGCTTCTCAGGCTTAAAGGGTATGGTAATGTTTTCGCAATGAGGTGGGGAATGAGCGCATGGAATAAAAAATTCGCAGAAAAGAACTGGCTCAGCGGCCTCTCAGGAAAGTATGAGGCAAACCTTGATACTGTTACTCATTCCAAACCTGCAGCCACTTCCATGCCTGTGCTTAAGACAGGTCTTACGACAGGCAAGGAGATATCAGATGCGAGATTCGCTAAGGTATTCTCAGAGGGAACCGGTGGAGTCTTCATTACTGCTGATGAAGTATTCAGTGATCCTTCAAAATATTTTGTAATTAACCTGGAAAGGAAGGACAAATACAATGACGGTCATATCCCGGGTGCAGTAAGGTACAAACCCGATGCAACACTGGGTGTTGTTGATGAGATGGCAACAATACCTGTTGACAAAACAGTTGTTGTATACTGTGGAACAGGCCATAATTCGGCATTCGCAACAGCCTACCTGAGGTTATTTGGCTACGATGCCAGGACACTGAAGTATGGAAACAACAGTTTTATGCATGAAAGGATGAAAGAGAAAAAGGAGGCACTTTCATGGCTTCCGTTTTCTGAAGCCGACGTTAATGATTTTCCGTTTGTGAAATAGAATAACCGGAATTTTTACGAGGGGCACGGTAAAACCGGGCCCCTTTTATTTTTGTATTGAATCATCAACTGCAGATGCCGACCAGATATAAATATTACTGAAACCTGTCTGGGCCAGTACCATCCAGACCCTTGAGCTTACGGCTTCATCATTTGAAAATAATATGACAGGTTTTCCATTCTTCCTAATTACTGATGCATACCTGCTATCCAGTATCGAGTCGGCCGGAATTCTTAATGATCTGGCCCCCTGTGGAAGTAAATCTGTACCTGTCATGTTTTCATCAAGAAGGACAAACGTTGCTTCTTTACTGAAATTACCATAGTTTCCCGGCGTTACAATATTCGACCTGTCATATGCTTTCCTGGCAAGCTTATCTGCATCGTAGCGGAACCTCCCGGTACCGGTGTTCCTGACAAGTATAAGCAGCAATAATATAATTGTAACTATTACAGGAAGCAGGTATTTTTTTATCTTTTCCATTTATTTATACTTGATTCGGTATTAATTGCATCCCCCGTCCAGCTTTTTGGGATTGAATTTTTTCGATTCCAGGTATTTTGCTTTCAGGCTGTCGGGAAGATTGTTCATCTCCCTGAATAAATTCCCTGCTCTCATACGTGATTCCAGTGTTGCATTCTCCCTTGCAGTAATTGTCTTACCGCAAAATGCAGTATCATTTATTGTTCCGACAAAAGCATAAAGACCTCCTTTGAGTGAATAACAGTTATTATATCCAAGCCCGCCTGCAAGTACTACAGCATACCCGGCTTCAAGGTCTCCGTTTGAGTAAAATATGTTCCTGAATTTTCCTGAACCGAGGTAGGAGGAGGGATCTTTTTTAAGCAGTTCCGTAAATGGAATGTTCTGAGCACCTGGTATTGATGACTTCCTGTATTCCTCAGGTGACCTGAGATCTATGAAGTGAACACCTGGATCATCAGTAGAAATATAACGGGCAGCCTGGTCGGTTGATATTATACTATTTTCACTTAGTGATCTTTCAAGGATTACCGATGGTTTGCCGCTAAGTGTCCTTGTCTGTCTTACCGGGATCAGTGCAACGAGGCATCCGGCAATTATAAGAAGAACCGATATTGTGACTCTCGGATTCATGGATCAGCTATTTATGTCATTAGTAATTTCAGGTCGCGCGAAGCGTTTCTCAGCTTTCTCTGCAAGCCAGAACATGCATACGGCTGCAAGTATCAGAAGAAAGGCAAAGAATCCGGGCGAGATGCCGAATACCTCATTGATCTTTACAGGTCCCCGGTATGATCCGTCGGCAATATTGTTTATCAAAGGCCATGTTTCGGCAAAGAGGAAAGCCCCTGTAAGTCCCCCGGCGATATACACAATTGCGTCAACCTTACCGATAGACATTGCACTCAGCCCCGTACCCGGACAGAATCCACCCATTATAAAGCCAGCCCCCATGATTATTCCACCGGTGATTGATGGAATAATATAGTATTCATTTACATATACCTTATTCAGGTCCAGAAGCCCAAGGTAACTTAGAAGCTGCGAACCAACAAGAGCCACAATTGCAGCGGTGAAGAATACTTTTATTACAGTGGTGTCGTAGCCATAGAACATACCAACAAGCTTTCTGCTTGATGAGAATCCAGCCTGTTCAAGTGAAAACCCGAAGACTACTCCAATAAGCAGGGCTATCAGCATATCTGCCCATCCGGGCAAGCTAACTATTGAATTTAAAGGACCCATATTATATATTTTTATTCATTTCGTTATTGAATTTTAAGCTTAAGAGGCTTTAGATGCATTAAAGGCTTTAGAGGCTTATTCAGATACAAATTTCTGCCTCTACAGCCTCTATAGCCTTTACAGCCTTTACAGCCTTCTTCATCATATCCAGTTTTTTCTGAAGAAATATGCGAATATGTATGCTGAGCCAAATATTGCAATCATTGTAACAAATCCCGCAACTGAGAGAACCGCCATCCCCGACAGGGCGGCCCCGCTTGTACAGCCCCTTGCCAGTTGTGCCCCGTAAACAAAGAACAATCCCCCGGCAAAGGCATAAATAAGCCTCTTTTTATTCGATATTTTTGGCGATTTTTCAACCCTGAAACCAAGTCGGCCCGATACTGCACCCGAAATAAAACCACCTGCAACGACCCCCAGTATTTCAAAACTGAGCCAGTTGTTGAGAGGTTTGCTTCCGTTCTCAAAATATTTGCTGTAGTAGGGAGATTTTTCCACATGCTGTTTATCTACTGCACCGACAATTGAAACAACGCAGTATTTGATTCCCCCGCTGGCACCTAATCCCCTCCCGGAAAGGTACATTGCCAGAAGCAACGCTAAACCGAGCAGGGTTCCCGCAAGATATGGGTTCATATATTTTCTTTTCTTCATATGGCTTAGTGATTTGGAGAATAAAAACAATTCTAAAATTAACATAAATGGATGATTTATGTTCAAAAAAAGAGGGTGCAATTGTACACCCTCTCATATCAGTTGCTGAAGTTGGATTATGCAGCAGGAATAAGGTCTGCGGTCTTGTTCCTGGCCGGGGCAAAGATTCCAATGACACCTTTCAGCCCCACGCTCATTACAATATTGAAGAAGAAGGCGAGAAAACCAATAAGTATTAAAGCTCCCGCAAGTGCGGCAAGTATCATATACGTGTTAAACTCACCGTTTACATATAAGGATCTCCTTAGCATACCATGCAATCCGGCCATTCCCATAAATGCACCCATTCCTATTCCACCTATAAGATGGCACCAGAAATGTATATTGACAAGTTTCTGGCTGTAAACTTTTGCCCCATTGGTTACTATCGGGAACAAGATATATATAGCCGAATAGAGTGTCATTGTCAGGCCGACAAGGACGGCAACATGCACATGAGGACCTACAACCCACTGTGTGTTATGCAGGATCCTGTTTAGACCTACATCAGCCTGCATAATACCTGCAGGAACTGCAAGTGCAAAACCCAGAAGACCTCCAAGAAGGAACTTCAGTGGATTTGTCATCTTAAGCGGCCTTGCACTCCAGAGAGTTGCAAGAGTTATAAAAAATGCAAGTCCCTGGGTGATAAGTTCGAAAGCAGTCACCATCTCTCCTGAAAGGACTTTAAGAATCCCCGGCTGTGCCTGGTCGGAAAGGAGGTGATGCGACCATACTGTCCATGAGACAACAAGTTCAACAAGCAATGCTGCCCTGGCTATATTCTGCATGAACAGGTTTTTTCCTGTGATTAGCATTGCAAGAAGATACCAGGTTCCGGCTACAAAGATCAGCACAAGACCGTCGGCAATAAGGTCGAGACCCCACCAGAACCAGTTTTTATAGAGCAATGCATCAACAGCTGTCTGCCTCAGATCAAAGCCCATTATATGCCCTACCATGAATACAAGAATAAGCACACCTGTAAACAGGATAACCAGAGTGTTTAGGGCAAGGTCGACTGAGCCTCTTGCAACAGCTGCAACAGGAAGTGAAACAATATGTTCCTTCTTGTTCTTCCTGAAGAGGTTTGCAAAACCTGTGAAGCCCAGAGCTGAGGCAAGAAGCGATTTCACAGGCTGTTTCTCCCATCCTTCCGGTGTATAGGTTATTGTTTTAAATATGTTTATTATGAAGAGTGCAGTGCCGACCATCACGAGTGCTATCCCTGTGATGAAGAAGGTACCTCCCCAGACGCTGAATTGGGAAAAATCAGCTGGCAACGGCCAGTAGAGGGTGTATAATGGGGCATAGTGGCTTACAAAACCTGCGAACCAGAATACAAAAGTTCCGGCAGTGACCAGTATAAATGTCCAGTTGCCCATTTTTATACTCCAGAGCGGTTTTTTCATCAGGTATGGAACAAGAAAAAGGAAGGCTCCGAAAACTATCGAATATGTCGATCCAAAGATTCCCACGAGTGGATGGGCCGTAAGTATCGCAAAAAATTGTGGTTCTGTTATCGGGGCAAAAGCTTTAACCTCGTAAATACGCATTATCATACCTTCAATAACCACAAATCCGAAATAGACAAGTCCGACTACAACAAACCTGAGAACCAGTTTCTGCATCGGGGTGAGGCTTTCAGGCTTGAAAAGCGCCTCTTCTCCGTTCATTAGTGTTTTTATAAAACTCATGACTTCAGTTTTTACGTTTATAAATGTTCTTTAGTTTGCCGTTCCGGCGGGTACGACCTCAACTGCATCCTTCACAATCATGAAGGGTCCCTTGGGACCTGAATATTCAGTCGAACGGATTGTGTAAACGCCAGGCTTGTCGAACTTCCAAAGGATGTCGTTTTTGTGTCCCGGAACAACCTGCATCTGGAACACCATCGAATTGTCGCTTCTGAAAAGGCCGAAACCATAGGTCAGATCCTCAGATGTTACGTTGAACATTACCTTGTCATTTACATTCACAACAAGCTTCTCTGAAGGTAAAATGAAGTTGTGCTGCTTTACAACAATCTCGAAACTCTTGTCGGGCGTAAGACTGCCCCGGTCAAGGTCCATTTTAGCCCATGGAATTGTGTTGTAAGTAATAATGTGAAGCGATACGCCGAGCACAGTAAGAAAGCCTACGAAAGTGTAGAAAAATGCCGGCTTCACTAAATTGCTTTTACCCTGGTGCGTCACCTTGTAACTGAACCAGGCTACCAGCAGGATTATAACAAGGCAGTAGAATGTATACGCCAGTGTTTGTCCTGTCAGTACTACTTTTGAATCAACCATAAATCCTCCTTTTTGGTTTGGTTAGTATTAATATTTGTCATAAGACTTATTTCACACTCTTTGCAACAAGGTCCTGTAACGACATGCTCCTGAGGTTTTTTTCAAGCCCGGTCCTTGCTGATTCCCAGATATCATGCATCGGGCATACATTGTTGAAGGGGCAGCTTTCAAATCCCATAATGCATTTATTGAAGACTTCCGCTCCTTCAATATTTACAACTATGTCATACAGAAGTATGTCTTCAGGTTTCTTTCTAAGGAGAAAACCTCCAGTGCGCCCCCGGGAGCCACTTATAAATCCGTTTCTTGATAATGCCGTCAGCATCGAACGCAGGTACTGGTAAGGTATTTCAAGTGCCTCGTGGAGAGTATCGGCTGAAACAGTTTGCCCGGGATTCTTAGCCATAAAACTCAGTATACTAAGAGAATATGAAGTTGTTTTTTTGAAATTCATAATTGCTACCTTGATATAGCATTAATGCAAAAATATGCAAATGGGTGAACATGTAAAAGTTTTTGTGAAAAAATTCACAGAAACTTTTTTGCTGATCATGAATTCTGAAATCCGGAAGATGAAAACTTGGGCAGCTTTGTTTATAATTGATGAAGGTAAACCTGAACTTTATGAGCTTATGAATGTTTAAATTAGGACCTGGCAATTGCCTTAATGTTTATCGGGATAATTAAAATCTATTTCTATGACGAATGCAGATAAACTTCAGGGATGGCATAAACTTCTGGAAGGTTATCCCTGGTTTGATTGTGACGGTTGTTTCAAATTACCGGCTTATTCTGAATTCATGCCGGCACCGGTCACTGGTCAGAAACCACTCGGGAAAACCGACCCGGCAATATTCGATGAGAATGACCCTTTTGGTTTCGGGATTTCCGAGATTGAAGAGGAATATGAACTGCGACCGGGTATTAACCATATCGGACCACAGATACTTCACAGCCTGATAAAGCTTGGAAGAGCGCTGCCAGAGCACCATATTCACGGTCATGGGAACAGGAATCTCGAGAATAACCCTTACTGGCCATCAGAGTTATCTGCAGCTGCCGGTAAACTGCAACATGAGAGGTATGTCACCCTTCTGCCAATGATGCTTTCGAGAACACAGGATGACAAGGGGAGGGTAACATGGACTTTTTTTGGAAATACAATTCACGATCCCGAATACGCATTCTGGAAAGGATTCTATAATATGCCTGAAGTGGAAGCAGGGGATGAAACAATTTCATCATTCTTTCTGAATCTCCTGTCTTCAGCATATGGCACCCCCGCAGGAACATCACTTGCAAACCTTGGTTTCAGGGTTCTGCCTTCTGGTGCAGGCTCGAAACTTCCCCACTGGACAGACAGGTATCTGATTAATGATGATGATAACTTCGACAGTGTAAGGTTTCTCTTAACATTCCGCCCGTTCGCCAGCCTCCCGGCATCTGTAAAAAATCTTTATATCTCCGGGAAACTTAATCTTTTGCCTTTTCCCGGCAGCCTCGTATTCTTTGGGATGACTAATTACAATAAGCTTGGTAAACAACTTCCTGAAGCAAACCAGCTTCCCCTGCTGAGGCTTGTTACCCGTAACCGGGGGATTGGCAGTCTGCGTGTTCCTCAGACCGGATGGTTTTATGAACATCATCCCGATAAGGAAAAGCCAGAGATAAATGAGCAACTCATACTTAATACCTTTCACAGGACTCACAGGTGGCAAAAAATACACAGGTACCAGGATGAGCTTAATGAATCTGTAGAGAAAGTCAAGATTGCAAAAGCTCTTTACAGCACAGAATCTGATCATCTCGGGCTGTACGACAAGCCTATGGCGAGAAACTGTCATATTTTTGATCATAATTTCAGCCTGGTTCTGAATGGCCCGAGGGCTGACAGGAAGAAAATTTATGAATCAGAGAAAGTAATACTCGGGGGAGGGCTTTTTGGTTACAGGTTCTTTTACCCGCCGATGAGGACTGGTAATTACAGTATATACTGGCACAGGCCTCTTGTAGGATTTCTAAAACATGGCACAGATGAGCCGGAGTTTATTTCAGATTTCCCGACCGGATATATCGCCTGTTACCACGATAATGATGTTCATATGACATCACCTGTGGAATTATGGCCAAGGATAAAAAGGAGGGAAATCTACCTGTCGGCTCTTATCGATTTCAGGAACGGTCATGATCATTACCAGCATCAGACATCGAAAAATATTATCTCGCTGCTTGAGGCTCACAGGATGCATGAAGGAAAAATGCTGCCACGCTCATATGCACAGACACTTCTGAATCTTTCAAAGCATAAGACACTGGAACAATGGCTGGATGAACTTCCAATGCATACTCAAAGCAGTGAAGCTGCTGCAAGGATGCGGGCACACCTTGAAAGCATTATTGAACCAACATACGAAAAAGCATTGCCGGATCCGTTAACCTTCCAGTATACAGCTAACAGGCAATTTGAGGAAGCATGGTGGAATGATATAAAGTTTCTTGCTCACGGGGAGTTTATAAATAAGGATAATGCCGATGTAATAACTGACCAGGTTACACGGAGTGTCGTTAAAAAGAATAACAGGGATATCGAATACCTTGGCAACTATTTCCTTAACAGGCATACCAGGGCAATTGAGGAAGCAGGCATGAAAGGCAAGGCATTCTGCGGGGAGCTCCCATTCAAATGGGAAACTGATTTTGAATATGCATTGTATGGAGGATGGATGGCCAACCAGTCGGGGGACCTCTACGAGAGAAATGTAATTGTTGTTATCCCGGGGAAGAACAGGAAAGAGGCAGTGGTATTCGGAGATCATTATGATACTGCCTACATGGAGGATGTTTATGAAACCAGCCGGGGAGGTAGCGGAGCAAGGATTGCCGCAAATGGAGCTGATGATAATTACTCTGCAAGTACAACACTGCTTCTTGCAGCTCCGATTTTCCTGAGGATGGCGAAAGAGGGAAAACTTGAACGTGACATCTGGCTTATCCATCTGACAGGGGAGGAGTTCCCGTCAGATTGCATGGGTGCAAGAAACCTTTGCAGGACCCTTATTGAAAAAAACATAAAGGCAAGAACACCAGACGGGGAGGAGATAAGTCTTTCCGACACAAAAGTCGTTGGAGTTTATGTAATGGATATGATCGGACATAACAGGGATAATGATCATAATGTCTTCCAGATATCTCCAGGCAAAAGCGAAGCCTCATTGCAGCTGGCAAGGCAGGCACATACAGCAAATATGATCTGGAATAAACTTGTGCCGGAACTAAACAGGAAGCCCGAACGCATGCATCTTGGCCGCGGTGAGAGGATCTCAGGCGAAAAACAAATCCCCGATCCGGCAAAACATCTGGCAATCCACGGGGAGGTAAGAACCCAGTATAACCCTCATAGTTCCATTTTCAACACCGACGGGCAGATATTTTCAGATACCGGGGTCCCGGTTGTACTTTTCATGGAAAACTATGATATAAGCAGGCAGGGTTACCACGATACCCACGATACAATGGAGAATATTGACCTTGATTACGGCTCTGCTTTTGCTGCAATTGCAATAGAGACAGTTGCCCGTGTTGCTGCAGGCTTAAAACCGTTATAGTAAAACTTTTTCAGAATTAGATTTTTAAGTATAATTTCGAAAAAAATTGAGATATGAACCTAACATTCAGAACAACACCCGAAAAAAGGGACATACAGAGAATCCGTGAGATTGTTGAATCGACCGGTTTCTTTTATGATTTTGAAACAGATGTAGCCGTTGAACTTGTTGAGGAAAGGCTCAGGGATGGTGAATCAACAGGATATCACTTTGTATTCGCCGAGGTGGACGGTGTGACTGCAGCTTATTCATGCTTCGGACATATTGAAATGACAAAATCATGCTTTGACCTTTACTGGATAGTGACACATCACGATTTCAGGGGAAAAGGTGTCGGTAAGAAACTTCTCGACAAGACTTATGAAGAAGCAAGGAAAATGGGTTGCAAGATAATTATTGCTGAAACTTCAGGCCGTGAACACTATGCTCCAACCCGTGCATTCTACGACAGTGCAGGTTATACCCTCGAAGCTACAATCAAGGATTATTATGACGATGGTGACGATAAACTGATGTATACCAAGAGAATAGGTTAGTCGTCTTTTTATAGCACAGTTGCAGGTCCCCGGCTCCCGGGGCTACTTCCCCATAATATTCATTACTGCAACATAGAAGTCCGGATCTACTTCAACAGAAGCATCTGGTGTATCCAGGCTAAGCTTTGACCACCAGTTCTTCGGATTTATTTTCATCTCTTTACCGCCGGCTTTTATTATAAGCGGCATATTGAATCCCCTTACGCAGTTGCTCCACCTGAAATTGAGTTCATTTCCTTTTACATAATATTCAAATACAGGTATTCTTGTGTCGTGAAGGTATTGATCGAAAAACGTCCTGAGATCAAGGCCTGTCTTTTCGGAAACATAATTTTCAACCTGGTTTGCATCGACTACCTGGTGGTAAAAATCCTTGTTGATGCCACGCAGCATTTCCCTCCATTTTGCATCATCATTAACAATTCTCCTCAGAGTATTAAGCATGTTTCCACCCTTATAGTACATGTCTCCCGACCCCTCATTGTTTACATCATAAATCCCGGTGATTGGTCTGTCATTAAGTATATTTTTCCTTGTACCCCGTACATATTCCTTTCCGGCTTCCTTGCCATAGAAATACTCGGTATAAAGACTTTCGGAGTAGTTGGTGAAACTTTCATGTATCCACATATCAGCAATATCCCTGTATGTGATATTATTTGCAAACCATTCATGTCCTGACTCATGGACAATAATAAAGTCCCATTTGTCACCCCAGCCGGTACCACTCAGGTCATGTCCCGAATAACCGTTCTGAAAGCCATTTCCGTATGTGACAGAGCTCTGATGTTCCATTCCAAGGTAAGGAGCTTCGACCAGTTTATAGCTGTCTTCATAGAATGGATATGGCCCGAACCAGTATTCAAAGGCTTCAAGCATTTTCGGAACCTGTTTGAAATGAACCCTGGCCTTTTCGAGGTCCTGTTTAAGAACCCAGTAACTGCAATCCAGCATCCCCTTTTCTCCCTTGAACTTCTCAGAGAAATTTACGTAGTCTCCTATGTTAATGTTGACACCATAATTGTTAATCGGGTTCACAACCACCCAGTTGAAAGTTTTTGTTTTTTCTTTCCTGTTTTCAGTAACCGATCTTAACCTTCCATTTGAGACGTCAGTCAGGTTGTTCGGAACAGTAACACTTATAAGCATGCTGTCGGGTTCATCATACATATGGTCCTTGCATGGCCACCAGAGACTTGCTCCGGCTCCCTGGCATGAAGAGGCAATCCATGGAGTGCCATTCTTGTCCCTGGTCCATGTTATCCCGCCTTCCCACGGTGGTCTTGTCGCCACCTTCGGGTGACCGCTGTAATTTATCAGAACTGACCTTACAGTGCCAGGTAACTGGGGCGAAATTAGTTTTATGAAGTGTGCGTTGCCAAGGTCCTTTATCTCAAGTTTCTGACCGTCCTGGTATGCACCTGTGATTGCAAGTGGTGGCTGAAGATCAACCTGCATCAGATTACTGCTTCGCAGTATTTTGTATGATATTGTATTTGATCCTGTTATAGTACTGTCGGAGGGATTTACTTTAATATCAAGATGGTACCAGGTAAGATCCCACCAGGAACGTTCCGGGGTTATCGACCCCCTCAGGGTATCCTGTAAACTGAAATGTGGTCTCTGGGCGATTATTATACCTGAACTTAATAGCAGGAAAAGGATTAATATTGAACGTTTCATGGAAGCAGGATGGTTATGATTATGAAAGGTATTATGATTACTGGTTATTGAGGTAAAGGTAAGTTATAAGTGGATTATTTGAAGAATTTTAACTTTTTTCAATATTTCTGACTGATATCAGTTTCATGTTTAAAACATCAAGAGCTGAAAGATAACCAAGATCACTCCTGTTTGTATATACACATCCGGTATCAATCGGGATTACCATTGAGCGGCTCGCGAGCATTTCTTTTACGTACCCGGGAGTTTTAGGCCGGTGACCATGTATAATTATTCTGCTTTTTAAAAGTTCATGCATATATACCGGGTTTGTCTCCCAGATCATTCCATGGATGTCACTGAAAGGATCATCTGCAAGATCATTAAACCCGGCATGCACGAAAAGGAAGTTGCCACTGCTGTGATAATATTTCAGATCCCTGAAGAAGCTCAGATAACGATTTTCAATTAAGCTGATTTTGTCGATTTTAAAACTTTCAAGTGTCGTATCGCCACTGTTGATTAACCAAAGCGGTAAAGCAGAAGGATCTTCAAGTGATTGTAACAGCATAGATTCGTGGTTCCCTGCAAGGGATGTAACACTGAAGCCTGATCTGTCAAGGTCGAGTATGAAATCTATTACCTCCCTTGTCTTTTCTCCCCTGTCGATATAATCTCCAAGAAGTACAAGTTCATCAGATTTTTGAAGCCTGATATGGTTTACTACCAGTTCATAGAATGTATCAAAGCAGCCATGTATATCGCTTATAGCAAATAGCCTGCTCATTTTCTTTTTACCTTTTTGCTTTTTGTTGCTTTCCTGTAAGGTATTGTAAATATGAAAGAAGATCCCTTGCCGTAAACAGATTCTGCCCGGATTGTGCCGCCAAGTAATTCGGTATATGCTCTGCAGATGGATAAACCGAGCCCCGTTCCTTCTGTTTTATTATTGGTTGTATTATCTGACTGGTAGAACCGTTCGAAAATTCTTTCGAGATCCCCTTTTTTGATGCCGTGACCTGTATCTGAAACAACGAATTCCAGGATTCTTCCCTTTATTGAATAGCTCAAGCTAACCTTTCCCTTTTTTGTGAATTTGAATGAATTGTTAAGCAGGTTGGAGATAATCTGGACGAGTTTTGTTTCATCAGTGATGATCACTGGTTCATTCTCCGGGGTGCTGACAGAAAACTTCAGGTGATGCTTTGCTGCAATGATCCTGAATTGTTCATATATACCACTTACAAGGTTATTTACATTAACCCTGTTATTTGAAATTTTTATGTGACCTGTCTCGATGTTTGAAATATCGACAATATCATTTATGATTGAAAGAAGATGGTTGCTGCTCTGGAAGATAATATCGGTATACTGCTTCCTGGCATCATCCGGCAGTCCTGGTGATTCAAGAAGGGAAGAGAATCCCACAATTGCATTCATTGGTGTCCTGATTTCGTGGGATATATTATGAAGGAAGGCTGTTTTTATCTTATCGCTTTCCTCGGCTCTTTCCTTCGCAACAATAAGGTCTCTTAATATCTTCTTTTTCTCTGTAATATCGTGAATTATAGAATACAGGTGGTCTCTATTGTCTACATTTACTTTTCCCATGAAAACCTCCACATCACGGAGGGAACCGTCAGCCAGCCTGTGTACTGTCTCAAATGTAGATGTCGTATTCCTTATAACCTTGTTTATTCGCTGTGATCTCATCTCACTGCTGTCTCGGGTGATATCAGAGACAGGCATATTTCGCAGGTTTGTGATTGAGTAACCATAATAATTTGATGCTGCCTGGTTAGCGTCTACAATTTTTTCAGTTTCGGGGTCAACCAGAAGCATAACCGCCGAATGCTGGTCAAAGAGATTCCTGAAGCGGCTCTCACTTTTTCGCAATTCATCTTCAACCTGTTTTCTTTCGGTTATGTCAGTGGCAACTCCAAGGATTGCCGGTTTTTCAAAACCCGGATGGCTGTAGGGTATTTTGACAGTCTGGAACCAGCCCAGGGAACCATCCTTTCGCAGTACCTGTTCTTCAGCTATATAAACCGGTTTTCCTTTCTTAATTACATCAAGGTCATGTTTCCTGTACCACTTGATCTGCTCCCTTGTAGCCCCGTAGTCGCTGTCGCTTTTACCCTGTATTTCCTGTGGCGAGAGGCCGAAAACTTCAGCAAGCGCCTTATTTGCCAGGAGGAAGCGCCCTTCAATGTCCTTTGCAAAAATATAGCTTGGTACAAGATCTATTATCTGCCGCATCTGCTCTAGCCTCAGTCTCATTTCTTCAGCTGCAGTCTTCCTGTCACTTATGTCGCGTGCAAACCCGCATCCAAGTTCCTTTCCTTCAAAATTGATGTATGATGTTACAATTTCAACCGGGAAAAGAGTTCCGTCTTTCCTCCTGTGAACTGCTTCAGCAGTGAATGACCCGTCCTTTCTCAGTTTATCCCATACGAGTTTCATAACCTCCTTTGTAGAGAGGGGATTTATCATGCTGATATCGCAACCAGTAAGTTCGTTCCTTGAGTAACCTGTTGCCCGGCATGCGGCATCATTCACATAGACGATACGATTGTTTGTATCCATCCAGTATGCACCATCATAATGATTTTCAACAGAGTTCTTTAGGATCATCAGTTGTTCTTCAGATCTCTTGCGCTCTGTTATATCCTTCATTGTATCCATTATATAGGCTGGTTTGCCTTCGCGGTCGAGAAGAAGCGAGGCGCTAAGCTCAGCCCAGAAATCGGAACCATCTTTTCTCAGTATCCTTATTTCGACTACAGGTATTGAACCTTTCTTCAATATGCTCCTGAAGAAATTGTCAGCCTTTTTCCTGTCATCCGGATGTATCATGCCGAAAGCATTCACGCTCATGATCTCATCACCTTCTCCATACCCGAGCAATTTCTTCTTACGTGTGTTACAATATATAAGCTTGCCACCAAGGTCGAAAAGCGACAACCCGTCCTGCAATGTTTCTATCAGTGTATGGTACCTGCTTTCGCTCGCTTTAAGAGCTTCTTCTGTACTCTTCTCCCGCGTAATTTCTTTAAGAGTGCCCTCGTAGAAGAGTAGTTTCCCTTTCTTGTCATATACAGCAATGGAGTTTTCAAGCACTGTGATCTGCGACCCGTCTTTCCTCCTGAGCCGGATTTCAACATCATTAAGCTTTCCACTCTCATTTATCTGCCCGATAAACCTGTTCCTCTCGTCATCGGAATAATAGAGATCTTTTGCGATATTCAGTTTTCTCAGTTCGTCCTCCGACTCATAGCCCAGCATCTTAACGAGTGAAGGATTGGCTGAAATGATCTTCCCTTCAGGTGTACTGCGGTAGATCCCGTCATGCACATTTTCAAATAGGGACCTGTACGGTTCGTTGTTCTCGAATACGTAGTCATTCAGAGTATCACCATTTTTTCGCATAGCAGTTTAAGACAAAGGCACTTCTAAACTAAGAAATATTGTCCAGACAGAGATTATAAAGATAATAAAATGTCCTTAATATCGTGTGGCAATGGAGAAGTGTGTTTCTTAATTTGACTACATTTGATAAAGTATAAACACTCAAATCGATTTGCCGTGAAAAAAGCACTAGTTATTCTGATAGCTGCCGCAATGCTTACATCATGCAAGATGCAGCAACTTTACCTAAATGTTCTTGAACCAGCTCCAGTTACACTTCCGTCTTACATTAAGAATGTTGGTATAATTGACAGATCGGTACCTTCCGATGCAACAAAAAAAATTGATGCGCTTGAAAAAGTAGTTACCCTGGAAGGTAAAAAACTTGATGCGGAAGGAACTGCAGCATCAATTTCAGGACTTACTGGTGAACTTGGTAATAATCAGAGGTTCACAGAGGTTAAAATGATACAGACAGACAGGGTGGTTTCCCCGGGTTCAGGTATTTTTCCTGCTCCCCTGAGCTGGGAATCTGTCGCTTCAATATGCCAGGAAAATAAAACTGATGCCCTGTTCTCCCTTGAACTTTTCGATACAGACACAAAGGTCAGCTACCAGATAAGAAAATCCACAGGCAAGACACTTCTTGGCGCAGTTACCGGGTACGAACAGCAGGCTGATATGTATACACTTGTGAAAACAGGGTGGAGGATATACGACCCGCAGAGCAGGCTGATACTTGATGAGATAATGATAAACCGTGACCTGACTTTTTCTTCAACCGGACTGACGCCGCAAATTGCAGCTGCAGCTCTTATAGATCGCAAAGAGGCAGTGAAACAGGCTGGCAATAATGCAGGGATTGCTTTTGCACGCAGGATACTTCCGTATTATGTAAGGGTTTACAGGGATTACTATGTGAAGGGGACAAATAATTTCTCAATGGCAATGCGCAAGGCAAGAACAGGAAACTGGGATGAAGCCGGACAGCTATGGCTGAAGGAAACTACAAACAACTCACCAAAGATTGCCGGTAGGGCTGCTTATAATATGGCGATCATAAGTGAGATAAATGGGAGCCTTGACGTAGCAATTGACTGGGCAAAGAAATCTTACGAAGACTATAATAACAAGAATGCCCTGAGGTACCTGAATATCCTGAAATACAGGAAAAACGCCTCTGAAGTTGTAGAGGAACAGACCCAGCAATAATACTCCGGAAAATGTCAAATACCGACAGGCGCAGTTTTATTTCGAGCCTGGCAACAGCAGGACTGGCTTTGCCATTATATGGACTTACCCTTAAAGACTTTTTCTTAAGGTCAGGTTTAACAGGTAAGATCCATATTTTTTCAAAATCACTTACCTGGCTTTCCTACGATGAAATGGCAGATCTTATCGCTTCCACCGGCGCAGGTGGTATAGATCTTACTGTCCGCCCTGGTGGAAATGTTCTTCCTGAAAATGCTGAACGCGATCTTCCACTGGCTGTAAATTCTGCGAGGAAGAAAGGTCTTGATGTGGAAATGATCGTAACATCCATTCTGAGAGCAAATGAGCAGTATGCTGAGACAATTGTCAGAACTGCAGCATCACTGGGAGTTAAGTATTACAGGATGGGTTGGCTTAATTACGATGAAAAGCTAGGGATTGCGGGTACAATTGAAGAATACAGGAAAGACCTTTTCTTTCTTGAAAGGCTCAACAGGAAATACAATATTCACGGTGCCTACCAGAATCATGCCGGGACAATGGCAGGAAGTTCAGTCTGGGATATATATGAGATGCTGAAAGATTTCGATCCCCAATACATTGGTTGCCAGTATGATGTCCGCCATGCTGTTGTTGAAGGTTTTAATTCCTGGCCCAATGGATTGAAACTAATGGCACCATGGATAAAATGCACTGATATTAAAGATTTCAGGTGGAGGACAGAAAACGGAAAGACAGAGGCAGAAAGTGTTCCTCTCGGGGAAGGAGTGGTTGATTTTAAAACATATTTTACACTTGCACAGCAGCTTGGTTTAAACGGACCAGTTTCAGTCCATTTTGAATATCTGCCAGTTGAAGGTAACAGCAAACCTTTACCTATGAATGAAAAGCTAAAAATCTTCAGCACAACGATGAAGAAGGACATTGACTGGCTGAGGATGAGTGTCAGTCAGTAAGCCTGAATTTTGGTGTCTTTCTTACCCTAGAAGCTTGTTCAAAAGCATATGCCATTTCGATGAGGACAGGTTCGCTCCATGCTTTCCCTGTGAATGAAACTCCTACGGGTAGCTCACCAATGAATCCTGCCGGGACTGTTATTGAAGGATATCCTGAAATAGCTGCAAGGGAAGAGTTTCCACCAACAAAATGGTCTCCGAGCGAAAGATCTGTTTTCCAGGCCTGTGATCCGGTTGGTGATATAAGGGCATCAAGCTTAAATTCAGCAATAAGCTTATCAATACCTTCATCACGCGTAACATGTGTAATCTTTTTTAGTGCGGCAATATACTCTGGCGTATTAAGATCCCCTTTCATTTCAGCAAGCTCGAAAATTTTCTGATCGAAATAAAGAAGTTCTACTGAATCCTTCTTATTGAATTCAATCAGGTCTTTAAGGTTCCTTGATGCAACTGCTGCAGGTGCGCCTGCCAGGTATTTATTAATACCGTCTTTGAACTCATATAGCAACACCAGGTAGGATTCTGCACCAATGCTGGTTTTTGGTCCTTCAACATCAATTACTTCTGCACCTTCTTTCTTCAGTAACCTGACCACTTCCATCATTACCGTATCTACTTTTGTAGAGAAGCCCATATCGCTGCGAAGCAAACCAATCCTTTTACCTTTCAGCCCGTCAATTTTAAGGAACTGTGTGTAATCATTAAGGCATTTTCCTGCTGAAGCAAGTGTTTTACTGTCAGTTGAATCGATTCCCGTCATCGATCCGAGAGCGGCAGCAACATCTGCCACGCACCTGCCCATGGGACCAGGTGTGTCCTGGTTGAAAGAAATAGGTATTATACCAGTCCTGCTAAGGAGTCCTACTGTTGGTTTGATACCGACAATACCGTTATTATTTGAGGGGCATACAATAGATCCGTCAGTTTCAGTTCCAATGGCAATCATGCAGAGATTTGCTGAGACAGCGGCACCGGAACCTGAACTTGAACCACATGGGTTCCTGTCAATAATGTAAGGGTTATGAGTTTGTCCGCCTAATGCACTCCATCCGCTTGATGATGTTGAACACCTGAAGTTCGCCCATTCACTGAGGTTAGTTTTTCCAATTATAATTGCACCTGCTTCCCTCAGTTTACGTGCCACATAGCTGTCTTTTGAAGGAAAGTTTTCCTTTAATGCACGTGAACCTGCAGTATTGGGCATCTTGTCATGGGTGTCAATATTGTCCTTTAGAAGCACCGGAATTCCGAACAATGGCCCTCTCTTATTTCCTGCAACCATGCTCTTGTCAGCTTCATCCGCTATCGAAAGTGCGTCAGGATTTAAAATTATTACCGAGTTCAATTTCACACCATTCCTGTCAATTGCCTCTATCCTGTCGAGGTAATCCTTAACAACCTGGTGCACAGTCCATTTCCCTGAAGTATATCCATCCTGCAGTTTTGCTATCGTCATCTCTTCAAGCCATAAACCGGGTACAGTGACTGGTTTTACCTTATTACCGGATGAACAGGA
This sequence comes from Bacteroidales bacterium, assembly GCA_046329875.1. Lineage (GTDB taxonomy): Bacteria > Bacteroidota > Bacteroidia > Bacteroidales > VadinHA17 > LD21. The sequence goes on from JAXLTT010000010.1 coordinate 59,457, forward strand.
GAATACAAGTGCAACAATAATTGCGACAACCAGTGTCTTAAGAATAGGTTTCATTTGAAATTCAATTATAGTTAAGGATTTATTGTGACCATTCGTTAGGTTTCCTGTCCCAGCGGTGCTTCTTAAGTTCTAAAAGAAGCATATGGTTCATTATTTTACCATCGCTGCTTCTGAGATTGTTTTCTGTATGAGACAGTTTCCTCATTCCCGGAATTATAGTTGAAACCGTTGGTTCTTCCAGTATGAATCTCAATGCCATTTCTGCCATTGTCATTCCTTCCGGTACCAGGGGTTTAAGCTTGTCGGCATGAGCCACGCTGGAGAGCAGGTTCTCCTTCACAAAATAGGTGTTTCTCCAGTCACCTTCAGGCCACCTGGAGTCTTTTGTAAGAGTGCCGGTGAGTGTACCTTCATCAAAAGGCACCCTGGCAATGACCCCTACATTCATTTCGCGGCATGCAGGGAACAGCTCATCCTCAGGGTTCTGATCGAATATATTATATATGACCTGTACAGAATCTATCAGCCCGCTTCTGACAGCTTTGACACCATTCCAGGGCTCCCACCTGTTAAGGCTGATTCCAATTGCCTTAAATAGTCCCTGGCTTTTGAGGTCCGACATCTTTTTCATCAGCCTGTCGTCATTTAGCCAGTTATCTTCCCAGGTATGGAATTGCATGAGATCGAAGTGGCTGATGCCCGCATTTTTAAGGCTGCTTTCAACATATTCCTGGATATGATCGGGTGGAAAACAATCATCAGAAGAATATTCCCTCCGGCTTGGCCATTTGAAATTTTTGGGTGGGATTTTGGTTGCTGTAAAAAGTATTTTATCCGGGTAAGACCTTACAAGCTCTCCGAGCATAGCTTCGCTCTTTCCCCGGCCGTAGCCCCAGGCTGTATCAAAAAAATTGCATCCCATCTTGACTGCTTTATGCAGCGATCTGAATGACTCTTCATCATCAGAGCCTGTCCAGCCGGCCATTCCCCACATCCCATACCCGATCTCACTTACGTTCCACCCTGTTCTTCCAAGCTTACGGTATTCCATTGTCAGTATTTTTATGATTCGGGATACAAGTTAAGTTTTTTTGAGTAAAATCAACCGGCAAGCTGCCATTTGGCTGCAATGAATTTCATAATTTTATAACTCAGTTCTTCATGTGGAAACAATAAAGGTTTTTTGATGTTTTAAGAATAAACAAAACTTTAAAATCTAAAGAAAATGGAACCCAAAGCAGCTCAGAAAGCCCCTTATGTGGTAAAGCTTGAAGAAGGCAAAAAGTATGCATGGTGTGCATGCGGGCAAAGCAAGAACCAGCCCTATTGTGATGGTTCGCACAAGACAACTCCTTTTACACCGGTTGTGTTTACAGCAGGATCGTCAGGAGATGCTTACCTGTGCGGATGTAAACAGTCGGGCAATAAACCATATTGTGACGGCACACACAAGAAGATCTGACAATGGGAAGTGACAAAGCATTAATGCCACTGCTCTTTGTAGGGCATGGAAGTCCCATGAACGCCATCGAGGAGAATGAGTTTGTGGATGGTTGGAGAAAGATGTCTGCTGCAATCCCCAGACCTGAGGCAATATTATGTGTTTCAGCTCACTGGGAGACAAAAGGCAGTCATGTAACAGCCATGGAATGGCCCGCTACAATTCACGATTTCGGGGGATTTCCCCGTAGCCTTTATGAGATTGAATACCCAGCTCCCGGCAACCCGGGCCTTGCAAAGGATACTATTGCAAATATAAAAAGTACCGTGCTTGGCCAGGATTTTAACTGGGGACTCGATCATGGAAGCTGGAGCGTGCTTCACAGAATGTACCCTGCTGCTGACATTCCCGTGATACAGATGAGCCTCGATTATACAAAACCTTCCCAGGCACACTACGATCTCGCCAAGGAGCTCTCATTCCTTAGGAGGAAGGGGATCCTTATTATAGGAAGCGGAAATATTGTTCACAATCTCCGCCTGGTAGACTGGTCGAAAGTTGATGTTCCCGAGTTTGGTTTTGACTGGGCTCTTGAGGCAGATAAGAAAGTGAAACAGCTGATCCTTGACGGAGATCATAAATCACTCATCGGGTTCAGATCACAGGGCAGGGCTTTTGATCTGGCAATCCCGACTCCCGAACATTTCCTCCCGCTTTTATATATACTTGCACTAAAGGAAGAAAACGAGCCGCTTGAATTTTTTAATGACAGGGCTGTGATGGGTTCTCTTACAATGACATCGGTGAGGATAGGGTGAACCCCAGGGATTACCTTCGGTGATCCCGGCGGGGGATCCATGCAATCGCAAAACAGACCCCGCTGAGAAATCATTCCAGATCACCCCTCTCTAAGGTTTAGAGAGGGGCCGGGGGTGAGTTCGTGGGATACGGGGGTGAGTTCGTGAACCCCAGGGATTACCTTCGGTGATCCCGGCGGGGGATCCATGCAATCGCAAAACAGACCCCGCAGAGCGGGGTATTTTGTTTTTATTTCAGATCCTCCTCCGGGCAAGCCCGGTCGGATCTTCATAAAAACAAAACCGCCGTGCCTCCGGCACGACGGTCTGTTTTGCGATTGCGGAGAGAGGGGGATTCGAACCCCCGGTCCCGCGATAGCGGAACAACGGTTTTCGAGACCGCCCCATTCGACCGCTCTGGCATCTCTCCCCGTACAGGGCGCAAAGATATATAAATTGAACGGTTTGAAAACCCCGGCCCGAAAAACTTTGTAATGTTTATCGGAATAGTTGATTATACCCGATGTTATGGCGGGTCTTCACCGTTTTATGAATTTCACGACCGTGAGGCGCATCTCACCCTTGAGCAAAATAAAATATACTCCGGGAGTGAAATCAGAAATTTCAATAGCTTGTTCCTCAGACAAAACAGCCCTTTCAGAAATCCTTTCCATTCCCGATAAGTCAATTATCCTGAGTGTTTTGTATGCTTTCCCACCACTGATGTGTATAACATCCTGTGCAGGAACAGGCCAGACTTTGGCTTTTTTATTTTCCTGCAAAATAGCAGAAGATGTGACTACACCTGATACAACTGAGAAGTTATCAAGGTAGAATCGCTTTGTAAGACCCTGTAGCTTTAAATGGACAGTAGTCGCTGACCATCCCGCCTGTATCTCAATCCTTGTAAACGTGTCAGCAGGAGAAAGTACATCTCCCAGGGGTGTACTGTTTAGTGACAAGCGGACAGTACTCGCATCATTTGTCCACCTTGCAATGTCGAATGAAATCGTAAAAAACAGGGTGGAGTCGGTAAGGTCAAGCGGAGGTGTCTCGATCCACCCGGTAAGTGAGGCAGTGCCGATCTTGATTTCACCTCCGGCTGAATAAATCAGGCTGCCATGCCATCCCGGCGTTTTCATGCGACTGTCAAGAATGGCCGACGCATCACTTGTTGATGGTGTTGTGTGGGATCCGGTTGTAAAACCTGAGAAGTCATCAGACAGCATCACTGTCTGGCACGTTGCTACTGGCATGTTAAAAACAGACAATAGCAACCCGATTACGAAACACAGCGTATTTTTCATAGCAGACATATTTACCCGCAGAGCGGGCCTTTTAGCACACTTAAAGTTAAGAATTAAATGTGTCTTTTGTCCACTTTTTCGTATTAAAAATTATCTATATTGGTAGCCTTCAATAATATGTATAATTAATAATATATACCGTGAAAAACCTGTTCCAATTACTTGTTATCAGCATCATGGCCGGAGCGATTTTAACATCATGCAGCAACGAGCCTAAGATTGATACATCAAATCCATTCTTCACTGAATACAATACTCCTTTTGGTGTACCTCCCTTTGATAAGGTGCATGCAGCACATTATATGCCTGCATTTGAAAAAGGTATGGCCGAAAAGAGAAAAGAACTCGATCAGCTGCTTTCTGTAAAGGATGCTCCGACTTTCGCAAATACAATTGAAGCTCTTGACAGGTCGGGTGCGCTGCTCGACAGGGTGAGCCAGGTCTTTTATTCACAGACCCAGGCTAATACAAATGATACGCTGCAGGATCTCGAGATGAAAATCACACCTGCCCTTGCAGCTTTCAGGGATGAGATCAACCTTAACCCGAAGCTTTTCGAAAGGATTAAATCAGTATGGGAACACCAGGCTGATTTCAATCTGACTGCCGAGCAGAAATTCATCCTTGATAACCTCTACATGTCATTCATAAGGAACGGGGCCAACCTGAATAAAGCCGACCAGGATTCATTAAAGTCGCTTAACAAGCGGCTTTCTGTTCTTGTTGTGAAATTTAACCAGGATGTTCTTGACGAGACAGGCGACTACAGGTATTATATCACAGATAAGAAAGATCTGAAGGGCCTGCCTGAATCTGTAATTGCTGCGGCTGCAAATGAAGCAAAAAGTGCCGGCTTCGAAGGCAAATGGGCTTTCACAACAAAAAGGCCAAGCATATTCCCATTCCTTACCTATTCACAGAACAGGGAAAAGAGACATGAGCTGTACAACGCCTATATAATGAGAGGTAACAATGGTAATGATAAAGACAATAACAAGGTACTTTCCGATATAGTCAGGCTGAGAGCTGAAAGGGCAAAGCTTCTTGGTTACAAGAATCATTCATCCCTTGTTCTCGAGCCCAGGATGGCAAAGAATCCGGATAATGTTGATAAGCTTCTTATGAGCCTCTGGGATAAAGCTCTCCCGGTAGCGAAGAAAGAAAGAGATGAGATGCAGAAAATTGTTGCAAAGGAAGGTGGAAAATTCAAGCTTGAAGCATCAGACTGGTGGTACTACTCTGAGAAACTAAGGAAGCAGAAATATGATCTGGATGATAATGAACTCAGACCATATTTCAAACTTGAGAATGTAAGGGAAGGTGCTTTCGCCGTTGCAAACAAGCTTTTCGGGATCACATTTGAAGCCCTGAAAGATGCGCCGGTTCCCCATCCTGATGCACAGGCTTTCGAAGTGAAAGATACAAATGGAATTCACCTTGGTGTTCTTTATATGGATTTCTTTACCCGCCCGGGCAAACAGCAGGGTGCTTGGTGCCTGACCCTCAGGTCGCATCATATTGAGAACGGCAGGGAAATAACCCCTGTAATAACAACTGTTTTTAATTTTGCCGGACCAACAGGTGATACCCCTGCATTGCTAAGCCTTGATGAAGCATCAACACTTTTCCATGAATTTGGACACGCAATCGATGCACTCTTCAATAAACCAACCTATAACCTTACATATTACGCATGGGATTTTGTTGAATTACCTTCACAGCTTATGGAGCACTGGTGCACAGAACCGGAAGTTCTTAAGATGTATGCAAAACATTATAAGACCAATGAGATAATTCCTGATGCATTGATTAAGAAAATACAGAACAGCGGTTATTTTAACCAGGGTTTTGTAACTGTAGAATATCTCGCGGCAGCACTTCTTGATATGGCATATCATACACAGGAAGCACCTGCAAATGTTGATGTTCAGAAATTTGAGAAGGATTATTTTACAAAGATCGGCCTGATACCTGAGATAGTCTCAAGATACCGCAGTACATATTTTCTGCATATGGTGGGCGAATATGACTCGGGATACTACAGCTACATATGGGCTGCTGTTCTTGACAACGACGCCTTTGATGCCTTCGTTGAAAAAGGCATCTTCGACAGGACCACAGCAAATTCATACAGGAAGAATATACTCCAGCGCAACGGTATCATGGACGCCATGCAACTCTTCAGGGATTTCCGCGGAAGGGATCCGAAGATTGAGCCGTTGCTCAAGAGCAGGGGACTTTTATAAAGGTAAAAGGTAAAAGGCAAAAGAGGGCCGAGCGTTAATAAATTGCCTGAATGGCAATTTTAGCGAGGAGCCAGGTTGCAAGGGTGGCGGACTAAGGTAAAAGTCAAAAGAGCATAATGCCTTTTGCATATTTTGGATAGTCAGGACTGATTATATGTTTCGGTCCTGACTATTTAAATGCTCCGGAAATTTCATTTAAGCTAACTCCAAGTGTTTTCCAGGCAACCTTATCAAGCAATTCCCTGTTGCCGGTAAGATGAATCGTTACCTGGCTGTGTGTCATGCTTTCACCTGGCTGAGGTGACAGGGCAGGGGATGAGGTCTCAAGTTCATAGAATGGTCCCATCTGGGAACCATCGGCCAGGGGCCCGTCGTTATATGAGTTGAATGCGTCGCCTGAATAAGGGTTTTTCTGAATCTCCCATGCCGAGTTTACATAGTCGGTTATTCCTTCAGGAAGTTTGCAGACCAGCAGTGTGAGGATATTCTGTTCAGAATCAAAGCTACCCATTACACCTGCTGTCCTTAGAGGAGGTATTCCTATTTTCCCCCTGCTTTTCCCGTCGGCCCTGAAGAAAATATGGCTACCTGATACTTTCAGCCTGTCCCCGGCTATTTTACCGAAATAATTATCGTTGACTTTCAGGCCAAGGCTTTTTTCATCCCCTTCTTTAAAAGGTACAACCACAACTACTGATGGTGAAGGGGTAAACATTCCAAGCATCCAGATTGAGAGAAGCCCGGATTCTTTTTTCCATGCTGCCTTGCCGGTATTTGTTATAGTATTAACCGATTTGTAGGCCACCCAGTCGAGACCCTGAGCGTCAACACCGGTTGCCGATATAAGCTGGCCGTTATCAAGTATGCTTACTGTCCGGTCTATCCTGAAATCGAAACTGGTGCCGCTGTAGTTCTTCAGGCTCAGTGCAGTTTTAAAACTTGCTGCTGTGTCAGAAGCAGAAATTATGTCCCATGGAGCTGTATCTAAAAATGCAGGTACCTGCCAGTTGTCATAAACAAATTCCTTTCCTGCAGGGAAATATATAGAAAACTGACCACCTTCGGGTCCCAGCCATAAACGTTCTTCCCCTCCGAAAGCGTTGATATGCTGGAGCAGTTTTCCGGATTCAATAAGTTTTTTGTTAACCCAGCCGAAACTGAATCCATTATCTACATCCTGGCTGCTTGTCATTATCCTTCCCTGCCAGTCGGGAGCCAGGGCTACAGCTGATTTTCCACGTTTAAGTTCTATAATCCTTGTATGTTTCTTAAGGAAACTTACTGTATTGAGATAACCGGAGCTGGAATCAGTATTCATAATTTCATTGTTTTTTGCACTCTTAACCTGCGGACCTGAACAATTAATTGCCGACATGGTGGTGCATATTAGCAGTAGTGAAAGATATTTCATTTCTCTGAGGTTTTTAGAGGGAGGATAAGATTGCCGGTTACAATAAGATCAGAAAAGATGTTTCTTAAGGATCTCTTCAAGGCTCTCCTTTGTAATGGGTTTTGGAAGGTAATCATCAAAGCCAGCTGAAAGAATCTTCCTGTCGTCACCTGCCAGGGCATAGGCTGTCTCGGCAATTATTTTGATCTTCGGACGTACTTTCTTTATCTCTACCATCGCGTGGTAGCCATCCATAACAGGCATTTTGAGGTCCATGAGCACAAGATCAATGACCTGCGGAGTGTTGCATATTTCAACTGCTATCTTCCCGTTCTCTGCCTGAATGACATTTATATTAAATCTTTCAAGCATTTTTTTCAGGACAAGCAGGTTATACTTGTGGTCTTCTACCAGAAGCACAGTTTTCTTTGATGCAGTATTGCTTGACTTCTTAGTCTCCATGTTAGGGCAGACAATCAAATTCGGAACGCAGATGCAGATCCTCAAAAAAGGGCTATCAAAAATAATAAAATGTTTTAAAAGAAATATTTGGTGTGAAATTAAAATTCAAATGAATTGTCAGGATTAGTTAATATTTCCTTTGCTGTGTTTTAATAAACTTATTTTTTTCCATTTGACATGCCAGCCCTGTACCTTCTCCAGAATCTGAAAGTGGTTAGTGAGGTCCACCTGAACAGTCCGTTGACGGGCTTCAGTCCGATCGCATAATGGATGACAAAATAGGCGAAGGCTGGTACAAATACAGTGAGAATGAGACTGGTAACAGAGCTCGTAATTTTGAGCAGCCCGGATTTATCAGGCAGCCCGGACAAGTCCGATATTAATAAGGCTAGTTTTGTATTCAACAGGATTATAAGGAAATAGAACCCGATAGCCATACCATGTGCTGCCTCAATAGCCCTCTCGGGGCACATATTCAGGCATCTCATGCAGCTCTCACAGCTAAGTTTCCAGTAAGGCTTATTATTTACAATCTTTATGGATGCAGTAGGACATTCCTTAACACACTTCAGGCAGAGGTTGCAATTGTTATTCGCAATGAAAGTCTTTGAAAGAAAGAACCTCCCGGCGACATAATAACCAAAAGCAAGCGGACTTATCACCAGGTCAACAGGAATAGTGTATAAGCCATTCCATGTTTTCTCACCATTAATTGTCCTTATGGCAAATTTTCGTACTACAGCTTCACATCTTGTGAATATTGAATCGATTACCTTATGTTTTATACCTGGGTGAAGGGGTATCCAGTTTGATGGCATATCAACAGGCCTGTACCCAATGCATTTATATCCTTTCATTCTGAGCATAAAGGCAGGAAGGATAAGTGCAAGCCCACTTAACCCCGGTGTAAAGAGTTTCGACATTTTCATCCCTGCCCTTGTATTCAGCAGGAAGATATTATTGCAAAGCTTTGCAGGGAAACCCGCCATGAATTTGAGCATGATAGGAGCTGCGTTAAAACCGTGGGTCGGGAAGGCAAATCCTATAAGGAGATCAGGAGATGGTTCAGGAAATATGATTCCCTCAAGCCTGTCTATTTTCTGTACCACAGTATCAATCCCGGATTTCCGTGCTTCGTCTGCAATCCAATCGCAAGACATCCTTGCATTACCTGTGCCCGATATATAATATATGTATAGCGATTTCCACTTTTTCATCGTCCGCGGATTGGTAAACAGTTTAGCCTGTCTCTGCAGTGACCAGGATGAATGTTCTAATTTAGCAAATATGTAATGACCTTTGGATACATTTGCACTATTAAATGCAGATTCAAAAACTTAATGAAAGAACTGTTTGCAGGCATTACTCCCGATAAGCTTTCGGTGATACTGGAAGAAAACACCATTGGGTCCGTATATGCCGAGAGAATAATTACAAATTTCTACAGGAGGGGAATCCATGATTTCTCAACGATGATTAATCTCCCGGTTCGGGTAAGGGCATTCCTTGGCAATTACTTTGAGACAGGTTTAATGACCCCTGTCAATAAATCATGTTCTGCTGACGGCTCAATGAAGTTTCTTTTCAACGGACATGATGGACGACCCTTTGAATCGGTACTTATTCCCGACGGCAAAAGAACGACATTATGCGTCTCGGTACAATCGGGATGCCGGATGGGTTGTCGTTTCTGCCTTACAGGCAGGATGAAGTTTGCCGGTAGCCTGCGTGCGTCAGAAATCATTGGCCAGGTACTGTCCGTACCAGGCTGGCAATCAATAACACATGTGGTTTTCATGGGAATGGGAGAGCCACTTGATAACTTCGATGAGGTTCTTGCTTCCTGCAGTATACTTACTTCCGGGTGGGGGCTGGCATTAAGCCCTTCGCATGTAACTGTTTCGACAGTGGGTATCAGGGACAGGGTTGAACAGTATATACTGGGAACTTCGTGCAACCTTACACTAAGTCTCTTTTCCCCCTTTCCAAATGAGAGGGCAGAGCAGGTTCCGGCGGAGAAGTCATACCCGGCAGGTGAGATAATAAGTCTTATGAAGAAACTTCCGCCTTCCCGGAAGAGACGCTTCAGTATAGCTTATGTTATGATGAAGGATATCAATGATACCGAGGCTCACCTGGATAAACTTAAAGAACTTGTAACCGGTTCAAGGATAAGGATCAACATCCTTCCATATCACCCGCTTCCCGGTGATGCAAACCAGTCTTCAGATTTGAACAGGATAAGATACTTTCTTGAACAGCTGCACCTGTCCGGTGTATCGGTTTCTATGAGAAAATCAAGGGGTGCTGATATTTCTGCCGCCTGTGGTCTTCTTGCTTCTGGATTAAGATAGTCAGTCTTTACGGATAAGCTGGAACATCTGTTCATCAAGGAAAACATCCCCGGTTTTAACCCATTCTTTTTTGATTCCGATAAGTGAAAAACCTTGTTTTGTGAAGAGTTCGATACTTTCCCTGTTGTTTGAGAGTATGTTGCAGTATAATTGGTGCAACTGGAGAGTGCTGAAACAATAGTCCACCAGGCACGAAAGTGCCATAGATGCATAACCTTTTCTCCTGAACGACTCGTCGCCTATAAGTATTCCTATCCCAGCCCGGTTATGGAAGGGATCAAAATCGAATATGTCGATGGTCCCGATTGTGACTCCTGATTTCAGGTGGTCGATCATCATTCTCTGCTGACCGGCTTCATAGATGCTTTTATGTGAGTTTTCGATGTATCTTTTGAGCGTGTACCTCGAAAACGGGGAGACTGTATTACTGAGGGTCCAGTACCTGCTGTCGTTTTCCCAGGTATAAAGCAGTTCAAGATCTTCCGGTTCGATTGCCCTCAGGCCTATTTCCTTACATTTCATAGCCTATATTTTTTACTACTGACTCAGGAGCAGGGTAAATTCCTTAATAAATGCCTCATGGTATCCTGCCCTGTGAACCTGGTCCAGTGCTTCGCGTGCTTTTGAGAATCCCTCATACTCACCGTAAATATAGCGGTAATAAACGTCCTTTCCTTTAACTTCTTTTATACCATTGAGCCCGTTAAACTCTGAAAGTTTTATTTGCTTTACGGATGCCCTAACCTGTATAGTATAAACACCAGGCTCCTTACGTATATTCATATGACCCGGGTTTGCACCCAGTTGCCTTGATTCTCCTGCAAGATCATACTGATCTGTAATATAACCTTCGTTAAACCCTTTTTTTCTTGCATAATCGAGGTATTTCTCTGCATCCGGCATATCCGAGAATTCACCAAGTACATAGAAATACAAGGAGTCTTTCAGAACCGGTCTCACGAACAGAAGTTCGTTCATACTGAAATCAGCAAAATAATCGGGGAAGAATTTCTCCTTCGATTTAAGCAGAACAATACTGTATTTTTTCGAATATGGATGCCTCAGTCCCTTGGGGGTAAAAGACTCCATTCTTATAGATATGCCTGTCTGCGGGTTAATTATGCCAAGGGTGACCCTCCTGTTTAACTGCCTGCCTTCAGGATTGTCGCTTCCGTCGGGATTTGAGTTAAGAGCAACAAAACCGGAAGCTCCTGCCGCCTTGCTGAAAAACCTGCTGCTATCGATCCCGTGCCCTGTAAGGTACTTTATTACAGCATCCGCTCTCATAGCTGCAAGTTTCAGGTTATATGAAGCATCGCCGCGATCGTCTGTATATCCTGTGACTTCAATTTTCAGTCCTGGGAATTTCCCGAGAACCGCGCTTATTTTTGCAAGGTCCTGGACAGATCTTTCTGTAAGAGTATAGCTGTTATAATCAAAAAGGAGGCTCCGTATTGCAAGAAAATCACCTTTTGATACTTTATCCGGAACAAGTGTTGAACTCAGTGAGAGTTTTGTGCCGGTATAGGTCTCTGGTATCGAAAGGTTAATTGTATCAGTTTTATAGCCCCTGTAGCTGATGTGCAGTTTGTAATTGCCCTTCAGTGCAGCAAAACTAAAGTTCCCGTTATCAAGTACAGGCAGTTTCTCCCATTTTGTACTGTCAGATTTTCGGACTTCAATATTCACAAAAGACGGAATTACTGTCATGCCATCCTGGAGATCAATACTTCCGCTTGCAGTAACTGTTTCATCTTTCTTCTCATCGGGTTGTAAATCATAAATATTTCTTATTCCAGTCGATGGATCAACAAGGCTTGTTATGTATCCTTTCCCGTTTGAAGCCAATAAGAAAAAACTGTTATTGGAGGTACTGTTATAAGGTGGCGGGAGTCCGATAGGCTCACTCCATGTTCCATTAAGATATGTAGACATGAAAATGTCATATCCGCCCATCACTTTATGTCCCTCAGATGCAAAGAGCAGAATATTGCCGGAAGGGGAGAAGAACGGGGTATTTTCGTTGTATTGGGTGTTTATTCTTTTCCCGAGATTTACAGCTTTACTCCACGAACCGTCGTCGAGCAGGTCGGCATACCAGATATCAAGTTCACCTTCACCATCGTCACGGTTGCTTGAGAAGTAGAGCCTTGTCCCGTCAGGAGTGATGAAACCATGAGCTTCCCAATACTTTGTATTGATAGTCTTACCGAACTTTCTTACCCTTGACCATTTTGTGCCTGTTCTTTTACTGTAATAAAGGTTGCCGTCGGCTCCGTCATCCATGTAAAGCACAAGAAAACTGCCATCTGAAGTAACCGAATTTGTCCAGAGCCTGTCGAAGCCCTGCAACTCACTGCTTATATCTTCAGGTTTCTGCCACTCTTTTTTCCTGTAGGAGCAGTATATATGATTTGTATTGTTATCCCGTACTGTAAAAAGGAAGACAGAATCATTTGCAGACACTACAGGATTTGTGGCGCCTGGATAGTCTTTCAGCCATTCAGTAAATAGGGTGGATGATGTTTTTGTTTTGTTCTTTTCTTCCTCCATTGCGAACTGGCAGGCACTTATCTGGTTGTCGATGTATTCAGACCTGAAGGCCTCCGAAGAACTTATCTTGTTACGGGCGATCCTGTACATTGTGATCGCCTTTTCGAGACTGTCGTTTATGTGGTAGGCATGGGCAAGGTAAAACCAGGTATCGAGTGGAGCGACTTTACCATATTCAAGATAGCTGTTATCTGATGTAACAACATTTGCAGTTGCCTCCTGCAGCAGGCGAAGCGCTTCAAGGCTTTTCCCATCAACATTCAGGTAGCATATACCGAGTTTTGCCTTAAGGTTGCAATTATCAGGATACTGATCAAGCAGTCTTTTAAATGCCTGGGCTGCCGATTCATAATCTTCTGCAAAATAAAAAAACTGGTCAGCTTCCTGTACCAGGCGGATATAGTCCTTGTTCTCAATAGACTGGGGAAGTAATGTAGAAGGTAACAGGAGGATAAAAAGCAGGTATAAAATCCTTCTTCCGGTAATGGTCATTGTTTGGATACTTTCTTGATGAAGATTTCTTCCGGGTATCCTTTTTTCAACAATTCAGCTCTCCTGGCAGCCGCTTCCTCCCTTGTTTTGAAGGTGCCGGTTGTGTACCTGTAAAATTTGTCAGCATCATTATACATTACCTTCATATCGGTTATGTACCTGAAGTAGCTGACATCGACCGGACGATGCAGAGCCATTACCTGTACGGTATAATAAAGTACGTCGGCATCTGTCACATTGGCGTCAGAGACATCGTTTACCTTAAGGTTCCTGACAAGTATTGAACTGTCAATATTTGTAACAGAAGGGGCCTTTGTAAGGTCAACTTTTTCGTATGCTATTGGTTTCGGGATTTTTTCAAGAATGACATTAAGAAGAATGTCCGGAGTAAGCATCTCCTCTGTGAGTGTAGTATCTATGATTTTTGAAATATAGTTGATGCCAGTATATTGCAACCTGTAAGCGCCTGGTTTAACAACGAATTTGTAGAGACCTGAATCCTTTGTGGGGAATCCGGTATTAATTGTGTCACCCGATGCCTGGTCGGTAAGGAATATCTTGTAGCTTTCATCAGGCTTCTGGGTTGAATCGTTAAGTGAGATACTACCCTTTATATTGAAGAAAACGTCTACGGCTGATACACCGACGCCGATATAGAATATTTCTTTTTTCTTATAATCGGTTGGCATTGAATAATAGGCATTAAGGCCATCGTTAAGCGGAGAATAGAATTTATCGTCGTCTGTTGAGTTAATGGGATAGCCCACATTTTCGGGTTTTGTCCATTGTCCTTTATGACAAACGCTCCTGAAAATATCATATCCGCCCATTGAATAATGTCCTTCTGAAGAGAAGTACAGTACTGAATCATCACGTGTTATAAATGGGGTGTCTTCGTTGAATCTTGTATTGACAACATCAGGAAGCTTTGTTGCCGGACCCCAGTCGCCTGTAACATCTTTTTCAGATACATAAATGTTCAGATCGAGAGCATCGGCATCGCCCCTGTTGCTTGTGAAGTAGAGTTTTTTCCCGTCTGATGAGATGCTTGCATGCGATTCAAAAAACTTAGTATTTATATTCGGGTTAAGTTTCTTTATATTACTCCATTTCCCGTCCTTGTATTTTGTTGAGTAGATGTTGCCATCGAGGTTGTCTTCCTTGTAAAGGAACAGCTCTGTACCGTCGCTATTGAGTGAGCAGGTTGAACAGTCTTCCCCGCAATTGATTTCATAGGTTATTTCAACAGGTGTCTGCCACTTGCCCCTTTCCTTCTTTGAATAGAATATCGCATTTGAGATACCTCTTCTCTCTGTATAAGCTATTGTATTGCCATCAAAACTAATTGCAGGGAAATCGTTAACTGAACCCTGGCTGAATTCGGACGGGAGTTTAACTTTATTGATCTTTACAGGGTGTGATTTAAGTTCTATCGCGTTCTTGCATGCCTGTAACTGCTGGTCGACGAACTCGATGTTTTTCATCTTGCCACCTTTTGTGGCGGCCTCATTTGCAAGCTTCCTGAACATCTCAAGTGTGCTGATCGCCTTCTCCAGGTCGTTATTGATCATATATGCCCTGGCAAGTGAGAAATAAACATCCAGTGGAGCCCTTTTTTCTTTTATTGATTCTGTTTTGGAATCATAACTTGCATTCTTTACAGCAGCTTCAAGGAATTCAATCGCTTTTGATTTTTCATCGCTGATGTTAAGGTAGCAGTTACCGATTTTATACTTGATATTGTAATTGTCGGGTTGAAATGATGCGATTGTAAGGTAGATTGGGTTAGCGAGATCATATTGTTCATAAAGGTAATATGATTCAGCCTGAGCAAAAAGATCTTTAACCTCTTTTGCTGACTGGGCTTTGACCCCTGCCGATAAGAAGATCAGAGTCAAAAACTGTAACCCGCAGAGGAATATCTTCGACCTGATTCCAACCATTTAGACAAATATAATAAAATAGATTCAGAATCGTTCTCAGGCCCCAAAATTATTTGAGATCAATCCTGTATATATCCTGGCGGCCAAATCCATCACCTTCTTTATACATTGACTGGTAACCGCTCCGACCTTTATTAACGGGCATAAAGAAAATATTGTCATCAGGTGTGTTAACTGGGTAGCCAAGGTTTTCAGGCTTATCCCAGAGTCCGTTGGGCTTTTTATCTGACCTGAAAATGTCATATCCTCCCATGCTCTCGTGATCCTGTGAGGCAAAGAAAAGTGTTTTCGAGCCATTTATAAGGAAGGGTCTGTCTTCGTTAAGAGTTGAGTTTATCTCAGGCCCGATATTAACAGCAATACCCCAGTCACCGTTTTCCTTTCGTGCAATATAGATATCCAGACCGCCCAGGCCACCTGGTCTGTCTGATGCAAAGACGAGCCAGTTGCCGTCGTCACTAATATAACCGTGGGATTCCCAGTATTTTGTATTTACATTCTTGCCAAGCTTCACGACCTTCGACCATTTTTTACCATCAAATGATGAGGAAAATATATCACTGCTGTAATTATCTCCCATAGACAGCAGCATCGTTTTTCCATCGGGGCTCAGGCAGGAGACAAAAACTGATCCCTCAACCTGGAGATCGGGAGTTATGTTGACTGGTTTTGTCCATTTACCTTCAGCCAGTGTTGTGAACATTATTGCTTCGTAGAACTTCATTGAATTCATGAAGATAATTGTCTTTCCATCTCCGGAAATTACAGGGTTATAGTTATCTGTTTCATCATTGAACATTTCTCCCATGTTCGTGCTTGTAAAATCCACAGGTTTTTCAATGAGCTTCTTCGCATTATCGCAGGTTGATATCTCATGGACTATGAAGTCAATGTTCTCATTATCATCCGGCAGGAGCGTTTCTTTGTATTTTGAAAAAGCCTCTTTTGCCTTGTCAAACTGGTAGTTGACCCTGTAAGCCACTCCAAGCTGGTAAAGTGCATCATAAGGCGCTGTAACCTGTGAGATAGTCCCATCCTTATGACGGGATGATAATTTCAGGCAGGCTGTTTCAAGGTATTCAGGGGCAAGGTTTTTCTGTCCGCTGAGATTCAGGTAGCACACCCCGATCCTGTAAGCTACATTTGCGTTCTGAGGCATTTTTTCGTAGATCTTGAGGTATCCGGGAAGTGCATCGGCGTAATCGCCATACATGAAAAAATATTCAGATTCAAGGAATGAATCCTGCAGTGTTTTTTCTTCCTGGGCGCAGAGGTTTGACGATATGATGACCGTAAGAAACAGTAAAGCAGCTCTTTTGCTCATTTCCTTTTGTTTTAAACAAATTTATAAAAAAAAAGCCACATTTTCTTCCGGGTATACCAAAAACGAAAGGGTGCCTTTCTGACACCCTTTCAAGATTTATTTTCGCTTATTCTTTTTTGTCTTTTTTTCTACGTTTCCAGAAGATAAAAATGAAGAAGATGAATGCTGCTCCCAGGAAGACCCAGAGAATAATGAGGTTACCGCCTTCTCCCGGTATTACCTGTGGTTTTAGTGATCCCTCAGGCAGATCCCTGCAGGTAATCAGCCTGGCGATAGCCTTGAACATTGCCTCAGACTGGAATTTTCCTGTATTCCTGTTTTTAAGCAGGTAGAGGTCAACATTATAAGCCCATTTCAGTTTATTCCTTTCCGGATCAGTAAGCTTAAGCTGGGAAACAAAAGGTTCCTCTGAATAACCCTCGAGTTGAGACAGGTAGTCAGCACCACTCGTTCCGGGAACGGAGGTCACTGTGGTAAGCATCAGGGCTAAATCTTTCTCGGCAAGCCCGGTCTTGTAAAGCCTGTCAATGACTTCACGCAACCATGCCCCTGCTGCTGGTATTTTCTTTGTATCAGCAGATGCAATTGCATCTCTCAGTATTGAGCCTTTTTCAATATTGTTACTGTAGGTTGTCAGCTTCTGTCTTACTGTATAAATTGATGGATCAATGCCTGAAAGAATGTCTGCTGCGATCCTGTTCATTTCCTCAGGGGTTATTTTACCTGTTGTTTTTTCCGCAACATATTTCTGGAGATCCGTCCAGGTTTTAAGGCCGGCATCATAGATGTTCAGGTTCTTCAAAATCTCCTTGAGCTGGCAGTCTACTGATGCTAATACAAGATTTACTGCTGCCTGGCTCAGAACATTATCCATTACGGCAACCTTAAGTGGTGCCTGCTCAAAAAGTTTTGGATCAACATTTTTCTTTAGAGCTTGTTCCTTCAGGTAGGATATTATATCGTCAACATTTGCAAATCTCTGTTTTTGCAGGTCACGCTTATCGATGATCTTATTAAGGTCATAGTCAGACCTTTTTTTGAGGAGATCAATAAATGCATTTATCTGTTTCCTCGCAATTACATGGCTGTATTCAGGTCGTACAACAGTCTGGTCAGGTTCAAATTTCTTCCTTGAGATATTAATTTCAGCAGTTGTTGTATTGCTGTACTTGTCAGTCAGTTTAAAGACCAGCCTGTTATTCCCGTCTCGAGGTACTGCCTTGTATACGAAGCTTGTGTCGTTAATTACGAATTTTTCGGTATACAGGAGCGAGTCTCCAAGCCAGTGCTGGACTTCAAGGATGGAGTTCTTCTCAACCTTTAGAGGGAACAGTATAGTATCTCCCTTCACAACGGAGATATTCTTCTTGTCGCCAACATTCAGGTCGGCAGTGAAGTCACTTTTTGGCAGGGTTGTGTTTGGAAGAACAAAGCTGTCTGAGGGATTATCCAATGGTAATTCGAAGTTCTTCGTAATAAGGTCACCCCCCTTAGCCTGGTAGGTAATAGTATATTTACCCTGTGGCAGCTCAAACCTGTATTCGCCTGTAAGTGGATTGGTGTAGACAATCACCTTTGAATCAGGATTTTCCTGGTCGAAAGTACTCACCTTAATACTGTCTCCAAACATAGCCATCAGGTCTTTGACCTGGACGAGTCCCCTTACAAAGAATTTTCTTGGATGATCCTTTGAAAAGATTTCAATCCTGTATATATCTGATTCTCCGTATCCTTCCGGGTCCATAATTGCATAGTAGGCCTGGTAGCCATCATTAATCGGATCGAAGAAAAGATCTTCATCAGTTGTGTTGAGGGGATATCCAACATTAAGAGGGACAGACCACTGCCCGTTATCCATGAAGGTTGAATAGAAAATGTCGTAACCACCTATATTGAAATGACCCCGTGAACTGAAGAAAAGCGTTTTATCATCTTTTCCCAGGAAGGGAGTATCTTCATTGTAGACAGTGTTAATTACAGGGCCGAGATTCTTTGCCGGTTTCCAGGCATCACCACTATCCCTTTCAGAAACATAGATATCGAGGCCTCCGATTGCATCTTTCCTGTTTGATGTGAAGTAAAGTTTTTTACCATCATGCGTAACTGTTGCATGAGACTCCCAGTACTTGGTGTTTATATTATCATTGAGCCTTATAAGATTTGACCATTTGTCGTCGCTTATCCTTTTTGTGACAAAAATATTACCGTCATAGTCCTCACCGCGCCTGTAAACATAAAGCTCACGGCCATCGTTTGAAAGACTTGTAGCAAAGTTACCTGCCTCAAAGCCCAGACCCAGATCGGGGATAATGTTTCGTGGTTCTGACCATCTTCCGTTAATCTTCCTTGTATACATAAGTGCTTCCTGGAATGGATTCAGCCTGTTAAAGACGAGCACTTTCTGGTCGCCTGAGATTACCGGATTCAAATCCGAATATTGTGTATTTATTGTATCTCCAAGGTTTATTTTTCTTATGTAGAGAGGAACTTTCATAAGTTCCTTTGCATTTCTGCAGGATTCGATCTGCTGATTTACTATGACAGTATCGTAAACTTTTGGGTCGAGATTTTTCTTGAATATCTCGTAGGTTTCAACTGCTTTGTCGAGCTGATTATTGATCCTGTATGCGTTTGCGAGGTAATAGTAAGCATCGAAAGGGGCACCTGTTTCCTTGAATTTGCCTTCCTTATAATCGGGGTTTATATTTTTAACTGCAGCTTCGAGGTAGCTGACCGCCTCCTGCTTCCTCCCGGTGATATTTATGAGGCATTGTCCGATCCTGTAACGGTAGTTATCGTTTTTCGGATCAAGCCTGAGGAGCCTGAGGTACGTGGTCAGAGCATCACTGTACTCCTCGTAAAGGACAAAAGTTTCAGCCCAGTAAAAATCTTCCTTCATCTGCCCTTTGGCATACTGAGCGAAAGATTTAGGCGTAATTATGGCAATCAGAAAAAATATCAGCAGAACCCTTTTCATTTAAATAACGGTTTCATTACTCAAAACACTAATATAGGGGAAATAAAATAAAAAGGAGAGTATGCTCACTCTCTTTTTATTAAACAAGGCTATTTTTTTGTAAAATATTTAAAAGCAGTGGCTAAATTTATTACATACCACAAGCACCCGCTCCTAAATTATATCGGATTTATAATCCTCGAGAATATCTTTCAGTCGCCCCAGGAATTTACCTGCAAGAGCCCCGTCAACTACCCTGTGGTCGTATGAAAGCGACAATATCATTATGTGGCGTATTGCTATCACATCCCCTTCCGGTGTTTCAATCACAGCGGGTGTTTTCCTTATTGCCCCGGTTCCGAGTATGGCAACCTGTGGCTGGTTTATTATAGGTGAACCGGCAAGGTTATTGTATGTTCCGAAATTTGTTATAGTAAATGTTCCGCCTGTTATTTCGTCTGGTTTAAGCTTGTTCGACCTTGCTCTTTCAGCGAGATCGTTTACAGCCCTTGCAAGGCCTGTGAGGCTTTTCTCATTCGCATTCCTGATAACCGGTACTATCAGGTTCCCGTCAGGTAATGCCGTAGCCATTCCGATATTGATGTTTTTCTTCAGGATTATTTTCGTTCCATCAACCGATACGTTCAGCATCGGGTGATCGCTTATAGCCTTAGCCGTAGCATCAATGAATATCGGGGTAAGTGTAAGTTTCTGACCTTCCCTGGCCTGGAATTTGTCCTTCACACTATTTCTCCAGAGCACAAGCTTTGTGACATCCACATCAATATATGAAGTAACATGGGGAGAAACGCGTTTAGACATAACCATATGCTCGGCAATCAGCTTTCTCACCCTGTCCATTTCAATAACCTCGTCACCTGACATTGCCTGTACAGGTTGTTTTACAGCTTTTTCCTGCTGTGCATTTTCAGATGCTTTCCTCGCAGTTTCTTCCGCCTCTGACCGTTTATTATTTAGAAGTGCCAGGATGTCATCTTTAGTAATCCTGCCATCCATCCCTGTTCCCTGGAGTTTATCCAGTTCCTGGTATGAGATACCTTCTGCCGATGCAATGCTTCTTACAAGCGGGGAGATGAATTTACCGGAAGGGGTCCTGCTTTTCATCTCTTTGGAAACCGATTCGATAGCCTTTTCCTCTTTTTTCAGAACTTCGGTGACCTCCCTTACCTTCTTTATCTCGGCTTCGACTTTCGCAGGTTCTGCAGGTTTATATTCCTTATTGTTCTCAATTACAGCAATAACTGATCCTATCTTGCTTACCTTTCCTTCTTCAGCAAGTATCTCAACTATCGTTCCTGATGCTGGTGAAGGCACCTCTGAGTCAACCTTGTCAGTTGCAACTTCAACTATTGGGTCGTCCTCCTTTATAACTGAACCCACACCAACAAGCCACTTATTTATCGTAGCTTCGATCACCCCTTCGCCCATCGCCGGCAGAACAATATTAATCCTCGACATCTGGTAATTAACTTTTGGTTATTGACTGTTTTCTAATTCAATAACAAAGAACGGGAAAGTTTGTTTGATTCCCGGTTAACGATTTTCCTTGCGCCCTGGTGAGAAGAAAACAGTAAATGGAATTGTGATCATTCTTCTTAACAGGGAAAGAGCTGCAGCAATGTATATTGCAATCCTTATTGGAAAAATATAAGGTTTGTATTCTGACCTGAAATGCTTTCCGAGGAAGATCAGCATTGCCCTGTAAAAGTGGATAATGCTTACAAGGGACCTTCCGGCTGTGCTTTTACCTTTAAAATGAACTATTGTGACTTCAGGGAAATAGTAATTTTTAAATCCTGATTTCATTATCCTCATGCTCATATCTATATCCTCGCCGTACATGAAATAATCCTCATCCAGAAGCCCGGTTGTTTCGATTACCTTCCTTCTTATCATCATGAAAGCTCCTGTCAGTACCTCTACAACATTAGTTTCCATCTCATCCAGGTCACCAAGATAGTACCTGTTGAAGTATCCCGAGTGTGGGAAGAGTGTGGATATCCCCGACAGCCTGAAAAATGCTGCACGGGGAGTCGGCAGGGCTCTTTTTGATTCAGGTAGGAACTTTCCCCTGCCATTCTCAAGCCTGGCACCAAGCGCCCCTGCTTCAACGTGGCTTTGCATGAAACCTACACATTTTACAAGGCTCGCTTCTTCAGGTAAAGTGTCAGGATTAAGCAGCAGGATAAAGTCTCCGGCTGACACTTTAATACCCTGGTTGCAGGCGGCCGAGAATCCTATGTTCTTTTCGTTTACTATAAGCTTCACACCGGGAAAATTACTCCGAACCATTTCGCAGGAATCGTCCGATGAGTTGTTATCAATTACAATTGTTTCAGATGAAATGCCTTCAGAAGCCTTTACAAGCGATTCAAGGCACCTTTTGAGATAAGGGCTTACATTATAGCTGACAATTATTACCGACAGATCCATCGGGTCATTTTTTATTTATTTCCGATGAAATGACTGATGAAAGCCTTTCAATTCCCCTGTTTATCTCTTCATGTGTGGAGTACGAGAAATTAATCCTCATTGTATTATGACCCGAGTCGTTGCAGAAGAAGGTAGCCCCGTCAACAAATGCAACGTTGTTTTCTATCGCCTTCCTTAGTATTTCACCTGCGTCGAGTCCTCGGGGAAGTGTCACGAAAAGGAAGAGCCCTCCATGAGGTTCGGTCCACTTAACACCCTCCGGCATGTGTTTTTTAAGACACAACAGCATATGGTCCCTTCGCTCACGGTATAGAGCTATTGTTGCCGGGAGATTCTTTTCAAGCAGCCCTTTCTGAATATAGCCTGCAAGAATCTTCTGCATAAAGGCTGAAGTACACAGGTCGGCTGTCTGTTTAGCCATAACAATCCTGTCGAGTACAAGGGGGTTGGCAATTATCCAGCCCACCCTGAAGCCAGGGGCAAATATCTTGGAAAAGGTACATAGGGTTATAACCCTTCCGTACCTGTCGAGACTGTACATCATTGGCTGTGCCTCACCTTCAAAACGGATCTCCCTGTATGGACTGTCTTCAACAATAAGGAGATCATATTTTTCGGCAATCTCTATTATTTCGATCCTTCTTGATTCGGGGACAGTAATCCCTGCAGGGTTCTGGAAATCAGGGATTATATAAATGAACTTTACCTTTCGCCCCAGTGATTTGAGTGTAAGGACGCTTTTTTCAAGTTCGGCAGGTATCATGCCCTGGTCATCCAGCGGAATGCCTTTCATCCTTGCCCCATAGGTCTGGAAGGCATTTATCCCTCCAAGGTAGGAAGGAAGACCGCAGAGCACATGATCATCCTGGTCAATAAAAATCCTTCCAATAAGGTCGAGTGCCTGCTGCGAACCTGTCGTAATAATAATATTTTCAGCAGTCAGGTTCAGGCCCTGCCTTGTATGTCTTTCTGCGAGCAACTTTCTCAGCAATGGATCACCTTCAGTAGTACTGTATTGAAGTGCAGCCTGACCATCCTTTTCAAGGACTTCCACAGCAATAGCCTTAAGTTCCTCAACCGGAAAAGTCTCAGGCGAGGGGAGGCCACCGGCAAAGGAGATCATCCCTGGTTTCTGCAGTAGCTTGAGTATCTCCCTTATTGCGGAACGTTTCATCCCTTTAGCCGAGCGGGAGAGGAAGTTGTCTATTGAGCTTATCATTTGAGAGAGATTTTCAGATAGTAGCAGGTCATACAGGGGATGAGAAAGGGGTCCTGTTCATTATCGATCTTCCAAGGGTTATCTCATCAGTGTATTCCAGCTCATCACCTATAGCAACACCTCTTGAAAGTACCGATAGTTTAACATCAAATTTATTAAGCCTCCTGAACAGGTAATAGTTTGTTGTGTCACCCTCCATTGTTGTACTAAGGGCAAATATAACTTCAGAGATCCCGCCTTCGGCAACCTTTTTCTCGAGGGAATCTATTTTCAGGTCAGAAGGCCCTATGCCGTCAACAGGCGATATTATACCTCCAAGAACATGGTAATAACCCCTGTATTGTCTCGTATTTTCAATAGCCACAACATCCTGGATATTTTCAACAACACAAACCTGTGTGCTGTCTCTGAGCTTGTCATTGCAGATAGTGCAGACCTCAGAATCCGATATGTTATGGCATCTGATACAATAATGTATCTCTGAGTGAAGTTTTGCAACGGTTTCGCCAAATCGTTTCACCTCTTCAGGATCCCTCCTCAGGAGGTTCATAACAAGCCTGAATGCAGTCTTCCTTCCGATCCCCGGCAGGGAAGCAAACTCACTGACAGCCTCTTCAAGAAGCTTTGAAGGAAATTCACTGTAAGCCATTCACTTTCTTTTCAGCAAAATTAATCCAATTATCTCCTTTAAATAATTCCGCCGGTGAATTTTTTGAGTGATTTCTTTTTGTTATTCTTGCATAAATAATCCGTGGTAATGTCACCAGTCCTGATACTTTCAATATTCGGAGCTTATACGCTGCTTCTTTTTTTCGTTACCTGGCTTACGGCAAGAAAAGCTGACAGCCATTCATTTTTCCTCGGAAACAAAGTCTCCCCGTGGTTCGTCGTTGCCTACGGCATGATAGGGGCATCACTCTCAGGGGTGACCTTCATGTCAGTACCCGGGTGGGTTCAGTCGACCCAGTTCAGTTACATGGTTGTAGTACTCGGGTATCTTTTCGGTTATTTTGTAATTGCCCTTGTGTTGCTCCCGCTTTACTACAGGCTGAAACTCACATCTATTTATTCCTATCTCGACCAGCGTTTCGGATTCTGGTCATATAAGACAGGAGCAGGATTTTTTATTCTTTCACGCACTCTCGGAGCTTCACTGAGGATGTTCCTTGTAATTAATGTACTCCAGGTTTTTGTCTTTGATGCCTGGCATATACCTTTCTGGATTACTGTTCTTTCTTTCATAGCACTTATAATATTATATACATTCAAAGGTGGTATCAGGACAATAGTCTGGACCGATACCCTTCAGACCACCTTCATGCTCCTGGCTGTTGTGCTATCCATAATTTACATTAGCAGGGATCTTGGCAAGCCCGTAGGTCAGCTTATAAGTCTTATAAAGGCAGATGGCTATACAAAAATGTTTATTACAGACTGGCATCACGAAAGGTTTTTTATAAAGCAGTTCCTGAGCGGTATGTTCATTACAATAGTTATGACTGGCCTCGACCAGGAGATGATGCAAAAGAACCTGAGCTGCAGGAATATAAAAGAGGCGCAAAAGAATATGTTTACCTTCAGCGGTATACTTATGTTCGTAAACCTGATGTTCCTTTTCCTGGGAGCAATTCTTATGGTTTATGCGGCTCAGAAAGGTGTTGCGACAACAGCCTCCGATGAAGTATTTCCAACAATTGCAATTAAATACCTGAGCCCCGTTGCGGGAATAGTATTCATTATTGGACTTATCTCAGCGGCATTCCCGAGTGCAGACGGTGCACTGACTTCTCTCACCACTTCGTTCAGCATTGATTTTCTTTCGCTGGATAAGAGGAGCGGAATTGACGAAAAGAAGCGAACCAGGATCAGGTACCTTGTTCATATTTCGATTGCACTTGTATTCTTTATCTGTATCCTCATATTCAGGGCACTCAATGACAGGGCTGTAATAGACAAGCTTTTTACGATAGCGGGTTACACATATGGACCTTTGCTGGGGCTCTATTCTTTCGGCCTTTTTACGAAGAGGCTTGTGAAAGACAGCGTTACACCCTTCATCGCCATACTTTCACCTGCAGCCTGCTGGTTGCTGAGCAGGTATTCAGTTGAATTGTTCAACGGCTATAAGTTCGGTTTTGAACTGCTTCTGCTTAACGGCTTTCTGACGTTCATAGGGTTGTGGATGTTCAGTAGGAAGGCGGAAGGCGGAAGGTAAAAGGCTGTAAGAACTTACACTGAGTTACACAGAGGTGCACAGAGTCACTCAGAGGTTCATATAAGAGGGTATAAGACTGCACGACCAGCACGACCAGCACGACCTGCAAGACCTGCACGACCTGCAAGACCTGCACGACCTGCAAGACTGGCAAGACTGGCAAGACATGCACGACCGGCACGACTACTTCTTATATGGAATGCTGAATACGATATAGTAATTTATCCCGGGGCTTACTACTTTGGTTCCGTTTCCAAAGCCCGGTATATAGACCGCTTTTAAATCCTTTCCCGTGGAAGAATAGACAAGGAACCTCAGTCTTACAGACCAGCCTATTTCCACATGCCTGAACAATTCTGTCCGTATTCCGGGTGTGACTTCAAGAAAATGTGCAGAGTAAGTATTTTGAGGAACGGAGGAAGAAACAGTTCCCCAGTAGTTACTGTACTTCAGGTAAGGTACCTGCGACCTGAAGATGCTTAATCCATATCTCAGCCCTATGCCTGCATAATATTTTCCGATGGCTGTCTCGGGTTTCAGCAGGTTAAAGTCCATTCCGGCCCTGATAAATACACCTTTATTTTTATAATCGTAGTTGTACTGTGAATATAGATAGTCCAGGTGTCCAGCCTCTATTACAACCGACCTGCCGGTATCTATATCCACTGAAAGCCAGCCTTCAATGCTCTGGTTGTTCCTGTCATAGCTGTAATAAATTGGGCCATACAGGTCAAAGCCGATTTTTATGTTCCTTGGTGCCGGTATGCTGTCCTGGGCCAGGAGAGCATTGCAGCTAAGCAACAGGACCAGGCTAATAGAATATGCGTATATTCTCTTCATTGGCAGTGGTTACATATTTATTTCTCACCTGGTAGTCAATTGAATCAACCTTATGATTTATGCTGTCCTCAAGTACACTGAAGTAAGTAAATCCGCATTCTTTTGTTACAAGATGCGGATAGCTGTTATAGTATAAAGTAATCGTATCAGCAACATTATTCACCTTCAAAAAATACGAGCATGAATCTGCTGACAGGTCAAGAGGGAAACTGATCTTTGCCAGTTTTGTTGCCTTGTCATATATCTTGCTTGTGTCGCGATCCAACCCGTAAAGAGTCACACTGTCAGCTGTGAATGCAAGCCCGCCGGTTTTGTAAAATGTGACATTTACGGCCGAAACCGTATTGTCGAGGCATGGTTGTGATACACAGCCGTTTATTAATGCGGTAGCAAATGTGATCAGTAAAAGGTATATTATGTTTTTTGAAGTCATGGTTCCCGGTAATTCGCGGTTATAGTCAGACTTTCCTTAAGATCTTTTCTGCTTCATCTATTGCTTCCCTCAGGGCTGATGGTTTCTTACCTCCGGCCGTTGCAAGGAATGGCTGACCACCACCTCCTCCTTCAATCCTGGGCGCTATCTCCTTTAGAATCGTGACGGCATTCAGCTTTTTATTATTTACAAGACTGTCTGAGACCATCACAACCAGGTTTGCTTTGCCATCTATTTCCGCACCGGCAACAAGAACTGTGTTGTCAGATGAGTTTCTGACCTGCCCGGCTATCACCTTCAGCATTTCGGCCGAGTCAGCTTCGATCACACCGGCAAGCAGGCTGAACCCGTTCATTTTTAATGCTTTTGATTCGAGTTCTTTCCTTATGTAAGTCGCAGCCTGAGCTCTGAACTTTTCTATTGATTTCCTGAGATTTGCGTTTTCGCTTACAAGCTTACCGACATTCTCTGTAATTCCTGAAGCACTTTTAAGATTAAGCATGGAGGCAATCTCTTCGGCTGAACTGATAAAGCCGTTAAGGTATTCTTCAGCTGCAGGACCGGTAACGGCTTCAATCCTTCTTATACCTGATGCAATTGCACTTTCAGATACTATCTTGAAAATTCCAATATTACCCGTGGCTGAAACATGTGTTCCTCCGCAGAGTTCAACGGATTCACCGAATCCGACAACTCTCACATGGTCACCATATTTCTCACCAAAGAGGGCCATGGCACCCATTGACTTCGCTTTTTCAAAAGGAACATTCTCGGTTATGTTGCTGTTAATATTTCTTCTTATCAGTGAGTTAACTATTCCTTCAACTTTTTCAATCTCTTCCTTTGAAAGTTTTGCAAAATGGCTGAAATCGAACCTCAGTCTTTCGTTGTTCACAAGTGAACCTTTCTGTTCGACAGTTGACCCGAGAACTTCCCTCAATGCATGGTGTAAAAGGTGGGTTGCTGTATGATTATTTGCAGTCAGCTGCCTCTTCACACTATCGACAACAGCCCTGAAGGGCTTGTTTATAATTTGCGGAAGCCTGTCTGCAATATGTATAACAAGGTTATTTTCCTTAACAGTGTCAGTGATCCTTATTTTTTCAGAATCGTTGCTTATGTGACCCGTATCACCGACCTGACCTCCGGATTCTGCATAGAATGGAGTTCTGTCAAATACAAGCTGGCACACTTCCTTGCCCTTGATCTTTACTTTCCTGTACTTTGATATATGGATATCGTCTTCTGTTTTTGTATAACCGGTAAAGACAGTTTTTTCGGTTTCCTTTACAATGTGCCAGTCGCCGGCTTCCATGCTTGCATCTTCCCTTGATCTTTCTTTCTGGCTTTTCATTGCCTCCTCGAAGCCCTGGAGGTCGAGAGTCATGTTGTTCTCCCTCAGGATAAGCTGTGTAAGGTCTACCGGGAAACCGTAGGTGTCATAAAGTTCAAAGGCAACAGAACCCTCAAGGATCTCTTTCTTTTCAGATTTAAGTTCAGCTATCCTCCTGTCGAGTATTTTCATCCCTTTATCCAGGGTTTTAAGGAAGGCTGTTTCCTCTTCTGCTATAACCCTTGCAATATGGTCTTCTGATTTCTTCAGTTCTGCAAAGTTGTCACCCATTGATTTCACAAGGACAGGAACAAGTTTATGTATAAAGGGAACCTGCTTATCGAGGTTGTTGAAGCCATATCTTACGGCTCTTCTGAGTATCCTCCTGATAACGTATCCGGCTTTGTTGTTTGACGGGAGAAGACCATCAGCTATTGAGAAGGAGACTGCCCTGAGATGGTCGGCGATTACCCTCATTGCCACATCCCATTTTTCATTTTTCCCGTAAGCCTTGCCTGTTAGGGCTGATATCTCTGAAATTATTGACTGGAAGATATCGGTGTCGTAATTTGATTTCTTGTTCTGAACGGCCATGCAGAGGCGTTCGAAGCCCATACCGGTATCAACATGTTTTGCTGGCAGCATTTCTAGTGTGCCGTTTGCCTTGCGGTTATACTGGATGAAAACAAGGTTCCATATCTCAATTACAAGAGGGTGTCCTTTGTTTACAAGCTGATGGCCGGGCACTTTTTTCCTTTCGGACTCCTCCCTCAGGTCGATATGTATTTCAGAGCATGGTCCGCAGGGGCCTGTCTCTCCCATCTCCCAGAAGTTGTCCTTCTTCGAGAATTCAAGTATCCTGTTTTTACTATCGGGGAAACATTTTTCCCAGTATTCCTGTGCTTCTGAATCTTTCGGGACCTTCTCATCAGCGTTCCCTTCAAATATTGTTGCATAGAGGCGATCGGCAGGGAGTGAAAGTTCTTTTGTGAGGAACTCCCATGCCCAGGATATTGCTTCCTTTTTAAAATAATCACCGAATGACCAGTTGCCAAGCATCTCGAACATTGTATGATGGTAGGTATCGTGGCCCACCTCTTCCAGGTCATTGTGTTTTCCTGAAACTCTAAGACATTTCTGGGAATTTGCTATTCTTTTTATTTTAATTGGCTGGTTACCAAGAAATATGTCCTTAAACTGGTTCATACCGGCGTTCGTGAACATCAGGGTGGGGTCATCCTTTACAACCATGCTTGCCGAAGCCACTATCTCGTGTTCCTTTGATCTGAAAAAGTCAAAAAATCTCTGCCTTAGTTCGTTGGCATTCATAATAATTACCATAGTATTAGTCAAATAACTTGAATTTTGGGTTTGTAAAATTAATTTATTTCTTTAGATTTGTCGACGAGCCTTTTAAAAAACTGAACTTACCGGCCTTTGGGATTTATTAGTAGGAAATATCTATTTGATCATCACGACCTCCAGTTCAAGGTTGTGAAGTTGCATTGGAAGCAGAAATTCCTGAGAGTTTTTCTGTGGCTTGCAGGCTCATTTATTGTTTCCTACGGGATACTCACATTTGTTGAAAACAGGTTTGGCTCACCAGAAGAAAAACTGCTCGAGCAGCAGATCGAACATATAAAGCTCGATTTTTCAATGCTCGACAGGAAAATGAATGATGCCTATAAAACCGTACGTTACCTTCAGCAGTCTGATGACAGGAGGTATCGGCCGATCCTGAATATGGACACAATCCCTTCCTCATACAGGAACCCTGCTTATGGTGGTGTTGACAGGTATGGTGAATTCAGTAACCTTACAAACGGCTCCACTGTTATAGCAGCCCATTCAAAAATGGATATGCTCGAAAATATGGCCAAAGTCCAGGAAGAATCATATAAAGCCGTATCTGAAAAGCGTGATGAATGGATTAAAGAGTTTGAGCACATACCGTGGATATGCCCGGTTGATGTCTCTTACCCGAGGGGCGACGGAATAAAATTAAGGGAAGTGCACCCTGTGTGGGGTGTTCCCAAATGGCATTTCGGCCAGGATTTCAGCTGCCCTTACGGAACAGAAGTTTATGCTACCGGTAGCGGAAAGGTTATTATGGCCGGGTGGCGCGATAATGGTTTCGGGTATCATGTTATTATAGATCATGGCTACGGCTTCCAGTCAATTTATGGTCACCTTAGTAAAATAAATGTTGCTGAGGGCATGACAGTAAAGAGGGGAGATATTCTTGGTCTGAGTGGTAACTCTGGTACTTCTTCAGGTCCGCACCTTCATTACCAGGTCGATCTCTTCGGTGAACATCAGAATCCTTTGTCATTCTTTGCTGATGACCTTACCCATGACGAATATCTGCAGATGATCACAGCCCTGAGTTCAAGGACTAAGTTCAGGTAGAATTCACCCTGACTGCTATCCCAATCCCTTTCAAATTTCTTATCTTTGCGGCATTATGCCAAAATCGAGATATAAGTTTAACCCCGAATCGCTCAGTTTCGACAAAATACGGCTGGGCTTCAGGGATATACTCCTCAGGGGACTTGCATATCTTGTTGGCTCGCTGATTGTAGCACTTATTTATGGCGTAATCCTTGCTGCATTTTTTGATTCTCCGAAAGAGAAAATGCTTAAACGTGAAATAGAGCAGCTAACAATGCAGTATGCTTTGATTAATAAGGAGATGGATAATGTGGACAAGATACTCGGCCATCTTAAGGAGACCGATGATAACCTGTACCGGACAATTTTTGAAGCTGAACCAATACCGGCATCTCTGCGCGACGGTGGGATAGGAGGTGTGAACAGGTACAAGGAGATGGAAGGCTTCGATAATTCAGACCTGGTAATCAAGACAGCAAGGAAACTCGATGCTATAAGGAGGAAGTTGTATATTCAGTCAAAGTCATTCGACGATCTGATCGCGATGGCTAATAGCAAGGAGGAGATGCTCAGCTGTCTGCCAGCTATCCAGCCGATTTCAAACAAGGATCTGACGAGGACAGCATCAGGATGGGGACTAAGGGTGCATCCTATCTATAAGATTGTGAAATTTCATTATGGGATAGATTTCACGGCTCCCCAGGGTACCGATATATATGTTACAGGTGATGGCGTTATTGAAAGTCTTGTTTATTCGAAAAGAGGTTATGGCAATCATATAATCGTAAATCACGGATTCGGATATAAGACGCTTTATGCCCATCTCGACCGTTTTAATGTGAGGGTTGGCCAGAAGGTGAAAAGGGGTGAGGTAATAGGTTTTGTCGGCAGCACAGGGGCATCTCTTGCACCACACCTTCATTATGAAGTTGAGATAAACGGTGAAAAGGTCGACCCTGTCAACTTCTTCTTTAATGACCTTGATGCTGTCGGATACGAAAGAATTGTGGAGATTGCATCGAGATCTGGTCAGTCGTTCGACTAATCAGGCGGATTACCCGCAGCTATTTAATAGTAAAGCTCAGTATCCTGTTTCCCCTTGCCGGTTGAATTATCCTGTTCCCAACTGCCACAGGCGAAGACTCAAATATGTAATTGAGATTCCTCTTATAAATGATTTCCCCTGTAAGGCCATCAATCAGGAATATATTCCCCACAACATCACTGAAATATATATAAGGGTTTCCATCCCTGTCGTAAAGTGCTATCGGAGAAACCCAGGAATAGGCCTTTAATTTGATCTCGTACCTTAAACTGCCGTCAGAATCATTAAGGCAGACGAATGATCCCCCTCCATAGGCGGTTGTCCTGGAGAAGATTGTCCATATAAGCCCGCTGCCATTTTTTACACCGGCAACCGGTGTGCAGAGCATTCCACCGTTGTCTGTCCTTGGCTTCGTAAGCGAATAGCAGTCAGTTGTATAAGTCCATTCCGGCTTCCCTGTCATACCGTTGAGTTTGCGGATATGGGCTTCTCCCTTGTTTCCCTGGAGGTCGACCTCATGACCCACATATATGTATGGAATGCTATCCCTGATTGCGACTACAGGAGAACCATCAGTGTCGTCGGTATTGAAAAAATACCACCTTGTTTTCATTGACCTGAGATCTATGCACAAGATATTACCTGAATTATCAGTTATATAACCAAGGTAACCGAAAGCAGACGGACTCGATTCGGTTCCGACTTTCGGGTGTGCTTTTATCATATACCTGTACTGTTCCACGGAGTCAAGCATTTTGTCCCTTAGGTAACCGCGGTATAGTATTCCGGATTCCGATGGCCAGAAGAAACCCGTTGTCAACGGATCTATAAGTGGTGTGGCATCGCATGCGCCCCAACCCCTGTAAGCAAAGTACGAGGGCATAGCCTCAGTATGGAGTAATTTACTGGTTCTCAGGTCAAAAACCCTCCATGCGAAAATATCCCGGTTCTGAATGCCCTGCCCAACGAGCAGGTAACGCCTGGCCGGGCCATCAATTGCTGGCGTTCCCTTGATCGGGTTGTTGATCTCCAATGGCTTTCTTGTTCTCTTACCGGTATTGAAGTCGATGAAATATACTTTGCCTGCAAGAGACACCTGGATGATCTCGGTAAGTGAAGAGTCACTTCCGAGTATCCCTTTTTCAATGTCATTTACCGACCTGAGTTCTTCTTTTGTCCATTTCACAACAAGTGGCTGTCCGGTCCAGCCGGCCCCTCCGCCCCAGACACCGTAATCGCCATTAGCAGTGTCACTTCCTGTTGTAAAAATCCAGCTGTCAGTTATTTCTGACGGCCTGCCGTCGAGCCAGCCCCTTACCGGGGAGTTACGCTGGTTACTGCCCCTGTATGTATATATTGAAGTACTGTCGTCAACACCTGTTGTGAAATAAAGGCTGTCGAAACTTGTCCTGTACAAACGCTTAGGCTCTAGTACAACTGTTGAGTCGATTACAGGAGTAATATTATAATTCCTGGCTGTATCGTAACCAGCATGGTTTTTAACTGAAGACACTGTTGTAAGGTCCTGTCCCTTTGCAGTAACTGCTGCCAGGAATTGACAGAATATCAGAAGTGTAAAAAATCTATTAATCATCAGCTTTTCAAAATCTGGCAACAAATGTAACAATTTCGGGTCACAGAGATTTTTTATGTACCTTTGTTTGACAACAAAGCATAAAAAACCGGACATCAATGCCATACAAGGAGAAACCTGTAGAAAAACTTTTCTATTCGATAGGTGAAGTGTCAGAGATACTTGGTGTGCCAGTATCAACTGTCAGGTTCTGGGAGAATGAGTTTGATATCCTGAAACCAAGAAAAAACAAGAAGGGGAACAGACTTTTTATGCCTGAGGATCTGCGGAATCTTAAAATGATCCATTACCTGCTGAAAGAAAAAGGGATGACCCTGCCAGGGGCTAAAAAACAACTTTCAGTGAAAGCTGAGGAGACAGACTATAAATTTGAAGTCAGGCAAAAACTTCTGAATATCAAGGGCCTGCTAAAGGACATACACGATAATATCTGAAATCCAATGAAAATTTCCGTGAAGGATCTGTGCACCTTCCTTGACAGGGAGGTACCGCTTTCATTTCAGGAGAGCTGGGATAACTCCGGCTTACAGGTGCTTGCTGCTAATGATGAGATAAGTTCTGCGCTGCTTACTGTCGATGTAACTGAAGAAGTGCTCGATGAAGCTGTAACACTAGGCTGCGGGCTCATAATATCGCATCACCCGCTGATCTTCCACCCGTTGAAAAGACTAACGGGATCAACACCGGCAGAAAGAATTGCCGCAAAAGCAATTTCAACCGGAGTTTCTATATACTCTGCCCACACAAGTCTTGATTCAGTTAACGGAGGCATCAGCTGGAAAATGGCGGAAAAACTCTCACTGAGAAACGTGAAGGTGCTTGTGCCACTTAAAGGAAAGCTTATGAAACTTGTTACTTATGTTCCGGATCTTCATGTAACAAAGGTCAGGGACGCGATCTTTGAAGCGGGAGCAGGGGTTGTAGGCAACTACGACTGTTGCAGTTTCAGCACCGGAGGACATGGTACTTTCAGGGGAAACGAATCTTCAAATCCATTTGTGGGAGAGAAGGGTAAATTGCATACTGAGCAGGAGACAAGGATTGAGACTATATTTCCTTCAGCTTTAAAAGAAAAGATACTGAAAGCACTTTTAATGGCACATCCGTACGAAGAAGTGGCATATGACATTTACCTGCTGGAGAATGAACATCCTTCTGCCGGTATGGGGTGCATTGGGGAAATAGATGATGCACTTACTGAAATGGAGTTTGTCCTTAGACTTTCTGAGGTATTCAATGCAAGGGGATTACGTTATTCCGAACTGGGAGGCAGGCATGTAAAGAGAGTTGCTCTTTGCGGTGGCGCCGGTTCTTCCTTTATAAATGAAGCTGTAAAAGCAGGTGCCGATGCCTTTGTTACCGGGGATCTCAAATATCATGATTTTCTTGACGCCCGCGGGAGGATACTGCTTGCCGATATTGGTCATTTTGAGGGAGAAAAATATACAACAGAGATATTGCACGATTTAATTATCAAAAAATTCCCTACATTTGCACTCCGGTTTTCAGAAAGAAATACAAATCCGATAAATTATCTTTAGAAGATGGAAAAAGTAAAACAGCACGATTCTGAAATCTCAGTTGAGGAAAGACTAAGGGCTCTTTATGGCCTGCAGCTTGTGGATTCGGAGATTGACAAGATAAAGACACTCAGGGGTGAACTTCCGCTTGAAGTTCAGGACCTCGAGGATGAGATTGCAGGTCTTGAGACACGTCTCGGAAACCTGAGGGAAGAGGTTGCAACCCTTGATAAATCAGTTTCAAAGAAAAATAATGAGATTCTCGAATCACAGGGTCTGATAAAAAAATACGAGGATCAGCAGAAGAATGTCAGGAATAACAGGGAATTCGATTCACTGTCAAAAGAGATAGAATACCAGAACCTCGAAATAGAACTTTGCAATAAGAAGATCAGGGAGTTCAATGTCCAGATCGATGAGAAGAAAGTTCTTATAGCTGAATCTGAGGCTACACTTGCCGACCGCAAATCGGATCTTGACAACAAAAGGGCTGAACTTGAAGAGATCATTTCAGATACACAGAAAGAGGAGGAAGGCCTTTACAAGAAATCTGAGAAGATTCAGTCAGTTATCGAGGAACGACTCCTCGCTGCCTATAAAAGGATAAGGTCGAACGCACGTAACGGTCTTGCAGTTGTTTCAATTCAGCGCGATGCCTGCGGCGGTTGCTTTAACCAGATTCCACCACAGCGCCAGCTTGACATTAAATCGAGAAAGAAAATCATCGTCTGCGAATATTGCGGAAGGATACTTGTTGATGACGAGATCATCCAGGAAGGTAAAATCTGAAAAATTAGAAACAAGATAGAGAGGGGCTTATGACAAAGCCCCTTTTTTTTCGCCTTAACAAATACTATTTTTGATCTATGAGACAAGACGATTTCAGAAGATCAGTTGCCGAAGGCATTCCATCGGCTCTTCCACCGGCAAAAAAGAGGGATGCTTCGCTTAATCACGCCCCCAAAAGGAAAGATATACTTTCAGCCGGCGAAAAAAAGCTTGCGCTGAAGAACGCACTCCGTTATTTCCCTCCTGAATTTCATAAGGAACTTGCTGAAGAATTTGCAGGAGAACTCCGGGAGTATGGAAGAATCTATATGTACCGTTTTATGCCTGATTATGAGATAAAGGCAAGGCATATAAATGAGTTCCCGCACCGTTCCGGAAAAGCTGCGGCAATAATGCTTATGATATCGAACAATCTCGATAAAAGGGTTGCACAGCATCCGCAGGAACTTATTACCTATGGCGGTAACGGGGCAGTTTTCCAGAACTGGGCCCAATACAGGCTTGTAATGAAATACCTTTCGGAGATGACTGACAGCCAGACCCTAGTAATGTATTCAGGTCACCCCCTCGGACTTTTTCCTTCATCCCCCGATGCTCCCAGGGTGGTAGTCACAAACGGAATGGTAATACCAAATTACTCATCGCAGGATCACTGGGAGAAATTCAATGCCCTCGGGGTTTCCCAGTACGGGCAGATGACTGCCGGTTCATACATGTATATTGGTCCGCAGGGAATAGTTCACGGTACTACAATCACACTTCTGAATGCCGGAAGAAAGATAGAAGCTATTAAGGGAAAAGACAGGATAAAGCTGTTCGTATCATCGGGGCTGGGAGGCATGTCAGGTGCACAACCAAAAGCTGCAAAAATTTCAGGATGCATCTCAGTTATAGCTGAAGTCAATCCCAGGGCCATTGAGACACGCCATTCACAGGGCTGGGTTGATGAAGTCATCTCTGACAATAAAGAACTTCTTGCAAGAATAAAAAAAGCAGAATTGCAGCAGGAGCCTGTTTCAATAGCATATCATGGCAATATTGTTGATTTGTGGGAACTGTTGGCTGATGAAGGCATAACTATTGATCTTGGATCAGACCAGACCTCACTTCATAATCCATGGGCAGGAGGCTATTACCCTGCAGGTCTTTCATTCGCTGAGTCGAACAGGCTCATGTCGGAGGACCCCGGGAAATTCAGGGAACACGTGAAAGATTCACTCAGAAGGCAGGTTGCTGCCATTAACAGGCACACAGAAAGAGGGACATATTTCTTTGATTACGGTAATGCTTTCCTGCTTGAGTCTTCAAGGGCCGGTGCTGATATACTTAAAAGCGACGGCAGTTTCAGGTACCCTTCCTATGTCCAGGACATAATGGGACCCATGTGCTTCGATTACGGCTTCGGACCTTTCAGGTGGGTTTGCTGTTCTAACGATGAGGCTGACCTTGCTGTTACAGATAAAATTGCAGCCGATACACTTAGTTCAATAATGGAAAACTCCCCGGCCGGGATCAAGCGCCAGATGGAGGACAATATACACTGGATAAAAGAGGCTGAGAAAAACAAGCTTGTCGTTGGATCACAGGCAAGAATACTGTATGCTGATGCCGAGGGAAGGATGAAGATAGCAGCTGCATTCAATGAAGCAATAAGAAATGGTGCGATTTCAGCGCCTGTAGTGCTTGGACGTGACCATCACGACGTTTCGGGTACAGATTCCCCTTTCAGGGAAACATCAAATATCTATGACGGCTCTGGTTTCACAGCCGATATGGCAATACAAAACGTAATAGGAGATTCATTCCGGGGTGCTACATGGGTATCTATCCATAATGGCGGGGGAGTAGGATGGGGTGAGGTTATTAACGGTGGCTTCGGGATGGTACTCGACGGGAGCAGCAGGGCGGATGAAAATATACTAAGCATGCTTTCATGGGATGTAAACAACGGTATAGCCAGGAGATCATGGGCAAGGAATGAGGGTGCAATTTTTGCAATAAAACGTGAAATGGAAAGAACCCCGGATCTGAAAGTAACTCTTCCGAACCTTGTTGATGATGATATATTGAATAACCTTTTTTAGTTACACAGAGGGACACAGAGGAACACGGAGGGACACAGAGGGACACAGAGAAGAATTATTATTCAATAATCCCCGTTTGAGAGCATAGTTTTTGTGCAGGCATTGATTACCTCGATGCCATTAATAACGGCCATGTCAGCCAGGTCGCTGTTCCTGGTACCAGGATTAAAAATAATCCGTTTTGGATTAAGGCCTAGGATCGCCTCATAGTATTCCGTCTGGTTATCCGGTCCGAGGTAGATTGAAATTGTATGCAGTCCGGGTATTGAATCAGGCATTTCTGTAAGAATACTGAAATTTCCATATTCATATTTACGGTTACCTACAGCTATTACCGGTATATTCTTGGCAAGCAGTGCCTTTACGGTTTCGTATGAAGGGCGGTGAGGATTTGAACTTGCGCCAAGTACGAGTGTGATTTTTTTGTCTGTTTCCATAACAGTTTTAGCCGGCTACGCAGAAATGAGAACTGCAGCGATTGCTATCACACCTTCACCGCGACCGGTGAATCCCATCTTCTCTGTTGTGGTTGCTTTAACCGATACATTGTCTGGCGCGATCGAAAGGATCTGCGACAGGACATTTCTCATTTCGGTTACATATGGAGATATTTTTGGAGCTTCGAGACAGATAGTTGAGTCTACATTTACGATACTATAGCCTTTTTGTTTAAGCAGGTCCACAGTTTTCTTAAGAAGGATTTTGCTGTCTATTCCCCGGTATTCTGCACTTGTATCAGGAAAGTGGTGACCTATATCGCCAAGGCCGGCAGCGCCAAGAAGGGCGTCACAGATTGCATGAATCAGCACATCACCGTCTGAATGAGCAACACAACCTTTGTCGGATGGAATATTAACACCACCGAGCCAGAGCTTTAGTCCTTGTTCCAGCCTGTGAAAATCTATTCCCTGGCCAGTTCTCAGATTCATCCCCTCTTAACGTTCCTTAACGCGTTGAAATCGAAGGAGAGTGAAAACCTCAGGGTATGGGCAAGAGGGTTATTCTGTGTAACAGGCATCAGGTATGAGAAGTCGAGTGAGAAGATATGAAGCCTGAAACCTGCACCAGCGGTAAAATATTTCCTGTTACCCTTCATTTCGCTTTCTGCAAAGTAACCTGCCCTTATTGCAAACTGGTTGTTGTACCAGTACTCTGCGCCCATTGATAATGTGAATTCGCGTATTTCCTCGTGGAATCCGCCCGGGGCATCAACAAATGACTGGAAGATTGCAACAGGCACTGACACATTGGGATCCTTTCCTTTTTTGATGTCAGTTTTAGGGGAAGTTACGATAACACCTGCAGCAGTTGTGTCTCCTACATTGTAATATATCGGAGGTGTCGGGACAAGCAACTTGTTCAGGTCGATAGCAAGGGTGATTGTATTATAGTTATCAAGTTTAACTGTACCTGATGTTCCAAGCCTCATGTTCATCGGTATGAAGTCGCCAGTTTTCTGATCCTGGTAGTTCATTTTTGAACCAAGATTTGAGAGGTTGAAACCTGCAGCTATCAAGCCTTCTTTGCTTCCGAGTTTGATACCTGTTTTATAATAACCATTTATGTCTGCAGCGAAAGAGGTTCCCGGCCTGGTTGCCTCACCACCCGAATATGTATTACCTGTGAGGTTTGAATAGATAAATCTGAAAGCAACACCTCCTGAAAAATGTTCGGAGAACAACCTTGCGTAGCCCATGTCTACTGCGAATTCAGTTGGTTTGAAATTACGTTCAAGGTTACCGAAATTATCAGTAAAAGGTATGTCGCCCAGGGAAGAATATAAAAGACTTCCGCTTACAACCTGCTTGGCATCAAGTCTCTTGTAACCTGCAAGGTAAGCAATGTTTATATCAGGAACCAGGGTCCTGAGCCATGGAGAATATGAAATACCTACACCGCCCTTACCGTCGATAAATGCATATTTTGCAGTGTTCCAGTGCTGGCTGTAGCAATCGGGTGAGGTGGCAACGCCTGCATCACCCATCGCACCGGCACGTGAATCAGGTGCAATAATAAGAAAAGGTACAACGGTCTGTATAGCGTTCAATTCACCCGACTGGGCCATAGTCATGGCAAATGGTGAACATGCAAGTACAAGTAATAGGAAAACAGGTAGTTTCTTCATTTTCAAAAAGCTTCTCACTTCGGTTTTGCAAATATAAAACTATTTTGAAAGGGTTTTATTGTTTTGTGTTTTATAAAATTATCATCCTGCCTGAAGCCCTTGCTGTTTCTCCTTCAGGAGTTGTTATTGTTACTGTGTAAGGATAAATACCTCTTCCAACCCTTCTGCCGCCATCCGTTGATCCGTCCCATAATATTGGCTGGAGCCTGTAACCTGTTGAAGGTAATTCAGTTTTTATAATTTTTATGGTCCTTCCGCTCATGTCAAAAATAGAAATCGTAATGTTCAGATCCCTGTCAGGCCTGTTATGTTCTGCTGTGATACTTGTATTGTCGGTGAACGGATTAGGAAAGTTAAGAAGATTTGTAATAATAAATCCGTCAGAACCTTTTACTACAAACTTTAATTCCTGCTGGGATGAGTTATTGTAATTATCCCAGGCTTTTAAGGTAATTGTATGGTCTCCCCCCTGGAGGCTTGCAAGGGGATAGGAGATACTTCCTTTCCTGTAGTTGTCTATATCTGTTTCGAAGTAGTTATTCAGCACCGCTGACCCGTTTCTTTCATCATCCAGCCACGCGGTAATATCGTGCCCGATACCGGTGCCTGTCGTGTTGATTCCGCCTTCATCCTCGATTATCGCAATGAGTACCGGGTCGCTGTCGCAAATGCCTCCCTGCCTGAACAATGTGTCATTCAGGAAAAGCCTTATTGATGGACCCTGTGTGTCTGTTGCAGGCGATTTACTGAATCCGCCTACGACAGCTGAACTGTAACTTCCTGTGGCATCTGTATCGCCCTTACTGGCATAATAACTTATTTTCCCCGGGCCGAATGTATAATCTATATCTTTTGGAACAATAAAAGTAAAACTGAACTTTCCATCTTTCGCAACAGTCTTCCCACTAAAAAGTATATTATTCCTGAGATCAAACTCCATAACCTGTCCACCATCATTTGCAAGTGTTTTGACCTTCCTGACCTTATCAAAAACAACAGGGTTTACAATCCCGTTGAAATCCTGCATAATGTTACCATTAAGGTCCTTAATGTGACCCGAAACAGTTATTTCGGAAAGTGCTTTCATTGTATCCACAGGCTGCGTCACCGGCACTGAGTTTACAGAATCTGTTATTACAGTACCATGCCAGGGATATTCGAGTCGTACGGCAGGGTCGCCCAGGAGCAGGAAATTTCTCTTGTTCATGCTCTCGCCCGACCTTATTTTTGCCAGCCTGATAATATCACCCAGCCTGTAAGCCGAGCTGTCCTTATCCCTTGAAAATGCATAATCGATAATGTTCCTGTTAAGTGTGTAATTGGGTGCAGAGTAAACCACCCTTGTCGTTGTCATAAGTGCTATTCCGCCACCGTCAGGGTTAAGTATCACCATTTCACCTGCCGATGTTTTGCCTGTCATATCATTATTTATGGGATTTATCTCGATATCATCAAAGCGGCTGAATTCACATGTGGCTGTAATGAAGAGAGGCAGTTTTGCCCCGTTCCTCCATGAATTTATATTTTCTGTTTTTACAACTCTTTCGTGTGCAAGACCTATTTCATTGCCATGACCAAGGTAATCAAAGATCAGGGTCCCGGAATTTATCCTGTCGTTAATTGCTTTTGTCACATCGGGATATGACTGGCCATTTACACTTGTAACCTGTTTGAAGGCATCAAGGTAGATCTTATCAACATTGTACTGGGGGTATGAGTCATTAAGCAGCTGGTAAAGCCCCTCGGCATCTGTCATATGTGTATTGCCGTCTTCATCGTCAGCAACAATTGTCACCATATTACGCCAGTTGCCGATGCTTTTTGAACTCATATAATGCTCAACTTTTGATACCATTATTGAAGCCTGTGAAGTATCTGACACAGGGAAGCGCCCGATGCCTATATCCTCGGTGCCTGATGCCTCACCCTCACCATCCTCAAGAAGGCCATAAAAATCGTCAGAAGTAAATGAAGAGACTATAAGAAGGCTGTTCTGCGACTGGTAAGTCGGGATGAAATTCGGGTTTTTTGGTGGAAGTGTCCGGTTTTCATATGATCCGTCACCGAAAAGCAACAGGTATTTTAACGGATGGGATGAAGATTGTTGTTTCATAAATTTCATCCTCATAAAATTTCTTATCGCAGCAATATCCGGCAATCCACCTGAAAACTCGTTATAAATCTGTTCCGGGGTTACCATAAGTGAAATGAGTCCTGATTCTGCATAATGAAGATCTTTAAGTTTTTCAGCCTGTTTAATGAAAAGCGGATGAGTTACAATTATCATGTCGGCGTCAGCTGATCCATGAAGGTCCTGGTTCACTAACTGTTCATTTCTGAAAACAGGATTCATCGCCTTGTCAGTAGTAAAGGCAATAAATCTCCTTAGTGAGTCGCTGTGAAAAGTAAACGAATAATTATTACCCGATGCCGAGAGTGTCATAATTTTCGGGTTATACTGGTCAGTGATATCCCACACATTGATACCTGAAGACTGGGAGCTTATAGAAAACTCGGTGATTGCCCCGGCGGCAGTGCTCCTCGAGTCTGAGAAAACCAGGTTGTTGCCGTTGAAGATGAGGGAAGCCCTTGCCTGTATTTTCACATAATCAATCCAGCCTTTTGCCCCTGTCTCCCCGTTATTGCTGAAACTGACTGAGTATGAAGGTGCTGATGATGCAGGAAGTGATGAATCGCCTGCAGCAATATCATATGCGTAAAGGCCTGTTGTTGAAAGTACATTAACTTCCGGGACATCAACTGAAAGCAGGGTCCGGGTTCCTTCAGACAGTGTGAATACTGTGGGTGATGATGATCGGCCGATAACCCTCATTTCATATTTCACCTTTTCATTTGTCAAAACTGAAGAGAATCCGGTGGCGATTGAAACTGGCTGAATTGTCGAAATCGGTTCATACCATTCCCTTCCGGATTTTATAAGATTCTCCGCATCAATATCATGAATGAAGAGAGCGTCATATGAAGAAGAATGGAAAGTCACCGGATCAGTGATAACCCCTGCAGGTTGCAGTATAGTTCCCTGGCTGGGCGAGGAAGTGATAAAATAATATGCGGAATCGGAGTAATTATGTTTCAGAAAATTATACGTTCCACCCGCCTTGTCATATTTCCAGTTGTCAGGTCCTTTTGCATAAAACAACAGGTAGTCGCCTTCATTGAATATTCCATCAGAACCTTTTACAAGCATAACTGGTATTTCCTTCAGATCGTCACTTGCAGTATTGTCATTGTAGTATGAGAGCTGACCCTGGTTATTCCCGTAAATCCTCGGATTTAAAAGATTTGGCAGGCCCATTTGTTTAAGTTTCGAATAGTCAATCCTGTAAATCCCTTCCTGCTTTAGCGCCATTTTGAACCATTTGCCAGCAGACAGGAGTGAGGATGACGGCTGTTGAGAGAACACATCATGGCTTTGTATTCCGAGCCAGATGACGGCTGCGAGAAAGACTTTTATCCTGTTGATTATCTTCATCCCCGGCAAAGATAGAAATGTGCTTTTTATTAATGAGCCGTTGAAAAAAATTATTTAATTCGCTACAGGTATAAGAACAGAACAGCTTAATGTAATGTTTAACCTGCAATTTCGTAAAATAATAACGGGTCATCCACGTTGTTATTGCAGTCTGAAAACCATATGAAAAGACCGGGTCTGATTTTGATTTATTTGTTACTGGTGCCGAGCATGCTACTGAATGCCCAGGAGACTCTTTATGGGCCGGGTTACCAGACAGTTATGTTATCAAATCCTGCATTTGCCGGGGCGGAAGGTGCTGCCAAACTGAGGATCTCATACCTGAATTTTTATCCTGGTAAAAACTTTGGTTTTAATACTTTCTATTTGTCGTACGATTCATTCTTCCCGTCGCTTCATGGTGGTGCGGCGGCATACGTATCCAATGATAATCTTGGAGGGATAATGAACGACCTGAAGGGAGGAATAGCATATTCTTACCATTTCCAGGCATTTAAGGATGTTTACATAAATGCCGGACTTTCTGCATCTTTTTACAGGCGTGGGTTTAATGGCAGCGATCTTGTTTTTCCTGACCAGATAGATCCTCTTGGTGGAATTGTTAATCCGACCTCGCAACAACTTGACCTTAAGCCGAGGACCGTCTTCGATGCAGGCGCCGGTTTCCTTGTGCTTGCAGGCCGCTTTATTACAGGTTTCTCGGTAAGGCATCTTACTGCACCTGACCTTTCAGAAGGGACGGTAACAGATGAGAAACTCAGCCGGGAGGCTGTATTGCATGCTTCAGCGCTCTTCCAGGCAGGTAAGAATGGAAGTATTGATCTGCGCCCGATGTTATATGGCGATTTCAGGCATTCGGGATACATTATTGGTGGAGGTTGTTCCGCAGGTACCGGTATATTCTCGGTCAGCGGAATACTGCTTGTCAACAGGGCAGGGGATATTGATCTTTCAGCCGGACTTTCACTTTCAAAAGGCGCAGTATCTTTTTTCTATAATTATTGCTTTAATTTATCTTCAGGCAATAATCTGCTCCCAACGTCATTATACCATAATGCCGGAATGGTTATAAGTTTAAATAATGTTGAAAAAAGAAAAACATTCAAAACAATAATTTTTCCTAAATGTTAGTTATATTTGAAGATTAAAATCAGGAGATTGAGTATTTTTTATATATTTGAAAAATTAAAGCCGTAAAACTAAAGGAGTTATGTATAGATTCAAAACCTTAGCAGTTGTTTTATTCTCATTGTTGATCCTTTCTTCCTGCAGCCTTTTTCATAAGAAGGGAGGGAATCCTAATGTTTCATCTACTACTGGATGGGAGTATAATAACAAAGACAATGGCGGATTCGAGGTTACTCTGGGCGCAGAACAGAAGACTGGTCCGGGCCTGGTTCTTATCGAAGGAGGTGTCTTTCGTATGGGCAGGATCCAGCAGGATGTTATGTTCGACTGGAACAATGTGCCAAGAACCGTCACAGTATCTTCGTTCTACATGGACGAGACAGAGGTAAGAAACGTTGACTATCGCGAATATCTCCACTGGCTTAGGAGAGTATACAAAAGCTATCCCGAAGTTTACAGGAGAGCTCTTCCCGACACACTTG
Source organism: Bacteroidales bacterium (assembly GCA_046329875.1). GTDB lineage: Bacteria > Bacteroidota > Bacteroidia > Bacteroidales > VadinHA17 > LD21. The sequence goes on from JAXLTT010000010.1 coordinate 103,867, forward strand.
TATGGAGAAGCCCGATGGGATTCAACGATCCTTATGTACAATACTACTTCAGGCACCCGTCATACAACAACTACCCTGTAGTTGGTGTAACATGGGTTCAGGCTAACGACTACTGCCTCTGGAGAACAGACAGGGTTAATGAACAGATCCTTATTGATGAAGGTGAACTCAATCCCGATCCAAACCAGTCAGATGAGAAGAACTTCAATACAGAAGCATACCTGGCAGGTCAGTACGATGGAGTTGTAAACCAGCTTCGCCCAAGCCTTGCCGGTGATAACCTTGAACGCAAAACCAATTTCGAAGATGGTGTTCTCCTTCCAAGATACAGGCTCCCAACCGAAGCAGAATGGGAATTCGCAGCATATGCTCTCAGGGGCAATACATTTGAAGAGAGAGTCTATGAAAGAAGAATATATCCATGGGACGGACATAACGTAAGAAATTCTTCAAACAAATACAGGGGTGAAATGATGGCCAACTTCGTAAGGGCAAGAGGCGACATGATGGGTGTTGCAGGAAGCCTTAACGATAATGGTAGTATCACTGTAGATGTTAAATCATACTGGCCAAACGATTACGGACTGTATTGCATGGCAGGTAACGTTAACGAGTGGGTTCTTGATGTATACAGGCCGCTTACCTCCTTTGATGTTGACGAATTCAACCCATTCAGGGGTAACGTTTACACAGACCTCCGTCGTGATGCAAACGGACAGGTAGTTCAGAAAGATAAACTAGGAAGACTGATTGTCGACACTGTAAAACCATCAGAGGTTGCAAACAGGTATAACTACCGCAAAGGCGACTACAGGAACTACAGGGATGGAGATAAGAAATCAGCTCTTAACGACACCGACTGGAAAGATGGTGAAGATCCAAAAGAGAATTCAAACAGGATGTATTCGCAGGATCCGACCGACTACAGCTCACTTATAAATGATAACGCAAGAGTTTATAAAGGCGGTTCATGGAAAGACAGGGCTTACTGGCTTAACCCTTCAACACGCCGCTTCCTCGACCAGGATGCATCACGCGATGACCTTGGTTTCAGGTGCGCAATGATCAGGGTTGGAAGCCCATCAGGTTTGTAGAATATACCTTATTAATATTAAAAGCCTCATTATGGTGACATAATGGGGCATTTTTTTGAAAGTATGAAAACAGAACAGCTGTACGAAATTTTCAGGAAAGCAGGTGGCGTATCAACAGATACAAGGACAATCAAAAAGGGTGACCTGTTCTTCGCACTCTGGGGTGGAAACACAAATGGTAACATATATGCCTCGGAAGCACTGAAGAAAGGTGCAATCTGTGCCGTAATTGATGACCCGATGTATGAGACTGAAGGTACCATCCTCGTGGATGACTGCCTTTTTGAACTGCAGGCACTGGCAGCGCATCACAGGAAAGAACTTAAAATACCTGTACTCGCAATAACCGGCTCGAATGGCAAAACCACAACAAAGGAGCTAATCGTATCCATAATGTCGCTGGGCCGTAAAGTACATTATACAAAAGGTAACCTGAATAATCATATTGGTGTACCGCTTACAATATTATCCGCACCGGAAGATGCAGAGCTCATGATAATAGAGATGGGTGCAAATCATGTCGGGGAAATAAGAACTCTTTGCCTTATCGCAAAACCGGATTTCGGCATAATCACAAATATAGGAACTGCCCATATTGAAGGCTTCGGTTCCTTTGAAGGGGTTATAAAAGCAAAGACAGAATTGTATGAACACCTGAGGAAGGTAAACGGTGTGGCAATCTATAATGACAGGAACCCGTTGCTTGCAGAAAAGATTTACAGGATAGTCAACAGGGCAGTGCCTTATTCAGACCCGACTGGCACTGAACTTAAGGCAGAAGTCGTTTCTTCTGATTTGCTCCTCGAAACACAGATTGAATATCAGCACCGGAAACATAATTTAAAAACACACCTTTTCGGCAGACACAACATCGAAAATATTAAAGCCGCTGCAGCAGCTTCCTTGTTCCTCGGAGCCTCTATTGATGATGTGGTAAAAGGAATCGAAAATTATATCCCCGCAAACAACAGGTCGGAAGTACGGAAGACAGCTTCCAATATTGTGGTCTGTGATTCCTACAATGCCAACCCTGAAAGCATGAAACGCGCACTGGAAGCATTCCTTGAAAAGGACGATGAGAATACACTGCTGATCCTGGGAGACATGCTTGAACTTGGCCCGAAATCGTCTGAAGAGCACCTCAATATACTGAGATTAATTAACTCAAAAGGCATTAAAAGGGTGTTACTGGCAGGACCTGTATTTAAATCACTGGCTGGTGATTTTGGTTACCAGGGTTTCGAAAACGTCGGGGAACTTACTGCATTTTTAAGCAAGAACCCTGTAAAAGGATCACGTGTTCTCGTAAAAGGTTCCAGGGGTATTATGCTTGAGAAGGTCTATGACCTGCTTTGAGCAAATTAGTTGCTGCCTTTGAATGTGAGATTTATTACGAGAACTTCAGAGCGGCTTCCAAGTCGTACCCTTGGTCCCCACAATCCATAACCCGATGAAACAATATACTGCGTGTTACCTTTTTTTAGGTAACCTGCACTAAGTTCGTATATCATCCTTGTTATATAGTTAAGCGGCCACATCTGACCGTCATGGGTATGACCGGATAACTGGAGGTCGGCTCCTGCTTTCTCGGCTTCTTCAAGATGTAACGGCTGGTGGTCGAGCACAATTACAGGTTTGGCCGGATCTGTTTTTTTCATGAGGCTGTCAAGCGGCTGCCTGCGGTTTCCGTTCATTGATGACATGCCCCTGTCGAGCCTGCCAACAAGCTGGATGCCACCATCAATTGTCACAACTTCATCCTTAAGCAACCTGATGCCGTGACTTTCAATATACGGTATCGTTACCGATGCCCCTCCGATGTATTCATGATTCCCTGTTATCGCATAAAGGCCGTCCCTGCATTTCGGGACTGTGAAATAACTAAGAAGATCATCACGCAGCACCGGACCCATTTCACCGTCTACAATGTCACCGAGAAGGAGAACAACATCCGGGTCGGCTTCCTTAAGGATACCTGATAGTTTTTTTATGCTTCTTTTCCTTATTATACTGCCGAGGTGTATGTCTGAAACAGCCGCAATCCTGAAAGTCTTTATTTCACCCGCACTTTTGTCAATATGAAGGTTATAAGTCCTGACAACCGGTATAAGGGCATTAATGAAACCGGCAGTAATAAGTGTTACTGAAATCGACACTGTGGCGATGAAGGTCCAGCGCCTGAAGGTCATAAGGTTTTCAGGGGTAATTACACCAGCCAGCTTAAGGAAAGGCCTTGCAATATCAGAAAGCAGTAACAGGAGGAAGCCGTAAAGCATAAATGCCATCCAGAATCCCCCGATTATATTCAGAACATCTGAGAAAATCCCTGATGAAGATCTTTCAAGGAATTTCCCGGCAATGAATGTTGAAGCGAGAAGTATAAATGTTATCGAATAAACCAGTCTTGAATGTCCCTCCTGGGGTATTGCCCTGTAACCTTTTATGAAGATGTAGAAATTAGCAAGAAAATAAATAGTGAAGACTATGAGAAAGAAAATAAGCATGTTACGTTTCATGTGTTGATAGAAATATTGTATTAAGTCTGTTCCAGGTATGTCTACCCTTGATATAAAACTCAAAAACGAGACTCTTGTTCATTATGAGCCTGCCTGGATTTTCCGGAGTAAGTCTCTCGATATCGTTTCTTCTTTGCTTCATCACCCCGAGATTCCTGTAAAAATCCATATGTGCCTTCCAGATTGAACCAATGTTTCTGAACTGCCCTTTCATAAGGAAGAATACCGCTGACAATCCGTCCATAAACCTTCTTTTCAGCAAAATACCTCCAAGTTTGTCTGATGGAAGATTCTTATACAGCATGAAAAGATTATTCCTGAAGTTCAGGTAGGTCTTGAAAGGTGAATTGTAAGGAAGTGCACCCCCTCCGGCATGATATACAACCGGGCAGGGATTATAATACAGCTTATAGCCTGAAAGCAACAGCCTCCAGCACAGATCGATCTCCTCCATGTGCGCGAAGAAAAGAGGGTCGAGTCCTTTACATCTTTTCCAGGCCTCAGCCCTTATTATCATGCAAGCCCCGCTTGTCCAGAAGACTTCTGTGACATTATCGTATTGCCCCTCATCTTTTTCATTTATATTGAATAGCCTGCCCCTGCAGAAAGGATAGCCCAGGTAATCGATGAATCCGCCTGCAGCTCCTGCATATTCAAAATGATCGCGTTGCCAGAGTGATAGTATCTTGGGCTGCGCAGCTGCTGCTTCCGGATGTTTGTCCATGAAACCTGTGAGCTCTGCAGCCCAGCCAGGTGTTACTTCAACATCGGAGTTTATTAGGATGTAATAGCTTGCTTCGATTTGGTTCAGTGCCCTGTTATACCCTTCTGCAAATCCATGATTGCTTTCAAGGTCAAGCAGTCTGACCTGTGGAAAGTGCTCCTTGACCCAGTCCATGGAACCGTCTTTTGACCCGTTATCGGCAACCCATAAACTGCAATCTGCGGTTATAGTGTTTGCAGCTACATTACCAAGAAGCTTCTTAAGCCAATCAAGACCATTCCAGTTTAGTATTACAACTGCTGTCTTATCCATCTCACGAGATATTCCGTTTATGCTTCCATCTCCTGTGGCTCCATACCCAGTATTCAGGTTTCTCGTTTATTATAGCTTCAAGATGCCGGACATGGGTTTCCGTGACAGTATATTCCGGGAGCCCGGCAGTATCCCTGAATAACAGGTCAAACTTGATGTTATAATAACCTCTTTTCTTTTTCTGGATATGCAGGAATACTACAGCCATGTTATACTTTGTTGCAACCTTTTCAGCCCCGAGGTAAACTGCCGTATCCTGGTTAAGAAAAGTTGTCCAGTAATGGATATCATCCCTGGCAGGAGTCTGGTCAGAAACAAATGCAGTCATTGTCTTTTCACCTTTTTTCCTCCTTGTCAGGATGTCTTTTATTACTAGAGACATGGGGCTGAGAACCATGCCGTATTTTGACCTGTAATTCAGGATGAAACGATCAAAGTATTTGTTTTTAAGAGGTTTGTAAATTGAAATGGCTGTATGGTCAGAAAAAAACGGAAGCAGGTTCAGGTACTCCCAGTTATTATAATGCCCGAGGACAAGTACAACATCTTTACCTTCTTTATACAGTTCTCTTAATAGTTCGGTGTTTTCAGATGTGCATCTTCTGAGTCTTTCCTTTTTGCACATGTGGGCAAACTTGAAAGTCTCTATGAACATATCTGCAAGATGCCTGTAAAAGCGTTTTTCAATCTGCAGTCTCTCTTTATCGGTTTTTTGAGGGAAGGCGTTTCTGAGGTTGGTTCTCACTACTTTCTTCCTGTAGCCGGCTACATGATATAGAATGAGATAGAGAAGATCAGAAAAAATGAAGAGTATCCTTAACGGGAGCAGTGTTATAACCCAGTTAAGTGCGTAAAAGATGTAGAAAGAAATGGCCTGCATTGTAGTAATGGTGAATCATTTCACCATAAAATTACTTATTATTTTATGGAATTCGGGGTATAACAGGTGGTTTGAAGCAATAATATCTGCTCCTGTGAGGTTTTCACCTGCCCCTTTAAAGTCGGTTACAGTACCTCCGGCCTCGCGAACAAGTAATGCACCTGCTGCTATGTCCCAGGGATTCAGACCATATTCAAAAAAGACTTCGAAACGGCCACAGGCTACATATGCCAGGTCGATTGAAGCGGCGCCCATCCTCCTGATTCCCATCGTATTTTTCATCATCCAGGTAAGACAGTGCAGGTATCCGTCAAGTCGTGAGAAATCTTTATAAGGGAAGCCTGTCGAGACAAGGGCTGCCTGAGGTCTGGCAGCTGTTGAAACATAAATTCTTTCAGAGTTAAGCCAGGCTCCGCCTCCTTTCCATGCGGAGAATGACTCATTCCCGGCTGCTTCATGAACCACCCCGGCAACAGGTTCTCCGTATTCAGTAAGTGCGATGCTTATAGCAAAAGGGTGGAGCTTGTGAATAAAATTTGTGGTTCCGTCAAGTGGATCAACAACCCAGTTGTAACGTTCACCACGCTTTACCGATGTTTTCTCCTCAACTATAAAGCCTGCTTCAGGAAGCAGTTTGCTGAGTTCAGCTACTATAAAACTCTCTGCACCTTTATCAACGTGTGTGACAAAGTCGTTAACAGCTTTTTTCTCAGCAGTCCCGGGGTTGAATTCTCCAGATTCAGACATAATATATCTGCCTGTTTCTATCGCAATGCTGCTTATTGAGGAACAGATTTCCTTCAGGTCCATTTTATTCTGATAGTTCTATTTTCATGTTTCCAGAGCCTGATATGCCTGAGAGGATTCCCTTCCTTATCGCTCCCTCAAGTGATTTTTCGAATGGATGTTCTGCCCTTATATAATTACCTGTGAATCCGGCAAGAAACTTCCCGTCGGGTGAGTGTTCGAAAAGTATTTTCGCCTCGCGGCCAGTATTCAGACTGTAAAACCATAATGTTTTTTCATCTGAAAGGAGAGACAGTCTTTTGCTACGGATCTCTTTTTCGACAGGATCAATTTTAAATGGCAGTGATTCAGCAACAGTTCCTGGTCTTTCGGAGTATGAAAAAACATGCAGATAAGAAAGAGGGAGACCGGAGATAAATGAAAAGGTATCCTCGAAATCAGGGTCTGTCTCACCAGGGAACCCGGTTATAACATCGGCACCGATTCCGGCATAGGGAAGTATTTCCCTTATCCTGTTTACCCTCCCTTCAAAAACTTCTCTCATGTACCGTCTCTTCATCAGTCTCAGTATCTTGTTACTTCCGCTCTGCAATGGTATGTGGAAATGAGGAAGCATTTTTTCTTCTCTGGCAACAAACTCTATAAGTTCATCTGTCAGCAGGTTCGGTTCAACGGATGAAAGCCTTATCCTTTCTATTCCCTCTGTCTTTACGAGTCTCTGAAGAAGTGAGATGAATTTTTCACCCGTTGATCTTCCGAAGTCACCAATATTAACTCCTGTCAGAACGATTTCCTTTATACCGCTTTCAGCAATTTTTGCAGCTTCCTCAGCCAGAATTTCAATTGAAGGGTTCCTGCTGTTGCCCCTCGCCATAGGAATAGTACAGTAAGAGCAGTTGTAGTCGCAACCATCCTGTACCTTCAGGAAAGACCTTGTGCGGTCGCCTGCTGACCATGACGGATTAAAACTGTCGTGATCAGAGAGCTCGTGTGAATGAACTTCTGTTTGTTTGCGTTTTTCAAGGTTGTCAAGGTAAGCAGCGAGATCGAATTTTTCATTCGATCCCAGCACCAGGTCAACACCAGGAATGGATGCCACTTCCTGCGGCCTGAGCTGTGAGTAGCAACCGACCACTGCGATAAAAGCACCAGGCGATCTGTGGATGAATTTTTTGATTACCTGCCGGCATTTCCTGTCAGCCGCGTCTGTAACCGAGCAGGTATTAATTATATATATGTCAGCTTTATCCTCTGCGGTTACACGCTCGAAGGTCTCGGCTGGCAATGACCTTGCTATTGATGAGGTTTCAGCGAAATTCAGTTTGCACCCCAGTGTGTGAAATGCCACTTTTTTCCGGGCAGATCCCATAATATGAATGATAGATCGTTAAATAAACAGGTTTACAGGAGTTTACTTGCGAGTTCTGCAAGGAAGCTTCTTTCACCCTTAACAAGGTTCACATGAGCGAATATATCCTGCCCCTTCATTTTGTCGGAAAGATAACTGAGTCCGTTCGATGCAGTATCAAGATATGGCGAGTCAATTTGTTCGATATCACCTGTGAACACCATCTTTGTCCCTTCACCTGCCCTTGTGATTATAGTCTTGATTTCATGGGGTGTAAGGTTCTGAGCTTCGTCAACAATGAAAAAGATACTTGAAAGGCTTCTTCCCCTAATATAAGCAAGCGGAGTTATAACAAGTTTCTCTTCCTTTATCATGTCATTAATACGAATGAATTCGGGGCTCTGGTGACTGAACTTGTGCTTGATTACAGTAAGGTTATCGAAGAGCGGTTGCATATAAGGATCCATCTTCTCCTTTACATCTCCCGGCAGGTACCCGAGATCCCTGTTGGCAAGCGGCACTATAGGCCTTGCGAGGAAGATCTGCTTGTACCTCTTGTGCTGCTGAAGAGCAGCAGCAAGGGCGAGGAGGGTCTTGCCTGTTCCTGCTTTACCTGTCAGTGAAACAAGCTGGATATCCGGATTTGACAAAGCTTCGAGGGCAAAAGTCTGCTCTGCATTCCTTGGATCAATACCATAAGTCGTCTGCTTAAGTACCCTGTTGAGAATCTTGGAAACCGGATTATAGTGAGCAAGTGCGCTTGATCCGTTATTTTTCAATATAAAAAACTTATGACCCGTAAGATCTGTATCCAGGTGAAATTCATTTGCAGCGACACCTTCAGGCATTTCATACAGCTTGTTTATAAGGGTCGGATCTATTCCTTCAATTGTTTTAATCCCTTTATAAAGATCGTCAATGTTGGCAACCTTGTCGTTCTCGTAATCCTGTGCGATTATCCCGAGTGATTTTGCCTTCATCCGCAGGTTTATGTCCTTTGTGATAAGAACTACTGTTTTGTCCCTGTTTGCTGTGCATACATAATCCGCTATTGCAAGTATCCTGTGATCCGAGTTTTTTTCAGGGAACGACTGGTTTACCTTTTCAGAAAACTCCTTGCCGGTTTCAATATGAAGGTTGCCAAGATTGTCTCCGAGGGGAATATTTGATGTCAGTAACATATCTCCCGACAGTTTGTCGAGCTCACGTGTGAACTCCCTTGCGTGAAAATTTATAAGGTCATTTCCCCTTTTGAACCTGTCGAGTTCCTCAAGGACCACAATCGGAATGATAACATCATTCTCTTCAAAATTATAGATGCATTTATAATCGTGCAGCAGGACGTTTGTGTCAATTATAAACAGTTTCTTATTTTGTTTCTTCTTCATCTCTAAGTGATTTAAAATCAACCCTCTGCGTACTCAAAAAAAGTTTATTGCCGACAATCAAAATTAACTAAAATAAAAGTATAAATTGCCTCGCTTTTACAAAGTTGTTAGACTGTCACTAAAAGTTAATAACAATGAATCTTCTCGATGGTTTATTTACACGCCGCAGTATCAGGAAATATACTGGCGGACTTATAGGCAAAGATGATATTTTAAAGATGATAAAGGCTGGCATGTATGCCCCTTCAGCAAATAACAGGCGGCCCTGGCATTTCATAGTTGTTGATGACAGGGAAGTGATAGGTAAGATTATTGACGTACATCCATATGCCGCCATGCTTAAGGAAGCAAGCCATGCAATTGTTATCTGCGGAAACAAAAACCTTCAGACCGATGCAATGTATTATCCTCTCGATTGCTCCGCAGCTACCCAGAATATTCTCCTTGCAGCCCACGAGCTTGGGTATGGTGCCGTCTGGCTGGGAGTTTATCCCAGGGAGGCGAGAATGAGTGCAATTTCCAAATTAATGGACCTGCCAGAGCACCTGATCCCGGTTGCAATTGTATCTGTTGGCATTCCTGAAAAACTTCCTGAAAAACACCCCGATCGTTTTGAACCGGAAAAAATAAGTTATAATCATTTGTAATATATCCACTGACTATCAGACACTCAGACATTCAGACAGTCAGACAGTCAGACAACGAGACTAACTTAAGTGACTTACAAAGAGACTATAGAATTCCTTTACAGGCAGTTGCCTGTATTTCACAGGATAGGCAAGGCTGCATATAAAGCCGGCCTGGATAATACACTCGCGCTGGATAGTTACTTTGGCCATCCACACAGGAAGTTCAGGTCTGTGCATATAGCAGGTACAAACGGCAAAGGCTCTGTGTCTCACATGATAGCATCTGTATTGCAGGAAGCTGGTTACAGGACAGGCCTTTATACTTCACCACACCTGAAAGACTACCGCGAGAGAATCAGGATAAATGGTGAAATGATCCCTGAAGAAGAAGTAGTTAATTTTGTTAAGGATAACCTCAGTGTAATAAGCGAATTAAAGCCATCATTCTTCGAGATGTCAGTTGCAATGGCTTTCGACTATTTCGCCAGGAATGGTGTTGAGTATGCAGTTATAGAGACAGGCCTGGGTGGAAGGCTTGATTCTACAAACATTATAGAACCGCTTCTTTCCATAATCACAAATATTGGAATGGACCATATGGACCTGCTTGGAGATACCCTGGCAAAAATCGCGGTTGAGAAAGCAGGTATAATAAAGAAAAACACTCCTGTTATTGTCGGAGAATCAGCAGCGGAGACTGAGGATGTTTTTATTAGTAAGGCATCTTCATTAAACAGCCAGTTAGTTTTTGCTGACAAAATTTTCAATTGCAGGTTGTCGGATTTCAACATGTTACTTCCAGTGAGGGGTTACAGTATTCAGTCATATACTGGTGATTTTTCGTTCACGGGATCTTCGGGGCTGACAGGTGATTACCAGTCGAAGAATATTCCCGTTGTCTGGTGTGCTGCCAGGGAACTCAGGAAAAGTATGAAAATCAGCGATGATGAGATCAGCAGAGGTATAGAAAAGGTTATTGAAAACACAGGTTTCCAGGGCCGCTGGCAGGTTCTATCACACAAACCTCTTGTTCTGTGCGATACCGGTCATAACAAAGACGGGCTTGCATATGTATTGAAACAGCTCAATAGTATCAGAACCGGAAAACTTCATATAGTGGCGGGTTTTGTAAATGATAAGGATCTCTCCCTTGTGCTTCCTCTTTTCCCGGCAGATGCAATTTATTACTTTACAAGGGCGGATGTGCCACGCTCAATGGACCCTGATATTCTGAGGAAGATGGCTGAAGGGTATGGGCTGGCCGGAACTGTCTGGCCGACAGTCAGGTTGGCAATCAATGCTGCAAGATCCAGCGCTTCGGAAAATGATGTAATATTTATTGGTGGAAGCACCTTCATAGTGGCTGAAGCCCTTTGATAAATTTTTGAACACCAGTTTATACTTTAGCCCATTTTACTAATTTAGGCATTCAAATCCGACACCATGAAAAAATACTGCCTGACAATTCTCCTGGTAATCAATACACTTATACTTGCTTCCCAGGAAAAAACGATTACAGTAATTCACACAAACGATATGCATTCAAGGCTCAACGGTTTCGCACCCGAGTCGGCTTACACTCCGCTTTCAGTTAATGATGACGCCACTATCGGGGGTTTTGCGAGGCTTGCATCCATTATTGCTGCTGAAAAATCAAGGGTCGGAGGCAGTGTGCTTGTAATAGATGCAGGAGATTTCCTTATGGGCACCCTTTTCCACACTGCGGAAGCTGAAACAGGATTTCAGCTTGGACTAATGAAGAAGATGGGATATGATATTGTAGCCCTGGGGAATCATGAGTTTGATTTCGGTCCTGCCACTCTCGCAGAGATCGTATCAGCATCCCTTGGTTCTGGTCCGATACCTGACCTACTGCTTGGCAATGTGGTTTTCAGTCCTTCAGATAGCTCAGATACTGCACTGGAACAGCTGTATAAAAAAAATATTATAAGGCCGATGCTTGTGCGCGAAACAGGTGGCCTTAAAGTCGGGATTTTTGCGCTTCTTGGAAAGGATGCCTCGGTTGTTGCACCAAAAGCAAAGCCTCTTATTTTTTCAGACCAGGTCAGTTTTGCTACTGAATCTGTAAGGAAACTGAAGTCTCTTGGCTGTGATTTAATTATCTGCGTGTCACATTCCGGCGTTACCGGAGGAAAGGATGATAACTGGACAGGCGAGGACATTGAACTTGCACAGAAAGTATCCGGTATCAACCTGATTATTAGCGGGCACACACATTCCCTGATGAAAAAACCAATGATAGTCAATGGTATTCCGGTCATACAGTCAGGGGAGTATGCCGAATATGCTGGCGTTATCAGGCTTAAGGGTGACAAAGGCAATTTCAGGATGGAAAATTATGAACTGGTCCCCGTTAATGACAAAATAGCTGGTGACCCGGCAATTGATGAACTTATAAAGAAACAGGAGAAGCTGATTGGCAGTCGTGTTCTCGAACCTGCAGGTCTTACTGTTGGCACACCTGTTGTTGAAAGTTCAGATACCATAGAGTGCAATGAAAAGGGTGATCTTGAAAACAGCAATCTTGGACCGCTGGTGGCTGATGCAATTCATTATTACCTTAACAGTCATTCTGATGGAGGTGATGATGTGAGCATGGTTTCGGCGGGTGTTATCCGCGACAACATTGTTCCCGGTATCCAGAGACCGGCCGATATCTTCAGGATTGTTCCACTTGGATCCGGAAACGATAACATTCCTGGTTACCCATTGTCGAGGCTCTATGTTACCGGCAGGGAACTTAAGAATGTCATCGAGGTACTGCTGGTTGCAAAAAAGAGCAATCCTGACTATCACTGCTTCTTCTCAGGACTGAGGATCGAGTACGACCCTGATAAAGGATTATGCAAGAAGATCAGCAGGATTGACCTTCTGAAACCCGATGGAACAAGTGCGGTCGTTGATCTGTCAAAAAAGAACAAAAAGCTTTATTCAGTAGCAGCCAATTCCTATATGCTGCAGTTTATCGGTATAATTAAAAAGAAGACACATGGTCTCGTAAATGTTGTCCCTAAAGATATTACCGGCAACCGTGTAACAGACTTTACAAAGACTGTTGTGGATACCGATGCTTCAAAACCAGGTATACAGGAGGGTAAGGAATGGCTTGCAATGGTTGAATACCTTATGAATATGAAAGATCTAAATGGGAACGGAATCCCTGATCTGGATAAAACGTATAGCAAGCCGGTACCGGTTTTTAAAGTTGTAAGGCGATAGGAAGAGTAATATTCAAGGATGATGAAATTAAGAATTCTGTGTGCCTTCTTTGCAGCGACCTGCATTATAAATAATTCATTCGGGCAGGAACAGAAGGCCGACACAATTTCACAGCAAAAACTTGACGAGGTAATAGTAACCGCACTTAGGATACCAGCTCCGTTAAGGTCAAACCCCGGCTCAGTGAGCCTTGTCAACAGCATTGTAATCCAATCGGCTCCACGGGGCATTGCCGTTGACGAAGTCCTGCGACTGGTACCTGGAGTGAGAATAGATAACCAGGCAAATGGTTCAAGAATTCATATGTCTATCCGTGGACAGGGTATACTCTCAGAGAGAGGATTGAGAGGCATCAAGGTTCTGATAGATGGGATCCCTGTGAATGATCCTACCGGTTTTGCCCCGGATCTTTATGATGTTGACTGGTCGTATGTCAGCAAGGTTGAAGTTGTGCGCGGACCTGCAGCTTCAATCTATGGTGGAGCTTCAAATGCAGGAATCCTAAATATATCAACTGAATCCGGTGAGGGAAATAAGCCGGGAGGGTTAGTATCAGTTTCGGCAGGATCAAATGGTTTTTTCAAATTACTGGCGCAGTCGGCGGGTTCTGAAGGGAAAATGAATTATCGTTTAAGCATCTCTGACTTCAGTGGAAATGGTTACAGGTATCATACAGCTTTCAGGGGATCAATTTTCAGCAACAGGATAACCTGGCAGCTTACACCCAGGATAAGGATAAGTGAGACTCTGATAATCTCGCATTATTTTAACCAGAATGCTGAAGGGCTTAACCTGGGCCAGCTGTCAGATCCAAGGCAGGCCAATCCTGATGCAATACCATGCAATGAATACCAGGACACAAAAAGGATTACCGGGGGTCTGACAACTTTGTTTAAAATAAATGAACACCAGGAATTTAATGTGACAGCTTACCTCAAGGGTACTAATTACCTTGAACCTGGATCTTCTGCAGTTCAGCACCGGCAGTTCATCACACCTGGCGGCTCTGTCCAGTATAATCTTCATACTACTTCGGGAAGTATAAGGCAATCGCTTTCTGCCGGCACAGACTTTCAGACACAGGATATAGCCGAATATAAGGTGCCCAACAAAAAGGATCCCCTTCGCGCTGAGAGCATAGGAAGCATATCCATGCGTATAAATGAAGGAAATGAACTGCTCGCAAACCAGGATATCAATCAATATTCCTGGGGCCTGTTTGCAATTGAAAAACTTGAGTTTGGGAAACGCCTCAGTATGCTATTCAGCCTGCGATATGATAATATTCATAACAAGCTTACAGACAAAATGGATACGCCTCAACCCTTGTCAGGCTCAGCAGGCTTCGCAAAAGTATCTGGCAGAGCCGGTCTGGCCTATGAATTCAGCAGGGCTTTCACCCTGTATACAAACATCGGACAGGGTTTCCTTCCACCCTCAACAGAGGAACTGACAAATAATCCTGGAGCTTTCGGCGGATTTAACCAGGGTCTGAAACCGGCAACTTCACTGGGGGAGGAGGCAGGCCTTAGAGGATATATAAGGGATTACCTGGTATATGATATTACTCTTTTTCATCTTGATACAAAAAATGATTTTTACAGGTACAGGATTTCTTCAAGGCCTCTTGAAACATTTTACGGCAATGCCGGGGCATCTTCAAGAAATGGTATTGAGACATCAGTCACATGGAAACCTTTAAAGGATCTTTCTTTTCAGGCTGCTTATACTTACTCTGATTTCAGGTACACCTCTCCGGACAGCATAATGGGGAATAAGCTGCCAAACTCACCTGCCCACCAATTGTATGCTGAGTCAGATTACACCTTTGTGCGACACCTGAAACTGTCATTAGCTTATGAGATGCAGGGCAGTTGGACAATTTACACCAATGCAATTCAGAGTGGCATCACACAGGATGGTTTCAGTCTGTTTCATGCCCGTGTAGAATATGTATTCAATATCGGACCGGCAAAGGGATCTGTTTCAGTTTATTGTAAAAACATTGGTAATAAGCAATATATTGCTTTCACGGAACCTGATCCTGATGGCAATTCCTATCAGCCTTCTGCAAGGAGGGAATTATTTCTAAGTCTGAAACTTATGCTTTAATGTTATCTTATTCAGTGCTGAATATTTTTGTAGAACCAAAACAGGATTATCTTTGCAGCATATGGGAGAACACTGGTTATTCTGGATAGGATTCAATGTCTTTGTGCTTGTGATGCTCGCCCTTGACCTGGGAGTTTTTCACAGGAAGATTCACAAGGTACCTGTAAAAGAAGCTGTTATCTGGACGTTTGTCTGGATAACCCTGGCAATGATCTTCATGGTCATTATATATTTTGACATGGGGAAAACAAAAGCCCTTGAGTTTCTTACGGGCTATGTGATTGAATACTCTCTCAGTGTCGACAATATATTTGTTTTCATACTGATCTTTTCGTTCTTCCAGGTAAATGAGAAATACCAGCATAAGGTTCTTTTCTGGGGAATAATAGGTGCCCTTATTATGAGGGGTATCTTTATTTTTACAGGTGTTGCACTTATCACAAGATTCCACTGGATCATTTATATTTTTGGCGGTTTCCTGATCTTCACAGGTATAAAAATGCTCTTTAAAGGAGAGGAGACTGTTGAACCTGACAAGAATCCGGTCGTCCGGTTTTTTAAAAAATTCCTTCCTGTTACACATGAAATGCACGAGGATAAGTTTTTTATAAAGTCGGGGAAAAAGACACTTGCAACTCCTCTTTTTCTTGTACTGCTTATTATCGAATCCTCCGATCTTATTTTTGCTGTTGACAGCATTCCTGCAATACTTGCTATTACTACAGACTCATTCATTGTATACACCTCCAATATATTTGCAATTCTTGGATTAAGGTCACTATACTTTGCAATCTCTGGTATAATGGAATATTTCAGGTTTCTAAAGGTTGGTCTTGCATTCATACTTTCATTTGTCGGACTTAAAATGTGTATCTCCTCACTTGTCGAAATACCTATAGTACTTTCACTCCTGGTAATACTCGGTATCCTTGTTATTTCCATTCTTGCTTCGTTAATAATCAAAAAAGATAACCCTGCCTGATCCGGCAGACTTTTGACTTCGACATATCATCAGTCTGTTCCAATATTTTAAATATTGTCTTTAAAAGTTGATAATTACACTTTTATGGCGTTATTTTGCGTCTGATCTGTCTGAGATTATTTCGTCGCTGTAAATGGAGGCCAGGACTAACAGACCGCCACGACCATGGGCTCTGATCATTGCCTTTGGGATACTGTCACCGATACTTCTTATCGGGGGCTATTTCTATACGCATGCAGTAAGGGATAAAATGATCCAGGCTCAGATGAACGAGCTTAACTCCATTACAGATATGCAAATGGATCAACTAGTTAAATGGAAGCACGAAAAAGAAGTTGATGCAACTGTAATCAGTGAGAATGAGCCCATTAAAAGACAGATACTAAAATATCTTGATAAGAAAGCATCTGAAACAGAAGTTGAGGCCTTGAAATCATGGATGGGCTCTTTCATAAGGAATTATGACTATCTGAACACTTCTATAACAGACAGGAGGGGGAAAATAAGAATTGCGGTTCCGGATTATGATACTGTCATAGGGCCAAAAATGAAACCGCTTATACCGATAGCCCTTGAGGAACAGGTTACAATCCTGACTGATCTTCACCAGGTTGCCCCTGGTCAGGTTGTTCACCTCGATCTAATTGTACCGCTGCTTCTAAACGGACCTGTTTCAAAAGAACTTATCGGACTCATGATCCTCAGGATAGATCCGGGGAAATCACTCTATCCCTTACTGAATAAATGGTCTGCATCCGGAAAGACTTCAGAAACTCTGCTTTTAAGGCAGGAAGGTGATTCGGTTCTTTATCTAAGCGAACTGAGACATTCTGAGGCAAAAGCCCTTACAATGAAGCGGTCAATCAAAACCAAAAATCTTGTTGGAGCAAAAGCTGTACTTGGATTCACAGGGCTAACTGAAGGAATAGATTACAGGAATGAAAAAGTTATGGCTTCTGTAAGAAAGATACCTGACTCCAACTGGTTTATGGTAACAAAAATTGACATGGAGGAGGTAATGGAGCCAATTAACAGGACTGTAAACACCGCATGGCTTGTTATTTTTCTCTTCATTATTTCGCTTGGTGCACTTACTGGTTGGACAATCTGGCACCTGCGTGTTAAGTTTTACAGGGACAAACTTGATTTAAAACTTGAAAGAGACCGCCTTAATAGTCATTACGATTATGTTTTACGGTACGCAAATGATATTATATTGCTTTTCGATTCTGAATACAGGATAGTCGAGGCTAATGAACGAGCCTGTTCCCAGTATCAGTACACTGCTGATGAATTGAGAGGTAGGTATATAATGGATCTACGACCACCTGAACTATATGCTGAATTTGAGCGAAATATGAAACGTCTGGGTGAGGAGGGAATGGCTACCTATGAAACATTTCATAAAAGGAAGAACGGAACAACATTTCCAATTGAGATTTCAGCAAGGATTTTCGAAATTGAAGGTAAGAAATACTATCAGATAATTGGCCGTGATATCTCAGAAAGAAAAGCTGTTGAGTTGCTTCTGAACCAGCTGCTTGATCGTTATAATACAGCAATAAGAGCTGGTCGTCTTGCTGTTTGGGATTATGACTTCCAAAAGGATCACCTGATCTGGGATGATATAGTATTTGACCTTTATGGTGTTGACAGAAAAGAATTTACTGCAACTTACTCAGCCTGGCTTGGACTGATTCATCCCGACGACAGGAATCAGGCCAGTGAGATGATAAGGAAAAGTTTAGATAACGGGGTAGATTTCAATACTGAATTCAGAGTGATTCAACCTGCTGGTTACATACGTTACCTAAGAACATTTGGACATGTTGTGCATGATGAATCCGGTAAGCCGGTAAGGCTTATAGGGATAAATTATGATATTACAGATCAAAAGGAAGCAGAAGCTCGTATTGAGAACTCATTCTGGCTGCTTAAAGCAACAATTGAGTCTACTGCCGACGGATTGCTTGTCGTAGATACCTCAGGGAAAATAGTGACCAATAACATAAAATTTTCTGAAATGTGGTCAATGCCACAAAGTGTTCTGGATCAGAAAAATGATGATCTTGCAATAAGGTATGTTCTTAGCCAGATAAAGGATCCTGAATCATTTGTCAGCGGTGTCCAGGAATTGTATGCCAACCCGGAAAGAATTTCTTTTGATACACTTGAATTTCTTGATGGCAGGGTGTTTGAAAGGTATTCTCAGCCACAGAAGATTAACGATAAGATCGTTGGACGGGTCTGGAGTTTCAGGGATATAACGAAGTCGAAATTAGCTGAAAAAGAACTAATAAGGGCCAAGGAAAAAGCAGAAGAAAGCGACAGGCTTAAGACTGCCTTCCTGCATAATATATCCCATGAGATCAGGACCCCAATGAACGCAATAGTCGGATTCTCTGCCCTGCTTGAGGATCAGTCGAACGATGACGAAACAAGAAGGAATTATACCTCAATAATTATAAAGAGCACAAATCAGTTACTTACACTTATTTCTGATATTGTCGAGATATCCAATATCGAAGTCGGCCAGTCACGGCTTTCACTTTCAGAAGTTAATATAAATCATTTGATAAGGGACCTCTACCAGCAATTCAAGGTAACTGCAGAAACTGCCGGCATTGAATTCTCGTTTAATACGCGTATGCCGGATGAGAGAGCTGTAATCAATACAGACAAGGCAAAATTATCCCAGATACTTATTAAATTACTGGATAACTCATTCAAATTCACAAGGAAAGGTTTTGTAAGGTTTGGTTATGAAATACAGGAAGGTGAACTTGTGATTTATGTAGAAGATTCGGGAATCGGAATCCCACAGGATAAAATTGAAAGGATATTCGACAGGTTCTTCCAGGTTGAAAGCGTCACATCACGGGAATTCACAGGAGCGGGCCTTGGTCTCTCAATATGCAAGGCTTATGCTGAACTGCTGGGAGGAGAAATCTCAGTCACTTCCAGGGAAGGTAAAGGATCTGAATTCAGGTTCCGCCATCCTGTCTGATATTTACACCTTATTCATTGAACAATAGTACAGGAATCTTTGTTTCACTTTAAGATAACCTGAGTCTAACCTTTTCTAAACCAGTCTTTATGAAAAAATATTTATTACTTCTGGCCCTTCCCCTGCTTTTAAGTTCATGTAACTTCAGCAAATCTGTTAAAGTTGATCTGAGTACAGGAATCAGCACCACAGGGGATAAGTTGTCGTGTGATGATGTTTTTGTAACATATAATGGTAAAAAGATATCTGCCAGAACATGGGTTTACGGACAGAACATCCAACTTAATTTCAGAGACATTAAGGGTTTTGAACTGTCAGACGGTAAAGTGTTCCCTGACATGGACCTTTATGTTGCCGATGTTAAGGGTGATACTATAATGTCTGTAAGAAACATGTACAGTCAGTATCCCGATGGTATAAAGATGGATCAGGTAGACATGTCAGCAAACCTCATTATGGCCGATCCCATACATTCGGATAAAGATTATAAGCTTATAATTTTTATCTATGACACCAGAGGTAAAGGAAGGTTTAGTCTGAACTACAATTTCAAAGTCACAAGGGATGAGAATCTTAAAGTCGAGACCAATAATATAAGCCTCAATGAAGTGTACCTTTTTTCGGGTGACAGGTCTTCTGTGATATTTGACGGGAATGCAAAAATAAATGAGAAGGTTTACTTTGTTATTGAAGGTCTCAATGGTCTGAAAGAAGAAGGAGGAATGGTATTTCCTGGTCTGAGTATAAAAGCAACAGGTTCTGATGGAAGTATTATTCTTGATAACAAAGATCTGTTTGCTTCAACTTCCGAAACCGGCATAAGCGCAACCGATGTGAAACAGAAATTGCTGCCTAATTTAACCTTCAGCAGCAGCGGGTTTAAAAATCCTGTAAACTGTACTATTAAATTGTGGGATAAAAAGAGTGATTCGAAACTTGTTGTCAATGCATCACTTACTGTATTGTAGTCAGTAATCAGACATAATTAGATTTATGAAAAGAGGCATTCTTATTCTGTTCCTTATCTTTTTGATAAAAACTACCGCTTTCTCTCAGAAGAGCGTGTTCGATATAGCTAAGTTCTATCCTCCATCAGGCTGGGCAAAAGACGAGACTCCTGAAAGACTTACTTTTACAAAGATCGACAATAACAAGGGTACATATTGCGTACTGGGTTTATATAAGAGTATCCAGGGATCAGGGAATCTTGAAACAGACTTCAGCTCAGACTGGCAGAACCTCCTGACAAAGACGCTTTCAATAACTGAAAAGCCTGTAAGGATGCAGGGTGGAAAGATTAATGGTTACGATGTAATGCGAGGAGCAGCGAGGTACATGCGTGACAATTCAAACGGTTATGCAATGCTTATTTCAATGGAGAATAATGCAAAACTGATGAGCATTGTTGTGATGACTACCGATACAACTAACCTTGCTGAAATAAGAAAATTTTTCGACGGTCTTGAACTCGAAGGTGGAAATGATAAGACAGGAAATAGCAATACAACAATCATTGAACCAGGTGCTTCATCATTTGGCAATTACATATACTCAGTCCCTTCCGGATGGAAAAGTGAGAATAATGGCTCCTCAATTGTACTGCGGGGGCCGGATAATTCTTCAGTAATCACGATCCTGCCAATGGTAAAGGCAGGTGGTGACCTGGATGATGATATGGAGGCACTTTTTTTCCAGGTCTTTCCTGGCTGGGTGGCAGATCCACGGATACCCGATCATCACAAACTGACAAAAGGAACCTCGCCATCCGGATGGCAGTATTACAAGAAAGAAATAGCAATAACCAGGAGTGATAACAGGGACGCAGAGATATATGCTTTTGTATTCCTTGCCAGGGTGGGTGACCTGGATGCGATCATTGCCGGTTCTTACATAAACGAAAGCGACCTTCTTGATGATGAATTTAAGACAGACTGGATAGTTTTTTATCATAGTCTTGATTTCAGAAATTATAAAGGTTCTTCTTTTGATCTTTCAAAAGAGATCATTGGCCGGTGGAGCGCAGGTGGAAGCTCAGGTATGTCATCAGATGAATTCCGTCCTGACGGCAAATATGTATCCGCAGCTGGTTTCAGTACCTCACATGCAATTGACAACTACACCGAACGTGTTTCAACAACAGCATTTAGTGGCGA
Organism: Bacteroidales bacterium; assembly: GCA_046329875.1. Classification (GTDB taxonomy): domain Bacteria; phylum Bacteroidota; class Bacteroidia; order Bacteroidales; family VadinHA17; genus LD21. The sequence continues at coordinate 124,999 of JAXLTT010000010.1, forward strand.
TGGGACTTATTCTGTAAATGGCAACATTCTTTCAATGATAAGCGGGAAAACCGGCAAAGAGCGGAAGACAAAGATCAGGCTTTATTACAGGAACGATTATGGAAGCTGGATATTAAAGCTTGGAATTCTTGATGTGTCTGTCGTAGACGGGTCCTTATATGAAGTAGGCATGGTTAAACAAAATTAGCCGTTTTATTTCCTGTCGGAGTAGAGGTATTTCTTAAGAAAATGAACTACTTTAGAATAATAAATTCTAAAGTATGGAAACTAAGACCGGTTTAACTTCTGTGTCATCAGACAGGATTCAATCTGTCGATTTCTTTCGAGGCTTTACAATGTTCCTGCTTGCAGGAGAATCTACCTGGCTGTTTGAACATCTCCTTGAATCAAATAATGCTGTTGCACATTTCTTCGGTACCCAGCTTAGTCATCATCCATGGCATGGATTGAGATTCTGGGATCTGATCCAGCCTTTTTTCATGTTTATTGTTGGGGTTGCAATACCTTTTGCCGTTGCCAACCGGAGGAAGAAAGGGGAGAGTGACCGTAAAATTACCCTTCATGCATTCAGGCGTGCTTTTATACTGCTGTTCCTTGGCTGGGCACTTTATTTCATGGAGGCAGGAGGAAGCCTCGTCTTTCATCTCCAGAATGTACTTGCACAACTTTCCATTACCTATATAGTCGCTTTCCTTATCCGGGAGAAAAGCGCCAGATTCCAGATACTGTTTTCAATACTAATTCTTTTATGTATAGATTTGGCTTACAGGCTGTTCCCTGTTGAGGGATTTAACAAACCCTGGGTAATGTTCCAGGATCTCGGCGCCTGGTTCAACCAGTTGCTTGAAGGGACAAAAGACCGTACAGACTGGGCTACTCTTAATTTCATTTCAACAACTGCCCATACAATATGGGGCGTTCTCTGCGGCAGGTTATTAATGAGTGACAGGAAGCCTGCTGAGAAGATCAGGTTACTGCTTATTGCAGGTTTTTCTGCCCTTGCAACAGGATACCTGCTTGATTTTGCTGATATTACACCAATAATTAAAAGAATTGCAACCGCATCGTTCGTCCTTGCAAGCGGTGGCTGGGCCATACTTGCTTTATGTTTTTGCTACTGGCTTATTGATGTAAAGAAGCTGTTTTTAAAAGGATCTGGATTTTTTATTATTGTTGGTACAAACAGCATTTTTATATATATGTTTTTTTCAGTCGGAGGCTCTAAGCTTCTCCACGACATTGCAAATCCTTTCAGTAAACTTCTTTTCTCATGGGGAGGCGGTTACATGGTCGCAATAATGACGAGCCTGCTCGTCTGGGCAGCGCTCTGGTATATGTGTTACTGGCTTTTCAAAAACAAAGTTTTTATCAAGATCTGACAGCTACTGCTTAATCATAGTTAGATATGAGTGGAAAACTAATTCTGATACTTTCTTTAATCATTTTGGCTTATTCAGGATGCAGAACAGGAGACAGAAGAACAGTTATCTCACTGAACGGAACCTGGAAGATTGCTGAAGGAAGTCTGAACTCCGTACCTGATTCTTTTTGGCGGGATGTTCCTGTTCCCGGGCTTGTTTCTCTCGCTGAACCGCCATTTATTGATCCGGGACCAAAAGTTAGGGACCGGAGAAGCCTTGTCCAGAAAGATTCCCTGAGAGAGGCGTTCTGGTATTACAGGACTTTTGACGTGAATGTCAGTCTGCCTGAACACGCTCTCCTCAAAGTATCAAAAGCTATATTCGGAACGAGGGTAATCCTGAATGGTAAAGTTATTGGAGAACACCTGCCATGTTTTACACCTGGCTGGTTTGACCTGAATGGGGCAATCAGGGAAGGGAGAAATGAGATCTATATCAGGGTGGGAGCATCGAGGGGCGACTTACCTGCTGGTATCCCCGACGGATTTGATTTTGAAAAGGACAGGTATATACCAGGTATTTTCGATAAAGTTGAAATTGTACTCAACGGGAGCCCGGCTATCAGAAATGTGCAGGCAGTTCCGGTTCTTTCGACAAACAGTGTATTAGCCAGTGTTACTCTTATTCCTTCATCGCGTAGCGGAAGCAGCACTATTGTTTATGTTGTAAGGGAGGCAGTATCGAATAAGAAGGTTGGGATGGTTCAAAGGGATTATACTTTTTCAGGGATACCCGGGAAAGATACTGTTGTAGCTGCAACGATTCCTGTCTCAGGATGTCGTCTCTGGTCTCCGGAGGACCCCTTCCTTTACAAGTTAATTGTAATGACCGACGGTGACGAATATGAAACGAGGTTCGGGATGAGGGAGTTTAAAACGGATACACTTAATGGAAGGACCTTGTTAAACGGGAGGCCTTACTACATGAGGGGTAGCAATATTACACTCTACCGGTTTTTTGAAGATGATTCATGCAGGGACCTTCCATGGGATTCAACCTGGGTACGTAAGCTTCATAAAAGTTTTAAGCAGTTTCACTGGAACAGCCTCAGGTATTGTATAGGTCTGGCGCCTGAAGAATGGTATAATATTGCTGATGAGGAGGGTATTATGATCCAGGATGAGTTCCCGGTATGGTACGGTGGCACCGGCTGGAATACATGGCCCGAAGCATTGACAACTGATGAGCTGGCGAAAGAGTACCGCGAGTGGATGATGGAAAGATGGAACCATCCTTCAGTTGTAATCTGGGATGCCAGTAATGAGACTGTAAGCGATGACGGAAAGACAGAGAAGGTGGCTGAAGCAGTAAAGATTGTAAGGCATTTAGATCTTTCAGGGCGGCCATGGGATAATAGCTATTCCAAGGTGAGGGAAACAGGAGATGTTATAGAGCTGCATCCTTACCATTTCCAGGATCCTGCCTTCAGGCTGCAGGATATAAGTAAGTCTGATATTAATCCCGGTGGCCCTCCGGGTGATGTAAAACATATCAAAATCGTTAACGAATATGGCTGGTTGTGGCTCAACCGCGACGGATCACCAACAACTCTGACATCTGAACTATATGGAAATCTTCTTGGAAAAAAATCAACAACTGAAGAAAGAAGAGCGCTTTACTCATCCTATATGGCGGCTGAAACTGAGTTCTGGAGATGTAACAGGCAGTGCGCAGCAGTTTTACATTTTACAGCACTCGGATATTCAAGGAAAGATGGCCAGACAAGTGACAACCTTGTAAATATCTCTGGTCTTCAATATGATGCTGATTTTATGAAATATATGACAGATGCTTTTTCTCCTGTAGCACTAATGCTCGATGAATGGGGAAATGAAATAAAGGCTGGAAAGGATCATGATTTCAGGGTAGTTGCGATCAACGACCTGGAACAGATATGGAAAGGAAGAGTTGCTGTTAGTATTTCAGATACAGGTGGGCTCATCATGGAAAAGTCAGATAGCCTTGAACTCGGACCATACGGGAGGGAGGTGAAGATTTTAAATCTTCCGGCACCTGGCAAGCCAGGAATATATACAGTCACTGCCACACTAGATAAGGTGGACGGAAGATCCGTGCACAGTGTCAGGAAGATACAATTCAAATAAATTTAGGTGACGGGTTAGCTTCGCTGAGCCGTTTTTGGGGGCCCCGACAATCCAAAAACAATCAAGGGATTGCCGGGTTAGCTTCGCTGAGCCGTTTTTTGGGCCCCAACAATCCAAAAACCGTCCTCTGCTGGCGCAGAGTCCGGCTTTTTGTTTTACCCTCCTTTATGAAAGCAAGCTTTCAACAGTCGGGTAAAACAAAAAACCGGTCACTTGCGTGTCCGGTTTTTGGATTGTGGGCGATGACGGGTTCGAACCGCCGACCCTCTGCTTGTAAGGCAGATGCTCTGAACCAGCTGAGCTAATCGCCCTAAAACGAGTGCAAATATAATTTACATTTTGATTTCTGCAAAAAAAATAAAATTTATGTTCCCGGATACTTTTAATGCACTAACCTGAACTGAATCCGGACAGTGGTTTAAAGTACCTTTATCTAAATATTTGCTTTGTTTACTTCGAATTATCGGCCATTAGTCAAAATGCCCATATTCCATGCGGCTGAGATGCAACATGTACGGCCAGTTTAAGGTATAAAACTTTGAATACTAAGGTTTCAAACAAAAGCAACCATCTTCGATGTTTAAGTGTCATGTTAATATGTTGAAAATACTTGAAAAATATAATGTTACAGGTGTGGTAATTTTATATATATTCGCTATTAGTAGTGATTGAGTTAAAAATATCTGCAGCTCAAACAGGGAATGTTTTAGTTGTAGATGTATAATTATTTGGTAGTCTTATTGTTATATGTTAGAAGAAAAACTGAACCTGACCTATATGGATAGTAAAATTTCCTTTAAATCATTGAAATTTGTTACTGATGGCACAGCTGCAGGTGCGGCTGGCGTGAAGAATTTGCTTCTGAAGTATATGAATTCCGTACTTCAGGGGAGGAGGGAAAGCAACAAAGGTAAAGGGGCCATAATGGCTCTTGCTTTTTTATTTTACCTTTTATCTGCATTCAGCTTTCCGGGTCAGATCCTTGCATCAGGAACAGAGTCAAACAGGACTGAAAATGTCCTGAGAAGTGTTTTATTTAGCCCTTTGCCGGCACCCGTGGATGGTGACTACCAGTCAAGGGCAACAGGTAACTGGAATGCAAGCACGACATGGCAGATCAGGGTTGCCGGAGCATGGGTAAACTGTGCTATTGGTGATTATCCAGGTGTCGCAGCAGGTGCAGGTACAGTTTATATAAATGACGGTCATGTCGTTACTCTCAATAGCGCACTTGCAAATCCTATTGCCGGACTTATCTTCAGTGATAACACCACTTTAGCCACCACTGTAAATATTTCAGGACGAACATTAAATGTTACAGGGGGTGTTGTTTTCGGCTCACCTTCAGCTGATCCGGGCGACCAGACTTTTACTATCGGTAATGGTACCCTTAACTGCGCATCTGTTTATATGCCTAATACTGCCGCTGCAGTTAATGACCTTCTTATAACAGTATCGACCGGTGCTCTTAATGTCACAGGCAATATCCTTATGGATGGAGCTAACGACAGGAATAATATAACATATTCCGGAGCTGGTACATTAACAGTTGGGGGAAACTTCACCGGCGGTGGTTTCACCTGTGCGACAAGTACAGTTACATACAACGGAACCTCCCAGCAGGTTGGCGGATATACTTACAATAACCTTATTTTCAACGGCGGTAACACCAAGACACTTTCAGGGGCAGTTACAGTTGGTGGCACACTCACTCTGACATCCGGCGTTGTGCAGCTTGGAAACTATGATCTGACCCTTACAAATGCTACAGCTATCGGAGGATCTCCTTTTGGTACAACTAAAATGATTGAGACGAATGGCAGTGGAAAGCTGATCCGTTCGGGAAACCTTTCAAACCAGAGTTTCAACGGGCTGCTATGGCCTGTTGGAAGCAACAGCTATTATAACGAATTCAGAATCACAGCATTGCCAAATGGTGCGGCAGCTGCAAGAAGCATATCTGTAAGAGCTGTACCTTCTAACCCCGGGGTACTGACGATCTATATGAATAAATACTGGGACATTGTTACTTCAGGTATCACCACACAAAACGGGACTATTCTTTCATTCACGTATAATAATAGTGAGATAATCGGAGATCAGCTTCAGGCACAACTCTATACAAATACTTCTGGGACATGGGTTAAAGCAACAGGGGCTTCGGCTGCCGGTACTAACCCCTCTACCTCAACATATACAGGTGCTTCTACAATAACAGGTTCATGGACTGTAGGTGCACCAGGTACCTTTTACTCTTACCAGACAGGAAACTGGGACCAGACTAGCACCTGGACCTTTGATCCGGGTGGTACCACCGGCCCCGGATCTATGATTCCGGGTCTGGGTGATAAAGTCGTGATTCTGAGCGGCAGAACAGTTTCTTTATCTGCCGACGTTACAACGCAGAATCTGGACCTTACGATTAATTCAGGAGGCTATGTGGATCAGACAACTTTCAGGTTCACTAACGGTCTCACTGCATTGAGGGGAGCCGGAACTCTTAAGTTGTCTTCAGCAAATTTCCCTACACCTGTAACTACTAATACCTTCGTAACTACAGATGGCGGTACAACTGAATATAATGCAGCTGTAACAATGCCATCACAGGCTACATACTATCATCTGACTATCCGTGCCGGTGGAGCTGTTATTCAGAAGAATAACCTCACACTTAATGGTAACCTTTCTGTAAAACAGGGTACTTTCCAGATTAACGATGCGACTGCCCAGAGACTTACACTTGTAATAAACGGGAATGTTACTGTCGATAATGGTGCATCAGTAACGGTTGGTACAGGGGTAACAAATACCGTAACAAACCCTATCGGGATCAACGGGGTTACAGGTGGCTTTGTTAATTACTATGAACTTCATTCGCACAGGATACAGCTATATGGTGACTTTACAAACAATGGCACTGTAAGATTCACCAACCTTGCATACCCTGTATTTAATAGTTTTCCGCCACTCGTGAATGGTCCAACTACAGGTTTTGCAACAGTGTATTTCAACGGGTCAGCGGACAGGACTCTTACTTGTAACGGACAGACGGATTTTTATAACCTTGTCGTTGACAAAGGTTCGGATCAGACATTTAAACTTAATGTATCCTCCACAGCTTATAGCAATTTCAGGTTATTTGGGGCCAATACATCTGCAGGTGAGGTTGTATTACCAGCTACTAATGCCAATCCATATTTGAAAAAGGCATTATGGGTAAGGAACGGTACACTCGTTCTTCAGGGCCTCACTGTGATACCTTCACTTTCTGAGGGAGCCACTGCCGGACCTCCCTCAAGTGATTTTACAATACCTTCTCAGGCTGCAATGATACTTGACGGACCCGGGGTGATTGTAATGTCAACAGCCGATGATTACCAGGAGGTTAACGGTGCCTATGGAATTGCAGGCCCGGATAATGCAACTATGGGAATAAACACCGCTGCAGGTAACAGTGGCCTTTCAGTTTACGGTAAAATGCAGATTAATGACGGATACCTGTCAACAAGAGAGTCAGCAGGTATTTTGTACTGGTCTTATGCACCTGGACAGTTTATTCTTAATGGAGGTACAGTAGATACTAAACAGTTTCATTCTTCATCACTGGCGAACAGCCTTATATCGTACACCCAGACAGGTGGTACAATGCAGCTTAGAGGCCGCTTCCAGAGAACTACCTCAACATATACTCCTGCAGGACTGATCTCAGCTCCTTTAAATACAGCCCGGAGTACTGGTGGAATTGATGCAGCAGCAGGTACATTCAGCATTACAAACAGCGGTGGCGCAAACGGCTATTCCATGTCAGGCGGTAATCTGAGAGTATATGATGTTTGCGGTACTCTTGCTCCAACCTATGCCTTCCAGGTTCTCTGTTCTTCTTCTGATATTAATGTTACAGGTGGCACAGTTGAAATATTGCCTACCACGGGTACATTGGCTGCAGATACTGACTATCTTATTTATACGACTGCTCCATTTGGCAATCTTTACATAAACAGGGTCAGTGGTACAAATATAGTTCAGCTTAACAGTGCCCCGATAACTGTTCTTAATGCACTTACAATAAATGCCGGGACCCTTACAACCAACAACCTTGATGTAACTATAGGCGGAGATTTTACAATTGCATCAGGCGCAACATATAATGCAGGTACAAATACCACAACCCTGAGCGGTACCTCTACCCAGAACTTTACACTATATGCCACCCAGGCACTTAATAAACTTACAATTGATAAACCTGCAGGCATTGCACTTAATTTTGGAGGAACAGCCGGGACAACACTTAACATCGCAAGTAATCTGAGAATAGTACTTGCAACAGTTAATGATAATGGAAATACCCTTAATGTAGCCGGAACTCTATATAATTCTGGAACTGAAGCAGGAACGGGAAAAATCACATTGAATGGTACGGCAACCCAGACCATAGACGGGAATGGTATATATAATAATGTTGAACTCTTTAATACAAATGCTGCTGCAGCACCCGTTTCGCTTCTTGCAAAAATGACTGTGAACGGTAATCTTACTCTTTCAAACAATAAGATTTTCAATATTGGAACTTATAACCTTAAACTGAATGGTTCAGCTGCTATTGTAAACGGAGGTACAAACAGGTACATACAGACAGCGGGTAATAATGGTGACGGTGGTGTTACAAAGGTCTTTTCAACAACAGGAGCCTTCCTGTTCCCGTTAGGTGTTGTAAACTATACTCCTGCAACAATTACTATTAACAGCGCGCCAACAGCATATGGTTCAGTAACAATCCGACCGGTTAATTATGCACATCCAAACGTAACAGTATCCGGAAGAAGTCTTTCATACTATTGGAGAGTTGTATCTTCAGGTTTCACACTTGGTGCGGCAACAATAACCCATAGCTATACCTATGCCCAGGCAAATGTTGTAACTGGTGCCGGGATAACAGAAAATGAATATGTTCCGGCAAGGTTTAACAGCTCGACTAGTACATGGACTAAGGGTACACTCACAGATATTGACATTACCAATAATATTATTGGTGATCCTAATGCAGGAAGCTTTCTTAAAAATGTTGCCTTTATAGACGGAGATTATACTGCAGGTGATGATAATCCGACTGATCCTTTCGGAACACCACGTACGCTATATTCAAGGCAGACAGGTCTCTGGAGCAACGTTACAAATTGGTCACTCACAGGCCATACTGTAAATAACCCTCCAGCCACACCTCCGACCACAAACGATATAGTTATAATTGGAGGAAACGATAGTATCTATCTTGCCACAAACACTACGGTCGCAAACACCGGAAGCGTTAACTGTGCAACCCTTCAGATCGAAGCTGGATCTGCTCTTGATGTCGGTTATAACCCAAGCTCGAACTTTGGAAGGGTTATCACACATCCTAATGGAAATGGAAACTTCAGGGTTACCACAAACTTCAACAGTCCATCAACTTTCGTATTCCCCGGAGGTGACTTTAGTGACTTTAACGTAAATAAAGGGACAACTGAGCTATATACAACAAACCCGGGAAGTGGTACTGAATATTATATGCCTGTGGGTGTAACATCCTATGGTAACCTGATACTTTCACCACTTGGTGGTTCCAACCTTATGTTCTCCAATAATGATATCACAATTTACGGTGATCTTATTACAAGAGGTCAGAATGCTGATTCATGGTTTTGCCCGACCTGGGGTAACACTTATCCCGGTCCGGTTGCAGCTATCGCGAAAACAGTCACAATAAAAGGTAACCTTGATATACAGGGCGGTGCACTTGTCTGGTATAATAATGGTGCTATTGCCCAGAACTTTGTTATTGAAGGTAATGTTAAAGTTGGAGTTTACTCAGGAATATTCGTCGCAGCAGGAGCAACAAACCAGTCAATGACAATTGGCGGAAGTTTGATAAATAATGCTAATGGACTTACAAATGCGCCTGCAACTACCCAGGCAAGAGTCGACTTCACAAGCATACCCGTTACATTTAACGGATCAAATTCAGCTAGCATCACTAGTACCACAGGCACTCCTTCCACAACATTCTCCACTGTTACAGTTAATAAGGGTACATCACAGGCAACAACACTTACATTAGATATTGCAGGTACGCTTTCAACCCCTGCAAATGCCTGGTTAACACTTACAAACGGTACTTTCAGGTATATGCGAACAGATCCGGGTACCGATTTCACAATTTCTACAACCACTCCTTTCAGTATACCCGCAACAGCTGGACTTTATGTTAATCTTCCAAGTAACTCGGCAGGAAGAAATATACTTATCGGAAATGCCGCAAACAATAACGGCGATCTCCTGCTCAGCGGTAAACTGACGATAATTAGCGGCAACGTCTATGTAGGCAGGCCAGTAGGTACAGATAATAACAATAATGACATTGAATACTCAACCAGTGGTTCATCAACAATAGATGTCCAGGGTGGTGTTCTTTTTGTAAACGGTCAGATAAGGAGGAATCCTTCAAATGCCAGTGGTATTGTTAAATACAGGCAGTCGGGCGGTGCAGTTACGGTTAACGGTCAGAACTTTGTCAATACGAATGCCAAATTTGAAGTTGTGAATACCGGTAGTGAATTCACTATGTCGAACGGTACTCTTACAATAGTAAGAGGTAATGGTGCCACAACTACACCTTCTTCGCCATTTGGCGATTTATACATTAGGCCTGAAACAGGCTCTGTTACCGGAGGTCAGATAATTTTTGCCCATACTGGTGTTGCAGCCCCGCATAACTATTTTGTTGATGCAACAATTCCTCTCTATAATGTTGCAATAACAAGTGTTTCAGCTGCCAACAATTCAATTGTAAGGATTCTCTCAAGCCCACTTACTGTAAATGGCGACATGTCGATTAACGCCAACAGTATTTTGAATTCAAATAATATAAACATTACATTTAATGGTAATGTTACAAATACACCAGGAGCAACTGGCTATGTCCCTGGAACCAATACTACAACCTTCAGCGCATCAAGCAGTTCATCATACCTTGGAGCACAGACCCTTACATCACCTACTACAACCACATTTAATAATATGGTTGTCAGCCCGGGTGCATCACTTACACTCAGTGGAGCAGTAACTGTAAACCAGAATCTTACAATAACCACCGGGAGCATGATCTGCGGTGCCAATACTGTTACACTGAAAGGAAATCTTACAAACAATGGAAGTTATACCGATAATAATGGTGTCGGGAATGGGATCCTTCTTAACGGAACAACCCTGCAGCTTATTTCAGGAACAGGTTCATTTGCGAGGCTGACTCTAAATAATGCGGCAGGAGCCAGGGCTGAGAATGATATTACTGTCTCAGAAGATCTTACACTGACAACAGGTATTCTTAATATTCAGAAAAATGTTTTCACCCTTGGACTAAATGCAGGTCTTTCAGGTGCACCATTCAGTGTAACAAAGATGATCCTTACAGATGGCGTTTACAGTACAGGTGGTCTCAGAAAATATTTTAACAGCGGAGCAACACCAGCCTTTACTTTCCCACTGGGAACAACAGGTAAATACACTTCTGCAGTTCTTACAATTACTGCTAACTCAACCGTGGGTTATGTTCAGGTTAATAATGTAAACAGCACTCATCCGGGAGTTGTGGATGCATCCAATGCCCTTAAGTATTTCTGGCAGGTTCAAAGTTCAGGTGTTACCAACCTAACTGGTTCACTAGTTACCAGTTACCTGCAGCCGGATGTTGCGGGAACACAGGAGTCTAGCTGGGTAGGGGTAAGGCTCATTGTTCCGGGGACCACCTGGATCAAAACATTTGTTGTGGACCCTGTCCTGAATACAGTTACTTATAATTACGGGGCCTCGAATAACCTGGGTGGCGAGTATTCAGCGGGACTTAGTGCAGCTTTTCCAAATGATGTTCCTGAATATACAAGTAATGCTGATGGAAACTGGACCAATAACCTTATTTGGACTCAGACAGGTGGTGATCCTTATCCATGTCCTGTTGGAGGACCAAATGGTTTTATTGTAAAAATTAACCATGTCGTCAAACTGGATGCAAATAATTGCACGGCTTACAGGACAACTATAAACAATGAACTTCAGGTTATTGCACCATTCTTCGGACATAACCTTGGGACTGTTGATGGCAGTGGTACTCTCCACCTTGAGAGCGGCTCTTTCCCTGCTGGTGTATTCACTTCGTTCTTGTCATGTGCAAATAATTCGACACTTGAATACAGCGGAACCGGATCCTATACAATTATTGCAGACCTTTATAGCAGTGTTCCTAAACTATATTTTACTGGTACAGGTACCAGGGTCCTGCCAAATAAAGATTTAACTGTTTGTACCCAGATGGTGATCGACGGTCCGACTATCGATAACAGTGTTTATAATAAGAAAATAACAATCCAGGGAACACTTGAACGTTACAATACTGGCGTATTCACTTCGGGAACAGGTTCTGGTGCTGTGGTTTCATTCGCTGGCACATCTGCACAGACAGTTGGAGGTTCTCTCGGTGATTTTACTGGAGCAAGTGCTTTCAACTATCTTGAAATAAATAATGCATCCGGACTGACAGTCAATAATGGCGGAGCAATCCAGGTTAATGGCAATCTTTTGCTTACAAACGGATTAATTAATACAAGCTCCACAGCATCACTTGCAATCTCAAATACTTCAAACAACAGTGTAACACCTGCCGGGGGAAGTGCAACCTCTTTCGTAAACGGGCCACTCTCCAAAAAGATAAATCAATATGATTATTTTGTCTTCCCGATAGGTATATATAAGTCCGGGATAGGTAATATTCAGGGAAATAAGCTTAAGATATCATCAACTCAATCAGGACCTCTTACCTGGACAGCCCAGTACCTGAACCCTGATACCCTGAGCGGAATTAATGCTCCGCTGCTATCATACAGTTTGCAGGAATTCTGGAATGTAAAAGTTGCAGCCGGAACTCAGGCTACGCTTAATATTAACTGGACCCCGACGAGTGACATAACCCCACTTGTTGCCGGAGGTATTTCAAACATCAGACTTGCAAACTATGTTGCTTCAAAATGGAACCAGATCGCAACTACATCAGTCGGCGATAACTATAATGGAACTGCAACATCTACAGGTTTTGTAACATCGACCGGAAGTGATAACTATACACTTGCCTCAACAACAGATTTAATACCCAAAGCCAAGTTCTCGCCAACCGGACCAGTTTGTGGTGCAGCAGGTATTCCTGTTACTTTTACTGCCCCGGGGCCAATTCCATTTGACTATGTACTCAACTATACAATAAACGGGGCGGCACAACCACCGGTTACGATTACCACCGGCATGGTACCATATACGCTTCCTACAGCTTCAGCTGGCGTTTATGTTCTTACAGGCTTTACATATAACAGCGGCGCTTCAACAGGAAGTGTTGATGTTACCCCTATTACTGTGTCTGCAACTCCCACAACTTCTAACGCCGGACCGGACCAGGCACAGTGTGGTATAACAACTGCAACACTCGCCGCTAATACTCCTGTGGTCGGTACAGGTTTGTGGTCTATAGTTGCCGGTGCAGGTGGCAATATTATAACACCAACCAGCCCATCAAGCCAATTCATTGGATTAAATGGAGTTGTCTACACACTCAGATGGACAATAACAAATGGCTCATGTACATCAACAGATGATGTTGTAATCAACTTTACAGTTCAGCCAAATCCACCAACAGCAGTAACACCCCAGACTTTCTGCGCTTCTATTTTGCCAACTATTGCAAACCTTACTGTTA
>JAXLTT010000011.1:0-136485 GCA_046329875.1 Bacteroidales bacterium
GGTCTACCTGACAGTCCCCGACTGGTATTTCCTCAATGGCAGCAGTAAGACAGGCATGGGATACAGGGAAAGCAACTGGTCGCTGCCCCGCCGACAGCAGGAGATAATAGAGCGGCAGAATATCTATGATGGCACCTGGGAAAAAACACCATCAATGGGCTGGATGCATGTCCCCCTTGTTGAATACCAGGGTGGCGGAAGCGAAGCAACAATCGAACCGCTGAAGAAACACCTGCCACATTACGGACAACGACTTGCCGATCTCTTAGGGGCAGGCGTACAGGCTGCATGGAGAGGAAAAAGACTTTACGATGCACCGGAGACAAGGGACCTTGTAAAAAAATGGGTCGCATTCTATAAGAAGCACAGGCTGATACTCGATTCGGATATAATACATGTAAGGAGACCCGACGGACGCGATATAGATGCAATACTCCATGTAAATCCAGCCGCCGAAGAAAAGGGACTGCTTATGGTCTACAACCCGCTTGATACGGCTGTTGAGAAAGATCTTACAGTAAACCTTTATTATACAGGGCTTAATAAGACAGCCAGGATCAGTGAGAACGACAGCCCTGCAAAAACCTACAGCATATCAAGAGATTATATGGTGACAATCAGGGTTAAAATACCTGCAAACAGCCAGGTGTGGTACATAATAAAATAATGTCACCCCTTCGGGGTTTTGGAATGGGGCATGATGATTTGTTCTATAATAATGACAACCCTTCGGGTTTGGATTGTTATAATGCAGCTAGGATGTCAATACCGAATGGGTGAAATCCATGATCAACATTTATCCTTCGGGTTTGTCTGAGATACTTCAGCTCAATGCTAACTTAAATAATGTCACCCCTTCGGGGTTTTGGAATGGTGAATGATGCTTTGTTCTATAATAATGACAACCCTTCGGGTTTGGATTGTTATAATGCAGCTAGGATGTCAATACCGAATGGGTGAAATCCATGATCAACATTAATCCTTCGGGTTTGGATTGCTATAATGCAGCTAGGAAGTCAATACCGAATGGGTGAAATCCATGATCAACATTAATCCTTCGGGTTTGGATTGTTATAATGCAGCTAGGAAGTCAATACCGAATGGGTGAAATCCATGATCAACATTAATCCTTCAGGTTTGTCTTGTTAGGATATAATTATGATGCTAACCCCGAAGGGGTGAAATTTTCGTAGCCACGGTGTCAATAATGACATTGAACCCCGAAGGGGTGACATTATAATATTTTTCTCCCCGCATCACCAAATGTGTGGTAAATGAATAACCCCCGGGGTTGCCGTGGGTTAACACACTCTCTCTATGACTAATACCCCTAAGGGTGAGATTGTTCAATAAACCCTGAAGCCGGAAAAAGAACCTGTTCCCGACTCGTTTGATGTACCTGTATTGATAATTACCTTAACCTTGTCACCCCCGGCAAGCTTCATTGTTATCGACCTTGTAATTGAGGTGTTGGACGAAATACCACTGTTCAGTATTTCATATAATCCTCCATTCAGGTTAAGCTTAAGCGACCTTGAATCACCTGATCCCGTAGCTGTGTAGCTGATATTGAAAGTATAGATTCCTGCAATTGGAGCTGTGAAAACACCTGATCCTGAATCATAACCGGTAACCGGATCATTATAATCCACAATAGCAGGTATAAAATCATAATCAGTAAGGAATGACAGGCCTGTATCAGAAGAAGTTTTCCTGGCCCTGAATGCAATTATACTTCCAATTGTAGTTGAGTTCCCGTTACTCAGGGTAACAGTATAAGTAGAAGGATTGTATGAAATTGATTCCTTCAGGCTGCTAAGGTCTGCTGCTGTTCCGCCGTTTATCGAGAGCATACCGGTGGAGGCTGTATATGTCAGCGGAAGCTTTAGTCCGCTGAGGTCTGCAGCTGTGCCGCCGTTTATTGAAACCTGTCCTGTTGATGCCGTGAATGTAACAGGTAGCTTAAGCGTTGTGAGGGTAGCCGATGTGCCGCCATTAATACTTACGGCACCTGTTGATGAATTAAAGGTAACGGGCAGCTTCAGTCCGCTCAGGTCTGCTGCTGTCCCGCCATTGATACTTAACAGACCGGTTGTTGAACTGAAAGTAACAGGGAGTTTAAGACCGCTGAGGTCTGCTGAAGTACCACCATTAATATTTAAGAATCCTGTCGCTGAATTGAATGTTACAGGCAGTTTTAGCGATGTAAGCGTCGCCCCGGTTCCGCCCGAAATTGAAAGAAACCCTGTCCCCGAATCGAATGACAACCCCTGGCTGTCTGTATTGTCGAGGTACTTTGTGAGGTTGACGGATACAGGGCTTGTAACATTTGTTATTGACAGTATATCGCCCGTGTAGGTGAGGTTCTGCCTGAGGTTTCCAAGATCTGTGGAAGCACCTCCTGTTATCGAAAGGATATTGGTTGCCGGGTTGAACGATAACCCCTGGCTGTCAGTATTGTCAAGGTATTTTGTTAAGCTGATGCTTGTTGCGGCTGTGTTTTTTGTGATCTTCAGGTTATCATAAGCATCAAGGCTGAGGTCCTGGATCTGGTTTGGAAGTCCCACCTTGTTCCCCCCGTATATCGAGAGTGTATCTCCGAGTATTGTAAGTGAATGGGGAACGTTCAGTGTTGAAAGGTTAATTGTATTTCCATTATCTATCGTAAGGTTTGTCCCGTCGAATGATAAAGTCTGGTTGTCAGAAGCAGGGTCGCCCTGGTCGCCTTTAAGACCCTGTGGTCCCTGCGGACCCTGTGCCCCCGTGTCTCCTTTTGGTCCCTGCGGACCGGGCTCTAGTGATTTATATGCAAAGAGTGCATATGGCACCGCCATGAATTGCATTGTTCCCATGCTGACAAAACCCCTGCCGAAATCGATTTCAACCTTCAGGAAGTGGTTTGCCGTCTCCCATTGTATGGATGAGAATTCCGGTCCGTCAGTATTGCTTTTGGTACCCGTACCTATCCTGAGTGAGAATACACCGTACTTTGATGTCACTACATCATAATGTATCTCCTGGTATACTTCTGTACCAACAGGACTTCCTGACAGAATAGTAAACTGCACATCTATTTTCCTCTGGGTGAGCTCCTTTCCTGTCTCATCCCTTGCGACAGCCTGGTAGTTGATACCGAGGGGAACCGACTGACCCGCCAGTCGTGCGGAAATAAGTAGCAGTGATAAAAGTAATAATCCGAAAAAGGGCTTTTTGTGAGTCATGATTTCCGGGTTTTACATTTTTTCAATTTTAATGGTCTTTTTCACAGCCCTGTCAGAACTGGAAATATGAACCAGGTAGAGGCCCGGGGTATAACTGTCGACCTGTTTTTCAAGTTTGTACCAGTATGGCCCGGGAAACTCAAGCGTCGTTGAATAGACAACAACACCGTAAACATTCATAATCGATACAGTATATGATCTGGCGACCTCTCCGAAAAATTCAATTGTAAGTTTATCCGTAACCGGGTTTGGATAGGCATTAACACCATTGCCAAGGGGCTTGGTGCCTGTCTCAGGAATAAAAGATGGCTGCTGGAAACCCTGCGTAAGTATGAAATCACCTTCCGCAATTATTGTAACAGCTGTTTCCCCTACAGTCTGTGAAAGATCCGCCGATGATGTTGAAATGATACCTGCAGCTGGTACCAATACCTGGTGTGACAGCTCCTGTGACCTGCCTAAACTGCTATACATCAAAAGAATAATTGCCAGTATTATTCCCCTTTTTCCCATCGCGTGCCAGTTACAACCGACCAAAAGTAAAGTATTTTTCCACAAATTATTAACACGATGGATTTTTTTTGTTAACACTCTCACAGAAGATTCAAAAAACGGGGGGCTGTAAATCCTGCTTCCCTGTTAAAATATTTGGTTAATTTAGTCAGCCAGAATAAGCCGGGGATATTAAAATGAGGATAGCAATAGACGCGAGGCTTCTGAAACCAAAGCCCGATGACGGTATATCGAGGTTCACCTGGGAAGTTGTGAAAAGACTCGTGTATGATCATCCGGGTCACCAGTATATTTTAGTCTTCGATAAGGAGCATAAAGGATTATTCACCCTCCCCTCAAACACTACAAGCTATGTCATGAAACCGGCAAGCCGCCACCCGGTTCTCTGGTATACCTGGCATGAATGGCAGCTTCCGCGTGTACTAAGAAAAAGCAATGCCGATATCCTCTTCTCCCCCGACGGTATCATACCGCTGAATACACCAATCCCCTGTGTACCGGTTATTCATGATATTAACTTCTTCCACAGGCCGGGGGATATACCATATATTACATCATTATACTACAGGCACTTTTTCGTGAAGTTTGCAAGGAAAGCCAGGCGTGTACTAACTGTTTCAGAGTTTTGCAGGCAGGATATTTCAGAAAACATGGGGATTGATCCTTCATTGATTGATGTTGCCCATAATGGCGTTTCGGATTACTTCGTCCCATTTCCCGATGTTGAAAAGGCTGCTTTCAGGGAGAAACATACAGGCGGTCAACCCTATTTCCTGTTTGTGGGCAACTTCTCACCGCGGAAAAATATTCCGGGTCTTATAAATGCGTATAATATATTCCGTGAACGGGGAGGTGCAGGTATTAAACTCGTGCTGACAGGTGGCCGACTTTTTCTTAACAGTGAAACTGACAGGCTGATAAATTCTTCTCCGTATAAACACGACATAATACTTACTGGCTCCTTCAGTCACTCCGACCTTGCCATTCTATATGCTTCGGCTGAGGCTCTTGTTTTTGTTCCATGGTTTGAAGGCTTTGGCATACCTGCAGCTGAAGCAATGAGATGCGGAACGCCTGTCATCCTTTCGGATACAACTTCACTGCCGGAAGTCGGTGGTAAAGCTGCACTCTATGCTTCCCCTTCTGATCCGTCTTCAGTGGCTGATTGCATGCTTAAAATCATTTCAGATTCTGAACTCAGGGAAAGGCTTATTGCTGAAGGCTATTTGCAGTCGGCCCGGTTTACTTGGGATAATACTGCAAACCAGGTTATGAAGTCAATTGAAAAAGCTTTTCTTTGAAATTCAAAGGGACCGGGATGCTGAAATCATACTACTATAAGAATACTGTAGAAGCCGGTTGTGATGAAGCCGGAAGGGGCTGCCTGGCCGGACCAGTTTTTGCAGCAGCAGTCATACTCCCCAAAAACTACAGGCACACTGTGCTGAATGATTCAAAAAAGCTTTCACCTAAGATCAGGTTTGAACTCAGGGATGAGATCATTAAAACAGCAGTTTCCTGGAAAGTAGCATCTGTAAGCAATGAAGAAATTGATGAGTTAAACATCCTAAGGGCATCAATTAAGGCTATGCACCTTGCCCTCGACGGCCTTGATACAGAACCCGGCTTCCTTCTTATAGACGGCAACAGGTTTTATCCATATAAACAGATTGCCTGCAGGACAATTGTAAAAGGCGACAGTCTTTATTATTCAATTGCGGCAGCTTCAATACTCGCAAAAACCTTCCGGGATGAGTTCATGGACAGGATAGATAAAGAATACCCGGCCTATGGATGGAAAAAGAACAAGGGCTACCCTACAAAAGACCACAGGCTCGCAATAGCAAAATACGGAATTTCACCCTACCACAGGAAAAGCTTCCAGCTTCTCGATTCTCAGATGTCATTTGATTTCTGACATTCGTTTTTTTTAGTGGAAAAACTATCTTTGAATCCTGTTTAAAACTTCAAAAAATAAATAATACCATGAAAAAGATTGTATCACTGATTTTTATTCTCGTTTTCGGTTTCGGACTGAAGACAAGGGCAGATGAAGGGATGTGGCTTTTACCGCTTATTGAGAAACTCAATATGGGTAAAATGACAGAGTTGGGGCTCAAACTCTCAGCTGAAGACATCTACAGCATCAACCGCGCATGCATAAAAGATGCCATTGTCATATTCGGCGGAGGCTGCACCGGTGAAATAGTATCATCACAGGGCCTGATCCTCACAAACCATCACTGCGGATTTTCTTCAATACAGTCACACAGTACTGTTGAGCACGATTATCTTAAAGATGGTTTCTGGGCAATGACAAGGGAAGAGGAACTCCCAAACCCGAACCTCTCTGTTACCTTCCTTATAAGGATAGAGGATGTCACTTCACAGGTTCTTGCAAATGTTAAAGCAGGCGCAACAGAAGCTGAAAGAAGCAGTGCAATAAGTGAAGCACGCCAGTCTATACAGAAGAAAGCAATAGAAGGAACTACATATAACGCTTCAGTTACAAACTTCTACAGCGGAAATACCTATTACCTTCTTGTTTATGAACGTTACAACGATGTAAGGCTTGTCGGAGCTCCCCCGGTGTCTATTGGAAAATTCGGATCAGATACTGACAACTGGGAATGGCCACGTCATACCGGCGACTTCAGCGTATTCAGGGTATACATGTCACCCGATGGTAAACCGGCAGCTTACTCAAAGAATAATGTTCCCCTCAAACCGAAATATCACCTTCCGGTTTCAATCAAGGACCTTAACAAGGGTGATTTCGCAATGATCCTTGGTTATCCCGGCAGGACATCAAGGTATGCAACCTCTTATGAGATTGAAGAACTTATTAAAATATCCGACCCCAACAGGATCAAGATCCGTGGCATCAAGCAGGACAACTGGATGCAGGATATGAAAGCCGACCAGAAGGTCAACATCCAGTATTCAAATAAGTATTTTGGTTCATCAAACTACTGGAAAAACTCAATAGGTGAGAAAGCCGGTCTTGAGAAACTGAATGTTGTTGCAAAGAAACAGGCGACTGAAGAGCAGTTCAGAAAATGGGTTGCTGAAAATCCCGATCGCCAGGCAAAATACGGACAGGCACTCGACCTTATTAAGAAAGCTGTTACAGGAAGGGCAGAATACCTGAACGCAAACCAGTATATTTCAGAGTGTTTCGCACAGGGTTGTGAGATTTTCGGTATGAACCAGGCAGCAGGCAGCCTTATAGATGCTCTCAAATCAAACGATCAGAAGAAGATCTCTGATGTTACAGCGAATATCAAGAACAACATGTCGAGGTTCTATAAGGACTATAACCCTCCGACTGACAGGAAGAACATCAAGTCGATGCTGAAACTTTACAGGGCAGACGTTCCTGCAAAATACCATCCCGATTTCTACGTGAACGTTGTTGACAAGAAGTTCAAGGGTGACATTGACAAATTTGTAGACGACATGTTTAACAGGTCAGTATTTGCTGACCAGGCAAAACTTACAGCCTTCCTCGACAAACCGGTTCTTAAGACTATTGAGAATGACCCGGTTTACCTGACCCAGACAAGCATAAACAAAGTTGCTGCTGAGGTTGGCAAGAACCTGAGCCAGTTCGACGGTGACTACACACTCGGTCGCAGGCTTTGGATGGCTGCTCTCATGGAGATGACCCCTGAAAAGACACAGTATCCCGATGCTAACTTCACAATGAGGCTTACCTACGGAACTGTACAGGATTATGAACCGAAAGACGGCGTATTGTATAAATACTATACCACTCTCAACGGTGTGATTGAAAAATATAAACCCGGCGATTATGAATTCGATGTTCCCCAGAGGCAGCTCGATCTTTTCAAGAAGAAGGAATATGGAAGGTATGCATCATCAAAGGGTTATATGCCAGTATGCTTCCTTACAAACAACGATATTACAGGTGGTAACTCAGGAAGCCCGGTACTCAATGCCAATGGTCAGCTTATTGGCCTTGCATTCGACGGGAACTTCGAGGCTATAAGCGGCAACTATGCTTTTGAGCCCGATATCCAGAGAACAATCGTTGTTGATATCCGCTATGTCCTCTGGACAATGGATATCTATGCAGGTGCAAAACACCTTGTAGATGAAATGACAATCGTTCAGTAGATCTGAAGAAACAAAATCACATAGCCCCCTTTCTCATGAGGAAAGGGGGCTTTTTTACATAATTCTGACTAAATTTGCATAAAATTTATTAAGATGCATCTTAGCGTAATTGAGATACTTGCAGCTTTCATGGTTCTCTTTGCAATTATCGACATCCCGGGTTCAATACCTATTATAATAGATATCAAATCAAAAAGGGGGTCTATTAAATCGGAGAAAGTAACCCTCGTTTCATTTTCAATACTCCTCGCCTTTCTCCTTATAGGCAGTCCGCTGCTTGGCATCTTCGGGATAGATGTATCTTCATTTGCCATCGCCGGCTCGTTCATAATATTCCTTATAGCTATGGAGATGATACTTGGTGTTGAGCTTTTTAAAACAGAGTCGCACGGAGCGGGTTCGATCTTCCCTATCGCTTTCCCCCTTATTGCCGGAGCCGGTTCAATAACAACAATACTGTCGCTCAAGGCTGAATATCATACAATTAATATTTTGATTGCACTGATTCTAAATGCCATTGTTATATACATAGTATTACGGCTTTCCACGTTGTTCGAACGCCTGCTTGGTGCCGGTGGCTTACAGATACTTAAAAAGGTTTTCGGCGTCATCCTTCTTTCAATCGCTATTAAACTCTTCATAACAAATACCGGTATTGTTCTCCCGCATGCCAGGTGAAATAATAATATATACCGACGGAGCTGCCAGCGGAAACCCCGGCCCCGGAGGTTATGGCGCCGTACTTATATCCGGTAAACACAGGCTTGAAAAATCTGAAGGCTTCAGGCTTACAACAAACAACCGCATGGAATTACTTGCAGTAATTGTTGCCCTTGAAGCACTTAAGATCCCGGGCAGCAGGGTTACTGTTTACACCGACTCAAAATATGTTGCTGATGCTGTCGAAAAAGGCTGGGTTTTCCAGTGGGAGGCAAAATCATTTAAAAAGAAGAAGAATCCTGATCTCTGGATAAGATTCCTGGAGGTATACAGGAAACATAAAGTCAGGTTCATCTGGATCAAAGGACATAATAACAATCCTGAAAATGAGAGGTGCGACAGGCTTGCAGTTGAAGCTTATGGGGCAGGGTCGCTTTCTGAAGATACAGGATATAACCCCTCAGCCGATTCTGAAACATTATTCGAATAAATACGTAAGAAGTTCATAAACAGGCTTGCTTTTACTGATTTATTCACTGACATTTGTAAAAACGGCAGAGATGCAGAAGTTACACATCCCATCAACCCGTAACACCCCTGAGATACTCTTTTCTCCGTCCGAGAATATCTTTTTTATAAGGGGTACCTCTTCTCCTGAAGATGTAAGGGCACTTTATTATCCTGTAATAGACTGGATGAAAATTTTCGTTGATGATGTTATTGAAGGTCAGCTACCTTTTTTCAAAAAAGAACCTGTTAAATTCCAGGTCGACCTTGTATACTTCAACTCCTCCTCGGCAAAATTCCTTTTCGATATCTTCTCAGAACTGAAACGGCTCATACTTGTTGATGCCAGGGTAATTGTAAACTGGATCTTCGACCCCGAAGATCCCGACCAGAAGGAAGCAGGTGCCGATATTGCATCACTTGTGGAAATGGAATTCATTTTCGTTCAAAAAAAGACAAGCTGATGAAAAGGGGCCAGCAAGAGCTTTACACCCTGCTCGACACTCTTTCAATCTCATATGAATACCACGAACATCCCCCTGTTGCGACAATAGAGGATGCCAAAATACACTGGCAGACCTTTGATTGCGGCAGGTGCAAAAATATTTTTTTCAGAAACCATAAAGGCGACAGGCATTACCTTGTGATCCTCGAACACCTGAGAAAACTCGACATCCACGATCTCGAGAAAAGACTCAAACAGGGGAAGCTCTCCTTTGCATCAGACCAGAGACTGAAAAAATACCTTGGCGTTGAACCGGGCTCCGTCTCACCTTTCGGACTTATTAACGATGAGTCCCACCATGTTCATCTTTTCATTGATGAGAAACTCGCTGAATTCGACAGGCTGTCATTTCATCCCAACCTCAACACTGCCTCACTTATAATATCAAAACAGGATTTCCTGAAGTTCCTCGACCAGTCAGGAAACACATATGAATTTATAAAGCTGTACGATTAGTTGTATTTACTTCCTGAGCTTGCCATAAACAGGCATCTTCCATGGTTCGGAAGGTTCATATTTACTCATAGCTGCCCAGCGTATACCTCTCTTCTGGATCTCAAGTGCCTGCGGAACACTGAAATCAGCTGCAACATGACCCAGTGAGGAATAAAATATCCTGCCCTTCCCGTAAAGTTTTTTCCAGGCTATCGGCACAACATTCCCTCCTATCCATGACGCATTCTTATCTGTAAATGTCGTTGTTGCAAGGACCTTGACATTCGGATCCACCTGTACGTAGTATTGTTCTGAATGCATATCAAAATCTGACAGCCCTTTTGTTACAGGATCCTTGTGATCTGTAATATTTACCCTGTAATCAATCACGCCGCCCGGATGAGCAACCCACTGACCCCCTACCATGAACTGGTATTCGGTATTGTTCCTGAATGAATCTCCAAGCCCTCCATGCCATCCTGCTAGTCCCACACCACTGCTCACAGCTTCCTCAAGAGCCTTTTCCTGTTCACCGCTTATCTGCCCCATTGTCCATACCTGTACTATCAGGTCAAGATCCTTCAGGTTCAATTTTGTATACGAATCGAGAGTGTCTGAAACAGTTACTATTGCCCCTTCCGATTCCATCCAGGGAACAAAGATGTCGCGGCATTTATCAGGGTCATGACCCATCCATCCTCCCCAGACAAACAATATTTTTTTACCCTTAAGCACAGATTGTTTTTCATCATAGACACCACCTCCGAATGTGGCGGGTACTATTAAAGCAGCACCTGCTGCAGCACTTTTCAGGATGAATGATCTTCTTGTAAGCATATTGTGACGATTTTAAGCTAAGATAATAAATAATTTTTTTTGCTTTGCGGCTGGAAAAATTGTGTCAGCCAGGGTCATTTGAAAAAACTGATTAGAAAACTAATCTGGTTGTTATTTAGAATCATTCTAAATTATGATTTTATAGCATCAAAATGACCTTTGGTTCGTCCTTAGAATGGAAAAATTAACAAACCGAACCTAATGAAGAACTTTTTAATCTTAACCGTTTTATTCTTTCTCTTCGCATGGCGGGCTTCTGGACAGGATCTGCCTAAGAAAATTTACCAGGCAACTTACATAACAACTGCACCATCGGTTGATGGCTTTCTTACAGAGGAGCAGTGGAACCAGGGTGAATGGATCGATGATTTCACCCAGCACGAACCCTATAATGGTAAAGCAGCCACACAGAGAACAGAATTCAAGATTCTATTTGACGACAACAACCTGTATGTAGCTATCAAGGCTTTTGATACGCACCCCGACAGTATCACAAACAGGCTGACGAGACGTGATGAAGCCGACGGTGATCTGGTCGGAATCATAGTAGACAGCTACCACGATCTTCGCACTGCCTTCCTTTTCGGTGTAAGCTCGGCAGGCGTAAAGTTCGACCAGGTTTTCACAGGCGATGGTCAGAACGAGGATTCATCCTGGGATCCCAACTGGTGGGTAAAAACATCTATCAACAAGGAAGGATGGGTGGCCGAAATGAAAATCCCCTTCAGCCAGGTACGATTTGAAAAAGGATCAGCCGACGTATGGGGACTTGAACTGGCAAGGATAATATACAGGAATAACGAAACCGACTTCTGGCAGCATATTCCAAAGGATGCACCAGGTCTCGTTCACCTGTTCGGTGAATTAAAAGGGCTTGAGAAAATTAAACCCAGAAAGATATTTGATGTTACACCATATGGCGTTGCAAAGGCAGAGACCTATGAAAAAGATGCATCTGATCCATTCAGGTCATCAGGGAGGAAATTCAGTGGAAACGCCGGACTCGATGCCAAGATTGGTGTTACAAATAACCTCACGATGGACCTCACAGTTAACCCCGATTTCGGTCAGGTTGAAGCTGACCCTTCGGTTATTAACCTGTCGGCTTTCGAGACCTTCTACAAGGAGAAAAGACCTTTCTTCATCGAAGGAAACAATATAACAAGTTTTGGTCTTGGCATTGGTGACGGCGGTATAGGTAACGATAACCTTTTCTATTCAAGAAGGATAGGAAGGTCGCCCCAGGGAAGCGCAAACCTTGAAAATGATAACTGGAAATTCGAACAGCCCAATTTCACATCAATACTCGGGGCTGCCAAACTTACAGGTAAAACACAGGATGGCCTTTCAGTTGGCTTTATTAACGCTGTGACATCAAGGGAGTATTCAAAAATAGATACTGTCGGAGGCAGGATAAACCAGCTCATTGAACCACTTACAAACTACATGGTGGGAAGGGTACAGAAAGACATGCATGAAGGCAAGACAATAATCGGTGGTATATTCACAAGCACAAACAGGGACCTGGATGCAAACCTGGCGACATTCATGCATAAGGCAGCATATACGGGTGGCATCGACTTTACACAGTACACAAAGAACAAAAACTGGATGTTCAGCCTGAATGCGGCCTTCAGTAATGTCCAGGGCACAAAGGAAGCCATAAGACTTACACAGGAATCCTCAGCAAGGTATTTCCAGAGACCTGATAATAATTATGCGAAATATGACACCACAAGGACCTCATTGTCAGGTTCCGGCGGAAGGGCCCAGGTAATGAAAATGAATGGTCACTGGAACTTCATGGGTGTCGTGCTCTGGAAAACGCCGGGATTCGAGACAAACGACATAGGTTACCTCAGGGAAGCCGACCAGCTTATTGCCTTAGTCTGGGCAGGTTATAACCAATGGGAACCTAAAGGGATCTACCGCAGGTTCAATATAAACGGGGATGTGCTCAGCTTCTTTAATTTTGGTGGCAACTGCATGCTTAAAGGCTTTGAGATCAACGGTAATATGACCCTGAAAAACTACTGGCAGGTTTACACTGGCGGAAGTATGTACACCCAGGGTTATTCAACAAACCAGCTGCGCGGAGGCCCTATGATGAAAACTCCCGGCAGTTACGGGTACAGGTTCAACATAAACACCGATTACAGGAAGAAACTGGTGTTCAGTCTGTTTGCCGGGATAAACGGCGGGTTCAACGACAGCCAGAAGAACCTTAATGTGAATTTTGAGGCCAGCTATAAGCCTGTAAAATTCCTTATGATATCAATCAGCCCGAATTTCAGCACCAACTTCGACAGGCTTCAGTACGTATCAGAACAATACTTCGGTGGCCCGCGGTATGTATTTGGATCAATCGACCAGAAAACACTTGGTACATCAATAAGGGTGAATGTAAACATGTCACCCAACCTCACACTGCAGTACTGGGGACAGCCATTCGTTGCATCGGGCAGGTTCTATGATTATAAATACATAACCGACCCGATGGCCGACCGGTTCAGGGACAGGTTCCATACCTACATAGGGGGAGAAATAAAACAAACCGTCGATGGCTTCGACATTGATGAGAACAATGATACATTCACTGACTATTCAATATCAAGGAATGACTTCAATTACCAGGCCTTCCTGTCGAACCTCGTTCTGAGATGGGAATACAGTCCCGGTTCATCAGTCTATGTGGTCTGGAGCCAGACACGCTACAACAGCACCGATGTGGGGAAAATGGATTACTTCAATAATGTAAAGGATCTTTTTGGCGCCACCGCAACAAACGTCTTTCTTGTCAAGTTCAGCTACAGGTTTGGTTTGAAATAATCGGGGTGCACTCCGTATCCAAAGGGGCTCAATGAGCCCCTTTCTTTTTCACGTTAAGAACACTTTTCAAGGAGTTCCTTCTGTTTATTTTTTCACACTAAATGATAAATAGCACCTGTTAATTTTTTGTACTCTCTGATCTCTTTGCCTATATTTGGTATAATTCTTGAAATGATATTATAGGTACAGATAAACCAAACCATAAAAACGACGATTATGCTTATCAAAAAATCATTAATCCTGTTCTCCCTGGTGCTCTTCCTGGGCGGAACTGTTGCAGCACAGGGCTACAAGTATATCGGTGCTGACAAGTGCAAGATGTGCCATAACAAACCATCTACAGGTGACCAGTATGCAAAGTGGGCAGGCTCTCTTCATGCAAAAGCTCTGAAATCACTTTCAAGCCCGGAGGCTCTCGATTATGCAAAGAAAAACGGTATTGCTGATCCCGCAAAAGATGCAAAATGTCTTAAATGTCACTCAACATTTGACGCTGCAGCTGCTAACCTGCGTGGTGGTATACTCGCTACCGAAGGTGTATCATGCGAATCATGCCATGGACCCGGAAGTGCTTACAAATCACCCACAATCATGAAAGACCTTGCAATGTCGAAGAAAAATGGTCTCATTGAGCCTAATAAAGAGGTTTGCCTGAAGTGCCACAACAAAGAAAATCCTTTCTTCAAGGAATTCAGTTTCGAGACAGCTTCAGCAAAGATCGCTCACCCGAATCCTGCCAAGAAATAATTGCTTTTTCTGACCTTTGTTTTATACTATACAGCCAGCCTTCCTTCTATAATGGGAAGGCTGGTTTTTTTATTTGCCGGCTCCCGCTGACTCACCGATAGTCTTCATCCTGCCCATCACTGTCCTGAAACACTTCCCAGCATTGTCAGCCTGTTTTGAATCAACCTTCGAATAATAGCTTTCAAGAAAACGGCTGAAGCCCGACCACTGCGTATGCACAATTCCGAGGAATCTCTCTTTCATTTCCGGGGTTGACGACTGCCTGAACCTTAGCATATCATCCACCTGGGTAAGCGCAACATCAGTGACCCGCCACGGACAGGTAACCACGTGAAAACCTTTCATTGCGAAATAAACAGCTGTCTGGTCGGCCCTCTCATAATGCCAGTCGCATATCACAACATCTTTAGGTATCATATCAACTGCCCTGTAAGTATTATTATAGCTGGCTTCCCACTCTCCCAGCCCTGTTATTTTTCCGTCGAGCAGCCTGTCCCCCCATATCCACAGTTTCCGCCCTTTTGCTGCAAGGTGGTTACGGATTGCAGTCACCTCCCCTGCAAAAAGCTCTGCTTTATCCCTGCCTGAGCACCTTGGACACTCATCTTCACCAATATAGAAAACCTCATCCATGCCGGCATGAAAATCGTTTGTCTCAAACGCATCGCAAATCTCATCAATAACATCAAAGATCACCTTATGCACCCCGGGGTGCAGGGGGCAATAGCTTTTACAGTAAAGTTTATCCGGGTTTGGCCACACATATTTTTCCGGGAACTTAACTGAAGGTGTTTCATCAAATTCGGGATATACAGCGAGCAGCTTACCTGGTTTACTGGCCCATGACTGGTGACCCAGCATATTTATCTGGGGTATTATTTTTATCCCACCTTTCCTGCAGGCTTCCACTATCTTTTTCACATCACTTTTTGAAAGCGAATCAGAATCCCGCAGTTCAGGGTGGCTTTCGAAACTGTAACGATAATCAACCATCAGTATGATTGTATTGATCTTCCCCGGGACCAGTTCATTATTTATGAATTTTACAAAATCATCAACCTCCTTTACACGGGGCGCGCCAACGCAGAGTCCCCTTACCGGCATGAGGCTGTCAATCCTCTCCTGGGCTCCGATGCCACAGCTCAGGAAAAGGATCATTAATGTGAAAACAAACTGTCTTTTCATAATGGTGTAATATTATTTACAATCGGATAGCTAAACGATTGCACGATTGCATGATCGCATGATTGCACGACTTATTTCGTCGCCTTCGTAGTGAACTGCCTTGGCGCCTGGGGGTGCACCCTGGTTGTATTAACAAGTGCATAAGCCCATGCATAATATTTTGTAGATGGCTGCAGGCCGGTAAAAGATACTGTGAATGTATCTGTTGTTGCAACAGTGTTGAAGGATTTTGTTGCAACCAGGTTGGTTATAGTCTCCTTGTAGAGTTCCACCCCATGCTCTGGTATCTGTATGGTACCAAGTATCTGTATCTGTCCTGTAACCTTTACAGAGGTGGCAGTTATTACAGAATCAGGTATCTCATATGTATAAACCACGGGGTCGAGTTCGTAGGTGTCGTCGCATGCTGCAAGCAGGCCAGTCACAATAAAGGCTGTAAGCAAAATTATCGATTTCAGTGACATAGTATTTTTCATGGCAGACGTATTAGATCAGTTAACAACCCAAAATTAACTAATCTTTGACACACCTTACAGAAAAACCGGCAGTTCTTTCATACTGGGATTGTGACGCACCTGCACTGTTATAATCGACATTAAACCTGTCGGCCTGCAGTCCGTCGGGATAAGGAACAGTTGTCCACCAGTACGTATTTGTACCAAAGTTTATAAAGGCGCCGTTATTAGCCCTGTGGCCTGCAGGCAGTGCTGTAAATCCGCTTGAATTGTCTGCCCCGGTATTTGGAGATGACCAGTGAACATACCCTGCTTCCTTAAGATGACCGCCGGCAACCATATTACCTCCCAGTGCATTCAGGAGGTTATTAAATTCTGTGTCATCAGGCACATGCCATCCGGCCGGGCATAGTTTACCTGTGTAAACTGTAAACCAGTTATAGAATGCACCGTAGGTATTAGCATAGGTTGACGGGTCGTTGTTGAAGTAACACATGGCAGGGCTTCCCTGTGCTATCCACGTCACATTGTCTGTAATAACCGGAATAGATGAGTTATCATTAAGTTTTGTTGTCCTGAGATTCTCCTTCATCCATACCTGTGAACCTATTGTGACAGTCTTATAACTAATGCCATCTGCATCGATAAGATCGGTCGTAAAAGTAACATCATTGCTGTAGGCTGTACCACCGGAATTAACTGCTTTTATCCTGAAGTGATATGTAGTGCCTGGCTGAAGTGATCCCACATTAAAAGATATATCTGCGGGAGATATTCCTGAGACCGGGCTTTGTGACGGAGTAAAGGAGCTTCCATAGGATTGAGTTTGGCCAAACTCAAAAGAAACTATGGCTGTTGCCCCGTTTGGATTAATTTTCCCTGCCAGGGTTGCACCGGTGGAACTTACTGAAACAGGATAGCTTGCCTCGGCAAGTGATAAAGGACCCATAACGCAGCGAATTGAGGAGCCGGATCTCTTTGAGTAATATGTATCCAGGATACCGGGTGAACCATTGTTAATTCCCATACTGTGACCTGATGAAAAGTCATTTTCTGTCGAAGTGGTCCACCAGCCGAAGGTTCCAACCTGTACAAAGCTGCCCGAAGCAGATCTGTAACCTCCTGCCATTCCTGAAAAGCCGCTTGAGTTATTGCTTGCCTGGTCATTGCCAGGTGTTCCTGGAGTTGCCGAATAATCCCATGAAGTCTTATCGGAAAGCGAAGCTGCTATATCATTCCCGCTTCCTCCATAACCGAATCCATTATTTGTCAGATAATCTGTCAATTCTGTATATTCCATGTCTGTTGGCACATGCCATCCGACGGGACAGAGATTCCTGGTATCTGTTGCTGCATACCAGGTATATAATCTGCCGTAATTCGCAGCCATACCCTCGCTTCCATTATAGGTCCACTGGTACCTTGGCCATACTTCCTGTGAAATGTCAAGATTCAGAGAACTCGTGGTACCAATAAGTTCACCATTACTATAGCTGACAGATCTCAGGTTTTCTTTTAACCACAGCTGAGTACCAATAAGAACAGTATTGTATGTATTACCATCAAAGTCAGTAACAGATGATGGAGCTGAGACAGGTGTTAGTGTAAAATCACTCCCGTATGCTATACCGGCCTTATTCACAGCTTTAATCCTGTAATGATAGGTTGTACCCTCAGTGAGTCCGGAAAGTGGTGCATTTACACTTACAACAGAAGTGCCCGAAGCTGAAGCTGGATTTGCATTGATTGTTGAACCGTAGGAAGTACTTGTTCCATATTCAAAGGAAACAGAAGCTAAATATCCTTTCGGATCGATTGTACCGTTTAAGACCCCACTGGTCCCTGTAATCCCTGTGGGGATAGTAGTAGCGACCACAGGCAGTAAAAGTGTCTTAAACGTAAGATCATTACCAAAAAAGGTACCAGCTGAGTTTTCGCACTTTAACCTGTAATGATAGGTTGTCCCGGGTGTAAGGCCGGTTATTGATGCTGAAACATTAACAGGATCGCTGCCTGAAATTATTTGAGGTACACTATTTGCCTCGTTACCATATGCAATGGTAGGTCCCCATTCGAAACTTACAGAACTTGAAAGATTTTTGGGATTCACAGATCCATTAAGAATAACAGAAGTGCCGGTAGTATCTGTTGCAATAGAAGTAGTGGCCTCAGCCGGAAGAGCTGTTATAAACGAAATCTCATTGCCATATCCTGTTCCTTTAGTATTGATAGCATAGGCTTTGACATAATAGGTTGTACCCTGTTCGAGTCCGGTAAGCGCCTCCTCCCATGAATTACCAGCTGCAAGATTAACAGTAGTATCAAGCGCATTTAAAATGTCAACTCCCGGATTTTTTGCAATACACAATCCTTTTTTTGTTATTGTTTCACCCCCATCCGTGGTTATTGTCCCGCCAGACCTGGCAGAGGTCAGATTGATGTCTGAAGCTGCTGTAGTTGTAACTGAAGGTTTATCTGTATCTTTTGTTTTAAGGCTCTTCGTTGCTCCGTAAACAGGTTCAGAGTTTGAATAAGCAACTGCCCTGTAATAATAAGTTGTGTTCTTCTTTAACCCGGTGTACTTATACCTGAAAATCCCCTTTGTTCTCCTTGAACCAAGGGGTTGGTAGAATGAATTGGAACTGATAGGGATAGTGTTTTCTGACAGTAATATACCATGATCCTCAATTATGTTGGTGCCTATATCTGTTACCTCTCCCCTTACTATCGCCCATGTGTAGGAGTAAAGAGAATCAGCAGAATCAAGTGTTGAGATTTTTACAACATGTTCCGGCTTCTCACAGGTTGAAAAGAAGATCACTATAATAATGATCTGTGACAATAGGATTAATCTTGAACTTAAAGACTTCATAATCATACCTGTTAGAACTTATTCAAACTACTGGTCCTTTACACATCTTATCGAAAAACCAAAATGCTTATCAGTCGTTCCCAGGGTACATGCTGTATTATCGAATACAAGGTTCCTGCTGAAGGCAGCTGCAAGATTTGAGTCATTTGTGAGCCAGAACCATGCTATTTCTGATAAGTAAGTAAAATCACCGGAATACATGCGAATCCCGGCAGGCAGAACTGAGAAGCCGGAACTATTTGTGGCCCCTGAGTTTGGGCTTTTCCAGAGGCCGGTACTCTCTTCAAGAGTTCCGGTGGTTTTTAGATTTCCACCTGCAGAATAACCTCCTACAGTTGAGAAAAGCACTGAAAAATCGTTCTCGCCAGACACATGCCAGCCAACAGGACAGAGTTTCCCCGTGTTTACGGCATACCAGTTATAGAGCGCACCGTAAGTATTTTTATATGTTGTTGCATCATTATTGTAATAGCAGAATCCAGGGCTGGTCATTGTACTCCAATCAGTGCCAGAGTTTACTTCAGGAATTGCAGTTTTATCATTAAACTTCGATGTACGAAGGTTTTCCTTCATCCATACCTGGGTCCCGATTTCAATAACAGAATATATATTTTTGTCCGCATCCGGAAGTTTTGTTGAAAAACTTATATCATCACCAGTAAATGAATTATTTGCGTTTTCAATTTTCACCCTGTAGTGATAAACCGAGCCTTTATCCAGTGCTGCCAGTGTTGCATTTACACTCACCGGTGTCTTACCGTTCACCGGGCTGACCGTCGCATTTACTGTATGCCCGTACGAATTTGTCGGTCCCCATTCAAATGTAACAGTGCAGGCAGTGTTATCGGGTGTTACTGTACCGTTAAGAACAGCTGAGACAGTATCCACTGAAGTAGCATCGCCGCTTACTGCATTTAACGGAAACCGGGTTGTAAACTCAAGCTCATTCCCATACGCTGTCCCTAATAAATTAACCGCATAAGATTTCACGTAATATTTTGTTCCCTGTTCCAGCCCCGAAATCTCATCAGTCCATGAATTACCCTGTGTGAGGTTTACTGTTGTATCAAGTGCATTAGTAATATCAGATCCGGCTGACTTTGAAATACATAAGCCCTTCCTGGTAATCGTCTCTCCACCGTCGGATATGATTGTACCTCCCGATTTAGCTGTGCTGAGAGTGACATCTGAAGCTTCAGTTGTGGCAAGCTGCGGAATGCCGGTATCCAGGGTTGTGAACTGCCTGGTCTCACCATAAATCGTTTTTGAATTACTCGTAAGATAAGCTCTGAAATAATATGGAGTATTCTTCAGCAGGTCCGCAAAACCAACATTGAATGTGTCTGTCGAAGCGGAGGCTTCTTTCTGGATGACAGTAGGATTCAGGAATGAGCTGTTCCTGGAAACCATTAAACCATAATCGTCAACAGGATATGTTCCCATGTCAGTGATCAATCCGCGAAGCGTCACTGTCCTGTAAGAAATATCAGACGATCTTACATTTATCGTTGTGATTTTAGGTATCCTTTCTGGTCTCTCACAGCATGTCAGGATTGCTGTGAAGATGATGATCCCAAAACAAATCCGTAAAAATTTTCTCAAACAATCTGAATGCATAATACTTTTCAATCCAATTAACAAAATCAAAAACCAGCGCATTAACAATTCTGCCCATCGGCGATTCATTTCTCCTTAAGCATGAAAATGAAGTCTCCCCCGTTATCGCCGACATTCTGTATAACACCCTGGCGCGCAGCGGTTATACTGTTATTTTTTATTGCTGTACTCACCTGGTGATAAAGTTCCGCCGAACTCAGGTAATATTCATTATTGTCATTCAGAACCTGCACCATAAACCTCGCAAATTTGCTCTCATCGCTGACCTCTGTCGTGCCTCCGCTTGTTATCGCAGTCCTGCTCTTTTGTTTGTAAAGGTCCAGGACAGAAGCGGGAGCATCCTCAAGACTCCTGAAATTCAGGATTGACCCGGCATAGCAGGCATCTGCAACAAGAAGGATATGCCGAGCCTTCAGCGATTTGATATACTCTGTAAGTGTGCCGTTGCTGAGCCATGTGAACTTTCTTGAAGGATCTGCATCTGCAAGAAGCCAGTAACCTATATCAGATTCTTCGTCCATCTTTCCATGGCCAGCATAAAAAATAAGCAGGTTATCATCAGGTAAAATCTTCCTCTGGAGTTCCTCAAGGGCAATAAGAACATTCTCCTTATTCATGTCGGTGAGAAAATAGATGTTCTCCCTTTCAAAAGTATACCGCGCCAGCAGGACATCCTTGAGTGCCCTTGCATCTTCAACGGGCCGTTTAAGATTCGGAATACTCGTATTGTTGTATGTTGAATTGCCAATTATAAGAGCGTAGAATTTCCCGGGATTCAGAACATATTTTGATGTGTTCTTTACTTTTGGAATGTATATTAAGCTGAACTGGTATTCCTTTACCTTCTTCTCATTCTTGGTAACTGCCACAAGCAGGTCAGATGATTTATTTGCCTGGAGGTCAAATTGCTTAAGATAGAAATCACCTGCAGATGTAGGGAGAATTTCAATACCGTTTACATAGATCTTAACACCTTCGGTTCCGTTTACCAGTTTCATCCCAAGTGGAACCTTATCCACATCACTCTGGAAAGTAATACCTTGTTTAAGGTTATCAGGTGACAGGAAGATAATATCAGGATCAGGCTCCTTTCCGAGGGCCATTGTATTTATCCTTATAGTCGACTTTTCACTTTTTACCGCTTGTGAAAGAAGTGTATGATGGCAGGTTATTACCATCATCAGTACAACAAAGCTTGTTCTTAACTGATTTGTTTTCATAATAAATCTAGAAGTTGATCCTTGTTCCGAATGCCCATTTATTATTATTGTCGGGGGCGATGTAAAATGATGCTTTCTTCTGACCCTTATCTTTTATGGGGATAACTGCAGACCAGATCATGTTTACAAGCCATGCACCTGCTGTTCCAACTGCTGTATAGGTAGCGATTTTATAAAACCTGTCAGACTTCTCGAAATCCTCATTTGTTCCTGAGGAGCTTTCATACCTGTTTTTATATTTCTTAGACTCGAGGCTGAAATATACTGCAGTTGCTGCACCACCGTATACTATGCCTGAAAAGATAAAATATGATGATTTCCCTGATGCCTTTTTCATGCCAAGTCCGGGAACGAAGGCTGAAGACAGGAGCACCCTGCCCCTTGTCAGCATTGCAGGCCCGCTGATTACCTGGACTGGAAGACTGTTAAGTTCACCTGTTATTTCTACTGAGATATCCTCATCTATTTTTATGCTATCCCTGGCAATGTCCCATACAATAGTCTTGCCTAGCCCGCATGGAACGGCTTTCCCCAGGTCACCCTCAATAAAAACCGGTTTGATGACTGTCCCTTTTGAATCAGCTGCATGCATTACTACTGATACGGTTTCTCCTTTACCGCAACCGGTA
Organism: Bacteroidales bacterium; assembly: GCA_046329875.1. Taxonomy (GTDB): domain Bacteria; phylum Bacteroidota; class Bacteroidia; order Bacteroidales; family VadinHA17; genus LD21. The sequence continues at coordinate 22,373 of JAXLTT010000011.1, forward strand.
ATATCATATCTTACAGTAAGCCTGTTATTGGCAAAAGCGAGCTCAGGTTTCGAGATCATGATTTTTTCCTGTGCCTTCATTGAAATTCCGAAGAGTAACAGGCAGAATGTTAACAGACAGATACGCATGAATCAGACAGTTTTAAGTAATAAATTCTCAGGATAGGAAAAATCTTAGAGTGAATTTAGTAACAATACTGTAATTCGCAAATATTCAGCAGCATCTGCCATGCCGGACCTGATCCCTCCAACTAACAGGAACATCAATCCTGCCAACAAAAATTGAGTTCAGGCCAATAAGTACCATAATTAATAATTTTTTATTAAGTCTTATTGTACTATATATCTATTACACTATGATTATGGCACACTTTTTGCCTCAATTAATGTGAGGATCCTCTCTGATGAATAGTATAAAATGGGATTGCCAGTTGAAGTCTAAACCATTAAAACCATTTCAAATGAAGAGGAAAGTTAAAGAGGTTCCGGGATTTGATGAGATCATCTTCGAGAACCGTAACAAGGAATACGGAGCATACATGATCCGTAAAAAGTACCTGCCCGCAGCATTCTGGTCTACTCTTGGTGCAATTGCCCTATTCTCTGCTGTAATAATCGGACTGTTCGTGGGCTCAGAGAAAAGTGCAAAAGGAACGGACACGGATATCAGAACCATTGTCGCAGAGTTCGATAAAACTATTACTGATCCCAACAAGGTCAAAATAGATATCCCTGAGATCCCAAAAATTAAAATCAAGCCCCAGGTCTACATCCCGCCCGTAATTGTTGATAAAGTCGACACCGGGGACATCCAGATGACAAGTACAGATGTGCTTGTGGAAATCGATAACAGGCCTGTTGACACGGTTATCAAATACGTTGAGGATAAAAATACCGAGGTGGAACCTGAAACCAAGCCTTTCTTTGTTGTACCGGAAATGCCTGAATTCCCGGGGGGAAATGATAAGATCTTAAAATATCTCAGCGAAAACCTGAAATATCCTGAAAAAGCAGTTGAGAACGGAATACAGGGAAGGGTAACAGTAAGATTCGTTGTATGGATGGACGGATCAATAAGGAAAATTGAAATCCTGAGAGGCGTCGACCCCCTCCTCGACCAGGAGGCAATAAGGGTCATTTCGGAAATGCCGAAATGGAAACCCGGTAAGAACAATGGCACACCAGTTCCGGTTTACTACAGCGTACCTGTAATATACACTATAAAAAACAACCAGTAAGATATTCACCTCCCCGGTGCCCTGTAAAACTCTGTGTCGATCCTGACCCGGTTTACAAGCATTGATCATGACAAAATAATGAAGGAAAGACACAGAGAACAGGGAATGAAAAGAGAGCAGTTTGCTCTCTTTTTTTAATATTTGCAGCTCAGACTTTATAATGAGAAAACGGGTAAAAACAATTGCAGAAGCCATCATCCGGGAATCATTTCCCCTGCTTGAAAAGAGGAGAATCTCATTTCTTGTTTTTTATCTTCCCTACTTCGGGTTCTCAGCCTGGATCCCTCCGTTCGTAAGGATCATAGTAATAAGTACAAGGTGCCGGAATATGAGCGATGAAGTCCTTACCGGAATACTTGCCCACGAGCTCTGTCACCAGGAAAGATACCTTCAGATGGGCGTAAGCCGATATATCAGGTTTGCCGCCGGCTATATATTTTCAAAGGCAAGGCAGAAGCAGGAAGAAAGGGCCACAGATATGCTTACCATCGAAAAGGGATATGCAAGGCAGCTTTATCAGCTTACTATGATCTCTTCAGCTGATAAAAAGCATATCGATATGATAGACAACTATCTAAGTCCTGGCGAGATAAGGGATATTGCAATCAAAGCCGGCAAATGGTGACGGGTTTCGGCAGCTTTTTAATTTGCCTGATAAACGCAACATGCCGGTGAAACTCTGAATAATATTTTTAAATTTGATAGGGCTTCCCATTTTTTTTACAACGGATGATCAGAACCTGGAGCTATAAAATACTCACCTACCCTGCATTCGGTATCCTTTACCTTTTTACGGCCGTGATGGTTATAGCAGGAATCCCTTTTATATACCTTAAAAGGAAAAAGACAGTAAAATTCCTTATGAGATTCTGGGCAAAGTCGATATTCATACTAATCGGCAAAAGCCTCGAGGTACAGGGGATTGAAAATATTGACAGCAAACGCAGGTTCATACTTGTTGCAAACCATGCAAGCCTCTTCGATATAATAGCAATAATCTCTGTAATACCCGATATTTCATGGTTCGGTCATGAGAGACTTCTTAAAATACCTGTCTTCAGGAGGGTGCTGATACTCACTGACTATGTGCCCATGAGAAAGGCAACGTACAGGAATACGAAAGAGATGATCGCACTTCTGAAAAAGGAGTCCGGCAAAAATAATATTGCAATATTCCCTGAAGGGACAAGAACGCTCGACGGCAAAGTGAACGATTTCTACAGGGGGTTTATACTCCTCCTCAGGTCGTCACATGTAGACGTGCTGCCGGTTACCTTAAATGGATTTTATGACCTGAAACCAAAGACCAGGACATATATAAATTTCTCTGCCCCTCTCAGTGTTATTATCCATCCTCCCCTTGAAAGGGATTCACTTATCGGGCTCTCCGACAGGGAGATCACTGAGAAAGTCAGGGAAAAGATTGAATCAGCAGTTACAACAAATCCGGCAGCGGAAGAGAACAGAGAAATGAATCCAAAATTAGTATAGGTATGACCCAGGAGCAAAAATGGATATTTATTGTAAATCCGGTCGCAGGAAATGGTTACGGCTTAACAGCAGGTGAACAGATAAAACTGAAAGCCGCTGAGTACGGGAAGGATTTCAAAATTGTATTTACTGAAAGAAAAGGACATGCAACTTCAATCTCTGAGGAGGCAGTCAGGCAGGGCTATACCCATATAATTGCAGTTGGCGGCGACGGCACCTTCAACGAGGTTGCCACTGCCCTCACAGGTAAGAACAATATTACAACAGGCATCGTTCCTGCCGGTACCGGGAATGATTTCATACAGATACTCGGCTTCCACGACAGGTTCGATGAAGATGACTGGAAGAGTTTTTTTGATAGTGAATCTGCAGCTATAGATACAGGATATTGCAACGGGAAAACCTTCTTCAACGGGATGGGCCTTGGATTTGATGCACAGGTGGCATCAGAGAATTATTCAGCCCCTGGTGTTGTAAAAAAAGGAGGTAAGAACAAGTATATCTGGCATATTGTCAAAACCCTGTTCTTCTTCAGGGAAAAACCTGTAAAAGTCCTGACTAACGGTACTGAAACCATGACCAGGTGTTTCATTAATACAGTCGCGATAGGGAGGCGTTTTGCCGGAGGATTTTTCCTTACTCCCGAAGCAATTGCAAATGACGGGCTGCTGGATGTATGCTCAATAAAAAGCCTCTCACTGATTCAGCGCCTGAGGATACTGATGATGGTCCCGAAAGGAACACATATCCGCGATAAAAAGGTTCATTACTACAAAACCGACCATCTTGTACTTGAATTTGAGGGGGAAGTACCCTACCACCTCGACGGCGAACTGTTCTTTTCAGACAGGTTTGAAATCAGGGTGATCCCTTCATCGCTTAATATCATATACGACAGGACCGGAAAACACTACCTTAAGATATCCTGATTTACATAAATGGCTGACAAGGGAAATTATATAGTATTCCTTGATCTCGACAAAACAATACTGGGTGTCAATACCGGTTATGCATTAATACGGCAGGCTGTTTCTGAAAGAGCAATTGGCCCGGTGGGAATGATCAAAGCCATTTTTTATACAACACTCTATAAGCTTAAACTCCTGTCACCTGCAAGGTTCATACCTCTTATGGGCGGATGGCTGAAAGGGATGGACCAGTCATTTCTGCTGAGTCTGTCAGAATCTGCAAACTCGAACTACCTTGCTGATGCTGTCTTCCCTGGAGCACTGGCTGAAATAAATTTCCATAAAGGACAGAATGCCGAGACAGCCATCCTATCCTCTGCAATCAGCGAAATATGCACGCCGCTTGCAGCAAGCCTGGGTATTGACCATGTTATCTGCACCGAGATGGAAACAACAGGAGGAAAACTTACCGGGCTTACAAAGGGGAAATATTGTTATGGAGATGAGAAGGCTTCAAGAATCAGCGCTTTCTGCCTCGAAAAAGGCTTTAATGCAGAATCTGCATGGTATTATGCCGATTCATATTCCGACATAAGCGCCCTGGAAACAGTCGGCAACCCTGTTTGTGTCAATCCCGATTCAGCACTCAGGCGGATGGCAGATACTTATGGCTGGCCTGTTAAGGACTGGAAACTATAAGCTATTAAAAAATAAACTGCTTTAAGATTCTTTAACCTCTTTTGATTGTACTTTTATGCTTCAAATATTTTAATCACTTATGAAAAAGAAAATAAGATACAGTATCTGTGCGGCAGTGATCCTGCTTGCATTTGGCCTGCAGGCTGTTGCCCAGGCACCGAATACCCTCTCACAAACTGAAAAGAAAGACGGTTGGGTCCTTCTTTTCAACGGTAAAAACTTTGATGGCTGGCGACAGTGTAACGGTACAACAATACCCGCCAACTGGTCGATTGAGGATAATGCAATGAAAGTGACAACCGGTGAAGGTAAAAAACCGGGCGAGGGATCAAACGGCGACATCCTCTACGGTGTAAAGAAGTTCAGGAATTTTGAACTTACTGTCGACTGGAAAACATCAAAAATGGGTAATTCAGGTATTTTCTTTGATATAAGGGAAGTCCCTGGCAAACCTATCTACTGGGCAGCCCCGGAGGTACAGGTCCTCGATAACAAGGATGCCACCGACAACAAAGTAGCAAGTCACCTCGCAGGTTCACTTTACGATATGCTTGCAGCAGATCCCAAATCATCCAAACCTGCAGGTGAATGGAACACAATAGTAATTAAAGTAAAAGATGGTAAGGTAACCCATACCCAGAACGGCATGAAGGTTGTTGAATACCAGATGTGGACACCACAGTGGGATACTCTCATAGCTCACAGCAAATTCAAAAGCTTCCCGGGCTTCACTGAAGGTATTTCCAAAGAGGGATTCATAGGACTCCAGGACCATGGTTATACTATCTGGTTCAGGAACATCAAAATTAGGGAACTCTAGATCCTGTGGCCTTAAGGGCCAACAAGTTTTCCCGGAGATCTTACATTTTAAATAAACAGTGTTGAATTTATCAACACTGTTTATTTTTTAAACACCTGCCATACCTGTCTGAATATTAGCCGATTTCAGAGTTATAATTTTTTAAGTGTTGCATATTTCAACACATTAACGTATCTCCGGACACTCATTTTTAATCATATACCACTGATTTTATGTAACTTACAACGATTGGCATTGTTATTGGTATCCGTATTTCAAAATAAAATGAAAACCAGTAACAATTACAATATCATGAAGTCATCATTCAAAACAATCGCCTCACTGTTGCTTCTCTTCGCTGCAACAGTGACAACAGCATCAGCCACAGCTTCACCGGCTGACACAATTAGGATCCTCACAACAGGCTCCCTTTCACCACTCGTTAAAAAGTGGACAGGTGAATACACATCCGTGAACAAGGGTCCTGCCTTTGTTGTCGAGGAAAGAAACTCAGATAAACTGTTTACAGGCAGGAATCTTATGTTCCTGACCGACGAGCTCTCTTCAGAACCGGTTTATGAAAAGAGCTGGAAGCTTGTAGTGGCTCACAATGCCCTGGTTGCTGTTACAAGTTCCGCAAATCCGAATATAAATGAGATGTCTTCAACAGGGATCTCGCCGGAAATGCTGTCTGCCATGCTGAGCCGCGATGGACAGGCAAAATGGTCTGATATATGCAAATCTGCAGATAAAACTCCCGTAAACGTAATACTCGCTGATGGTAAAGAAGCAATTCACAGGCTTGAAGCCTTTGCAAGGAAAACTCTCGAGACAAATGCTTCAGTCAGGATTGTAAGCGGGGATGAATTCATTAAAACAGTTGCTTCAAACAGGAATTCAATAGGATTCTGCTACCTGAATGACATCCTTGAGGAAAATGCCGCCCTTCCGGGGGGAATTGCCCTTGTGCCTGTTGACCGTAACGGGAATGGCAAAATAGACAGCTTCGAGAAGATATACGACGATCCTTCATCCCTCCTCAGGGGTGTCTGGACCGGAAAGTACCCTCATACACTAAGCGGAAGTATCTATGCTGTTTCAGCAACGAAACCTGCTTCCGAAGAGATGCTTTCATTTCTCAGGTGGATAGTTTCAGGCAATGATAAAATTATAAATGGCGCAGGCTTCAGCCAGATTGCAGGCTCCGAAAAAGAATCCGGGCTGGCGTCAATCGGGGTTCCTGTCTCCCTGCCAGTAAAGGAGGCTGAAAGATCTGTCAACTATTCATGGATCCTCCTTTTTGCAGGAATAATCCTTACCGCAGGAATAATTGCCGCCCTGCTGAGATCGAGGAACCGTAAACGTAAACCTGTCCCGGTTGCACACGAAAGAAAACAGGCTGCATTCAGGGAGACCTCAATCGCTGCTCCGGCCGGCCTGTATTTCGATAAATCACATACCTGGGCCTTCATGGAAAGAGATGGCCTCGTAAGGATTGGGTTAAATGATTTCATGCAGCATGTAACAGGCGATATTACAGATGTAAGACTGCTTGAGACAGGAACAATTGTAAGAAGGGGTGAAAAGATAATCACAATAATCAGGGAAGGTAAACAGCTTAATCTTTATGCACCTGTGTCGGGCACAATAATGGCTCTCAATACAGACCTGTACCTTGATTCTTCGATAATTAACTCATCACCTTATGATGACGGATGGGTTTACCTGGTCGAGCCGAGAAACTGGCAGAAAGAGATCCAGATGATGTTCTCGCATGAAAGATTCAGTGAATGGCTGCGTGGCGAATTCATAAGGCTCAAGGACTTTATCGCGGGGACCCTGAAATCACATTACCCTGCATATTCAACAGTCCCGCTACAGGATGGAGGTGAACTTATCGACAATCCTCTCGAAAAGATGGGCCCGGAAATATGGGAAGATTTCCAGACAAACTTCATAGATAAATCGAGGTAGAAACTGAATACTAATCTTTAAAATACACTATATGAACTCCGATAGAAGAACTTTCTTCAAAACACTTGGGGTTGCAGGGATAACTCTTGCAATAGGCAAGAGTGCCAGCGCCGGCGAAACAATGGCACTGAAAACAGAATTCCGCGGTGTCCTCTACGATTCCACAAGGTGTGTCGCATGCCGTCAGTGTGAATCTGCCTGCGCCGAGACCCACAAGCTGCCTCAACCTTCTGATGAACTCGTAACGGGTGTCGTCAGGAAAACCTCAGAGACGCAGAGAACAGTAGTTAACATGTATGCCACTTCAAAGGGAGAAGTGCCTGTTAAAAAGCAATGCATGCATTGTAATGAGCCTGCCTGCGCCGCAGCCTGCCTCACCCAGGCTATGTACAAGACAAAGGAAGGTCCTGTTATCTGGCGCGGTGAAAAATGCATGGGATGCCGTTACTGCATGGTATCATGCCCCTTCGATGTTCCCAAATTCGAATACCACAGCGCGAATCCTTCAATACAGAAGTGTGATATGTGCTACGACAGGCTTAAGGAAGGCAAAATACCTGCTTGTGTTGAGATATGCGGAAACGCGCTCACATACGGTACCAGGCGCGAACTCATTGCCGAAGCAAGAAAGAGGATGATGGAGGCACCAGCAGATTATAACGGCCAGGTGTTCGGCGAATATGTTGCCGGAGGGACTTCATACCTATATATAGGCCCGGCACCTTTCGAGGAACTTGGATTCAATACAAAACTCCAGGAATCATCATACCCCGCCCTCACAAAAGGATTCCTGTACAGCGTACCTGCTGTCTTTGTATTGCTGCCTTCATTATTGCTGGGGATCCACGAATCAACAAAAGGAAAACAAATAAAGGAAGAAGACAATGAGTAACAATACCGCTATACTGACGAAGGACAATGACGGGAAACCTTTATTCAGGTTCCTGCTGCAGGAAGCAAAACCAAAAGGTAAATGGCTTACCCCCTTCAACATTATATCAATCCCGGTAATAATTGCCGGACTGATAATAATTGCAATAAGGTTTGCAAAAGGAATAGGATCAGTAACAAACCTGACCCAGGAAACTCCATGGGGACTCTGGATAGGGTTTGATGTTGTGACAGGAGTCGCCTTTGCCGGCGGCGCCTATGTAATAACCTTCATGGTTTACATACTTAAAATGGAAAAATTCCATTCCATTGTCAGGGTGACAGTGCTCAACGGTTTTCTTGCCTATGTATTTTATGCGGGGGCGCTGCTTCTCGACCTTGGAAGACCATGGAATGTAATAAACCCGATAATAGGTAACAGCTTCGGAACAAGTTCTGTCCTGTTCCTTGTGGCCTGGCACTTCCTGTTGTATATGATCGCGGAGCTGATCGAATTTTCACCTGCTATCGCGGAATGGCTCGGGGCAAAACGGGCACGGAAAATACTCTCGGGTATGACTATTGCTGCTGTAATATTCGGCATCACACTGTCAACCCTTCACCAGTCTGGCCTGGGCGCCCTCTACCTGATGGCAAAGGAAAAGATACACCCGTTGTGGTACTCGGGCTTTATCCCCCTCCTCTTCCTTGTATCAAGTATTTTTGCCGGGCTTTCAATGGTAATTTTTGAAGGTTCCATCAGCCATAAGGTCTTCTTCGACCAGATAAGCGAGAAGAACCACAAGGCACACAACAATATAGTTCACAGCCTCTCGAAGATCTGCGCAGCTGTAATGTTCGCCTACCTGTTCCTGCAGCTGCTCGTATTCATACACGGGAAAAGGTGGGAATACATTAATACCCCTATGGGCTACTGGTACCTCACAGAGATCATCGGTTTTGTAATGATCCCCATGCTTATGTTCTTTTACAGCTACAGGCGCGCAAATGTCCGCCTTGTAAGGATCGCCGCTATACTCACGATGATAGGAATAATAATAAACAGGCTTAACGTAACGGTTATAGGCTTCAGGTGGAATGCAGCTTCACACTATTTCCCCTCCTGGATGGAATTTGTAGTAACACTTACTGTCATCTTCATAGAAATATGGGTATTCCGCTGGATCGTAAACAGGATGCCTGTACTGAGAGAATCACCTTCATGGGCAAACGAAAACTAAAAAACAAAGAATATGGATGCTTTTACATACAATAATATCTTCGACACAAAGGGCATTGAGTACCTCGTGATAATAGGCTTCTTCGCAGTACTCATCCCTTTCTGGCTGATACTGTCAAAAAAGGTGACAATACCTGAAAAACTAAGAAAACTGCCGGGCATTCTCACGGCAGGGATACTCAGGGTCCCGCAGGGGCTTTACTTCAGCAGGAATCATATTTGGGCACATCTAAGGAGAAACGGCGTTGCCGAAGTAGGACTGGACGATCTTCTTGTACATATAACCGGTGAGGTTGACCTTTCCGAACTGAAACGGTGCGGCGAAAAGATCTCAAGGGGTGATACAATGGCCGAGATAAGCAGGGAAGGCAAGGTACTGAAGCTCCTGTCGCCGATTTCCGGGGAGGTTGTTGCCATAAATCATTCACTGATATCCACCCCATCGCTTCTTCTTGAGGATCCGTATGAAAAGGGATGGATCTACAGGATAAAACCTACAGCCTGGGCTTTTGAAACAAGTTCGTGTTTCCTTGCCGGCGATGCAGTTAACTGGATAGGAAATGAGGTTACGCGCTTCCGCGACTTCCTTATGAAGACAGCGGCAGAATACACCCATGGAAGCCAGGAGCTTATACTACAGGATGGCGGGGAACTGCGCGATAACACACTGTCAGAAATGCCTGGTGAGGTATGGCAGAGCTTTGAAAGCAATTTCCTGAAACTTGAAGATAAATGCTCAATTGGCGGCATCTGTGACTAAATAATTTTGCCATTTTTAAGACCCGTTTGAATTTTTGGGATTAATTTAGAGTATCCAAAAAAGTGCTTGACAAATGGGGCTGAAAGACTGGAAGAAATACTTCAATATTAAATACCTCACAGGAAGGTTCAGGAAGTTCCGTTCCTCGATCTACGGAAGGGTTGTGATAATATTCACCTTTTCACTCTTTATCCTCTTCGTTACGTTCTGGCTGATCTTCAAAACTGTAAACGAGAGATACATAAGATCGATACTGCGTCAGAACGGGAATAACATAGGTTCACTTGTCGAGGGGGCACTTTACAGGTCAATGCTTGAGAATGACAAAAGCGCCCTGCAGAGCACCCTCGATATAATCAATACCCTTTCAGGTATCGATGATGTGAACATGTACGACAGCCAGAATAATCTCATTTATTCCTCGATATCAATCGACACTGCAAATCACAGTGATCCCGACTGCAAAAGCTGCCATAAGGATCTCTCAACAATGTTCTCTTCAAAGGAGAAATCCTACAGGATCATCGATGTGAACAGTGAATGCAGCATGAACCACAACAACAATAATGTCCGGCATCTTTTAATCAAATCCCCGATACTCAACCAGCCTTCATGTTATACCGCATCCTGCCATGCTCACCCGCAGTCTGAGGAAGTCCTGGGATCATTTATGATCAAGTTTCCCCTGAAGGATTTTGATATTGCGATGAAGAGCTCCACAAAAAGCTACTTCTTCCTTGCTGTTATTGTCACTTTTATACTGATAGTGATCCTGATAATTGTTACCACAAGGAATGTAAATAAGCCACTTAATGCGATTATCTCCGCCAGCGAGGCAGTTGCTGCAGGCGACAGGAGCACAAGGCTCGAGGTAAGGCCGGGCCAGCTTCACGATATGCAGATGGTATCAATAGCATTTAATGACATGCTCGACAATCTCCAGAAGGCTGCCCTGGAACTCCAGAACTGGTCACACCAGCTTGAATATAAAGTACAGAAAAAATCGGAGGAGCTCGGGCAGGCCCAGAGTGAACTTATAAATATTGAAAGGATAGCTTCACTCGGCAGGCTCTCACTGTCTGTCGCCCACGAAATAAACAACCCCCTGTCGGGCATACTCATTTATGCCAAACTTATACATAAACAACTGTCATCCAAAGACCTCGATGATGAAAAAAGGGACACTATCCTGAAGCACCTTAAATATATAGAGACTGAAGCAAAACGTTGCGGTGATATAGTTAAAGGGCTGCTCGATTTCTCAAGGAAGGACCAGAACGACTTTGAACCGAAACACCTGCACGAGATCCTCATCGAGACTTACGACCTTATGTCACATTCTATGAAAATGGCGAATGTGACCTTCCTCTCCGACTTTTCTGCAAGGAACGATAATATCTTCTGCAGCCCGAACCAGGTGAAGCAGGTCTGCATCGCAATCCTTGTAAATGCCCAGGAGGCTGTCCCTGATAACGGGGAAATCATGATAAGAACCCAGAACCCCGACAGCACGCATATCACAATCGAAATTACAGATAATGGCAGGGGGATCTCGGACGAAGATCTTCCCCATATCTTCGAACCATTCTTCTCAACAAAAGATAAGACAAACGGAATAGGCCTGGGACTTGCCATAGTACACGGCATAATCCAGAATCACAAGGGTAAGATAGAAGTTAAGTCTGAAAGGGGAAAGGGAACCACAATCTCCATAATCCTGCCATTAATAAAGAGTTAAGAAAAGAGCATCATGCCAAGAAAAATCTCAATTCTGATCGTCGATGACGAAGAATCGGTACGCGATTCCCTGTACAACTGGTTTATAGAGGACGGCTATCGCGTCGAATGCGCCGAGGATGCAAAAAAAGCACTTAATATCCTTGAGTCTGATGATTTTGATATTGTACTTGCTGATATCAAGATGCCGGGTATGGACGGGCTCGAAATGCTTAAGAGGATAAAAAGCCTTCGAAAAGACTCAATTGTGATAATGATGACTGCATTTGCCACTGTAGACACTGCAGTCCAGGCACTTAAGGACGGGGCCTTCGACTATGTGACAAAGCCTTTCGATCCTGACGATCTCTCCCACCTGATAAGGAATGCATCACGACAGATAACCCTTACAGAGGAGAATGAACTGCTTCGCGAAAAACTTGTATCGCTTGAGAATGTTGAGAGCCTTGTAGGCAGGAGCCAGTCGATGAGCCAGGTGCTTAAAGAGATCGAAAGTGTCGCACCTACAAATGCTTCGGTTATTATAACAGGAGAAAGCGGAACAGGAAAGGAACTTGTTGCAAGGGCCATACATGCAAACTCCCCGAGGCGTTTTTTCCCCCTTGTGAGTGTACATTGCGGTGCCCTCACAGAATCATTGCTCGAAAGTGAGCTGTTCGGTCATGAAAAAGGGGCATTTACTGGTGCCGTTTATAACAGGAAAGGCAGATTCGAGATGGCCGACAATGGAACAATCTTCCTCGATGAAATATCCACAATATCTCCAAAGATGCAGGTTGAACTGCTAAGGGTGCTCGAGACAAAAAGCTTCATAAGGGTTGGTGGTACAAAAGAGATAAGTTCCGATTTCAGGGTTATCTGTGCGACAAACAGGGACCTGAAGGACATGGTTGATAAGGGTTTGTTCAGGGAGGACCTGTTTTACAGGCTTAATGTCGTAAATATACATGTCCCGCCTTTGCGTGAGAGAACAGGCGATATCCCTCTCCTTGTCGATTATTTCATCCGGAAGTTCTGCACATCAATGAACAGGCCGCTTGTCTCAATTGAACCCGGCGCACTAAAAAAACTTGAGGATTTCCCCTTCCCGGGAAACATAAGGGAACTCGAAAACCTCATCGAAAGGGCAATTGTTGTTGGTGGCGGAAAGAAAATCACAGCTAAGGACCTCCCTGTGGGAACAGAAGCTGCAGTTCCTTCATTCGAAAGCCTCGACGATATAGAGAAATCACATATAAGGGCGATCCTGGCAAAATATAACTGGAACATCTCCGCTTCAGCCAAAGCATTGAAGATCGACAGGGTAACCCTTTACAATAAGATCAGCAAATACGATCTCAGGCAGGAGGAGTGAGTTGGTCACCCGGGCAGAAAATATAATCCTTATTTCCTTCGGGTATTTCGATAATGATCTCCTTGAGACTGTGATAAGTCCGGTAAGCAGGGAATTCAATGTCCCGGTCCGTCTGAAGGAAGGTTTTCTCGACCTGGGAGAGTTCTATGACCCTGCGAGGCGACAGTATAACGGTACAACCATCCTCCAGAAAATTGATGCGGATTATGGCTCCGACACTTCCAAAACCCTTGGATTATTCAGCGTGGACCTCTTCATACCAATCCTCACTTATATTTTCGGCCAGGCGTTTCTCAACGGGAGATCAGGCATAGTTTCCACATACAGGCTTAACAACGAGAGATACGGGCTGAAGCCTGATAATAACCTGCTTGCAGAAAGATTAAAGAAGGAGATAATTCACGAACTGGGGCACCTCTTCGGGCTTGTTCACTGCAACGACCCTGTATGTGTAATGAGGTCAGGATCATATGTTGAGGACATCGACCAGAAGAACGCTTCCCTCTGTACCCGTTGTAAAACCATTATAATAACTCCTCAAGATCAGCATCTTTAGGCGACATTTCTGAATATCTAAAGATTTTCCAGCCTCAATAACAGGAATTTAGTTTAACTTTGGGTAAAGCCCGGGCAAATCTAAATCCTGACATATGAAAAACTTACTAGTAACGGTATTTTTTTTAGTAATCCTCAGTATACCGGTATCTGCTCAGTGGTATAAGGATAAATATCATGTTCGTGATTTAAATGACCTTTCAATAGTTCAGCTGACTGAATCCAGGTCTGCTGCAAAGAACGGTGTCTACGTATCACTCGGATGCTTGGGCCTTGGAAGCCTGGCTGTACTCGCCGGGTTATACCTGCCTGCAGAACCCTCTGATGATCCCACCTTCCTTGAGCAGCTTATCGGTCCGAAGGGCATGAGCTATCTTGCTGCCGGTATAGGGGTTGTTTTTGCCGTGGGGGGCGCTATCGGGACCATGGTCTTCAGCGGCAGATTAATACAGGTTAACAGTGCAATACGGAGGAACTTCCCTGAAGCACGTAGTATGCGTTTCACGCCGGGGGTTATTAAGGACCGGTATTCTGGCAGGTATTTGCCGGGAGCCACACTGACAATAAGGTTCTGAATGTTAAAGGGCGGTTGTTCCTCCTGGTTTATTATGGCCTTGTTTTATTGAAGTTATTTTCTGATCTTTGATTCTCAGACAGTTCGCAACAAAAGCATTTCTTAACCCGGGTATGTTCCTGAATTACTAATTCTGAATATTATGGAAGAGTTGCACATTTTACCTACAGAAAAAACACCTGATGTTATAATGAACCCCAGGGGATCTATCAAGATCAGGGGCAGGGCTATTGACGAAAGCCGCACAGCCTATCCCGAAAGGATAATGAACTGGCTCGATGAGTACCTTGCCCAGCCTGCCGATTCAACTGATGTAATGATAGCCCTTGAATATCTTAACAGTTTTAATACACTTATTCTCAGCAATATCCTGAAAAGAATAGCTGAGGTGAAGCAGAAATCAAAGGGGATCTTCATTAAGTGGTACATTGAAGAAGACGACGAGGATCTTCTCGAGAAGGGGGAATCAATATCTTCAACTTTCAACCTCCCGATCGAATTCATTATGACAGATAAGATCAAAAGCCTATATTAAGCGCTGTCTGTCTTATCCACCTTTCAGCAAAATCCCTCCTCTCAATAGCCGAGCTGTTACCATTCTTAATTTCCCCTCCTTTGAAAAGGGGGCAGAGCGTTAAGTCACGGCATGTTATGCCGTGATAGCGAGGAGCCAGACTGCAGAGGTGGACAGATCCGCCAACTGGCGGAGACGGGGTAGTGCCTCGCGGATTACCTCCGGTGATCCGTTCGGGGGGACCTTTCAGCAAAATCCCTCCTCCGCTTCGCGGAGCGGGGGTTTTTGTTTTACATCCTCGCTCCTGCAAGCAGGGCTCGGCTGAAAACAAAAATCCCCCGCACTTAGTGCGAGGGATTTTGCTGAGGTCAGTGGCGGATTCGAACCGCCGTAGCCGGTTTTGCAGACCGATTCCTAGCCACTCGGACAACTGACCATCTATTCAATCAGCATTTTGCTGATTTGTATCTAAAATATAATCTTTTCAAAAAACTCTGTGCAAGTGGCGGCGGAGGAGTGCCGTTTCCGCGCTGCAAAAATAATAAAAAAACAATAATCCTTATATTGTAGTCTCTTTTGATTTAAAATGGCAATAAACGAAATCTTTAACACCGGCCTCACACCAGGGTATTTCGCGCTTTTCCTCCTCGCTGCCCTTATTATCGGGATGGCAAAAGCAGGCATGAACGGATTCGGTATTGCCGCCGTCCAGATAATGGCCCTCATCTTCGGTGCAAAGCAGTCAACAGGTGTAATCCTTCCGATGCTAATAACAGCCGATATAATGGCTGTAATCTATTACAGGAAAAACGCCGAATGGAAATATATAATCATGGTGCTTCCATGGGTTGCGGCAGGGATAGTCACCGCTCTAATAATAGGGAAAACTATAAATAACAACCAGTTCCGCATACTTCTCCTGTCTGTTGTCTGGATTATGCTCATCCTGATGCTCGTTAACGATTTCAGGAAAAAGAAAGGACTTGAAATGCACGAAAACAAGCCCTTTGCAATATTTATGGGCTTCTCCGGCGGATTCTCAACAATGATAGGAAACGCGGCGGGACCGGTTTTCACACTCTATTTCCTTGCAATGAAGCTGCCGAAGAAAGAGTTCATCGGGACAAGTGCATGGCTGTACCTGATTATGAATACAGGGAAACTGCCCCTCCAGGCACTCGTCTGGAAAAACATATCTCTTGCTTCGCTTAAAATGGGACTTATTGCAATACCTGTAATCGCCGTTGGGATAATTTCAGGAATCCAGATTATCAAACTCCTTCCCGAAAACGTCTTCAGGATCTTCGTAATCGTAACCACCCTCCTTACCTCAGTTCTCTTATTCCTGTAGCCAATTAATTTTATAGTCATTGCGAGGATCCGCCACCTGGCGGAGCCGAAGCAATCACGTTATCGTCAATTGGATCTTTCTTCAATCGGCTTCAGGCCTGTCTTGTCATTGTAACACTCACCGACCCGACCTTAGGTCCGACCGGCGGATTAAGCTTGCGTATCCTTACGGTGGCCTTCTTTATCCCCTTCATGTTTGCGTACAGTGAGTCGAGTATCCGTTTTGCAATATTCTCAAGAAGCTTGGATTTCTTTTCCATCTCCTGCTTGACAACGCGGCACGCAACTGTATAATCTGCAGCATCCTCAAGCCTGTCGGATAGAGCCGCCGGTTCAAGATCGGTCTCAATCTCAAGGTCAATAATAAACTTGTTGCCTACTATCTGTTCTTCCTTGAAATGTCCATGGAAGGCGTAGAACTCCATATCCTCGATCCTGATAATTCCCATTGTAGTATTCGTATTACCTTTTACTGTTATTATTCAAAGATAGGTTAATTCTGAATTTCTCCCCTTTTAATTAAAATTGAGCAAATCCTCTTATTTTTACAGTTTCTTTGATCAGTTATATATTTATTATGAAAGAGGAACAGGAAAAACAGGAAGGGAAAGTTGAATCGATAAGTTTTATTGAACAGTTCATTGTTGAAGACCTTCAGAAAGGCAACTACGGAAGGAAGATTATGACCCGTTTCCCTCCTGAACCAAACGGCTACCTGCATATTGGTCATGCCAAGGCAATATGCCTCGACTTTGGTATGGCTCTGAAATACGGAGGTAAATGTAATCTCCGCTTCGATGATACTAACCCGGAAAAAGAAGATGTTGAATATGTTGATTCTATAAAAGAGGATATTAAATGGCTTGGCTTTGACTGGGAAGACCGCGAATACTACGCATCCGACTATTTCGGAAAGCTGTATGATTTCGCAGTAACCCTTATCAAAAAAGGACTGGCATATGTCGATGACCAGCCCGCGGAAGTGATCTCCGAACAAAAGGGAACCCCCACAAGACCGGGTGTTGAAAGTGAATTCCGCAAGAGAAGCGTGGAGGAAAACCTCAACCTTTTTGAGAGGATGAACACAGGGGAATTCGAGGAAGGCAGCCGCGTTCTCAGGGCGAAGATCGATATGACCTCCCCCAACATGCACATGCGCGACCCTATTATCTACAGGATACTTAAAACCCCTCATCACAGGACCGGCGAGAAGTGGAAAGTGTACCCTATGTACGACTTTGCACACGGTCAGAGCGATTATTTTGAGGGTGTAACCCACTCGCTCTGCACACTCGAGTTCGAGGTTCACCGCCCGCTCTACGACTGGCTTATCGACCAGCTGAAAGACAGTGATTACAGGCCGCGACAGATCGAATTTAACAGGCTCAACCTGAACTATACTGTTATGAGCAAAAGGAAACTCCTGGAGCTTGTAAAGGAGGGAAAAGTGAACGGCTGGGACGACCCGAGGATGCCGACTCTCTGCGGACTCAGGAGAAGGGGATACACTTCCGAATCAATAAGGAAATTCGTTGACCTCATCGGGTATACAAAAGTTGAAGCAATAAACGATGTTTCACTTCTTGAACATGCAGTACGCGAAGATCTTAACATGAAGGCCCCGAGGGTATTCGGAGTTCTGAATCCAGTGAAAATTGTTATAACAAACTACCCCGAAGGGAAGGTTGAAAATGTTGAAGTTATCAATAACCCTGAGGATGAATCGATGGGTAAGAGAACAGTACCTTTCTGCAGGGAAGTATATATTGAACAGGAAGACTTCATGGAGGTGCCTGCACCAAAATTCTTCAGGCTTGCACCCGGAACCGAGGTAAGGCTGAAAGGCGCCTATATTATAAAATGCGAGAGCTTCAGGAAAAATGAAAAGACAGGTGCAATAGAGGAGATATACTGTACTTATGATCCTGAAACACGCAGTGGCGGAAATCTCTCCGACAAAAAGGTAAAAGGAACTCTTCACTGGGTTTCAGCAGCCCATGCTGTTGATGCAGAGGTCAGGCTGTACGACAGGCTCTTCAACCACGAGGATCCTGCAGGTCAGAAAGACCACGACTACCACGAGTTCCTTAACCCGGGATCACTGCAGGTTCTCAAAGGTTGCAAGGTTGAACCTTCGCTTGCCGGTGCTGTACCGCTTACAAAATACCAGTTCCAGCGTCTCGGGTATTTCTGTATCGACTACGACTCAAAACCGGGTAACCTTGTTTTCAACAGGACAGTAGGGCTGAAAGATACCTGGGCAAAAATGAATAAATAAGCCTCAGTAAAACCCCATGAAAAAGCTTATTACCATTTCACTGGCAGCTATTGCCATAACTATGTTTGTAAGCCTTTCAGGCTGCACAGCTAAAATTTCCGGTGGAAGGGATACAAAATCAAGGATCAGCCTCACCCTTGTCCCGCCATCACCTGTAACTAATAAAATCAAGATAGATATCCGTGGGGCTGTATGGAACAACAGCGGCAAACCGGAGGATTATACGATAAAGGTATATGTTGATAATGTTGAGGACTCATCCTGTATTTTTAGCAACAACCTTACTATAGCAGCAGCCGGGAGCAGCGGGTTTAAATTCCTCTTCGACCCGCATAAGTATGCCGGGAAAAGAAATATAATAATGACTGCACACTCGGAACTGGGCACCCTTACCGCTATAGAACCTGTAAGGATAATCGATTCTGAAATCAGGTCGACGAAGCTCATAGACGGTGGCTGGTTCGAGTTTTTCCACTGGAGCGAGGATGAAGGACGTTTCTGGAACAGCGACATAATCAAACTGACAAACAACCAGTGGATGGAGCTTGTAAAGGGGATGCACGATATTGACATGAACATCATAATCATCCAGGAACTCTTCAGGAACCAGAAGTATGTGGGCGAGCACAATATGGATTCGACTGGTTATACAGGGATCCCCTATTATCCTTCGACCCTCTACCCCGCAGATCCTTCAAAGTCAATCCTCGATAATGTTCAGAACGGCAAAGCTTCACCAGTCTACAAGGACTGGAAAAGACTTGCTGCCGATCAGCCTCTTGAATCAGTACTGGCTGAAGCCGACAGGAATGATATGAAGGTATTCCTCGGTGTCGGGAACTATGCCTGGTTCGATTTCACAAAGGGATCGCTTGAATGGTCGAAGAAGGTGGCAAAGGAATTATGGGAAAAATATGGCTCTCACAAATCTTTCTACGGCTGGTATATCTCAAACGAAATAGCAGGTAACCTTGGAACCGACGATGCAAGGAGGAAGGAACTGGTTGAGTTCTTCCGGGATTTCACTGCTTATGTCCGGACACTTGCCCCCGATAAACCGGTAATGCTTGCAACAAACTGCCACGACGTTAAGAACTCAAATGGCTATTATACTGAACTTCTGAAAAACCTGGATATCCTCTGCCCGTTTGGCTTCCACAGGATGCCTGCCGGTGATTATACGGGGAAAGAGGTAGCTGGAATATTGCAGGATTATTGCGATAAGGCAGGGAGCCATCTCTGGATGGACATGGAGGTTTTCCTTTTTGCCGATGGAAATGCCCTTTACCCCAGGCCGATTGACCAGGTTATTACGGACCTCAACATGTTCGATAACTTCGAGAAGATATGTTGCTATGCCTACACCGGTCTTATGAATGCCGGCTGGCAGACGTCAGCGCCCGGTGGTGAAAGAACCATCAGGCTGTACAACGATTATATGAAATACCTGGTTTCGGCTAAGCAGTGAAACAATAAGCCTGTAAGTTTCAACTGCCTTACGAACAGGGCGCTTACTCAGCTTTAAGCTTCCTTAAAAGCTCATTATTGTTCTTCTGGATCTTCTCGTATTTTGAAGAATAAGTCCTGGCGTTTGTAAGTTTCTTGCCTTTTTTAAGGGCTTTTACTTTAGCTGCTCTCAGTTTGATTACGCCTTCCCTTTTTGTAAGTCTTGACATCGCTTTTGTATATTAAATTGTTGTTATTTTCCGGGGATCAAAATTAAATAAATAGTTGATATAATGAAGTTGTTTATTTCAGTTCCAGTTTCATCATTATATCTGTCTGGTTATCATCACCTAGCCTGAATATGTGCCTGTCGAATTCCACGAACCCGTTTTTCCTGTAGAAACTGATCGCCTTTGGATTCTCTTCCCATACTCCAAGCCATACATAATCCATACCTTCTTCCTTTGCAATATTGATTGCCTTATCGTAAAGCTTCTGTCCGATCCTCATACCCTGGAAATCCCTTATAACATATATCCTTTCGATTTCAAGTGCCCTGCCATCTTTCAGTTCTGTCTGCGATTGCCCGAAATTCAACTTAAGGTATCCGATTACTTTTTTATCAAGTTCGGCAAAGTAAAACCTCGAATTCTTATCATGAAGTTCTGCTGACATCTTCTCAGCTGAAAGGTTCTCTTCAAGGTATTTGTTCATGTTTTCCTCCGTATTCTGGGCTGAAAAAGTCTCGGAGAAGGTCTGCCTGCTGATCTTCTGAAGATCAATCACCTCATGGCTTTCAACCGGTCTTATTGATAATTCATCCATCGATTCAGAAAAAAGGGATCTATTACGACATCCACTTTGCATCATTTTCATTTACATCTTTCACCCTGTGAAGGGCAATCTTCCTTATGAGTTTTTCGGGAAGCGGCTTATCATAGGGGAACTGGATCGTATCCTTGCCAGTTTTAAACTCCGCAAGTTCATCCCTGAAGGGCTCAAGGGAAGAGGCTGTTGGCATGAAGTTTATATGCGACTTATAAGCAGGATATGCAAACAGTATCCTCTTACCGATCAGTACAGGATTGCCCCATTTTATTGCTTCTTCCGAACCGGGAGCAAGTTCCAGGAGTATCGATCTCAGCTGCGAAAGTTTCTCCCTGGCCTGGGGAGGTGCAGCATCAATGTACTCATCAACCGTTGTAGCCCTGATTTTTGCCATCTGTGTAATTTTAATTACTATCTGGAATCATGAACAATATATTTTCTTTTAATATTAGTACCCCCATCCCAGCCTTCCCCCACGGGGGGAAGGAGTACAAAAGAAAGCCTTTCCCCCTTGGGGGAAACGGGAAAGGGGGTCATTACAATCTAAGTTATACAGATAATATTTAGCATTATAAAGTTAACTGTGTACATATTTTACGTTTGATTAGTCGCCTTTCAAAATTAACAACTGTTTACGATATCAGGAGGATAAAGAGAGGGCTGAGGAAAAATAACCTGAAATTTGAATATTGTTGAATTTAATTCTAAATTCATTCTGAGATTGTTATTCAGTCCATACCCGGAATTTAAGATCAGTACATTTCATCTTCACAGCCACCACTATGAAACATTTTATTTTCTCTTTATTGCTGTTAACAGGCAGCTGCATAATTTATGCCCAGGTCCCCCAGGGATTTAATTACCAGGCAATTGCCAGGGATGCTTCCGGTAACCCGATTGCCGGGGCTCCAATTGAGGTGAAGATCGGCATCCTGTCCGACACTATAACCCCGGTGGTCGTAAGGGAAGAACTTTTCCAGAACATAAAAACAAATGCCTTTGGCCTGTTTACAGTAATTATCGGGACCGGTACTTATCAATCAGGATCCACAGTAAATTTTTCTGCAATTAACTGGACAGCAAAACCCCTTTATGTAAGGGCTTATATAAATTACCCGATCGGAACCTGGAAATACATGGGCAGCGCGAAACTCTGGTCGGTTCCTTATTCAATTATAGCAAAGGACCTTGGTGGTGCAGTGAGCAAACTGAAGGTATCGGGTAGTGAAGCGGCGATGGACTCAGCTCTTTTTGAAGTGAGGAATAAGAATGGTCAGATCGTATTTGCAGTCTATAACGAAGGTGTAAGGGTATATGTTGATGATGGTGTTGCAAAAGCCACAACAAAGGGAGGCTTTGCAATCGGGAGCCTGAATCCGACAAAAACAGGGTACCAGGACTTCTTTGTTGTAACTAAAGATAGTATCAGGGCCTATATTGATACGGGTCTTGTCAAGGCCAGGAAAGGTGGATTCGCGATAGGAAGCTTCAATGGAGCGAAAGCCGGGACACAGGAGTATTTCAGGGTAACAAGGGACAGCACCAGGATCTACATCGACGACCATGTTTCAAAGGCTGTGAAGGGAGGTTTCGCTATCGGGGGATTCGGCACTTCGAAAGGATCAAATACAAGATACCTGATGGTTAACCACGACAGTACAAGGATCATAACCGCTGATACACTTAAAGGATTCGGTGTTGGCAATCTTCGTTCGGGAAGCACCCAGGGCTACCTGAAGCTGACTCCCGGCAACTACCTTATCGGTCATGAGGCAGGTAAAGGTATTACTACAGGATTGTATAACTCAGCGCTTGGTTACCAGTCCGGCTATTCACTTCTCAATGGTTTTTCAAACTCTTTCATGGGCTATAAAGCCGGGAGAGCCACAACAAGCGGAACCGGTAATGTTTTCATCGGCTACCTGGCAGGCTATATAAACACCACCGGTAATTTTAATGTTTTTCTGGGTCACCAAGCCGGGTATAACAGCAATGGTGAGTATAACCTGTTCCTTGGTTACCAGGCCGGACTGAATAACCAGACGGGCGACCGGAATGCGTTCCTCGGTACCTTTGCAGGACTGGGAAATACAACAGGAAGCTATAATGTCTGTATCGGGGAAAGCGCCGGTTACTCAAATTCGACAGGAGGGTCAAATGTCTTCATTGGGAATGCAACAGGCAGATCCAATACCACCGGTAACTATAACACATTTATGGGTGAAAGCGCCGGGCATAACGAAAAGGACGGCTACAGTAATATCTTTATCGGTTCTGAATGCGGTTACAGCAATGTCTCAGGAAGGAACAACACTTTTCTTGGAGGATGGACGGGCTACAGTAATACCGGGTCTTCAAATGTAATGATAGGGACACAGGCCGGGGTGAATAACCTGAACGGCTCAGGGAATTTATTTATAGGCTACATGGCAGGCTATAGCGAGACCGGTTCCAACAAGCTTTATATTGCAAATTCGTCAGCAAACCCGCCATTGATCTATGGAGATTTCGCAACCGGGACCGTCAGCCTGGGAACCATAACACCTTCAACTTTATATAAATTGTACATTAATGGCTCTGCATATGCAACAGGTACCTGGAGCAGTTCAGACATCAGGTGGAAGAAAAACATTAACCCGATAAATGACGAGATCAGTAAAATAATGATGATGCAGCCTGTCACTTATAACTGGAGAAAAGAAGAATACCCGTCTATAAATTTTGAGGATGGAACACAGATAGGACTTATAGCGCAGGACGTTGAAAAGCTTTACCCCGAACTCGTAAGGACAGATGAAAACGGTTATAAGGCAGTCTCGTACGAGAAACTTTCAGTAATACTTATCAGCGGGATGCAGGAACAGCAAAAGCAAATTGAATCACAGAAGAAGGAAATTGATGAACTCAAAACTCTTGTGAAGTCACTTATTGAGGCACAGCCCTCACGGGGAACCAGGTAATTCTTAACTTTATTAAGATTCAAAAGAGAATTAATCACATGAAAAAAATCCTGAAAAAGATCCTGCTTGCAATACTTTACCTGTTACTGGCAATTATTGTTTTCGGAGCCGTACTTGCTTTCCTTCCTTCAAAATTCAAATCGGTTGGAATCACACCCGGAAAAGCAAAAGAACTAAGGCATAGCTATGCAGGGGCACACAGGCAGTTCACAACATCTGATGGCGATACACTTTTCCTGAGAATTTGGAACCCCGACAGCATTGCCCCGGCAAAGAAAGATATTGCTGTTCTTATATTCAGTGGGATAACCGCGCACAGCGGGGCCTATGAAATGGCAGGAGTTCCGATTTCTGAAGGCGGCTACACAACATTCGGACTCGATTACAGGGGCCATGGCCTCTCAGACGGCAAAAGAGGCGACAGCCCCGGGAAGGAAAGATGGATAGCAGATCTTGCAGAGTCGGTAAAATATATAAAGAGCCTTGGCTATAACAGGGTGGTGATCCTTGGTCACAGCCTTGGTGTTGCAGCAGCTATCTGTGCGGCAAATGCAGTACCGGAAGACATATCAGGACTGATACTTCTTTCAGGCGCCTACGAGGGGAAGAAAAGCCAGGCAGCCCCGATGCCATTCTTTCAGAAGATGAAAATCATGGCTTCGGCAATTTTCAGGCCATCATTCCAGTCTGTTGAATACTACAGGGAAGGTATGACAGGTTATGATGATCCCTTATTCAACTTCAGGTATTCACTCCGCTATCTTACAATGCTTGACGTTAAGAAACTGACGATCCCCGCCTCAATGAATGTCCCGGTTCTTGTTGGTGCCGGTGAAAAGGATGAGCTCTTTGATGTTGATAAAGTGAAAGAATTCTATGATAAAATCCCGGGCAACAGGAAAGAATTTCTTGTAATGAAAGATGCTTCACATGCGGTTATTCCGCGTGCATGCTGGGAAGAGATGGTCGCCTGGCTTAACAGGAGTCTTTAAGACCCTGTTCTTTCAGCGGAATCACTGGATTAATGTCACATCCCAGATAATTGATGAAATCATCGACACTGTTGAGCTTCTTGTATTCTGAAGCTTGATCTCAACCGTGTTTGCAGCCTTTACCCTTGAATAACTGAGCACAATACCATCAGGCAGTTCAGTGCGTGGTGACGCGATAACCGAGGCACCTATTGCAGCTCCCGAAAGTGTAAACTCGAACTTATAGGACTGATCACCGGAGATATCTCCTGCAGCAAGTAGCGTGTATGATCCCCTTATGAATTCGTTGATGGTTGTACCATTGGGACCAAGTTTCATAGTGCCGTTTACGTTAAGCGCCCAGCTCCCTATAAGGAACTGCGACACATTTATTCCGAGCTTGTTATTTACAATAACCCAGTCGTTCGCAAAATCACCGTAGATGAGGTTTTTTGTATCTGTGTTTGCAATTATGAGCCTGTTGTCATACGATTCACTGGACCCTGCCTTATAGCCGATAAAGACATCGCCGGTCCTGTTGTTAGTGAACTCCCCTGCCCTTGCCCCTATAATCGTATTGTTCTGACCTGTCTGTTCCTGCTGTGCGGCCGAAAGCCCGATATAAATGTTATTGTCGCCGCTTATATGCCTCCAGCCCGAAGCCCTTCCCACGAAAACGTTCCCGGTCCCTATTGTATTTTTTGTGCCTGATTCCGTCCCCAGGAAGACATTAGAACCACCCGACGTATTACTGTAGCCTGAGGCATTCCCAAAAAAGATGTTCTGGGAACCGGAAGTGTTTGAATACCCGGTCTGGACCCCAATGAACATATTTCCCGTCCCGTCATTGTTTGTGAACCCCGCTTCATGACCCAGAAAAGTGTTATCATGACCGGAGAGATTTGAAAAGCCGGCCCTGTAACCCATGAATATATTCTCATAGCCTCCTGTGGAATTGCCCCCGGTAAGGGCGCCTATGAAAATGTTGTAACTGCCCGAGACATTATTTGAGCCGCTGTTGGGACCTATGAAAATATTATAGTTGCCCGACAGGTTTGAATAACCGCTGCCGTTCCCAATGAATGAGTTCGATGAGCCTGTTGAATTTGTAAATCCGGAGTTGTAGCCAATGAAGGTGTTGTTGCTGCCGATCCCGTTATTCGCCCCGCTGTAACTTCCGAGGAAGGAGTTCTGGGTGCCCGAGGTATTTGAATACCCGGCATGATAACCAAGAAATGAGTTATAATCCCCTGTCACATTGTTATACCCGCTCTGGTAGCCGAGGAAGAGGTTGTTGTCGCCGTCGAGGTTTGAATAACCGCTCTGGTAGCCAAAGAAGGCGTTTGATAAGCCTGTAGTGTTTGAAAATCCCGACTCATAACCGAGGAATGAATTAAATACACCTGTTGTAATTGACTTGCCTGAGTTATGACCTATAAGGTAGTTATCAGGGGTAAGTGAGGTGAACGGGTAGGTCACACCTCCTTTTGCAGTGTTGAAACTGCCTATTGCGAAGCCTCCTTTTATCCCTTTTGCAGGTTCCCTTATAAAGATCCTGGAGCTGTCGCGTGTGACCCTCAGGTATTCTTCTCCGGGGGCTTTATTAGTATTGAAACCCCCTATTGCAAAGCCTCCTTTTATCCCTTTCGTGGGGTTGGTACCGATATATGCCCTTATGCTGTCGGGATTGACAACAAACAGCGGTTGCGATGTTGTTTTGCCTGTTCCGAAACCGCCTATTGCAAAACCACCTTTTGTTGTCGCCTTTGCCACACCGTCATCTACATAGATCCTCACACCCTCATTATAAACTGCAAATACTATCTGCCCGGTATTGTTCCTCACCTCGAAAAGGGCAGAGTCCATAGATACATCCGTTCCTGCAACCTTAAGCCTGCTCACAGAACCTCCGAGGTCCTTTGCAATTATTGAATAAGGGACTGAATACAGTTTTGATGTTCCCATATACTTCCATGTTCCGATGGGGTAGTTTATATAAGTTCTCAGGTACAGGGGTTTGGCAGTCCAGTTAATATCTGAAAAATTAACTGTTGACCCGGCCTGGTAGGTCCCTGTGCCTATTACCAGTGTGAAGAGGCCGAAGCTGTTGGTCTTCACGTTTGTGAAAAGCTCCTCCCTTACTATTGTCGGGATAAGGGTATCGGACAGGATTCCGAGTCTGACTTCGATTGTTGCTCCTGCTACCGGGCTACCGGAGTTATCGCGTGCAATGGCCTGGTAGTTGAAGCCCTGGGGAACCTGGGCTCTTATGCTGAGACAGCCGGCCAGCAGTAATAATGAGTAAAGTATTCGCTTCATAATCTGTAAATTATGAGGTTAATAGAATCGTACAGGGATAAAGAAGATGCCCCAAAAACTAAATGTCTAAATAAATTTCGGGGAAAAATCAATTCGAGTCAAGATACCGGGAGGCTTTTTAAGATGATGTTTAGCATGCACATTTATTCCAGGCCGGATAAATATATTGCCGCAGGGATAGTCCGGGAAAAACGTGCCCCGGTTTTATTCGTATTTTTACTGCCTGTCGTGTAGCGCTTCTGAGCTTTTTTGCGTATTAAAGAAGAAACTAAAACCAGGACGAAATGAATAAGGCAGTAATATCATTAACAGTTATACTCATCATTTTCACCTCATGTGTAAAGAAAGAGAATAAGCTTCCGACTGAACCGGTACAGCTTAATCTTACATTAAAACAGGCAACGATAGCCACTTCGGTTAACTCATTCGCCTACGATATTTTCAATAAGATGAGCAGCTCGAAGGGGTCTGAAAACATTTTCTTCTCTCCCCTGAGCATTTCATATGCATTGTCGATGACAGCCAATGGCGCTGCGGGGCCAACAAGGGATTCGATTCTGAAAGTGCTTGGGATCAGCGATCTGAATATCGACGAGCTTAACCAGTCGTACAGGGATCTTACTGCGGCTCTTCTTAAGGTTGACAGCAGGGTAAAAATTGAAATTGCAAACTCGGTGTGGGAGAATAAGGATTTTCAGCCTAAACAGGCATTCAGGGACCTGCTTTCAAATTACTATTATGCAGATTCACGCGCTCTCGACTTTAGTGATCCGGAGAGTGTGAATCTTGTAAACGGCTGGATATCTGACCATACAAATGGCCTGATCGACAAGATGCTCGATCAGTTAAGCGCAGATGATATTATGCTTCTTATCAATGCTATCTATTTCAAAGGGAAATGGGGAACGCAATTTCTTACAAAAAATACAACCCTCAGAGCCTTCACACTTCCCGGGTCAGCCCAGGTTGATGTTCCGACAATGCTGAACGAGACCAGCTATAAGGTGAGCTTAGGAGACAATGCAGGCATGATCGAACTTCCGTATGGCCAGGGTAACTTTGTGATGGACATTATACTTCCTGCCGGCAATGAACCCTTTAATTTAACGGCTGCTGGTTTCAGCGCCCTCGTTT
The DNA here is from genome assembly GCA_046329875.1 of Bacteroidales bacterium. GTDB lineage: Bacteria > Bacteroidota > Bacteroidia > Bacteroidales > VadinHA17 > LD21. The sequence goes on from JAXLTT010000011.1 coordinate 50,371, forward strand.
CGCAGCTTCATACACAGAAGGTAAAGCTTTACCTTCCAAAATTCGAATACAGGTATAAGATCGAGCTGAGCGAGATCCTTAAATCAATGGGCCTGGGTATCGCTTTTTCTGATTCGGCCGACTTTTCAAATATCCTCGAAGGGCTGCAGCTGCAGATCACAAAAGTCCTGCACCAGGCTTATATAAAGACAGATGAAGAAGGAACAGAGGCTGCTGCGGTTACTATTGTAGGAGTGGGTGTCACATCCGTGGGACCGGATGATCCTATAATCTTCAGTGTGGATCACCAGTTTACCTATGTTATACGTGAGGTCACAACAAATACTGTACTGTTTATCGGCAGGGTGACAGACCCGACAAAGCCATAATGGGTGTTCAGGAAATAAGAGTCTTACCTGCCTATATTTAACAAAAGAGGCTGTCTCAAAAGCATTTCTACAGGCATTTTATCCTTTGTGATACTTTGTGCCAGACTTTGTGATCTTTGTGGTTCAGGGTTTTACTTTTACCACGAAGAGCTCAAAGGTAAGCACCAAGGCACACAAAGGATTTATGAGCCAGTCCCTTTTTGCTCCTTATGTGTTTACACGATTAAAAGCAGGTATTCAAAGGATATTTACAGCCGCCACAGAATTATTTCTCTGTAAACTAATAATCTAATCCCTGATATTTTCTTATCTTGGTTATTGAAAGTCAAATCGTCGGACATAAGCAGTGATTTTGAGGGGTGGAAGCTATTCTGTTGCGTATTTTCTTATGTGACTGACGGGGCGGAGCTGTAAGAAGACGGGAGTAATTTAGGTGACATTGGGAACTAAAATTTGAATACCCCTATGAAATAAATAAGGAAAATCATAATGCTATTATACAATTCTTGATCATTATCGTTTGTCACTCTTTTTCATATAAACTAGTTTGGTTGAATTCGCAGCCACACTTGGACACATTATTCACATTTAGATATTTTCCTCCATCTAAAAATTAATAATATGGCAAAAACAATTGCACAAGGATTTAATGAATTCCTAACAAGACTAACACCTTCTGCTTCAGAAACAGAAGCTGCTAAAAGTCATAGAGCTTCCATAAAAAGTTGCCTTGAAAGCAATTGGGGTTTGACTAGCTTTTTTCGCACTGGATCTTTTGGAAATGGGACGAATATAAAAGGGTATAGTGATGTGGACTATTTCGCGGTAATTCCCACAGATAGACTTAAAACAAATTCGAATACAAGTTTAACTGAAATTCGAAATACACTTAATACGAGATTCCCCAACACAGGAGTAAGAGTAGATACACCTTCGATCGTTCTACCATTTGGAACAGATGGAAAAGAAACCACGGAGGTTGTACCAGCCGATTATGTACGCCAAGTAAATGGTAATAATGTTTATGACATACCAAACTATTCTAGTGGCTGGATGAAATCGAGCCCCACAACTCACAACGACTATGTGAGAGAAATTGACAATAACCTAAGCAAAAAGGTTAAACCACTAATAAGATATATTAAAGCATGGAAATTCTTTAAATCTGTACCGCTAACCTCGTTCTATCTAGAATTAAGGGTAACAAAATATGCAGAAGGAGAAACTTATATATCATATTCAACTGATATATATAGATTTCTTAAATTTCTTGTTGAAAATGAACTTCCTGCTATACAAGACCCTAAAGGAATTTCAGGTTTAATTCAGCCATGTAAAACAGATCTCCAAAAACAGGATGCTCTATCAAAACTTAATTCTGCTTTTACAAGAGCCTGTAAAGCACTAGAAGCTGAGCAAAATAATAAAATTGAAGATGCCTTTTATTGGTGGAATCTGATGTATGATGGTACCTTTCCAGCCTATTAGTGTTATGAAAATTGATCAACAAAATACCGAAAAGAATATTAGATTACTTAGTAGTCAAAGGTATTTTTATTCCCAGGCTAAGAAAATTAGAATCCTGAAATTATTTTGTGTTGTAGTCCTTGTTATTATTTCCCCTATAGTATTGCTAATCTTTCCATTAGCAAAAGATACTCTTTGCTTTATTGGAGCATTTGGAATTATTCTCACATTTATAATTGACTTCATTGAAAACAGCAATATAAAGAGAGCAGCAAATATTCAAGAGCAATTTGACACGGAGGTTTTTGGACTGGACTGGAATGCAATTCTTCTTGGCAAAAAGGAACCAATTGAAATCATTATAGATGGTGATAAAAAATTCAAAGGAGACAAAACAAACCTGTACAACTGGTATGGAGATCTTCAAGGGATAGATTATCCGTATAACGTTTTGGTGTGCCAACGATCAAATTTAGTATGGGACTGGAGACTTAGAAAGAAGTTTGCTGTCTTTATGCTAATCCTGCTGACCATAATCATTTTAACTGGAATAATTTTTGGGCTTGTTTCAAAACTGGCACTAAAAACTTATTTAATGGGGATTCTAATACCCTCAATTCCGGCAATTATCTTTGGATTAAAAGAGGTTATTGAACACTTCCGAATTTCGAATGAAAAAAGCAGTTTAATGTCTTTGACAAATTCTTTAATAGATAAAAACTATGTTCCCAACTCTGATTTAAGAAATATTCAGGATAGAATATATGATTTAAGGACAAAAGGGGCAATAGTGCCAGATTGGTTTTATAACAAATATAGAAATGAATATGAGCAAAATCTTCACGATTCAAACCAAGACTTCCTTGACAAGTTGAAAATTAAAAAGAACTAAACCCAACACGGTCGGTAGGGTTAATAAGCTTGTCATAGTTTTTGCCCGTTGACGAAAACACCAGCCGTACAAAAACCACAAGTGGTTTAGCGGCCCAAATGCCTTTCTTCTTTTTTACTTTTGCCTTTTACCTTTTACCTTACTAATCACCCCGCCGGGCCGTTAGCAACAAGCCTCACCGAACAGATTAACAATAAACCATATAAGGTATGATCGATTTTAGTAAATTAAATTCAGGTGCGAGCTTCTATAAAGCAGATTTGCACATTCATAGTTTCGGAGAAGAAGGTTCTTTTGATGTTTCTGATTCCACAATGACTCCAGAGAACATTGTGGATACTGCTATTGCTCAAGGCTTATCCATTATTGCTATTACAGATCATAATGAAGATCGTAATTCAAATAGAGCAGTTAAGTACTCTCAAGGGAAGAACATTTTAGTAATTCCAGGAATCGAAGTTTCAACTTTACAAGGTCATCTACTCGTCTATTTCGAAAAGTATGATGAGTTAAGAAACTTTAGAGGTAAGCTTACAATTTCTGAAAACAAAGAGGTATGTGATCAAGGAATTGTTGAATGTTTAAATATCGCAAAGCAATTTCACGGGATCGGTGTTCTTGCTCACATTGATCTAGATTCTGGTTTCGAAAAAATAATTAATAGGTTCGACTTAAAAATGGCAGCAATTCTCTGTCATGATACTTTATTTGCATTAGAAATCAGTGACAAAAATAGCGTCAATCTTTACACAGATGATGATGTAACTACTGATTCGCAAGAAAGGAAAAGGTTAATGAGTGAAAGGAGGAAGGCATTAGAACTCGAAAGTAATTATGAATTACCAAAGTTAATGTCCTCGGATGCGCATACATTAAGCAAACTTGGTACCAATGCAAAAGGAGAAAAGAAATTATCCCGCATTAAACTTAACTCATTAGATTTTAATGCATTTAGAGTAGCAATATTAAGTAGTAACTCTCGTATTAGAATTGAAAACTTAATACCGGAAAGAGTACCGCGATTTATTGGTATTCACCTTGAAGGGGGGCTCCTTGAAAACCAATCTGTTCATTTCAGTAATAATTTATCATGTATCATTGGCGGCCGAGGAGCTGGAAAATCTACAATGTTGGAATCCTTAAGGGAGTGCTCTGGGAATAAATCCAATTTAAATGTTGTTGATAGCGAAGTCTGGCCTGAAAAAATTTATCTACAGTACGAGGATGAAACAGGTCAAGTTATAAATTTTTCAAGAGAGAAAAATTCGGAATCAATCAATCTAACAAATCCTAATAGTATTTCGAAAATTCAGATTGAAAGTTATGGTCAGGGAGAAACAGCAAAAACAATTCAGTTTAGTGAGAAAAATCCTCAATACTTGATAGACTTTTTAAATTCATTCCTCGATTTAAAAAGTTTAAATTCAGAAGACAGCACTCTCAGGGAAAAACTCCATGATAATCAAAGCAAATTAAGGGCATTAAGAATTGATGTCTCTCAAATCCCTGAAGTGACAAAAATGAAAACTAGTCTTGAAGATAAATTAAAACAACTTCAACAAGATAAGGCTAGTGACTTAGTGAATTTTCATTTGGCATTACTAAAAGAGAAAGGAATTAGAAGTAATATAATTACTGACCTAAAAGCCCTAGTTGCCAAGTACAAGGAGATACTTTCTGATAAATCAATATTCGAAAGCTTTGAAAATATTAGTGGTGATGAAATTAAAATTGGGAAAGACAATTTTAATAAAGTTAAAGAAATTGTTAAGAGCTTTGGCGATATAGTATCCTCAAAGCAAGTGGAACTGAACAGTGATCTAACCAAGAAAATAGCAGATTTAAATGTTCAATTAGCCGAATGGGCGAATAAAGAAAATGAAATTCAGGAGAAAATTGACAAGAAGAAGAAGGAGCTAGAAGAAAAAGGGATTCCATTTGATCTTGGCAAGATAAATCAGATCACGAAAGATGTAGTGATTTACCAAGCTAAACTTAAGCAGCTACAGCAAAAAGAATTGGAACTAAAGCAACTTATTAAGGATAGAGAAAAACTAATCTCCGAAAGAACTGACATTAAAAATAAAATCTACTATCAACACCTTGAATTCGCAAAAACAATCAATAACAATTTAAAAAATACAGTCGATAGTTTCTTTGTGTCGGTAAAATATAAACAGGGCTGCTATTCACCAGCATTTGAAAATACGATTAAAAGCATATCTCAATGGAGATTATTTAAAAAGTCAGAATTACTTGCCGCAAGTTGTTCACCTCTAGAATTTGCTACTGCGGTGAGGAACAAAAATCTTAGTTTCATGAAGAATATCAATGATGAAGATGGCCGAGTTTATTCAGATGAAGAAATAGATTTGTTTTTAATGAAAATACTAGATAATCACAATTATGAGGACTTTGATACTCTAGTTTTTGATGATAAACCAAGCATTGTTGTTTCAAAGACGATCATTGAGACTGATGGCACTTCAAAAACAATTAACAGACCTTTAAATCAACTATCACTCGGACAACAACAATCAATCCTATTAGCAATTTTATTGCAGTCTAAGAGTAGGGTCCCTCTCATTATTGATCAACCAGAAGATAATTTGGATAGTGAATTTATATATAAATCAATCGTATCAAACTTACGTCTAATTAAGGAATGTCGTCAAGTTATTATTGTTACTCATAATCCAAATATTGCTGTTCTTGGAGATGCCGAATTGATAATACCTTTGAAAAGTACAAGTATAAAATCTTTGATCATTGACCGTGGTTCAATTGATAATGAGAGAACCAGAAAATTATGTTGTGAAATTCTTGAAGGTGGCAAACAAGCATTTAAAAGAAGACAAGAAATTTACAGGATTTAAAATAAGCCTGTTGCTAACACGGACAATCTGGGTAAGTTGTTCGTCACAGTTTTTGCTTTACTCCTGCACTAAAGACAATTTTGTAAAGGTTCTTGCACCCAGATACGCGCATCTACTCGCAATTAAAATCATCTATATCTTAACAGTTTTCTGGCTTCGAGACAGTTTGTACTGCGAAACTGCGCCAGGGCCCGTAAACAAACTTGTAACCGATGATAAATTTATGGTTCCGATTTAACTTGCACCGCGACACGCGTAATGCTCAATAAAATTTGTACCCGGACGGCAAAAAGTGCGCCATACCCTCCCTGCCTGACGTCAGACAAGCTTTCACCGTGACAGTTTTCTAGCCCCGCTGGCGCGGGTTCCCAGAATTCTGCCCGAAAACTGCTTCGGGCAACACCTACTAAAACATAACGCCTGGCCGTTAGGTTTAAGGCGTCGAAAACGATTACTAATTGAATATGATGTAATAACTTTAATGTACCATCAAAAAAAGAAATCTAATCCTATGAAAAACTTGATTTTCGGATTTTTACTTGCACTCTCTTCACAAACAACGTTTGGACAGAATAATGCTACAATTGATGAAACAATTGATTTTATTAAATCAAAATTATCAAAGGACAACTCTTGGAGCGAGGGATCCTTCAAACAAACTGTTACATTTAGAAAAGCTGAACATATGCTAATAATTAGAAAAATTCAAACTGGGAGTATTCCATTCGATGAAAGTATTTTTGTACCTCTAAACAAAATGGATCCAAGTGGCATAGAAATATTTGAAAATAAAAATGATAAGAATAGGATTAGAATGAATGTTTATACTATCAATAAAGAAAGGGTCATTAAGACTGTTTTTGCAGATAACCAATATAAACCAGAATTTGATAATTATACTCAATTTATCTTTGACCCCATCGATATTCAAAATAATATACCTGAAAGATTTAAAAAAGCATTTATTCACGCAATTGGACTCTCTGGTGGCCAACAAGAGAAATTCTGATCAATCCAAATTCCTAAAATTTCAGAATGAGTAAAAACAATTTAGACATATTATTATTTAATAATGCTACAGGCAATTAATAACAAATTTGGAACAAATATTTCTGAGGAAACGCTCGAAGAGATTAAGAATTTCACACTTCTCTGGAATATCTTTGACAACACAATTTTTAATACTCATTTCTCAATTCACAATTTGAATTTAGAAATAGATAGAATAAATCCCCCCTTTAATGACTATCAAGAAATATTCAGATATTTTCAACTTAGATACGTTGATAATGGAGCTATAAATGAACGATTTAGAAACTTAAACTTTAAACAAAATGACAGAGAGCCGTTTGTAATTAGAGCACTTTTAGACAATGATTTACCAAACAATGATAAAATATTGGCGGTTGGGATAATAATTTTTCGTTTTAGGAACAACCTATTTCATGGGATAAAAGATTTTCATTTTCTTAATGGACAGATTGAAAACTTCAGGTTTGCAAACAGATACCTTCAAATCTTCTTAGATCTATAAACTTAAATTAGCCCTAAACCTAACACGGTCGGTATGTTTAATAATCTTGTAATGGTTTTTGCTCGGTGACCTAAAAGCCAGCCATACATAAACCATAAGTGGCTTAGCAGTCCGAATGCTTTTCTTTCTTTTTACTTTTGCCTTTTACCTTACTCCCCCACCTGCAACCAGGCTCCTCCCTAACACAACATAACATATTGGGACTTAACGGTCGGCCCTCTTTTACCTTTTTCCATGTGTTCTATACGCACATCGCCGGGCTTAAGCAACATGTATTTCGCAATTTTTTTTAGCATTTCTTTAAATTAAATTTCCCTATAGGAATTTCAAATATGGAACAGATGGTGAATGGAGTTTATGCATTTGAGGAATTTCCAAACTGGGCAAGTTTAGTAGAGAAATTAACCAATCATGCAAATAGCCCTAAAATATACCGAGGCCACTCAAATAGTTACAAATACTTCCAGATTAAAGAACGTGGGAGGATTAAAAGAAAAGTCATAATTGAGAGTTGGGAACTTATTTCATCGTTTAATAGATTTTATTCAAGTCATGAATATCTTTTTAGAACATACTTAAAACAGCAATTTGCCGATCAACTTTTTAGAAAGGTTTATGGTAGGTATGAATTCAATGAAATATTCTTTTTAAAGGATTGTAGTTTAACTGAAAGACTATATTATTTACAGCATTATGGTGTACCTACTTGTTTCCTAGATTTCACAAAAGATCCTTTAATCGCTTTGTATTTCGCAATTTCATCTGTTAAGGCAAGTAATGGGGGAGCTCTTGACAGCAACGGCAATCCATACTATCATCCTGCTGAACCATATATTTCCATAATTGAAATCAATCATGAACGAATAACTCAGCTATTACATATTAAACATTTGCAAAAAGATTCAATTTTATCAGTTTATGACGATTATGATATGTTTGGTTGCCACATAGCTTTCGACATAAATCCAATAGAAAATTGTCAAAAAAATACACTAAATAAAAATCTTATAAAACAAAATGGAAGTTTTATACTCTACGATAATAATAATACCTCTTTGTCCCTTGATAGATATATTCTCTCTTTAATGAATAAATTAGGAATTGAAAAAGAAATTCTAATCAAAGAATATAGGCTTCCGTATAATAAAATATTCCATAAAGAAAGTCTTGAGGGATTCGATAATATCAAACTTTTTAACTTTCTAGACAAACACAATGCAACTGGTAGAACATTGTTTAACGATATTAATGGACTTAAATACGATTTAAATTTCTTCCATAATTCATAGCACGAACTTAATACACATTGCTTAACACGGCCTGTATAATTATAAGCTCAGCCCCCTAAAACTTTCGCCTTTGAACTTTCGCCTTTCGCCTTGAACTTTACGTGCCCCACTCAGGACTTTTCAGTGCATTATAGTCAAGTTGATACCCTGGCATCACTTTTGCCCTGCATCAGAGACTCTTGCTCTATAAAATGAAACCTCTGCTCTTTATTTCCGCATTCTTGTTTATTTCGATAATACTTTCGGACTGCAATCATAAAGACAGTTCCTGTGCAGCCTGTGGCGTTGATAATCCTACAACAAATCTTTCATGGCTCAAGGCTGTAATTGATTATTCAGCTGGTTCAGATAACCAGTCCCTGGCACAGATCGATTTGTATGAATATAATGACAAACAGTTAATTCTTCTTTCCTGGGATCTTAATGGTGCAAATGATCTTCCCACCGGATCTGTTTATAATTGTGCCGGTGACCTTCTGTATACCTGTGGTGGAAATCAACCCCTCGACTCCTGCAGCATTATCCTCAGTCATTCGAAATTCATTGGGAACATCTGGGAAAAATAGTTCACATATCATATCACGCTCGGTTCCCCCTTTCTCCTTTCTCCTTTTTACTTTTGACTTTTGACTTTTGACTTTTGACTTTTGACTTTTGCCCTGATATAAGCTCAGACCCAGGGCTATTATTAGTAAGTCTTCGTATAACTCCTAATAGAAAATAATATGAGAAAATTGTTCTCCCTCCTGTTCTTTGCCGGTTTAATAATCAATGGCTTTTGTCAGAATCCTCAGTATCAGGATCCTGTTTATATGCGTACAGATACCTGCTGGAAAGGATTTTTTCCGCACGGGGATCAATATGTGGAATATCTTCTTACCGGATCCTCAAGGTTACAGGATCCTTATCATGTACTTCTAAAACCAGGGTTTGGCCTGATGATAACTTTTGCCGATAAAAGCAATTTCACCGGCAACTGGCCAATGCTTGAAGCTCACAAAAACTGGGAGGTAGATTATTGGAAAAGTCAATCGAAAACAATCAATGTCAAAGATTGCAGTGATCTCTGTAAAGGATTCGATAACATCATGGCGACCGAGTTAGAAGTAACTGGCAATTCGAACACTACTTATAAAACTTGCCTGGTTGCAGTAGCAGGAAAGGATGGTGTTTATGTCTTTGCATTTTCATCGCCTTCTGAACTTGATCGTGACCTCATCGCAAGGTTTGTAAAGTCAATAAAAGTAATTGATAAACCTCTCAATATTGTTGAGGAAAGAAACAAACTGATGAATGATCATAAATAATTTCAACAATACTTATCGAATACAATATATAAGGCACTTATATTCCTAAGCTTCAGACTAAATCCGGCAAAGGCGGGGGACGAGAAAAGTGTGAGTCCTCCTTCGCCAAAGCTTCGGTTTACGAAGTCATCACCACTTTTTTTTTCGCCTTTCGCCTTTATACTTTCGCCTTGTTCGCCACGCGCACCCCACCAGGCTGACATCGATCTTTAACAATACGTTAACCACTGATTAACCTTGCATCTAAATCATCATAAGTAAATTCGGGTTGAATTATAATTTTTGACTAAAATGAGATCTGTCGCAGCTTATTTATTGATTGTACTGGCTATTCCCTGTCTTACATTCTGCTCCGCACAAAAAAATGTATTATCATGGAACAAAGAGAAGACGCTAAACCACCTTGCCAATATTGGTGACTCAACTAAATGGGACACGGTACTTCTGAACAGGGACAGATCCGCAAACGAAGAGCGAATTGCAAAGCCATTCAGATATGGTGCATTCCCTGTGCCAAAATATGAATTGCTCGGCCAGGGAACATTTAAAGGTGTTGGGAATGGAGGTAACTTCACCGGCATAAGCATGTACGGTAAGAAGATACTGTACTCATACTTCCTGGTAAACAAAAACTCGTTGATTGAAAAGTACATCAAAGACAAACCAAATGAGGTGTTCTTTGCAATACTGGTACTTTCAGATTTTGTTGACACAGTAAACTTTTCGCATGCCGGAGTTCAAATAATCTCGAGGAACAATCCCGACTATATAGGCCAGGGATTCTTTAAAACAAAGGATGACGAAATTGACTATATAGCTTTTCTGACAGCCGAAAGGGATGAATACGCGATAGTAAATATGAGACTATTTAATTTAAAGAATGGCAGATTCATTCTGATAGCACCACAAAAAAACGGGACCATAAGATCAATGCAGATACAAACACCTATTATGTCTGATACCGAACTGGAATCATATATTGAAAAAATCACAAAACAGGATAATGTTATGATGTTTCTTAAAAACAAGAATAATATTTAACATTAACTCACTTATCCGGCATAATTAATATGCTTAACTTGAGCCTGGTCGTTATATAAAGCTGCATATCGGAAATATAGATATCAAATTTTAAACGCATGAAAACAGTAGTAATAGGCGAATCATCCGGTGCAACAATGGAGACAATCATGGCAGTTTACCCGAGACATAAACAGGTCGTGGACAGGTTTATCGAAAGAGGGGTGGTTATTGGTATCGGACCTTTCACGGACAGGGGCAATATGGCAATTTTCAAAACCCGAGCCGCAGCTGAAGAATTTGTTAAAGAAGACCCATTCATACTCGAAGGCCTTGTAAAATCATTCACTATCCGCGACTGGGCAGATGACCTGATTCCGGAATAGAACAGGTTTTACTTAAGAAAGCAAGTACTGCATTACAATGTTGTTTTAATCCTTCTCTGAAATTGTCTTTATAATTAATAAGCTAAGCCTTCGCTACAGCTTCGTACGAAGACGGAAGAATAAAAGTAAGTGTGAGTCCTCCTTCTCCGCCCTTCTGGCGAAAGCGGACTACGTCGGAAGAATGCGGAGGGCAAAGCTTTCGCCTCGTGCACTACCCGCACCCCGTAAGACCATCAGCCATATTCCAAATCAATACTTTTTGCCAATAATCAGGCGATGCCCTTAAAATTAATTTGCATATTTCAGGTTTTAGCCTTATTTTTGACAAACTAATTTCAGGCTACAACCTTATGAAAAAGCAAAAACTTATCCTGGAACAATTGGATGCTAAGATTCTTCAGCTTAAGAAAGCTGAAGGGTTAGTAATGCCTTCTTCAGGTTGGGTCTTCTCAATCAGGCAAGCCCTCGGAATGTCTTTGCGCCAAATGGGAAATAAAATGGGTATCACAGCTCAAAGCGTTAAAGAAATTGAGCAAAGAGAACAAAACGAAACAATTTCTCTTAAAGTCCTCAGACAATTTGGCAAATCATTAAATCTAAAACTGATTTATGGCTTTATCCCCCAGGATGGAAGCCTGGAAGACATAATTGAGAAGCGGGCTCATGAGCTGGCACTTGAAATAGTAAACAGAACTTCAATTTCTATGAAACTTGAAGACTAGGAAAATAAACCTTCACGGATTCAGAAAGCTATCAAGGATAAAACAACTGAGATCAGGAATGAAATGCCAAGACACCTATGGGATTAAATATAGAATATATTGACGGACAAACTCCCCTGGATGAAGATGAAAAAGAAGGGTTGAAAATAACTACTATAAAGATTTGATTGAATTTGCAAAAAAATAATAACGGAGTCACGACTGGGATAACTTGTGATCTGAGTCTTCGCTATTGCTTCGGACCACAAGGTGCAAGAACAAAAATGAACCAATGCAAAAACAGAAAATATTCGCTTACCTGATCATCGCCCTGACAGCTGGATTTGTGTTGTATTTTATAGTCTCAAGTATTATATTATCAAAATATTACGACTTTGAGGATGTAGACTATAACCACGAGATTGACTACCTTTTTCGAAAAGATATCTCGTCTAGCCTTGTATTTGAGAAAGTATATCGCTCAACACAGCTAAGCGCAATCTATTTTATTAAATATGACTCGATTCACAGGTTTGTCGTTATTGAAGAAAGTAATTTTATCAATCCGAAGCTCCTGCATATAATTATTGAAAGAACAAAGGCCATTATGAATACTGATGGCAAGATGTATATCGCAAACTATGTCGACAAATTTCCTCAAATTGATCAGGTCCTGGATCCCAGGAAATCCGACTTTATTAAAGTATTAATTCAGGAACCTTGCGATATCAAATTTCAAATCCAGAACAATGACCTTCTGTATATTACCGGGTGGTTCAGAAGCCTGTCGATAAGCAATAAGCAGAATATCAGCATAATCAGTTTTCAGAAGAGATCACCCAATGAACTGCTGATAATAAAAAGACGAAACAAGGTTTTCGTTATTGCCCAGACAAAAACCAAAGAAAACCTCCTGGACCTGATCTCTAATGCTTATCCTGGTTTTGATCCGAAGATCTTACCATATGTTTTTAATAATGATAGTGTAGACAAGCAACCGATGTTGCTTAATAAATGAAACCATAAAGACGTGTGAGTCCTCCTTCGCTAAAGCTTCGGACTTCGTCCGTTGAAGGCGAAGGTTGGCGGTACTGCGGTCCTGAAGTCGCAAGACTGCAAGACTGCATGACTGCAAGACCAGGGGAAGGAAAGTGTGAGTGTGAGTGTGAGTGTGGGAGCGAGAACAAAAAGAGTGAGGTGCTCGCTCTCGCTCTCACTCTCACTCTTTTTGTTGCTCCGTCAGGGCTCGAACCTGAACTTTACTGATCCAGAGTCAGTCGTGTTGCCAATTACACCACGGAGCAATTTTACGGGCACAAAGATATATAAAATACCAAAAAACAAAAATATTCTTGAGACTCTCTTTTTGTCTGGCTGTCTGTATGTCTGAATGTCTTATTGTCCAGGAAAACAATACCTATTCTTCTGCCCTTGCCCTGCGCTTTAACTGCTCGGGGTTCAATGTTATAAGATGACCTATCGGCCTGTCACCCCTGTAGGTAATTACCCTAAGCGTTATGACCCCTTCGGGCAGCACAAAAGGCTTACTGTACTTCTCTCCATACCTGTCAGGCATGCTGCCGTCAATAGAATAATAGATGTCAAGCCCCGGTATCTCGCTGTCGAGCGTAACAGTTATTTTCTTCTCCTTATCAGCCCTGGCCTCAACTATCGCATCATAAACAGCAAGCGAATAGCCAGTACCGGCAATCTCATTCCTTTCGAACTGGTTCTCCATCCTTCCAACAAAATTCTCCCAGTTCTTAGCTTCCTTCGGTGACCAGAAAACTTCCGACAGTGCCCATGCCCTCGGGTAGGTCATGTACATCGCGTGCCTGATAGTGGATACCTGCTCCGTCCAGAGATTCCCCTGCCCTCCCAGTATATATTTCGCATCTACGCCTTCCGGTACCGGCTCATAGCTGTAGCATTTCCTTGCCCTGAGATTTGCATATATTGGCGGATCAACTGTTGGGTCGCCCTGGGTAAAATCGAGATACGCAAATGTTGTTGGTGTCATTACAACATCATGCCCCATCTTCGCTGCCTTTATGCCTCCCTGGATGCCCCTCCAGCTCATTACTGTTGCCTCAGGACTTATCTCTCCCTCGAGTATCTCGTCCCATCCAAGCAACTTCTTCCCTTTTGTCTTCAGCATCTTTTCAAGCCTGTTCATGAAATAGCCCTGCAGCTGTTCAATATCAGTGTAGTTCATCTTTTTCATTAGCGCCTGGCAGCCAGGATCCTTTTCCCAGTAGCCCTTGTAGCACTCGTCACCGCCAACATGGATATAAGGATTCGGGAACAGGGTCGCAAGTTCTGTAAATACCTTGTCGAGGAACTCGTAAACTTTCTCATCGGAAGGATTAAGTGTATTGTCGATAAGCATCTCGAATTTGCCGTTGCCAAACCATTTTGAGAAGTTGGAACCGGGGTTAACCTTTATGCTTGTATCCTTTGTGCAGCACAGGTAGGGGTATGATGCAATTGCAGCCATGCTGTGACCCGGAACATCTATCTCAGGGACAATTGTGACACCCCTTTCGGAAGCATACTTTACTATGTCCTTAATTTGTTCCTGGGTGTAGAAACCGCCATCAGTTGCAGGCTCACCGGGTCTCGGGGCTTCATTCTCCCCGAAATGTCCGTATCTCTTAACCCTCCAGGCACTCTTGCGTGTCAGTTCGGGCAGCGACTTTATCTCAACCCTCCAGCCGTTATCATCAGTGAGATGCCAATGGAATGTGTTGAACTTGAAACGTGCCATTTCATCAATATAGGTCTTAACCTCATCGACAGTGAAGAAATGCCTGCTTACATCAAGCATAAGTCCCCTCCATCCGAATCTCGGGTAATCGAGAATCTCGACTCCGGGAACGCGCCATAAGGTAATTGTCTTAACCTTACTTTCTATAACGTTTGGGAAAAGCTGGATGAGGCTTTGCATCCCGTAGAATAATCCTTCAGGCTGGTTGGCAGTTACAACAACTTCCTTTTCATTCACAACGAGCCTGTATCCCTCCTTTCCAAGTTGCTCATCGGCCTTCCTGTTAAGAATAAACTTAATGTTTCCTGATTCTCCCTGCGCGGTTTTCAGGCTGAATCCTGTCGCTGTTCCAAGCTTATTTGAAAGCATTTCTGCCACTGCTTTGGCCCCAGCATCGCTGTAAGAGATAACAGCAGTGCCATCGAGCTTAAACTCCGTCCCGGTATATTTAGCCTGAACGGGCCGGGGTATGATTCCAACATGCTGTGAATATCCGGCAAAAATTGCCAGTACATATACCAGGCTTAAGATCAGTATCTTTTTCATCGCAATTATTATATAAGTTTTAAACGTGCTGTTTTAAGACCTTAAAGTTACTCATTTCAACACTAAAGAAATATGATTGCTGCCTCACGCAAATATTAAAAAAACTGAAATCAGCTGCCGGAAATCTAAATTTGACTATATTCATGTTGTGATCTGCAGAGCCTTTCAGAGGATTTGATTTTACTGTCTGTTTTTCTAATTCATAAGCGTTGATACTCATTTCATCACTCATTGTACCTGTATGTTACATTAACCTGAACGTTTAACAACCCCTCCACAATGAAAAAGTTATTCCTTCTTCTCCTTGGCATCAGCCTTCTCGCAGGCTGTAAAAAAGATCCTGTAGTTGATTTCAGCTATTCCGGGACATTAATTGTCGGAACAAATGTCGATTTCAAAAATCTTTCGGAAAATACCGGCAGCTGTCACTGGGATTTCGGTGACGGGACTGAGTCAACCGATATGGACCCGGTACACAGGTATGAAAAACCAGGAAGCTATAATGTTACACTTAGTGCTGAAGGTAATGGTAAAAGCGTATCAAAGACAAGTGAGCTTATAATTACAGGAGTGACTTACAGCTATTACAATTCGACTGAGTACAAATTATATGGACTTATCAGCTTCTTTCCGAATGGCTATTATATAAACGATTTCAATCAGCATGGAACTCTCGAATCAGGGCAGACCACGGGCGTGTCAATAACTTCGAACCTTAAAGTTGCCTACGCATTCAGGTTCTATACAAGCAGCCAGTTATATATGCAGCTTTACCCGTATTCGCTTCAAGCAAATATGCATAACAACCTTGTAATTGCCGACACTAACACACTTGTAGGTATAACCATTTCTTCTTCTCCGGATAAACCTGCATTTAACAACGGCACCAGCCAGCCGGTAATTAAACTTAAGGACCTGCTGAAATAGCTGTTTTTACTGAATACTGGACTGCCTGTAGATCCTGACCAGGCTTACAGATATCTTTGCCCTGGCTGAACCCCTGCAGTCAAAAACGCTGGATCCCGGTTTTTAAAAGTCAGGAATAAGCGGTAACTTGGCGTATATTTGTCATAGACCTGATAAACATTATTCCCATGAACAAACTGACAGTTTCAATTACCGGAAAGAAGCAGCTGTATCTGCCGATAGTCCTGCTTATCATCCTGTTCTGTTTCAGGCCTGCCAGCCTTTCGGCCCAGACAAACTTCTCGGGCCAATGGGTAATGGACAAGGCTAAAAGCGACGAATCTTTCAGAAGGTGGGATATCACCCTGAATGTTAAGCAGGACGATAAAAGTTTCACAAAGACCGAGGTGCTTACCGAGAATGGCAAAAGCATCACCTATGATCCTGACACCTACACCCTCGATGGCAAGGTTGTGAGCGTTGAACAGTATGGTGGAATAGACAAAAAATCTGTAATCTGGTCTGCCGGCAAAAAAGAGCTGACCCTGAGGATAGTAAGGACAAACGACGGCAAGGATTATGGAAGCGATGAGACCTATTCCTTATCTCCCGACGGGAAAGTACTGACCATGAAGATCACGGGAATTGGTGAATCCAAAGGTCCGGCCATGATAAAGGTGTACAATAAAAAGCGCTGAGACAGCCCGGCTAGCAGAATTCACACAGCAGGGGAATAAACCTTTTAAGTTCATCATTGTTTGTTTTACAGAACTTCTGTAAAATAAATTGTCATGAAAAATCATAAAGTAATCTTAGGCATGGCAGCATTCCTGGCACTCTCGGCAGTGCTTACTGTTGCCAGCGGACAAAACAAACAAAAGATGATCAAGGAAGAAGATGTGATTTACTCGGCTGACGGAGTTAAGCTTAAAGGCTTCATAGCATACGACAGCGAATTGAAGGGTAAAAGACCTGCCGTACTTGTTGTACATGAGTGGTGGGGACTGAACGATTACGCAAAAATGCGTGCAAGAAAGCTTGCTGAACTCGGCTATATTGCAATGGCTGTTGATATTTTTGGTGACGGGAAGACTGCTGCAAATCCACAGGAAGCACAGAATCTCACAAAACCATTCTACCAGAACCCGGGACTTGCAAAGACCAGGCTGGATGCCGCTATACTGAAAATTAAGGAGAACCCTCTTACCGATAATTCAAAGATTGCCGCAATAGGTTACTGCTTCGGCGGGAGTGTTGTACTGAATTCAGCAAAACTGGGATCTGACCTGGTTGGAGTTGTAAGTTTCCATGGTGGCCTCGCTGGAGTACCAGCTGACAGGAAACTGCTCAAAGCAAGTATCCTTGTGTGCCATGGTGGCAGTGATAAGTTCATAGTGGATAAGGACATTGAGACTTTCAAACATCAGCTCGACTCGATCGGTGCAGTTTATTCATTCAAGGTATACTCGAACTCTACACATGCATTCACAAACCCCTCTTCAACAGAAACAGGGAAGAAATTCAATATGCCTATTGAGTACAATGCAGAAGCCGATGCAAATTCATGGAATGATATGAAATCCTTTTTTAACACACTCTTCACGGAAAGAAAAAAATAATTGATATGCCGGATCTGTTCTCCCCCCTCACAATCAGGAACGTAAACTTTAAAAACCGAATCGTAATGTCGCCCATGTGCCAGTATTCTTCAAAGGATGGCTTTGCCAACGACTGGCATATAGTGCACTACGGAACAAGGGCAACAGGCGGTACAGGGCTGATTATTGTTGAAGCGACAGCCGTTGAACCAGATGGGAGGATAAGCCCGGGAGACCTTGGAATATGGAGTGATGATCATATAGCCGCTCTGAAACAGGTGACCTCGGTTATCCATAGTAACGGGGCTGCTGCTGGTATCCAGATCGCTCATGCCGGAAGGAAGGCATCGTGTGCTGTGCCAACCGGAGGTGGAAAGCAACTCCCTCTGGATGGTGGAGGCTGGGTGACAAAAGCCCCGTCGGAACTTCCTTTTATGGAAGGAGACAGGGTGCCTCACCAGCTGTCAAAAGAAGAAATAAAGGACCTTGTAAAAGCTTTTCAGAAAGCCGCTGAAAGGGCCGTAAAAGCAGGGTTTGACGTAATAGAGATCCACTCGGCTCACGGGTATCTTATGCACGAATTCCTATCTCCGCTGAGCAATACAAGGAATGACGAATATGGAGGTTCCTTTGAAAACAGGACAAGGATACTCCTTGAGACTGTTAAGGCAATCAGGTCTGTGATCCCGGAGAGCTGTCCCTTATTCACAAGGATCTCATCAACCGACTGGACTGAAGGTGGCTGGAACCTTGATGAAAGCGTTAAACTTTCCTCACTGCTGAAGGAACTAGGGGTTGACCTTATTGATTGCTCATCGGGAGGTAATGTCCTCACAGCTAAAATACCTGCAGGTCCGGGTTACCAGTTGCCATTTTCAGAGGCAATCAGGAAGACCGGCATACTTACAGGAACCGTTGGTTTCATAACCGGGGCAGCCCAGGCTGATTCTCTCATAGCTGAGGGAAAGGCCGACCTCGTTCTCCTTGGCAGGGAGCTACTGAGGAATCCGTATTTTGCGCTTCATGCTGCAAAGGAACTGGGAAAGGAAACAACCTGGCCCGTTCAGTACCTGAGGGCAAAATAAAACCGGACGTTGGCGGCGTCCGGCTTCGTACATCAGAGGCAATCTCCTGACGTTTCCCGGGGAGGTAAACAGATCAGAAAGAAATCTTACATGTGATCCCGCTGATGGTATATTTAAGGTTTTCAGCTGCCTGGCCTGATAAAGGTATCTTCAGGTAAGGTTCAACATGCAGCCGCAGGTTCGACGACATATTCTGCTCATAACCAAAGATTATATTCACCCTTCCGGCAAAGTCAAAAGTGCTTAGCGGCGTTTCAGACCTCTTACTCGTATTGCTTACATTTTCGAGCTGGTAAGATACATTCGGGGTACCACCTACCATGTTCACTACGGTATTCATCTTCTGGGTGTAGGTTGTATTTACATACTTTTCGCCAAGCCATGCAACAGACGACACCCCGCTTGCAATATAGTAGGATGATGTTTTTTTGCTTATGAACTTCCACATTATGTTTACAGGAAGGTCGAGCGCGGTAAGCAAAGCCCTTGACTGTGCCTGGGGCACCCACGACGGTCCGTCTGTACTTTTTGTTATAACGCTCTGGTGCTCTACCTGCAAACCTGTGGAGATAGATAAATTATGTGCAAGAACGATATCAGCATTCACCCCGCCGGCATAATTGTAGGATGCAGCCGTTGATGTGGATGTAACCCCTGGTGAAACATTTATTCCAAACCTGAATTTCTTTTCGTGAGTGAGAGGTTCATCATACGGAATAAACTCTGTTGTGTCTTTCAGGGAGACAAATTTGTCTCCATGATTTTCAGGTACAGGGTTGTCCCTGTTATTTCGCAGTGAGGCATCCTGTCTGATTGTATAACTGAATGAAAGCCCGCTGATTGATACCAGTCCAGAATTTTCCCTCTGTAACACCTCACCTGCAAGAGGTTCATCTTTCCTGTTGTATTCAGAAAGACCTGATGCCTTGAAAACATTTACAGGCCTTACCGTCTCCATGTTAACACCTGCATCCTGTTTAACAACTTCATTTCCTTTATGACTATCTGCTGCCAGCGGTTTTTCGTCCCCGGCGACTGCTGTGGTCGTATTCCGTGCTACATTGACTGCATGGGTATTCACTTCGGGGAACAGTATCCTGAATCCCATCCATCCTGCAAGAAATGCTGCCGCTATTCCTGTTGAAGTTATCCAGAATATAAGCCTTCTTCTCCTGGCTCTCATCTTCACAAAGTTCTCCCACGAGCCCAGGACATAATGCTCCTCATGAACCTCCAGGGTTTTTACAATGAGGTCAGTTAATTCCTTATCAGTTTCCAAACTTTTCATAGCCCGCATTAAAGAATAATTCAAACAATTCGCGCAGTCTCTTCTTTGCCCGTGTGAGGTAGACGCGCGAAGAGCTTTCCGGTATTTTCAGCATAGAAGCGATTTCTTCATGGCTGTAGCCGTCAATCTCATAAAGGCTGAATACCATCCTGTGAATCCCGGGAAGATGATTCAGCAGGGATAGTATGTCCTGTGCCGAAAGCTCGTTAACAATACCTGGTGAATTATCGGGTATTATCACTTTATCCGCTTCTTCAGTCAGCATTCCCCTGTTCTCCTTCCTGAACCTGTCGATAGAAGTGTTAATGACGATCCTGCCGAGCCATGTTCCGAACGGAAGGGTTGTATCATATTTTCCTATCTGGCTGAATACCTTCACGAAGCTGTCATTTACTATTTCAAGTGCGTTGTCCCTGTCCTTGTTGTGAATAAGTGCTATTTTGAATGCATATCCGAAAAACCGTTTGTACAGCAGCTCCTGGAACTTTGTTTTCTTCCCGAGGCAACCCTGGATGATCTCATCAAGACTGTTATCGTGTGTTTCGTTCACCCGGTTTTATTGGATTATTTCATTATGCTCCTTGATCTCAGTGGTACCACTGAATTCACCATGGGTTCCACAAGCTTATACAATTCCCCGAAATCTATAATGGATGTCTTGCCGTTTTCAGTAAGCTCAGCAAGGTTATCACAGGTCCCGTCACCATAATTAAGCGTGTAGGTGTTTGTCCCGCCGTTCTCCGTGCTTGTTATGGATTCTATGCCGCTTACAGGGATCCATGTGCCTGTGCATTTATAATCAGTAATTATCGGTTCGGTCACCGTATAATGGTATTCAAATCCCTCTGACGGACTTGAGTAATAGTAATCGCCCTGTGTAACTTTATAGGATACGCTGTCCCAGACATTTGAATACTCGGACCTGAAGGTTGTTGTATGACCGTCATCATAGGTCATTGTAAGATCCTCGATGCTTGTTGATGTACCCGACCAGTTAAAGCAGATTGGCATTATTGAGACCGTTGAGTCCGAAACAGCTCCCGAGGCTGTGTATTTATAATATGAATTTCCGTCAGAAGTGAAGCTGTACTTTGAAATGCCGTTCATCTCAACGCCATACGAGTAAAAATGATCCCACATAACCACTGAGTAGTAGTTGTTGTTCTCATTCTTCCATATATAGGTGACCTTACCCTTTGTCAGGTTTCCGTACTCACTGCATCCGTCGCCGTAATCATATATGGTTGTATGTGTACCATCCTCGTTAAGTGTATCGGTTACTTTGGCGCATGTGAATGGTTCCCAGTAGTTGACTGTGTCAACAACAACACTGTCGGGGCTGACGTAAGATGAATCATATCCTTCTATATTTAAGGTACCATCCCTTAGCTGGCTGTAACCGATAACCGACATAAAATTTGTCATTTTACCGGTACCCGAATTAAGGGCATTCATCCTTGCCTCAAGCTCAAGGAGCTTTTTAACTTTTTCGGTCTGGGTCGGTTCCTGCTTCCCCTTCTCGCAGGATAACATTACAGCAAGGGATCCTGCAACAAGTAATATTGGTATCAGATTCTGCTTTGTCATAAAATTTCCAGTTAAGTTTTTATGCATTGATACGCAGATCTTTCCCGGAACGCTACAACTCCGAAAGAATATTCTCTTTTATTTAGTGGACCACTTCTTCCAGAGAGTTGGATCGTCGAGCATCTTAATAAAGAGACCTCCCACAACGCTTCTTGCCTGGAACCCCACATGAATTGCATTGTCTGTAATGTACCAGTCGGAAAATGGAATCCTGTCGGGAGTGTTCTGTGCAAATAAGAATACCGGGTCGAATATAGTCCTGAAATCAGCCTTATTATCTGCAAGAGTGGCCGACCATGTTATCCAGTCGTTCTTTGTATATCTCTCCCTGTTATCGAGCGGAAGGCCATATTTAACCTGCATCTTTTTATACCAGCTGACCTCCTTTGCCAGCACCTCTTTTGGAAACAGGTTAAGGCCGAGAAGCTTATCCCACACAAGGTTATATTTCTGGCTCCATGTTCCTCTCTGGTCAAAGGCAAGAAGTGTATGATCCCCTTCGGTTGCAAGCCTTACCCATTCCCTGGCCATATCATCTGCTTTTTTCCTTGCTTCGGCTGCCTTTGCCTTATCGCCGTTCATATCGCACAGCATTGCATATGAACCGATTGCTACAATGGCTTTTGCAGAAAGGTTAACGTTATGGGCAAGATGACCGGCAAAGTCGTCGGTACAGAGCTGGTTCTCTGGATCGAAACCTTTTGACATTAGGTATTTAGACCATTTCTCAACAACAGGCCAGTATTGTTTTGCGAAGCCGGAATTCCCTTCAGCCTTTGCAAGGGCAGCCAGCATTATTATCATGTTACCTGTTTCTTCTACAGGCATCTGGTCGGCTTCATCCTTCTCTCCCCCACCATAGACCTGCCCGGTTGCATACGGATAGGTTCCGATGTCGTGTGGAGCGAAGGGGAATTTCCATTTTTGGGAAGATGAATAGTCGAGTACCGGTTTTAGCATTGCCTTGGCGAGATCTGTACTGAACAGCAGGGCAAAAGGTGAAAACGGGTAAATTACATCAACAGTTGCAATACAACCGTTACTGAAGTTCTCCTTCGGGAAAAACAATGGTGCCCCTTTGGTATCGGCAACAAGTTTGTGCGCTGCAATGCACTGCCTGTAAAGAAGGGCACAGACCTGCGCATAGTTGCTGCCGCCTGCAGTTTCAAGGTCTTTCATAAGGTCCTTGTCGAACCTGTCGCAATCGGCTGTGATTGTCCTGTATTCGGTTGCCGCCTGCGACATCATTTTTTCAAAAGTGATACCACCCCTTCTCCACCAGGCTTCCAGGTCATCATTGAATAACCTGATACTTTTTATATCATCATATGCAACCATGGCCCAAGCCGATGCTCCCGTATTACCGGTTTTTTCAAAACTCCACATTGCTGCTGCCGACATATAGCCTTCACGGACGGGCTTTGCGATTGTATACTGTTCTGAGGCAGGCAGGATTCCTTCATTAGTAAAACTTCGGAATAATTTTTCACGCTGTGCAAGTACGACAGTTGCCTTCTGCTCTTCAGTCACGCCGAGATAGACATAGCCCCAGTCGATCCTTACATCATCACCGGCTTTGTTCAGAACAGACTGTTCTTTTGTCCCGATTCTTGCCGAGCGGATACCCGGGATCGGATTCAGCTGCCAGGTGACTGGCTGGTTTGTGGTATTTACAGCCAGCTCCGCACCAAGGTCAAAATAGATCCTTACATCATGCTGTTTCCCGTCAGCAGGGATGATATTCCAGGTAATATAAGTCACGGGTCTTGACATTAAATCAAGGTTTTTTACAAGAAGCGGGGAGAGAAATGCAAGTTTTACCCTTACTGCCCCGTTTTCAAACTGGTATACGCTTGCAGTTGGTGTTACTGTAAGAGATACCTGCTTCATTGGCTCTGCGTAGCTCGGCTCAGAACCAAGCAGGCGGTAAGTCTTACCGTCAATACGCACAAGTGAATGCAGCGGGTTCCTTGCCCCGGTCCAGTGAACTGTTTCGCGGTCTGTCAGGCGGTCAGCAGGTGACCACACAGAAAAATACGGATCGTGTGTAATAAGAGGCACAGAAGGGGGCCTGAACTGAACAGGGCTGTTTGAAGCCTGCTGTGACAGGGCAGCAGTGAATATAAATATTGAAACGAACGTAAGAAACAGGTTTTTCATCTTGGAGGGTTTTAATTATACATCAAAAATAGGAGTTTATGGAATCCCCTTACCCGCCTGCATCCACTTTCAGGAACATTTTTGTAAAAGCTTAAACCGGAATAGCGTAACTTTACAGACCTGATGAACATGAAACGGCTTATAATTCTGGCTTTTTTTATTACTGTGCCACTCATACGGGCAAGCTCGCAGGAGGATAGTCCGAAACAGCTGCCCCGGGACAATGAGTCAAGACTGACTATTCCCCTTACAATCAGGGAAAAACATTCTTCAACAGCTGTATCAATACTTTTTACAAGGTTACCGTTCGACTGGGTCGAAAACGAAATTGAGATGCCACTTTTCAGGGTGGAGAACCGTTTTCATGTAACTAAAGGTCTCGTGATCGAGTCGGCAATCCAGACAGTTATTATTTCAAACCAGCTCAGGGTTGGCCCTCATTACTATTTCGGAAACGGAAAGATAGGTATCGGTGCTGGGGCAGATCTTGAATTCATGTTTGGGATGATGAAGATCGCAGGATTTAACAATAAATGTTCCGGTATGGGTATTTATCCAGGTTTCAGTGCAGGGTATGCTTTCAGTAAATCAACACTGGTCCTTAAAGGTGAGGCCCTTATTATTAACAGTGTAAAGATGACATCGGGAAACGAGGAGATCATTCACCTGAGAAACAGGTTTTCAGGCGTTTCCTTTTCGCTGCTTTCGGAACAGCCATTATGGAAAAACAGGTATATGATAGTTGGTTTCACTTTCAACTACCAGAAATTTTTCTACCCGGCATGGCCTTCCTTCTCCACTTTTGACAGGTACTATTTTATACCACAGTTTACAGCATCTTTTATATTATGAAATCGCATTTTCACAACCGGAGAATAATAATGATCATGATATCATTTTTCATGGTCCTGGCTTCATGCGACTTCCAGGAACAATGGATGCTTGATGTCCCGGGTTTTACCGGTAATTCAATACTTACAGGGACAACCCCGCTAAGCAGTGATTGCGGTTATGCACTTGAAGGAATATACATTGTCGACAGTGGAAATGATTTGTTCGGGGATACCCTTGTACTAAAAGATACAAGGGGAAAGATCTCTTTATTCGGTTACAAAAACTCAGCATATTTTATTCTTGGTGCCGGCAGCACGGGCAGTGAAATAAGGATGGAGGGATACTGGAGGTTCGCGCAGGGCGACGAAACCGGCCTTGCCAGGCTAACAATAACAGGGGCCTCACAGTTGATTGCCGGTGACACCACAATAAACAACATAATAATCGACGGATCTTACTCCACTGGAAGCAGCATCCCGGATAAATCGTTCAGCATGCACCTGCTTAACAGGTTCACCTGGCGTTTACATACAGATCCTTTCATAATTGGTGCACACCGGGGCGGCGGAAGGACCTCAGACAGGCTGCCTGTCTCAGAGAATTCGGTTGAGATGATCAATTATACAAGACATTTCGGGTCTACAGGAATTGAGATCGATGTCCAGCTAACAAGAGACAGGATCCCCGTCCTTTACCACGACGGCGAACTTAATGTGCGTCTCATTCAGAAAGGACCGGTACTTGGAAAGATAGCCGACTACAATTACTCACAGCTTGCGACCCTCGTGAGGCTTATCCATGGAGAAACAATCCCCACTCTCAGGGAGGCACTCGAAGCGGCTTATTCAAATCCTGAGATCCGTACAGTATGGCTTGACATGAAGGATCCGGCTGCAGTGCAATACGCTGTTCCAATACAGCTTGAGTATCTCGACAAGGCCTCAAAAGAAGGGAGGGAGCTGCAGATCCTTATCGGGATACCTGACCAGGATGTCTTCGACAATTTCACTGCTTACCCCGGGTACAAGAACATACCATCACTCTGCGAGATATCTGTCGAAAAGGTTGAAGAGATAAACGCAAAGGCATGGGGATTCAGGTGGACACAGGGGCTTATGCAGGATGAAGTCATAATGATGCACAGCCAGGGGAGAAAATGTCTTGTCTGGACACTCGATGATCCGCAGTTTACAGCAATATACTCATCGGCCGGGGGCAGTGATCCCCAGAAACGCTTCGACGGGATACTGACAAATTACCCGACAGTTCTATCATATTTTCATTATGCCAGGCATAACTATTAGGCACCGGATATTTCTGATTGCCATCATTACAGGGCTTTCATTGTTCCAGCTCCAGGGGCAGGAAAAGCCGCTCTTCCGCAGCCTCAAGCTGACTCTTGGCGGGGGCTATGGTAACTATTTCAATACTTTTAAGAATGTGCTTGATGAGGATGTCAAAAACCTGAACCCTTCATTTTTCGGAAGGCTTACCTGGGAGCCTGAACACAGGCTGAAGATTGGTTTCGAATCCGGCTATTATATGATTTACTCCACATCAAGGCTGGAAGTCGGGAATACTTCAAGGAAACTTACCACAAATATGTCGGCGGTTCCCTTGTTCCTTGTTTTCGGAATGAAACTGACTGACCATCTTGATTTTGATTTTTCAACGGGAGGTGCTGTCATTAACTATAACATCCTCACGAATAACTCGAAGAAAAACACTGTGAAAGGATCAACATTAAGCCTTGCAGATTTTGCAGCAGGAATAACATGGCATATCCCACTGGGAAAACGTTTTGAGATCGGGAGCGAGTTAAAATATATGTACCTGGGAAAAACGGCCGACAACCACCTTTCTGCCTTTATTGACCTTTCCTACAGGATAGTCAGGAAGCCGGTAAAATAGAAGCAGCCTGTCAGTTCAGGTCGAGCTGAAGCTCAATGTATTTCATCTCTTTTGTGAATCCGCAGGCCTTATAATATTGACTGCCATTTAAAATATCCATCCTTATAAAGAAAAAGCGAGGCTTAACTTTATCGTCAAGCAGGTCCTTGAATTTCCTTTTGTCTTTTTCCTCAAGTTCCTGCACCAGGCCTCCCCCTCCGCCGGCGACAAGATATTTTTTGCCCCTGTCGCTCCTGAATAATTCAAGGTTATGTGAATGGCCGCTTATGAAGAGCTTGCCCTTTGCAGAGGCTTCAAACGGAGGGACGAAAGATTCCTGCACCGGTTCTGAAGCTCCTACAACCTTGCTGTTACTGAATGGTGCATGATGGGCACAGACTATAAAGCCTGATGTTGCCTTATCCCTGTCGAGTGAATCGGTTACTGATTTATACCAGCGTGTCAGTTCCGCTGAATTCCCTGCTTTCTTAAAATTTGAATTCAGCATTATTATTGCAAGGGAATCTATTTTCACCACAAAGCCATTTAGTCCCATTGTTCCAAACCTGCTTGTGAATGAAGAAATATGACCTTTGTGTGATCCGATGTATTCATGATTACCAGGTATGGCATATACTTTTGTACCATATCCAGGTTTCAGAAGGAAGTCATCAAGCGGTTTCCAGGCCTCTTCGTCTGATCCTCTCGATACAAGGTCGCCAAGGAGGAAAAGATAACCGGGATGTATTCTTTCAAGTCTCCGGAACAGGGAATCACGACCTTCTTCGTTGCCCTTGTCGTGGATAATAAGTTTCTCAAAAAAAAGCGGTTCCTGGGAATCACTAAGAAAACAGATACTTTTTAGCTGTTGGCCTGTTAGTGCAGGAAAAAGAATTAAAAAAATCAGGGCAGTGAGAAAGAATCTTCTTGTCATCGGGCTGGTGTACCTTTAACAGGGATCTCTATCCAGAAGACAGTGCCATCGGGGTCCCTGCTCACAAATCCAGCCTTCCCCTTGAGGTAGTTTTCGGTAAGCATCTTAATACTATAGGTACCTATTCCCCTTCCACCTCCTTTTGTGCTGAATGATCTCTGGAAGATCTGAAGCTGGTAATCGCGTGGTATAACGGCGTCGTTATGCACTGTATAAATAACATGATTCTCTTTATTCCAGACACTTGCAGTTATTGAACCACCAACCGGGGTGGCTTCAAGTGCATTCTTTATCATGTTTATCAATATCCTCTGGAGCAGGACCCTGTCTGTTTCAATTGTAAGGCCCTCGGAATGATCCTCGGTTATTACATGCTTCCCTTCTCCCACCGGGTGATGCTGAACTTTGCTGGCAGCAAGTGTCAGCATGTCTGAAGCTTTTTCAAGGTCGAGATTTACCTGGAGGTCACCATTCTCAGCGGACCTGAGCTGGCGGTGATGGACAATTTCGTCAATCAGTTCCTGGCTGACCTCTTCAGAAGTCTCAAGGATTTTCTTTGACTCACCGGGATCATCGATCGTCCGGGCAATTGACAACAATCCGTTCAGACTGCCTGCGGAATTAAGAATGTCATGAAAAAATATCCTTTCAAGATTCTGTCTTCGCTTTTCATTACTTAAATCACTAAGGGTAAGGAGGTAAAAAACCGTACCGGAAAGTGTCAGAGGGCTTGAAGTAACAAGCATGTCCCAGCTGACAAGAAAATCATCAGTGCTCGTGGTGATTCGTGTCTCAAATATGCTCTTTTCCTGAGTCTGCTGGCTATTAATTATAGCATTTACCGCACCACATACTTTGCATGATTCAGAAGTCCCGCATCCTGCCGGGGTTTCATTCGCATGTATACACCCCAGGGCCTCACCCGGTCGCTTTCCAATAATCTCACTCTCAGATTTGGCATCAAGTAACTTCATTAAGCCTTCATTCGCATAAACAATCTGCCGGAACCCATTAAGTACAATGAAAGTACCTGACATGGCGTTCAGCACCTCTATAAAAAGTCTTTCGGATTTAAAAATCTCGTTTTCAATCTTAATCTGGTCGATTGAAGCCCTTTCAGCCGGAGCATAAAAGGTATCAGTAGAACTACTGCTTTCCATGGTAATATTATATCTTATCGAATAAGCCAGACTCACCTGGTAGGTTAAGCCCGGTTTTTTACTATTACATGTGCCTGTGAAGATATTCTAATTAATTGAAGAATTGCCAATTAGAACGAAATTTTTTACATTATTAGAATCTTGAATATTTAAATCCATAACCTGACTCTCACCGATTTTGTTCCATTACTTACCTGGATAACCCGAAAATATATGGTTCTGCTTCATTCACGAAGTCAGAAATCAGGGGCATTCAGCCAGGATTAATAAATTTCTGATGCAGCAATCTGACAGTGATTCAGTCTTTAAGAAAAACAGGATGGAAGCACCAAAAGAAGATATTATTGAAAGTTATTTCAGGGCTAACAGGGATAAGTTCGAGGTTAGTGAGATTTCTGATGCCCATTCTGAAAAATTCCTCTTTAAACTGAACAACCGTTTAAAGCACCTTGTAAACATTGTTCCTTACCTGCTGAGGGTTGCAATTGCAACTGTTGTGATATTCATTGCATCTATTGTTATCTGGAACAATTTCATACGACACGACAGGCATGAAATAAGCCTGAAAGAGAAAATAACCCATATATTCAGCAGGATTCCGGCCGGTAAACAATCCTGACCCGGACTCATCTTACCCAGCCACAGGCGACCTGTTGCCTGGAATTATTGTTTTGAACAGAATCAAGGTGTTAATAATCAAAGGAAGGTAAACCCGAAATTAAAGGACATTAAGGCCCTTTTATTGCAAATATCATATAAAACAGGGGTGCATTTTTATCACATTTATTAGGTAAAAGGCTTAAGCTTGGTACTTTTGCAGGTTCCTAATAATTTAAATAACTACAAACAAGATGAAAAGAAATTTTTGGGTGGTTGTGACAACAGTAATCCTGTTATCATCGTGTGCAAAGGACAACGTGCCTCTGACCGGCATAAATCTTTCTTTAAAAGCTGTCTACGTAAAAACGGGCGAGAGTATTGACGTTCTCGCTGCTGCGGATCCTATAAATGCAACTTCTGCATCATTCACATGGACATCGAGGAATGAAAATATAGCTACAGTTGACAATAAAGGCAAAATAACAGGTGTTCAGTTTGGTAACACATGGGTGGTTGTGAGCAATTCAGACAATTTAATATCAGACAGTTGCGAGGTATTTGTAAACGGTACCAGTGCAGGTCTTACGGGCGCTGACTCATTAAGCCTCGGCGCAGGGTATGCCTATGATGTTTATTACAGCATGAAGAACGGTGTCGTTGCAACAGTAAGCAGGACTAACTGGGATCTTGGTTTCATGACAGGGGCAAGAACTTCCACAATCATTATCAATTCAGGATCAGGTGTAAAACTTTATACTTATCCTTCAGGCGACACCACAGCCTGGGCTACTGTAAATATTTCAGGCATATCTGGCTGGAAAGCCATGTACAACTCAGATACAACATGGTCACTTGGTGCATTTGAGAGAAATGCCCTTGGTCACCCTGATTACGGATGGGGCGTTTATAATTCAATAAATCACGATGTTAGAGGCGACTCAATCTACATATTACAGCTTCCCGATCAGTCTTACAGGAAGATCTGGATAAAGAAAAAGTATTCCGTTGAAAATGAATATATCTTCAAAATAGCTTCAGTTGACGGTACCGGTGAAATTACGGATACAGTAGACTGCAAACCATACACTTCCAGGAATTTTGTATACTATTCAGTGACAGGTGCTAAAACTGTTGACAGGGAGCCTGCTGCTGATTCATGGGACTTCGTCGCAACAAAATACACGGCAATGATACCTGATGGTTCAGGTGTATTTGTTCCATACACTGTTACAGGCATTCTCACAAACAGCGGCGTAAGGTCAGCAAGGGTTAACGGGGCCCCGCTGAATACAACTGATTACAGTTCAGCAGTTTTCCAGACAAATATCTCTGTTATTGGATCAGACTGGAAGAGTTTTGACATGAATACCTACAAATACACGGTAAGTACAGACAGGGTATATTTTGTTAAGGACCTGACATCAACCGTATGGAGACTCGTCTTCAAATCCTTTGGTGGCAGTTCAACAGGCATCATCGGTTTTGAGAAAGCAAAGCTGAACTAAACTGCAACATTTTAGCATGCACAGGCTGAACCGGAAAAGCAGCTTCTTTTTGCTGCTGCTTTCAATTATTGTCATACCCGCTTTCTCCCAGTCAAGGAAGGCCGTCGTGATTGACAGGCAGACAGGAGAACCTGTGCCGTATGCTTATATCTGTCTTGAAAGCCTCGATAAGAAAATAGCGGTTAACAGGATAACTGACGAAAAGGGTAGCGCCCAGATAGAGGTAAAGGGGAAGATGCAGGTGGCAGTTTCCTCGGTGGGCTATACTACTTTACTCGATACAATAGATTCAGGCTCAGGGCTCAGGTTCATTCTTGAACCCTCAGCCTCATCCCTTTCGGAGGTTGTGGTGACAGGCCAGATGACCCCGCAAAGAGCCGACAAGTCGATATACAATGTAAAAGTAATACCTCGGCTGGAGATTGAGGAAAGGGCTGTCCAGAACCTCCAGGAACTACTGTCTACCGAACTGTCCGTACGACCAACCCAGGATAATATGCTTGGTTCAGGCTTATCAATACAGGGGCTCACAGGTGAAAATGTTAAGATCCTCATCGACGGAGTACCAGTAATCGGCAGGCAGAACGGCATCCTTGACCTGAGCCAGATAAACCTCTCCAACATCGATCATATTGAAATGATAGAGGGACCCATGTCTGTAATATACGGGTCAAACGCCCTTGCAGGTGCGGTAAATCTTATCTCGAAAGATAACAGCCGGTCGAAATACACGGCAAGCGCAAATGGTTATTACGAGAGTGTGGGAGTCTATAATTTCAGCGGTTCAGCTTCGGCAAACATGGGGAGGAGTATGATATCATACTCAGGAGGGAGGAATTTCTTTGCCGGTTATTCACCAATAGACAGCGGAAGGTACATGCTGTGGAAACCCAAAGAACAATACAACTCCGACCTGCTCTACCAGTATAACCATGGTAATGTAAGGTTAAATGCTGAAGCTGTGCTTTTCAGCGAACAGCTAAGGAATAACGGGAACCTTTTACCTGACTTTAATTACGAGAAAGCTTTTGACGAGTACCATTTCACAAGGAGGTATGATATTAAATCTGCAGGCACTGTCAAAGCAGGAGAAAACAAGGGTACGATTAACTATACAGCTGCCTGGTCGGAATATGATAAGATAAAAAGGACCTACCTGAAAAATCTTGTAGACCTTACAAAAATCCTTGCTTCCGATCCTGCCATGCACGATACGTCAACTATCCGGTCGGTTGTTTTAAGAGGATGGTACAGCAGCAGGCCCTCGACAAGCTTAACATGGCAGACAGGTTTCGATATTAACCTCGAGTCGGGTACCGGGAAAAGGATGGATGGCGGCAAGGAGATTGACGACTATGCTGCATTCATAAGCATGAAATATAATCCTGCTGAAAATCTGTCAATTCAACCCGGCCTGCGTGCTGTATACAACACGAAGTATAATGCCCCTTTGATAATGGCAGTAAGCTTCAAATGGGATCCTGCCAGGAAACTTAACATTAGGCTTTCTGCAGGCAATGGTTTCAGGTCTCCTTCACTTAAGGAACTTTACCTCGATTTCCGCGATTCGAATCATAATGTAACAGGTAATCCTGATCTGCAGGCAGAACGGTCATTCAATCTTAACGGATCGGCTGACTGGGCAACTGATATCGGGAAGAGCAATCTCTCATTCGAGCTGAAATCATATTACAACAGGATCAGTAACAGGATTGACCTTCTTTATGACCCACTTGACCCGACAGGAGCAAAATATATGAATATCCCGGGGAATAATTTTGTTACCCAGGGCGGCAGTCTTAAATTCCAGTATAAGCTTCACCCGCGCTTCAGGTTTGAAGCCGGACTGAGTATTGAAGGCAAATCGAAACTCCTTGATTTCTCTTCATTCTATTACACGAAGAATTTCATATCAAGCTTTAACTACAAAAACATTAAATACAAGTTCAATATCTCGATGTACCTTAAGCATGCCGGTGTATACAAAGATTACAGGGGTGAGTTTACAACGGACAATACACTGAGCGCTGTAAAAGAAGTCCGAATGGATGATTATAACCTGATGGATCTCACACTAAGCAGGCCTTTCTTCAGGGAAAGACTGAACATTGCAACGGGGGTTAAAAACATCTTCAACGTTAAGAATGTTTATTCTGTTGGCGGAGGGTCATCTGTTCATGGATCTGACGCATCAGGCGAAGCCTCGGTAGGCTGGGGTAGAACAGTGTTTTTACAGATTACCTATTCGTTAAGAAAGATCTGAGGGGTGGCAAAATGAGAAAGTTATTAATTCTGCTTATAATAATCCCGCTGCTGAACTCCTGCTTCAAGGAGGACACACCTGTTATACCGTCCGACTCAGGAATAATTACACTGAAGGAATCGATGTATTCAAACCAGGTGTTCTTTGACCTTGGCACATCAGGAGAAGCCTCTGTCAACCCTGTTGAAGCATGGGACCTTGGTTTCGAATCCTCACATGATGGATGGCATATTACAGTCAATTCAGGCAGGTACCTCGGACTGGTGTCAACAGGATCAACTGATTTTAATAATACCACCACTGTTGACCCGGGGGCAAAATGGAAGTACGATAAATCTGACGGCAACCCTGATTCAACAGCAGTGGGCAAATGGATTTCAGACGACCTCCTTACTCCCACAAATGAAGTATACATGCTTGGTATAAATAACGGTATCAAATATGTACCCTACAAGAAAGTTGTATTCACTGCCGTAGGTCCAAAATCTTACAGCTTCCATTACTCTGATCCTGACGGATCAAATCCTGTTTCGGTGACAATGCTTAAAGACTCAACGGTTAATTATACATGCTTCAGTCTCACTACAGGCACTATAGCGGGGATTGAACCACCAAGGGACAGCTGGGACCTGCTTTTCACACAGTATTCAACAACGCTTTATACAAGCGACAGTATTCCCACTCCTTACTTTGTAAGGGGAGTGCTGTCAAATCCTTATGGTACGGCTTCTGCGCTTGATTCCCTTAAGACCTACGATGAAATATCAATATCCGATACGGCTGGATACAAATTCTCAACCTTGAGTGATGCAATAGGATATGACTGGAAAAGAGTTAAAATCAATGATGTTACTGCCACCTATACAGTAAGGGACAATTACACATATATTATAAGAAGCCGCGGAAAAGCTTATTACAAACTCCGCTTCAGGGGTTTCTACAATGATACAGGAGCCCCGGGGTATCCGAAATTTGAGTATAAAAAGCTCCAGGTCCAGTAACCCGGAGCCGGTGAAATAACTAAATACCAGAACGAAAAATGAAACCTGTACTTCTTGCCGGAACTGCAATAGTAAACCTCGCTCTTATTTCCTATACAATATTCTTCTATTATGAGCGCCGTACCCTGAAACTCAGCAACAGGGTAATGTTCTTTCTTACAACAGGCGTGGCTCTTGATATTATATCGACAACCTGCATGATAATCGGATCATCTCACGGTCCGTTTACACTGCATGGCATTATCGGTTACAGCTCCCTGGGACTCATGGCCGCTGATGCAATTATCTCATGGAGAAAGAGATTATCCGGAGGGGAAGGGATAATCGTACCGGCAACGCTTCATAAATTTACGCTTGCAGCTTATTCGTGGTGGATAACAGCCTATATAACAGGGTTCTTACTGGTTATGTTAAGGCGCTAGTATATTTATAACTGCCTGCAAACAAAGGAGGATTCATTGCTTTGCCTTGCTGGTTGCAGCCGCAAATTCTTAAATATTGTTTCCTGTTTCTTAACTTCATGTTAAAAATATATCTGTTCTTTATCCCGGAGATAATCTGGCATAAATTTTGAATTTCCCGGAAATAAAAATTAGGTCTATGAAAAGGACAGGATTGAACACCCGCAAGCTTTTTCTGCTGGTTCTTATGGTGATATCAGCCATCACAGTGAACGCACAGGAGAAGAAGCTGACAAAGGAGGAGAAAAAGGCAAAAAGAAAACAGGAGATTGAAGCCAGTTTCATGTCTCTTGATTCACTCCTTCAGTCGAGGAGGTTTGTGCTCGTTGCAGAATTTCTGCAGCTAAGGACAGGGGAGCGGGTCAATGTAAACTCCCAGATCAATTTTGTAAAAGTCAATATCGACAAAGCCACCCTCCAGGTAGGTGGAGGAT
Organism: Bacteroidales bacterium; assembly: GCA_046329875.1. Classification (GTDB taxonomy): domain Bacteria; phylum Bacteroidota; class Bacteroidia; order Bacteroidales; family VadinHA17; genus LD21. Next base: position 85,230 of record JAXLTT010000011.1, read on the forward strand.
CGGGTATGGGTTATAACGGGCTTGGAGGTGTAACAGCTGAAGGAGAGATAAGCAGCTGGAAACTTGAAAAGACAGAGAAAAATCATTCATTCACCCTGCGTTTCAGTATCTCTTCGATAGTGGGGCACTATGACATACTTATAGTTATTCCGGCGCAGAATTATGCCTCAGCTACTGTTACAGGCCTTGGACCGGGTACCATGACCTGGGTTGGCCATCTTGAGCACCTTACAAGGGGAAGGGTCTTCCAGGGGGCAACAAACTATTAAGCTTCTGTAAAATCCTTTCATAATGACATATAAGCCTGGCTGCTCACTTGTTATGAAAGTCTTTGCTATCTTTGATAATCAATCACTTCCCCCGGGCGGGACAGATACAGCAGGCAATGAAGCAATATGCAGTTGTAACAGGAGCAGGCAGGGGACTTGGCAGGCAGTTTGCGATTACTCTTGCCAGGAGAGGTTTTAATACAATTCTCGTTTCACTTCCCGGGGAGAACCTTTCAGAAGTGGCGGCTGAAGCGACATCAGCATCCACCAGTTCTGTATTCTATGAAACAGACCTGACAATAAAGAAAAACATTATCGAACTTGCAGATGAAATAAACAGCAGGTTCAGTGTCAGCATTCTTATAAACAATGCAGGTTGCGGAGGCACAAAAAGTTTCAGCACCTGTGATCCTGATTACATCGATAACATAATACAACTGAATATCAGATCCGTGGCCCTGCTCACCAGGGCCTTACTGCCCAACCTTCTGAAACAGGAGCGTTCGTGGATACTGAACGTATCAAGTATTTCAGCCTTTGGTCCGATGGGTTATAAAACTGTTTATCCTGCATCAAAACGTTTTATCAGGCACTTCTCAATAGGACTTAAATATGAACTTGCAGGCACCTCAGTTTCTGTTGCCGTGGTTTACCCGGGACCGGTTATAACGAATGAGGATGTAAGAATGAGAATAATGAAACAGGGTCTATTCGGAAGATTGTCCGCAATGACCCCGGAGAAGGTTGCAGGAATTACTGTCGCAAAGCTGCTTAAAGGAAGGACTTTCATCCTCCCTGGCATACTCAATAAACTTAACTGGATGATGATGTCGGTTATCCCGGGCCCCTTGTACCTGCCCTGGCTGACATCTGTAATAAAAAGGGAGCTTGACAGCTGATAGCCTGTAAATGGAGAAAGTACTTGTAACCGGTGCCAACAGCCTGCTGGCAGCAAATGTAATCCGCCTTCTTCTTGAAAGAGGCTATCATGTAAATGGCATTCTCAGGTCGGCCGGGAATTTTAAACTCCCTCCACATGAAAACCTCGATCTTACAGAGGCCGATATAAGGGACACAGGGAAGATAATGACAGCCCTGGAAGGCTGCAAATATGTGATCCATTGTGCAGCAACCACGAGGCAGGACCTGCCCAGGTACAAATACTACAGGGAGATAAATGCTGATGCCACCGAAGAACTTGTGAAACTTAGCATTGAAAAAAAAGTAAGCAGGTTCATCTTCATCAGCTCATCAAACGCAATCGGATCAGGTACCCTTGAACATCCCGGTAATGAGACCATGGAACCCCGGAAGCCAGTCTCTGATTCATTTTATGCAAAGAGCAAGGCAGAAGCGAATAAGCGCCTGCTTAAATACTGCAACAAGATAGACATAGTAATCCTTTGCCCCTGCTTCATGCTTGGTCCCTGGGATTCGAAACCAAGTTCGGGAAGAATCATATTGATGGGGCTACGGAAGATCATATTCCACCCCCCGGGAGGCAAAAATTTCATTGATGTAAGGGATGCTGCCCAGGGTACAGTGAACTCCCTCAAACTTGGACGAAATGGTGAAACTTACCTCCTTGCATCTGAAAATCTTGATTACAGGAGTTTCTTTAAAAAGCTTGTCTCTGTAAGCGGAGGGAAATCAGTACTTATATGTCTCCCTCCCCTGCTCCTGTATTTGGCAGGTATGGCCGGGAGTCTCCTGAGATTCTTTTCTGTTCCCACAGAACTCACGCTCACAAATATGCGTATTATCTGCAGGGGCGAATATTATTCCGGCCGCAAGGCTGTTGAAGAACTTGGCATCGAACTCCACCCGGTGGAAGACTCTATAAAAGATGCAATAGAATGGTTCAGGGAAAATAAAATGATCTGAACCTGTTAGCACTATTTACTCCTGAACAGTATAAATGGAATTGTATCGGGGCTGTAACCACCTGTTACCACGATATCAAATCTGGCAGAATCGGCCCCCCCGGCCGCCATTACGGAGAAATCCAGGGTCCTGCTGCTGTTACCTGTAAATCTTATTGTATCCCCTGGCAGTCCTTTTATGCTCCATCCCGAAGGAATATCGCTGCAGGAAATGCTGTATGCAGCTTCGGTTGAAACTGTGTTTGACAGGGTCAGGGACATTTGCTTCCGGGTGTCTTTCCTGATAACAGGTTCCCCCATATAATCCAGCACTGTCACGTGATCGTGATTATGAATGGCCACCCTCCACGGAGAATAGCTCCACAGCCTTTTAAGATCGCCTGCCTCCGGTCGCATCATCCCGGAGCTAATATTGCGGATTGTTTTTCCCTTATCAATCGTGACTCCAAGGTTGTATTTTGCATTCACACGACGGGTCATTGATATTGTACTGTCGGTAAGCTCGTCAAGGTTTGCAGGGCTCCTGAATCCTGTTATTGCAACGTTTGTAATCTTATCGCCAACAGGTTCCCTCCATTTTGCCGGGATTATTGAAGTACCATGAATTATCCCGAGGATTGACCCCAGGGTTGCACCTGTGCAGTCAGTATCGTCGCCGCAATTGACAGCAATGCAAATTGATTTCCCAAAATCGCCTTCACCGTAAAGCCAGCCTATCATTGTGAAAGCGACGTTCCTGGGAGCCTGGAACCAGCCAAGGTCCTCTGTTGCATTTATTACTTCAAGCCTTGCATCCTTCCACCCTTGTCCGCCCCTGTACGACGAAACAGCTGTTTTCACGGCTTTTGCCACCCTGCAATCAACCGGTATCATCGACAGACCAAAGTTTATGAGACTGTCGCGGTCGGACATTACGAATGCTGCAGATTCAAGCGATGCGGTAAAAATCTCGGCAAAGGTGCCTTCTGCCATTCCATGATCCACACAGGCGTCTTCCCTTGCGAATCTTGCTGCCATGTACGGGTTACCTGGAAAGAGACAGGCCCATATTTCTGACCTTATCCAGGCTCCATTACTGTTTTTCCACTTGTCATTCCGGAATTCCCCGGAAACCGGGGGCATAAGCCCTTTTTTCATATTCTCCTTGCCAATGCCATATTCATTCCAGTTCACAGGTACATATTTCAGCCAGTACTTTCCAAGTGTAAAGGCATCAACATGCCCGTCGTTTTCCTGCATAGCCTTCAACCACAGAAGCTGCAGGTCGAGATCATCGTTAGGTGCAGGTTCCCCTGCTTTTATGTTGGTGAAGAATGTAAGATCAAGCACATCTGTTTTTCCTTCAAAGGGCATACCCAGGGTGCCACCTATATTCTTCCCCAGCCAGCAGGCGTATACCCTGTCACGGAATTCAGATTCATTGATCCGGATTATCTTCTGATCATTCTTCTTTCCGCAGGATACTGTAATAGCTGATAGCAGGATAAAGAATATTAACAAGGTTCTGAACCTTGCCATTAAGTAAGGCCTTTGTGTATTCATTGAAGTAACTGTAATAATTATTGGTAATTTCGTCGGTGCTGATAAAAAGATACAAATTACAGCTAATTTCGAAAACTCCGAAGCAGAAGATTATGAAAATTGCCGGCTTCATATTATTGATCCTCCTCCCCCTTGTTCCTGTAAATTGCCAGTGTTCGGGACGATATTGTGTTTTCCCCGGGATTGCAGTTATAAAAGGAAGCCATATGAATGAGATATCAATCAGGCGTTACGAGAGGGGAAACCGGCTTTACTTCCTCGTTGTAAATCCTGAGACTTTGAAGACAAGGCTGGTTTCATCAGATAGTGCCTTTGCTTACAGGTTGTCATGGGAAATGCTCAGGTTCCTCTTCCCACGTTCGAATTACCTTGATGCACTTGATGAAGTGCGTGAAATGGACAGCGGCATCCAGGACGCAGGATATACAGGATTTACTGAGGATATGAATGGTGTCACACTTACAATTGACCTGTGTCCCTCTTCAAAAACACTCGACCGCGATGTATTCAGAACTCTTCTTGAAGAAACAGGCAGGTATGAGAAACCTGTTCCATTGTCAGTATCGGTGACAGGTAAATGGATGGAGGATCACGAAAACGACCTTCTCTGGCTAAAAAGGCTGATTGCCAAAGGTGATATAGACATACTCTGGGTGAATCATACTTTGAATCATCACACCTATCCGGGAAAGCCGCTGGACCATAACTTCCTTCTTGCTGACGGAACGAATATAGATAATGAGGTACTTGGCAATGAGAAGGCAATTATTTATAATGGCCTCTGTCCTTCTGTTTTCTTCCGCTTCCCCGGTCTTGTCTCGGATTCAGCTCTGTATTACAGGATCATATCTTACGGACTTATTCCTGTCGGAAGTGACGCGTGGCTTGCGAAGGGAGAATACCCGTCAAACGGCAGCATAATTCTTATTCATGCAAACGGTAATGAACCTGCAGGGATAGGCGATTTCATCCGCTTCATTAAAACAAGGGAAAACGTTATAAAGGCAGGTACATGGAAGTTCCTGGATCTCAGGGAAAATATAAGTAACAACAGGATAACTCCGCCATACAGGTGATCAGCTGCCCTGGCTCTCCTTCTTTATCCAGTCCTTCATTTCATCGTCTGTAAGTGTATGGGCAATTACCTCATGAATTGAATCACGCCGGCTTACATGACCCAGGAGATGCTCAATATCTTCGAAGCGCAGAATATCCCTCACTTCGGAATGAGCTTCAGCCACTTTAAACATAATACCTCTTGCTTCAAGGTTAAGGAAGAGTCTTTTGATGAGTTTGGCACCTGTTGAATCGATATAGGCTGATGTGCTCAGGTCGAAAATAACAAGCTTCAGGTTTGATGCCTGCTGGGCGATCATCGGCCATACATGACTGTAAACATATGAACTGTTAAAATATACAAGGGGTGATTCAACCCTGAAGAGCATGACACCCGGCAATATTTCATTATCAGGGTGACGTTTTATGTCGGTGAATCTTTCTGTCCCGGGTATCCTGCCGAGTATTGCAATATGAGGTGTTGAAACTGCCTTAATAATCAGTATAAGCGATGCCAGAGCACCGATTATCACACCCTGCAATATGCCGAAGATTATTACTGAAAGCAATGCCACAACGGCAATTGCAAAGTCAAATTTATTGACCCTCCACATCCTTATAAACTCCTTAATGTTTATAAGTCTTTCGACAGCAACGAATACTATGGCTGCCAGGACAACTGTCGGCAGGTTTTTAAGAAGTCCTGTAAAGAACAGGCAGATTCCTATAAAAACTGATGCAAAGACAAGCGCCATTGGAGTCTTTGCACCACCGGAATCATTAACTGCCGATTGTGAAAGGCCGCCGCTTACCGGGTACCCGTGACCGATGCCGGTTGCCAGGTTTGCCATTCCCAGCGCCAGCAGTTCCTGGTGGGCATCAATTTCATAATCATTTTTCTGGGCAAGTGTTTTTGCGGCTGAAATACTCTCAACATACATTAAGAGGAAGCAAGCAAAAGCCAGTTCCATGACACCCTGTATATCTGCCCAGTTAAGAGATGGCAGACCAAAAGTCGGAAGCCCGGTCGGTATAACCCCGACAGTCTTGAACCCGTGCTCCTCAATTGAAGTAAATGTAATTATCAATATAGAAATAATTACTATCCATATTGCAATCGGCCTCCCTTTAAAAAACTTCTCTCCAAGAAGTATAAGTACAAACGCTGTAATACCAAAAAGGAGGACATACATATGAGTCTGGGGAAGCTGTCCGAAGATAACCCCCAGCCTGCCGAAAAAGCTGTTTCCCCCGCCTGGCACTCCGAGCATTTTCGGAAGCTGGGTGAGCATGATTGTCAGGGCAGCTCCCGCTTTAAAGCCTGTAAGGACTGTCTCATTTATGAAGTTTATTATGCTGCTGAGGTACAGTATATAAGCGAGGAAGCTAAGGGCTGCTACAACAAGCGCAGTTAATGATGCCAGTTCAAGCCATCTCTGGGGATCTCCGCCTGACATTGTTGCAAGAGTTGTTCCAACAAGCATTGAGATTGCTGATGTTGGCCCGATTGCAAGCTGTTTGGAGCTTCCCATAAGGGCATAGAATAATCCGCCAAGAAGGTAGCCGAAAATTCCATATTGCGGAGGCAGCCCGGCAAGAGTCGCATACGCCAGCGAAACAGGTATTGCATAGGCAGTGAGTGTAATGCCTGCTACCCCGTCGGATCCAAGATCTTTCAGCTTATAGGTTTTTAACCAGGCAAGGGGCGGGAAAATCTTATTCAGCGTCATCTTTGAGATATTATACGTTTAGGATATAAACTTCAATTCTACCTGTTTTACACTTTTTGCCACATGGCCCGAGTGACTTCTTCAAATTTACATCCTGATTTCGTTTTTTGCAAGCAATAATAAAGCCCTCAAATTCAATATCAGGCAAATGGCCGTAACCACGTTTTCACAGGCAACTGCCGGAAATTTCATTTATTATAAAGAAATGCTTTATACAAATGTCATTTTTTTTGTCCTGAGACAACTATATATTAAATTTACATTCTCAAAACAGTAAATTCATTAATGGTGAAATTATGAAAGCATCGAAAATCCTTACAGCTTTAATTATTTCATTTGCTATGTTCTGCACATACTCTTATGGTCAGAAAACACAGAACACTGCCGGACCCGAGAGGAGACTTGCACTTGTAATAGGTAATGCCGCTTATCTTCATTCCCCTGCACTGGCAAACCCGGTTAATGATGCCAGGTCGATGCGAACCGCGCTCCAGGCCCTTGGCTTTGATGTTTTTGAGTATGAAGATGTCAACCAGAGCAGGATGAAAGAAGCCATTGATAATTTTGGGAACAAGCTCAAAAACTATTCCGTCGGGCTTTTCTTTTATTCTGGTCACGGTATCCAGTCAAAGGGAGCCAACTACCTCATTCCTATTGACGCGAATATTCAGAGTGAACAACAGATAGAATATGACTGTGTACAGGCTGACAGGGTGCTCGGTTTCATGGAAGCTGCGGGTTCAAAGGTTAATATTGTCATCCTCGATGCCTGCCGTAATAATCCTTTCGAAAGAAGCTGGTCACGTGCAGTGGAAGGTACCGGTCTTGCATTCATGAATGCACCAACCGGTTCACTTATAGCTTACTCAACATCGCCCGGAAGAACAGCATCTGATGGTTCAGGATCAAACGGACTTTACACCGCGGCCCTTCTTGAAAACATGAAAACACCCGATATCACAATCCTGCAGATGTTCCAGAATGTCAGGAGGAGTGTATCAGATAATTCTTATAAAGCACAGATTCCATGGGAATCAACCTCGCTTACAAACGACTTTTACTTTGTAAATAAGGCAGCTGTTTCTGATAAGGTTGACATCCGCGCCACATGGAAAAAAGATTCAACAGACGGTTTCTGGTTCTACGTAAACGATGAAGATGCAAGTACAAGGCAGAAAAACTCATGGAGCGGTGATGACCTTCTCGTTTATGATCCATTCTCAAATATGACCTGCCTGTTTGAGAAATTCTCATCGGCAGTTCCTTTCAAGATCAACAATGCAAAGATACTTGGCACAGCCAACGACACCTACTGGAAAGCAAAAGATGGCTCATATTTTTTGTATTATAAAGGCGACCAGATAGCGAAAAGAACAAACAACACTTATGTGGATAAGGATCTCCTTGTTTATGACCCTGAACTTAATAATACATTCATCCTTAAAGATTATAAAGCCAACAACGACAGCAAGCTCAGGCCTGCAGTCCTTTTAAGCAGTGCCGACTATGCATTCTGGAAAAAACAGGCCGACGGGTCATATTTCCTTTATGTGAAAGGTGACGGGATACAGGGTCAGACCAGGAATGGCTTTATTGAAAAGGACCTGATTGTATACGATACTATTAACAACATAACCTACAGGCTGATTGACTATGACAATCCCGATAATGTACAGAAACTTATGTCTGCAACTGTTGTAAGTTACCAGGATAACCTGTTCTGGCAGAAGGTGGGCACGAGTTATTACTTCATTAACCGGGGAAAGGCAATTCAGCATAACACTACAAGTGAGTGGAAAGGCGATGATCTATATGTAACAGACAAGACGGACGGTAAAGTATATATCTTCCCGAACTACGCCCATGCCACCCAGGGTGTTCTTAATGTTGCTATCAGGAACTGATCACTTTTTGTCAGGCTTATCCTCGCTGTAAAGCCCCTGCCTCGGCAGCAGGTGATCGAGATTTGATAAACCCCACACCACAACAGCGGTGACTACCGATGAATGGTTCTGGTATTCCTCTATGCTCTTATTGTAGGTATCCCTTTCTGTATGCCAGATCTCCATGTAATCGAAATTATACCCTTTCGGATCGGCAGTTCCGAAACTGAGTGTAGGAACACCATTCATTGCAAAATAAGCATGGTCAGAACCTCCTGCTGTTGTTGGCTTTGGCCTTGGAGGATCTGTTCTTTTATTCAGCGTGAACGGGAAGTCGGGATTTATACTGTTTAAAGGCTCGCAAACTTTAGCAAAGTCGTCGTACATAGCCTCAGGGACTGTAAGGCTGTTTGCAACAGTAGGTCCGCCATCACGGTTGAAGTAGTTTGAAATCTTACCAAGGTTCTTCTTATTCTTCTCAACCCAGCTTTTTGAACCCCATAGTCCAAACTCCTCTCCTGCCCACAGGCATGCAAGAATGGTCCTCTTTGGTTTCCCGCCGGCTGCCATAATCAGCCTTGCAGCTTCCATTACAGGAGTTGCGCCTGATCCATCGTCAACACCACCGGTTGCAACGTCAAAAGCATCGAGATGGCCACCCATCATAACATATTCGTCAGGGTATTTTGAGCCCCTTATTATACCGATAACATTGCAGTAAGCTACCGGTCCGGGTTTGAAATAATTCCTTATGTCGAACTCAAGCTGGAAATACCTTCTCTCCTTAGCCATTTGTTCAATAACCTTATACTGGCTTTCGTCAAGCTTAATATCCGGAACTGTAGGCAGGGTCTCGAATGTCATTTTTTCAATGTTCTTCCTGTCGTAGAGCACGCGTATGGGAACAGGTGCAGACTGTATAATACCTAGGATACCGGCCTCTTTCATCTGCCTGTAGAACAGTGCAGGTTCTTCCTTGTATGGAATTTCTTTTTTCTGCTCCTGTCCCGGGTGACTCCTGTTCTCCATCATAATATCACGGTTGATCTTCGCTATAGAATCATTATAGGAAATGACCTTTGCCCTTACTGAATCGCCCTTTGAAGACCAGTCAACAGGCCATCCCGTGTTTGTACCGGAAATAAGCACCCATGCACCTTTCAGCGCTCCCTTCATCCTGTCGAATTCGGCCTGGCTCTTTGGTTCTATAAGTACCGGTCCCCTCTGTACACCCTTTGTTCCTGAAGTATATGATGGTGTTGCGAAATGAAGCGTCATGCCGTTGTCGCTAAGGAGCCTGCCAAACCACGGACCACGGTTGAATCCAACAGGCAAAGTGCCCACTGTGTCCATCTTAACCTCCATCCCCCACTTCCTGAACTGTGCTGCACACCACAACGATGCATTATCATAGGCATCAGAACCGATCAGCCTCCCCCCGAACCTGTTTGTCAGAACATCGAGATGCTTCATCGTCTGGTTGTCGTTCTTCCCGTTTTCAATTATCATTTTTGTGACCTTGTCCGACTGTGCAGTCAGAACCGGCAGCATGGTCATTACAATGACTGTGCTAAGGATTGTTTTAAGAGATTTCATTGGTCAGTGACTTAAATATTATGCTCCGAAATCTACAAATTAAAAGGGATAATCCTCCCGTATAGGATGTGTTATATAACTTATACATCATCTTCCCGGATCATCTTTTAACATCAATCTTCGGAGGGATAATCTTGTACATTACAGGAGTCACAAGCCTTGCAAGAAGTGTGGAAGTTATTAGCCCGCCGATAATCACCCATGCAAGCGGTGAATAGAGTGCCGACCTGCTTAAGGCAATCGGCAGAAGACCCCCGATTGCTGTGAAAGTTGTCAGGAGAACCGGGAGGAACCTTATCTCCCCGGCTTTTATAACTGCTTCATTAAGAGACATACCTCCTTCCCTGAGCTGGTTAGTGAAATCAACAAGGAGTATCGAGTTCTTTATCTCTATTCCTATGAGGGCTACAAAACCTATTGCAGCTGCGAAAGAGAGTGTATAGCCTGTGAAATAAAGCATCAGAAGTCCACCGATTATCCCCAGGGGTATCACCGAAAGAACTATAATAGTGCTTTTGAATGTTTTAAATTCAAGTATTAGTATTGCAAAGATCCCGAATATAGCCACGAGAATTGCGGTACCAATGCCCTGGAAGCTTTGTCTCCTTGATTCTATCTCACCCGCCGGTATCAGCCTGAAACCTTCAGGTAACCTTAGTTCTTCGACTTTATGGAGTATCTGCTTTGTTACTTTATCAGTGTTATACCCTGTTTTCACAGCCGACGAAACAGTCATTGATCTCTCGTTGTTGTAATGCTGGATAAGCGTGGGTGAATTCGAAAACTCGATTCTTGCAAGCTGCGAAAGCGGTATCTGTGCCCCTGACAGAGAAGAGATATAAATCCTGTCGAGTGCCTTCAGGTTATCCTGGGCTTCATCGGGCAGTGTTACATTTATATTATAATCGTTACCCTCGTTATCCCTGTATTTCCCCGCTGATAAACCAGCAAGTGCAAGACGTATAGTCTTTCCGGTCTCGGCAGTCGGAATGCCAAAAAGCCCTGCTTTATCCCTGTTAATTACTACCTTCATGTCAGTAAGTGACTGGCTGAGAGGGTTCTTTATATATCGTGTGCCTTCTGTATTCCGGAATATATCCTCGATCTTCCCTGTATAGGCTTTTATTGAATCAAGATTATTGCCCACCAGGCGCAACGCAATAGCTGCGTCGACAGGCATCCCGTTTTCAAACTCAGTAACATAGATTCTTGCATTTACACAGGTATTAAGCGTATCCCTCAACCTGTCGATGAATGAATCGAGTTTCGGAAGCGCTTCAGGTTTCACTTCGCAAAGTATCTCCCCGAGTGTTGACTGTTCACTTTTCTGAAATGAGTTATAGAAGATCATCGGGTTACCCTTCCCGATGTTGGACATGTAGTATTTAAGTTCAGGTTTCGAAGCAAGCACAGATTCGACAAACCTGACTGCCCGGTCTGTCTCTTTAAGGTTACTTCCCCTTGGTGTTTCCACAGTAACAAGAAATTGGGGAAGACCGGCTTTAGGGAAGAGACTGAAGCCAATGTACCTTATCATCAGAAGTGAAGATGCAAAGAAGAGGAAGGCTATCAGTATTGTTTTCACCGGATTATTAAGCGACCACTGGAGGGCCCTGCCATATGTGAAGTCGATTCCCTTGTGGAGACCTCTGAGAAAAATATTTCCTTCAGGGTTTACATTTCCCCTGAATATCTTGCTTGAAATGAACGGGATGATTGTAAGGGCTACGAATAATGACCCTATAACAATGAAGGTAACTGAAGTCGGCAGTGTCCTCATATATTTTCCTGCCATGCCCGGGAGGAACATAAGCGGAAGAAAAGCAAGGATAAGGGTCGCTGTGCATCCCATTACTGCAAGACCTATCTGGCCTGTTGCCTTCACTGCAGCTTCTGAAGGAGAGTATCCTTCCCTCACCCATCGTGATATGTTCTCCACTACAACAATAGAATCATCAACAAGAAGCCCGAGTGAGATCACGGCTCCGACAATGCTAAGCTGGTTTATACTGAAACCAACAAGGTAAAGGCCTGAAAGGCCGATTAGTATCGAAAGGGGTATTGCAATCATTACAGTCCCCGAAGCCCTGAATCCCAGAGGAAGAAGCGTAAATAGGACAAGGATGAATGCAAAAAGAAAGTCCTCCTCAAGCCTTCCCAGTTTATTCTTTACGTTAGCCGACTGATCAAAGCCTCTTTCAAGCCTGAACCCGGCCGGGAGCTTCTTATCCCACGAGTTGAAAACTTCATAAATATTCTTCCTGACCTCGTGGATATTCTGCTTCTCCTTCATGTTGGCAATGAGAAAAACAGCCTTTTCACCATTGAAACGACCATAGTATTTAAGCTCCTCATCGCGCCAGCTGACATCAGCAATATCTTTAAGACGAACCACGCTCCCCGATGCAGCCCCTACTACTGTGTTTTTTATATCCTCAGGATCTGAATACGACCCGGTTGTTTTTATGTTGAACTTCCTGGGTCCGATATCTATGCTTCCTCCAGGTATATTCGCATTGTCGCTCTGTATGGCATTTATAACCTGCCCGACGTTAATATGGAGTTGTGCCATCCTTGGCAGGTTTACTGATACCCTGATCTCCTGCGAAGGATAGGCCATTGCATCTGCTTTCCTTATGCCCGGAAGGGACGAAATCTCATCCCTTATTGCTTCAGCATACCTGCTGAGCTCCGAATAATCGGCTTTATCGGCAACGAGTGCGCTCTGCACAATATTTGTGTTACCTGCCTGTATTTTAAGGCATTCAAGGCTGTAGAGATCCTTTGGCAGGTCGCTCCTTATTGAATTAAGCTGCCTTAAAATCTCGTCATATTTTTTATCGGGGTCCGAATCAGCATCAAACTCAATAACAATTACGGCAACACCGTCTTTTATCTCTGTTTTTATCCTTTCAATATTCTCAAGCTCCTTAAGGCTTTTCTCAATCTTGTCTACAACAAGCTGTTCAACGTCTATTGGCGAAGCCCCGGGATATATTGCAATAACCGGAAAGATACTTATAGGGAATTCAGGATCTTCCGACTGGGGTATTTTGATGAACGAATAGACCCCAAGGGCTATAAGCAACAGGAAGATTACAATTGTAAACTGGAAATTCCTGACCGACAATTCTGATATTTTCATCGGGGTATTTTTTCTGTTTAAATACTGTTAATGCAAGAGGCTAATTCATAATCTTAACCTTTTCTCCATCGCGCAGGTAAGCTGCACCTTCCGAAACGATTCTCTTCAGCCTGTTCTGTCCTGCATTTATTGCAGCCCTGTCACCGGAAAGTGCAATTATGCTGACCTTTATCCTGCTCACCCTGTCAGAATCATTTACGCTGAAGAGGTAGCCGGCGGATCCGTCAGCATCAATAATTGCCCCCACCGGGACCAGCAGGTATGACTGCCTGCCGGAAGGGTAAATATCGACTGAAGCTATGAACCCGGCGGCGAACCTGTATCCTTTATCTTCAATTGCCAGTTCAACATCATAGGTGCCTGTTCCCTGGCTCGCCATCTCACTCACAATGTCTACGGTGCCCGGAAAGGCAACACCCGGCCAGGCATCAAAGGAAACGACAGCTGAATCACCCGGATTTATCCTTACGACATCCCTGTCGGCCAGCCCGGTTTTCACCCTCCAGTTTTTCCCTTTACAGCCGAACAGGAAGACAGGATATCCCTGTGATACAAGTTCATTCTCCCTTACAAGCTGTCGCAGTATAATACCGTCATCAGGAGCTGTAATTATTGAATGGTTAAGGTTAAACTTTGCTATATCAAGGTTGGATCTTGCAACACTGACAGCCGTAGTTGCATTCTGCAACTGTTCAAGTGTTGCCACACTGTCTGCGTATAGCCTTTTAACCCTTTCAAGATCCCTCCCGGCTTTTTCAAAGGCGCTCCCTGCCAGATTTACCTGTGCATTTATCTCCGACAGGTTAAGTACAGCTATCTTCTGCCCCTTTTTTACCTTATCACCCTCCCTTGCAAGTATCCTTGATACCAGTCCCCCTGTTTTAAATGAGAGTTTCACCTCTTCATTCGAAAGGAGAACACCTCCCGAATGTACAGGTATCGAAACTTCCTCCCGGGCAACTTCTGTCACCCTGACCGGCACAGGCAGAGTGGCTGTCATTTTCCTGGGAGCTTGTTTGCAGGCAAGTGCAGCCAGCAGTATTGCTATTATGACTGATGCAGTATTTTTCATTTACTCGTTGTTTTTATACATGGCTACTTTCTCAAATTCCGCGAAACATATAAGGTAATTGTACCTGGCAATTATAAGGCTCTCCGATGCCTGGGTAAGGGTTGTTCTCGCATCAATGTACTCAAGGAGTGAAGCCTGCCCGTTGTTATAGCGCTTTTCAATAAGACGGTAAGCCTCTTTTGCATTTATAAGCACTGACTCGGCAGCTGATATCCCTGCTTCGGAAGTTTTGAGTTCGCTAAGGGTGTTGGTGACCTGGAGCTGTATTTGTTTTTTTGCTTCCTCGAGCCTCGATTCCACTATTTTCTTATCGAGCATTGCCTGTTTTATCTTTTCCCTGTTCTGGAATCCTTTGAACAGGCTCCATGTCAGAACAGCTGAAGCCTGGGCATATTCCTGGTCCCTGTTGAATTCATATTTTTTCCCCTGGAAGCCATAGTCGACTGCAAGGAAAATGTCGGGCAGTTTTCCTGCATTGTTTCGCTTCAGGTTAAGATCAGCCACCTGGTTAAGCTCTTCAAGTTTCCTGATCTCTTCCCTTTGACCGGGAACCGGGGCTTCTCCTGCCAGTGCAAGTTCAGCTATCCCTGGAAGGCTTAATGGGAGCTGTATAATTATTGAATCGCCAAGTTGCCTGTTAAGGAGAAAATTGAAATAAGCTCCTGAAATCAGCCTGTCCTTCTCAGCTTCCTGCAGGCGCTGATCAAATTTTCCAAGTTCTGCCTCAGACCTGTATATCACATCCCGTGTGGCTTTGTCGTTTTCAACAAGCTTCCGGTTTACCCTTACATTCTCCTCCAGCAGTTTTCTTGATTCACGAAGCATGTTCAGAACACCTTCACTCATAGATACGTTGTAATACGCTTTCTTGATCTCTGCAATAAGCTCACGCCTGTACTGATCCATATCAGCTTCCTGGTATCCTGTCATCTCCTTATGGATCTTTGAATTGAAATAGATATCAGGGTTAAAAACAGGTTGTATAAGCCGGATCTTTGTCTCATGTTCCTTAGGGCGGAGAAACCTGATAGTCTGGTTATCGATAGACGGGAACATTGATGAGGATGTCAGCATATTAAGCGTCGAATAAACCGGGTTCAGCATATCACCTACCGGAAGGACGATAGTTCTGCCACCCTTCGATACAGTATATCTTGCATTGAAACTGATATCGGGGTAGAACAATGACCTGGCCTCCTTTAGAGCCTCGATGCTTTTCTGGTATTCCGACTGCTTCTGCTGCAAAGCGAGGTTGCTTTCCAGCCCCATTTTTATGTAGTCATCCAGAACCTTCTGGGCAAGGCTCTTTGGACAAACCGGCAGGAGGATTGCAAGCAGCAGGACAAATATTTTCCTTTTCATAGTTCTCTAACCCTTTGTTGCATATTCTGACTTATTGCCTCGAAGAGGTTCCTCACAAGAACCACGTCTTCAGGCCGTGCTTTTTCATAGAGGGTACCGGCGAAAGCAAAGATCTCCTGGTGGAAGCTCTGCAATCCTTTATAGACTATCAGTCCCTTGTCTGAGAGCCGCAGCTCGATCTCCTTCCTGTTGCGAAGGTTTGACTTGATAATGTAATTCTTCGCTACCAGTTTCCTAATCATCTGGGATACTGCTCCCCTTGTCAGGCCCATAATCTCGGCGAGGCCTGTCATGTTAACCGACTTGTTTTTACCAACTTCTGAAATTGTCAGTATTTCTGCCGGGTAGAGCAGATCGCCGGTACCATAGTCCTTAGGTTTACGGCTGATCACCCCGTACAGGTTAAGTATCTTCAGGAACTGGTCTATCAGATGCTGAAGTTCATTCTCCATTGTAATTATTGTTTAGATGCTAAACAAAATTAAATATTGTTTAGATACTAAACAAAAAATAGGAAGATAATTTTATTTACTTCAATTAAACGTGATTGCTTCGCTACGCTCGCAATGACTGCAACTGAAGTACCTGAATTGTACTGGTCATTGCGAGGATCCGCCAGGTGGCGGATACGAAGCAATCGGCTGAATCCAAAACAGAAAGTATCTCCAATGGCTTGCAATGAGCAACAGTGTACACGACTGACGCCGATTGCTTTGCCCGGCGGTGCCGGGGCTCGCAATTACAGGAAGACTAAAGATTATTCAGTTTACTACTGAAGCTGAATTTTTATTCTTACGGGGTTATGGTCTGAATTTTCGAAACCAAAATCAATACATTCCGTGGAGATGACCCTGATATTCGGAGATACCAGGAAGAAATCAATAACGGTAGTTGTGGTGGTTTCAGGATTATATGCTGCAATGACACTCCTATTGGATGGGGTATGGTTATCATAGGCCCATTTCCATTTAGCCGG
The DNA here is from genome assembly GCA_046329875.1 of Bacteroidales bacterium. Lineage (GTDB taxonomy): Bacteria > Bacteroidota > Bacteroidia > Bacteroidales > VadinHA17 > LD21. The sequence goes on from JAXLTT010000011.1 coordinate 101,744, forward strand.
AAGATAATCCTCAGGAATTACCATCTGTTCGGTATTAACCTTGTTCGCCGCGAATTCAGGTTTGAATCCCGGGGGGCACTGGTTCCAGTCGCCACCGGCGATAATATAGTTTCCTTTTGAATATTCCTGGAGCAGGAACTCTTTCAGGTATTCCATCTGGGCTTTTCTTATCTGCCCCGGGTCGAATGCTTCGTTATGTGTATTGATTATCACGAGTTCTTTGCCGCTTTTAAGTGGATAACGGCTTACCATGAAGCACCTGTCGAGCATGAAAAGTTGTTTCGGGAATCCATATTTACCTGGGAACGAATACCTGATTACAGACGAAGGTACGTACCTGCCAAGGGTTGATATTCCGGAATAGACTTTACCCATCGGTGATGAGAGCGGAACAGGCACGAAGAAGACCTTATAATTTGTAGCAAATGATTCCGAAGCAAATTTGATGTGGGCGGTTATCATCCCATGTTCATCCATGTTGTAACTTCTCTTGCTTTTCCTGTCAACTTCCTGGAGGAGTGTAAAATCAATACTGTCGTTCCCCTTGAGCACTGCCATAACAGCTGAAAGATTTTTTAGCAACTGCATCTTCGGCGTCCTCACTTTGGTCCCGCCATCATAGAAGAAATCCATATTCTTATCGAGTCCACAGTATCCTATATTCCATGTCAAAAGTGAAAGAGTGGCTGAATCACTTAACTGTCCGACAGATTCGGTTGCAGAAATAAGCATTTTCTCTTTTGGCCGGTAATCGGAAATCTCGGCATATACGATTATAATTACAAGTATTGCAGCTATAACTGCAGCTGCATAAAGCAGCGCTTTTAATGCTTTCTTTACCAGGTTCATCAGCTTTCGTGGTTTTTAGTTTCTCCTGCAAATATAATCTAACTTACATATCGCGAAAAATAATCTCACATACCCGATGTCCGGATTTTCCAGAACATATTGAAACTGCCAACCGGATCCTGGCATAAATAAACGGAAGTGCCGAATTCACGGGCATTTGGATTTGTTATCCCACCAATCTTTGTGATTTTCCTGAAAAATTGCTTCACATCATTGCCCGGTTCCTCCTCATTTACGTACACCATCGAAGTGATGTCGGGATCGAATTTCCTCGGGAACCAGTACCTGAAGCTTTCGTTGAAACAGACTGCTTCCGGGAGTCCGTATTTCTTCCCGATGATTGTCATTGCTGCGGCTTCACCATAGTTGTCGCCGTATATAAAAGCTGCTTTCTTATCATCAATCATTTTCCATGCGCTGTCAGCAACCCTTGTAAGCTCGCTCCAGCCAATCATATCAGCGTAGTCCTGCGGCAATGAATGAATAGAATTATCCTCAAACCGTCTTCCTATGTTCACCCCGTATTCTTTCTCAATATAGGCAAAGTACTTAACCATTCCATCGGCCTTATAAACCGGCAGGCCAATAGGAAGGGAGGGCAGTGTAAGAAGAACCAATAAAACAGGAAATGCAATTTTAGCCCATAGCGGTTTCAGAATCTGCTCAAATGATACTGCACCTGCTGCAATTATAAAAGGATATACGCCTAATGTATAATAACTTTTGCCCCTGAGCATCATCAGTGCCAGAATCACAAAGATCACGACGAAGCCGAGAAATCTGAATTTTTCAGCTTTTCTGATGAACAAAATGTATATAAGTCCGGCAATAACAAGGAAAGATGACATGGAAGCTATAAAAAACTGTTCCAGGAGGAAGGCCACCCGGTCTACATGCACAAGCTGCGTCCTGTTGAGCTCAGCCATATGTCCCAGTACAGGCAGTTTATGAACAATCTGCCATACAAGATTTGGTAAGAAGATAAGGAAGCCACAGAGCATACCGATCCAGAATTTCCTTTTTTGAAAGACAGTCCTGTACCTTGTAAAAGGTATTATAACTATAAGGCCGGCATATAGAATTCCGACAAGATATTTATTCAGTAGGGCGAATCCTGCTACAATTCCCAGGTAAATGAGATACCTGTCATCACCTGTATTGACATACCTTATCAAAATATAGAAAAGCAGGGTCCAGAAAACCACATCTATGAAAACAGGCTGGAACATCACGAAGGTTCTCAGGGCAAAACCGGCTACTATGAATCCTGTCATCGCGAGTATCTCGGAGTATTTCGATCCCCCAAGTTCTCTTGCGATGCGGGCGACAAGCCAAACCATCAGCCCGCTTGCAAATGCAGGTACAAGCCTGACAGCAAATACAGAATAACCAAAGAGTGACTGGACCAGCCAGGCGGTTAAGCCTATTATCGGGGGAACCGTTTCATAACCGGCTGCAGGATGCATGCCCAGGGCGAAGTACAGGAGTTCATCCCTGTGGTATTCAAAGTTGGTGGCAACAGCAAGGTGGATGAGAATATTAAACAGGGCAAACAGGGCTATAACAAGATCTGTTTTCTTCAGGGTAGATAAATTATTCATGTGACTTTCAGAAATGAAAGATAAATCTACGAAAAATCGAAATACCTGTGTCCTGGTCGAAAACTTCCTAAATCCCGATTTCTGCCAGGTCCCTGATTACAACAGAAGCGCAGCAAATGCCGAATACAGCAGGCATGTATGATATTGTTCCAACAATAGATTTCTTGTTCTGCTCGCCGTCTGTTTCAACCACATGGTTTTTATCTACAAGCTCTGGCGAGTAAACGGCCCTGAACCCGCTTCTTACACCAAGCCTGTGAAGTCTTTTCCGCAGTATCCGTGCAAGTGTACAATCGGTGGTTTCGGAGATATCTGAAATCTTTACCCCTGTCGGGTCGAACTTCCCTCCTGCTCCCATTGAGCTTACTAAACGGTAATTCATCTTAAGACTGTGATAGATCAGGAAGACCTTCGGGGAAAGCGTGTCGATGGCATCAACAACATAATCGAATCCCTGTTCAAGGATTTCGATCATCCTGTCGTCTTTGATATATTCATTTATTACAGTCAGTTCAATACCAGGATTAATATCGCGGAGCCTGTCAGCCATTACCTCTGCCTTGTATTTTCCTTCCGTGCTTAAGAGTGCAGGCAGTTGCCTGTTCCTGTTTGATGGATGAACCGTATCCCCATCAACAATTGTCATATGTCCGACACCGGCCCTGCAGATCATTTCAGCTGCATATGCCCCTACCCCGCCCAGGCCAACGACAAGCACCCTTGACTGAGCCAGTTTTGCGAGGGTTTCTTTTCCAAGGCACAGTTCAGTCCGTGATAACCACTCCTCCATCAGAAAACACTTTAAGATAATTATTGCGGATTATTTCCCTCAAATGAGCCGTATCAGTTTTAAGATCAGCCGCGACTTTATTGTAAATAAGCCGTATATCCTCGCCGCTGCCGTCAGTCTCAAGAAAGATCCTTTCTACAGGAAGTGATCCGACAAGCTCTGATGATTCCGGCCTTATTATAAAATCGAACCAGAACGAGATAAACATATTTTTTGAGATCAGCTGATAAGCAAGTTCTTTCTTCCCCCTGAAACCATGAACAATCCAGGGTTCATTTTCACCCAGTCTCTTTCTTACCGAAAGCAATTCATCCCATGCACGAACACAATGGATAAAAACAGGTTTTGAATGCTCCCTTGCAATTTTTACCTGCTCCTCAAAGGCTGCTTCCTGCAACTCAGCCGGGGCTCCTTTAAGCCTGTCGAATCCTGCCTCACCAACTGCAATTACATTGCTGTATCCGGCCATAGACCTGACGAACTGAAGCTGGCTGCTGAAATTCTCCCTGCTGAGTTGCCAAGGATGTATGCCTGCTGTATAGACAATACCGGTAAGCGGGACAGGTGTTTTACCTTCACCGGCTATAAGGTTTTCGACGGTAAATATACCAGGGACCTGCGAGGAACCGTGATTATGGATATCAATGTAATCTCCCTTGGCCGGGAAGTTCATATTGTATTATTTTCCAATTAGCTCAAGACCCTTTTCGATGCGTTCTATAGTCTTCTCCTTGCCGAGCCAGCAAATAATGTCAAATATGTGCGGACCCCTTGAAGCACCAACAACAACAAGCCTCAGTGCATTCATAACATTACCTGTGTTAAATCCTTTGGCAGCGATCCAGTTCTTAACGGTAGATTCTGTTTCTGCGGGGCTGAAATCCTCAATTGAGGCAAGCTCATTCTTCAACTCCCTAAGTATCGCAGGTGTATCTTCCTTCCATCTTTTCTTTACTACTTCCTGGTCGTATTTTTCCGGGGCGATGAAAAAGAAATCTGTTTCATTCCAAAGATCTTTTACAAATGATATTCTTTCCTTTACGAGTGCGACAAGCGTCTCAATCTCAGGAAGATCATAATGAAATCCCCTGGCTCTCAGCTCCTCGCGGAACTGCATTGCAATCTCTTCATTTGATTTTCTCTGCAGGTACTGGTGGTTGAACCATTTTGCCTTTTCAGGATCAAATCTTGAGCCGGCCTTATGAACCCTTTCAATTGAGAATGCAGCTATTAGTTCATCAAGTGTGAACAGTTCCTGCTCTGTACCCGGGTTCCAGCCAAGCAGGGCAAGCATATTTATAAAAGCATCGGGATAGTAGCCATCCTCCCTGTAACCACGGGCAGTCTCTCCATAAGGCCAGTAGAGAGGGAAGACAGGAAAGCCCATTTTGTCACCATCACGCTTGCTGAGCTTGCCTTTCCCGTCAGGTTTAAGGAGAAGGGGCAGGTGTGCAAATTCAGGGTTCTTCCAGCCAAATGACCTGTAAAGCATGAAATGAAGAGGCAGTGACGGCAGCCATTCTTCTCCCCTTATAACATGTGTGATCTCCATAAGGTGATCATCAACAATATTTGCAAGGTGGTAGGTCGGCATTCCATCGGCTTTCATAAGTACCTTATCGTCAAGTGTGGACGAATTCACAACTATATGACCTCGGATCATGTCATCAACATGAATATCTTCGTTCTCAGGCATCCTGAAACGGATCACATACGGCTCCCTGCTCTCCAGCTTTGCCTTCAGTTCATCCTCAGAAAGAGAAAGCGAGTTTACAAGGTGCTTCCTTGAAACCGCATTATATATAAAGGTGTCTCCCCTCTGTTCGGCAGAAAGCCTTAATTGTTCAAGATCAGAACTTGTATCGAAAGCATAATAAGCATTGCCTGAATCAAGTAATTTTTGTGCATACTCACCATAAATCTCCTTACGGTCGCTCTGCCTGTATGGCCCAAAGGGGCCGCCTTCGCGTATACCTTCATCAAACTTAATCCCGCACCATTCCAGCGCTTCAATTATATAATCCTCGGCACCCTCGATAAAGCGCCCCATGTCTGTATCCTCTATGCGGAGAAGGAAGCTTCCTCCATGCTTCTTCGCGAACAGGTAGTTATACAGGGCAGTCCTCACTCCGCCAATATGCAGCGGGCCTGTCGGACTTGGTGCAAATCTCACTCTAACCATCTTAACACATTTATAATTTACCCTGGCAAAGATAAGTAAAGAGGTCCAGATACAGCAACCCCGACAAAAATCAGACTTTGTGCCATGGAAATATGTTATTTTTGTCTTCAGGAGGTCCTAAGACCGGAGTCTGAAGACCGAAGTCTGAAGACAGAGGTATATTTAAACCTGGCCTGGACCCGGATTGAATTAAAACATATACAATATGAAGACAATGAAGGCTCTCGTGAAAGCAAAGCCCGAGAAGGGGCTGTGGATGCAGGATATGCCAATCCCTGAACCAGGTCTGAACGATGTCATTATAAAGGTCAGCAAATCTGCAATATGCGGCACAGACCTGCACATATATGAATGGGACCAGTGGTCACAGAAGACTATAAAAACCCCTATGATAATAGGCCATGAATACATGGGTCATGTTTACAAAATGGGGGCCGGAGTAACGAATCTCAAAATCGGCGACCGTGTTACTGGTGAAGGTCACCTGGCATGCGGTCATTGCAGGAACTGCCGCCGGGGCAAGGAACATGTATGCGAAAATACTGTTGGAATAGGTGTGCATATCGACGGCTCATTTGCAGAATATGTTAAAGTCCCTGCAAGCAATGTAATTCCTCTCGACCACAGGATACCCGATGAGTGGGCTGCAATAATGGACCCTTTCGGAAATGCCACACATACAGCACTCTCATTTCCACTCCTTGGAGAAGACGTTCTTGTAACAGGTTCGGGACTCATAGGCAGCATGGCCGTTGCAATTGCAAAATACTCCGGGGCCAGGTTCATAGTAGCCAGCGATCTTAGCGATTACAGGCTTGACATTGCAAAGAAAATGGGTGCTACACTTACAGTGAATCCTTCAAAAGGTGAAAAGATCTCCGATGCTGTGAAAAAGCTGGGTATGAGGGGATTTGATGTCGGCCTTGAGATGTCAGGATCACCAAAGGCATTCATAGAGATGATCAATAATATGTACAATGGTTCAAGCATATCTCTCCTTGGGATCCTCCCTTCAAACTTCGAGGTGCCCTGGAGCGATATTATTTTCAAGGCAATCACACTGAAAGGGATCTATGGAAGGGAGATGTGGGAGACCTGGTACAAGATGGAGATGATGATAATCGGTGGAATCAACCTTGATCCTGTTATCACCCATCGCTTCCATATTGATGATTTCCAGAAAGGTTTTGATGCAATGGAAGAGGGCAATTGCGGTAAAGTAATCCTTAACTGGGATTGAAAGGAAAATAAAGGCAAGTTTTAAAATCATAAACCACAGGATAATATGTATAACCGTTTCAGGGATCATCTCAGTCTACAGCTGGATGAAATAAAAAATGCAGGTCTTTTCAAGAATGAAAGAATAATTGTCTCTCCCCAGGGTGCAGAGATACAGCTAGCCGACGGTAGCAGGGTACTTAACTTCTGTGCAAACAACTACCTCGGGCTTTCGTCAGACAAACGGCTTATTGATGCTGCCATAGCTACATTACAGAATCATGGCTACGGGATGTCTTCCGTAAGATTTATCTGCGGAACAACCGAGCTTCATAAGGAGCTTGAAAAAAAGATAGCAGAATTCTTCGGTACTGAAGACACTATACTTTATGCAGCCTGCTTTGATGCAAACGGCGGTGTATTCGAACCCCTCCTATCAGAAGAGGATGCGATAATTTCAGACGCGCTAAATCATGCTTCAATTATTGACGGGGTAAGACTCTGCAAGGCCCAGCGTTACAGGTATGCAAACGCCGATATGGCTGACCTTGAGGAACAGCTTAAGCAGGCACAGAAAAACAGGTACAGGCTTATTGTGACAGACGGGGTCTTCTCAATGGACGGGAACGTCGCCCCCCTCGATAAAATAGCCGCTCTTGCAGAGAAGTATGATGCTATGGTGATGGTCGATGAATCGCATTCTGCAGGGGTAGTCGGTAAAACCGGCCGCGGTGTTACAGAACTTTACGACCTCAAAGGGAAGATTGAGATAATTACTGGCACACTGGGCAAAGCATTCGGTGGTGCAATAGGCGGATTTACAACCGGTAAGAGGGAAATAATTGAAATGCTTCGCCAGAGATCAAGGCCCTACCTTTTCTCAAACTCCTTACCACCGATGGTAGCCGCCGCCGGTATAAGGATGGTCGAAATGATGACCGAGACAAACGAACTTCAGGACAGGCTTCATGAAAACTCCGAATATTTCATTTCGGGCATGAAGAAAGCAGGCTTCGATATCAAACCGACAAAATCAGCAATCTGTGCTGTAATGCTTTATGATGCAAAACTCTCGCAGGAGTTTGCCGCACGCCTACTTAAGGAAGGTATCTATGTAATCGGGTTCTACTACCCGGTTGTACCTAAAAATGAAGCAAGGATAAGGGTGCAGCTTTCAGCAGGACATAAAAAAGAGCATCTCGATACAGCAATAAATGCTTTCACGAAGGTTGGCAAGGAACTCGGTGTGATAAAGTAAACCTCATGAACAAGGTACTATTCTCAATATACAGGGTTGTTGTTCCGAAACCTTTAAGAACCGTAATTGTAAGGAAAAAGCTCCGCAGGGAGATACTCGAATACTATCCTGAGAATGGTAACATAACAGAAGAACAAAGAGAGGTAACACGTTACCTCAGGGATAACCAGCTTTGCATTTTCCCATACCCTTTTGAAAAGCTCTATCATCCATCATTAATCGAAGTTTTCGATGATGAGGCGCTGGGTATGCGATATACCTTTCTTGATGGGAAACGGCTTTACTTCAAGAAAAGATGGTCTGCCGGGAGGATAAAACGTGCATTCTCCGACCTGCTTCGTGAACAGGATCCGGCAAGTCCTCACAGGTACCTGGTTCCCGGTTTCGACATCGGACCCGGAGATGTCATTGCCGACATAGGTGCTGCCGAAGGAAACTTCACGCTTTCTGTAATAGAGAAGGCGAAGAAGTCGTGGATGTTTGAATACAGCACCGAATGGGCAGAAGCTCTTTCAGCAACTTTTTCACCATATAAGGGAAAGACAGAGGTTGTAAACTGGATGGTCTCAGAAAAAGATGAGCCGGGCTGCATAATGCTCGATACCTTCCTTAATGAACATCCCGAGGTTAACTTTCTGAAGATAGATGTTGATGGTGCTGAAGAAGTTGTTATGAAAGGTCTGTCAGGGACCCTGAAAAGCAAAAGGCCTTTGCGAATAGCCCTGTGCACCTACCACAAGGGCGGTGATGAGGCATTATATACAAAGCTGCTGAGGGATTCGGGTTTTGAGGTAGAGCACTCGGCCGGTTATATGATCCACTACTATGATAAAAGCATATCAGCCCCCTGGTTGCGCAGAGGGCTGATACGTGCCACTAGAGTCTGAGCCTGCCTGATACTATCCGCATTTTGATGAGCCGCAGTCTTTACAGATAAGGCAGCCTTCCTCGTATACAAGATTTTCCGATCCGCACTCGCCGCACTTACCCTTGGCCTTTGTTCCATTTGGAATATACTTTTTCAATGCGCGTTCAACACCATTCTTCCATGTGTTGATGGATTCGCTGTCGAGCCTGAGTGACTGGATAAGGTTAACAACGTCGGCTATTGGCATCTCGTACCTCAGAACACCGGAGATCAGCTTTGCATAGTTCCAGAATTCTGGTTTGAACATATGCGAAAGCCCGCCCATCGTATTCTTATACCCATACTTGTCGGTATACTGGAAGTCGTACCTTGTATTTCCTTCGTCGTCTTTATTCTTAATGATCTTTCCCTTAACGATTGATTTCGGGATAGGGAATATCTCTTCATCTGCAAGACCTGTGAATATCTCGTATGGTCTTCCGTCCTTAAGGCCTACAAAAGCAATCCATTTCTCGTCGTTATTGCTGAACCTTATAATGTCGCAATCAAGGACTTTTGGCCTCTTTGGCCTCTCGAGGTGAGTATCCTGCTGTTTGGAATTTGCAGCAATAAGGACTCCGCTCCTTGATCCGTCACGATAAACTGTTGCTCCCTTGCAGCCCGATTTCCAGGCTGTCATATAAAGTTCGCTGACAAGTTCCTCCTTAACGTCAGCTGGTAGGTTTATTGTTACGCTTATTGAATGGTCGACCCACTTCTGGATTGCACCCTGCATCCTCACCTTAGCAAGCCAGTCTACATCGTTTGCGGTAGCTTTGTAGTATGGTGATTTTGCAATTATCTCCTCTATTTCGGTGTCATTCATTCTTGTAACACCATCCGGATCGTACCCGTTGAGCTTGAGCCAATCCACAAACTTATGATGGAAGACATTATACTCTTCCCATGAATCGCCGACCTCATCTGTAAAAGTAACCTTCACATCCTGGTCGTTCGGGTTCACCTTTCTTCTTCTTTTATAGAAAGTAGAAAAGATAGGTTCGATACCGCTGGTTGTCTGGGTCATCAGGCTTGTCGTACCTGTTGGTGCGATTGTAAGGAGGGCGATATTACGCCTGCCATATTTCGCCATGTTTGCATACATGACGGGATCTGCTTCCTTGAGCCTGTTTATGAATGGATTATCTTTTTCCCTTTCGGTATCGTATATCGTGAACGGTCCTCTTTCCTTTGCGAGGTATGTTGATGATTTATATGCCTCGAGTGCGAGTGTCTTGTGCACTTCAACTGAAAAATCAATTGCATCGTCACTTCCGTACCTTAGTCCGAGTGCTGCAAGCATGTCGCCTTCAGCAGTGATTCCAATACCTGTTCTTCTTCCTTCTTCTGATTTTTTCTTAATGTTAAGCCACATGTTCTTCTCAACGAGCTTAAGCTCTTCAGATTCGGGATCAGAATCGATTTTGTTAAGGATGGCATCAATTTTTTCCATCTCAAGGTCGATGATGTCGTCCATCATTCTCTGGGCAAGTCCGACATGCTCCCTGAAAAGCTGGAAATCGAACTTCGCATTCTTTGTGAACGGTTCATCAACGTAAGCGAAGAGGTTTATTGCAAGCAGGCGGCAACTGTCGTAGGGGCAGAGAGGTATTTCGCCGCAAGGGTTTGTTGATACGGTACGGTAGCCAAGGTCGGCGTAACAATCGGGTACGCTCTCCCTTATGATTGTATCCCAGAAAAGCACGCCAGGTTCCGCAGATTTCCATGCATTCGCAATGATCTTGTTCCATATCTGGGCTGCATCAACCTCCTTTACCATTTTAGGTTCGGGTGAGTTGATCGGGTATTGCTGGCGGAAGGGCTTCTTCTCTTCAACTGCATGCATAAAGTCGTCTGTAAGTTTCACAGAGACATTTGCCCCGGTCACCTTACCGCTTTCAAGCTTTGCATCGATGAATTTCTGTGCATCAGGATGCTTTATTGAAATTGACAGCATGAGTGCACCACGACGACCGTCCTGGGCAACCTCGCGTGTTGAATTCGAATACCTTTCCATGAAAGGCACCACCCCGGTTGATGTAAGTGCGCTGTTAAGGACCGGTGTTCCTTTTGGCCTTATATGAGAAAGATCGTGACCAACACCACCTCTTCTTTTCATAAGCTGAACCTGCTCCTGGTCGATCTTCATTATACCGCCATAAGAATCAGAATCCCCGTCATTGCCAATTACGAAGCAGTTTGAAAGCGACGCTATCTGGTAGTCGTTGCCAATTCCTGTCATCGGCCCGCCCTGGGGTACAATATATTTGAAGTCCTTCAGGACTTTATAGATAAGATCCTCCGGAAGAGGGTTCTTGTATTTCTTCTCAATTCTATGGATTTCCCTTGCAATCCTGCGGTGCATGTCGTCGGGAGTCTTCTCGTAGAGGTTGCCAAATGAGTCCTTGAGGGCATACTTGTTTGCCCATACTCGTGCTGCAAGTTCATCTCCATTAAAATACAGGCAACTTGCTTCAAAGGCCTCATCGTGGGAATAAACCTTGACCTCCTGTGTTTTTTCAGCCTTGCCGGCTTTCTTCCCTTCAACCTTTTTTTCTGTCACCGGTTGTCTCCTTTCATTTTCAGGGTTATCTGTAGAGACGAATGATTCCCGGACAAAAAGTTCATCCATATATAATTAAAATTTTTGTTATCCTCTGATTCTAACGAGATTAAACGGCCACTGATTTTTAAAGCGGGTATTTGCTAAATTATGCAAGCGTGTATATCGAAACAAGACAAAAAATTTAAGTTTATTAACATTTGGTATCATAGTTATTAACTACTGTTTATGCGCTGATAATCTGATTGTTATAAAATTAACAAGATGGCTGTAAAAGTCAGTTTTATTAAAGTCATTATCAATCTGAACATTAATGCTGTTCATATCTCCCGCACTTTGTGGAAGGGTATTTTTAAACTACATTTTCTGTGAAAGTCTCATTGTGTTCACCCCTAAATCCCCCAAGGGGGACTTATTCATCTGGACTGTTCGCGCCCCCCCTGGGGGGTCGGGGGGTAGAAAAATATCGGTAGTGAGGTCGATTTGATTTAAACGGTTAAGATTTGATTTGATATCCCGACTCCAAAATAACTGCCCGACTGGCGCTGCAATTGATCAGGCGAGCTACAGGGGGGACCAATTGAATAAAAAAAGGTGCCTCATCCGAGGCACCTCTATTTGATTTTGAAAATCAGCTGTTAGTTGAAGATATAACGAACACCGACCTGCATTGAATATGTTGAAGCATATCCGATTGTTTTCTGGAAGGTCTGAGAAATCATTGTGTTGTTATAAGGGTTCAGCCTGAATGTCGGAACAACAACGCCATTTGCCTTAACTGAACTGTTGTTTGTCATGACAAGGATTGTGTTCTGGTTGTACTGCTGAACATTACCCCATGCTTTGTTGATAAGGTTACCAACGTTAAGGATATCAAGGGTGAACTGAAGTGTGTTCTTCTTGCCTTTAACCCATACATAGAAATCCTGCTGGAGTTTGAGGTCGAATTTGTTGACCCAGGGAAGCATAGCACCGTTTCTTTCAGCGTACATGCCTTTGCGGCTTGACAGGTATTTATCCTGGTCGATATACTTGAAGAATGCGTCGCTCTGTGCCTGTGCTGTCCATACAACTGAGTTTACAGTCTGGTTTACGAAAGTAATCTCTGAAGGATCTTTCGGGATGTAGAGCAGGTTGTTTGCACCACCATCGCGAAGTATGTTGCTTGAGTAGGTATATGAGAACCTTCCTGCTGCACCACCTTCATAGAAGAGGGATGCTGACCAGCCCATTCTCTTCTCCTGGATTGAATATGTAAGAGAACCGATCACCTTGTTCGGGATAACATAGCTTGCATAGCTGAGTTCCGGGTGGTTTGCGCCACTTACGTTTGCATTTCCGTTCCAAGCTGATGAAGCCTGGTCGCCTGATCCGTCAACAAGGTTTTTGGCAACACTGTGTGTATAAGCTACCATACCTGAAAGGCCTTTCCAGTATGTTTTCTCGAGTTTAACTGTGAAGGAAGCATAATAGCCACCCTTCCTGTTTTCGAGAACGATTGGTGACATACCGTTTGTACCTGCAGCTGATATAACACCAGCACCGGTTACCATATAATAATATGCATTGGCTTTTGTAACAGGGTAGATAAGCCTGTTATCTGGATAGCCGGCAATATTAAGAGGAAGTGCGCTGTCGGCTTTGAGACCTTCGTTTACAAAGAATGCAGTATTGATGTCTTTGTTATAGATAGCCTCGACTGTACCTCTGAAGCCCCATGGCAGTTTTGCATCGAGAGCAAGACTGCTCTTCCATGTCTGCGGCATCTTGAACTCAGGATCTATGATTGTGAAAGTACTTGGAACGATAGTTCCTGCAGCCGGTTGTGTAGCTGGGTAGTATTTTTTAATATCCGGATCAAAAGCACCCGGTGTGTTAGCAGCACCTACGAAGGTCTGTGTTGTCTGGAGCATACCTGCATCTCCTGCCTGGCTTACTATCCATACGAAAGGAACGCGGCCTGTGAAGATACCTGTACCACCACGGAGGATGAGAGTGCGTGCATCGTTAAGAGCAAGGTTGAAACCTACTCTCGGTGACATCATAACCCTTGATTTAGGAAGGGTGTTTGTATGATATGATTTCCCGCCGTAGCTGAGTGTGTCGATTATAGGATGTGCAGCAAGTGCCTCCGGGTATGTTGGAAGATCTATCCTGAGACCTGCAGTAACTTTCAGCCTTGAACTGAGTACAATCTCGTCCTGTATATAAGCAGCCATCTGGCTGTATTTGAATGTCGGGAAAGCCTGTGCATAACCTGGTGAGTTGGAGAAAGTAACACCAAAATCCTGTGGATTTGCACCTGTGATGAAATCATTCCATGAGCTGAATACATAGTAGCTTGATCCAAACCTCATGAAGCCGTTCTTCGTGTTATCATGTTCATAGCTGAGACCGGCTGTGAAGTTGTTTATACCAAGTGACCATGTGAAGTCATCTGTAATTGTAATAGTCTTAACCTCGCGGAGGTTACCGTATGAGAAGAGTTCTGTTCCGAATGAAACGTATGGTTTACCACCTTCAAGAATATCTACAAACGGGAAGAGTTTACCGTCGGTGCTTCTTGGCTCATTCTGGAATGAATAAGTTGCACGAAGGGTGTTTGTGTATTTACCGCCACCGAAGTTTGAGTTAAGTTCACCGGCAAGTGAGCTGAAGTTATATTCCTGGTAGTAACCTGAGTTCTTATACCACATAGCATCCATATCCTGCCTTCTGCCTGTGTAAATTGAGGAGAACGGAGAGTATGATGTACTCGGGTAGTTAGGATCCTTTGTTGAGCTGTAGCTGTAACGAAGGTTGAATTTATGATTCTGGTTTATGTTCCAGTCAATACGTGCAAGGAGTTTCTTGCCCGGGCTGGTGTTAGAGTAGCCCTGGTAAGGACCTGTCTCATAACCATATGTATCAGAAAGGTATTTGCTTATTGAGTCCATCATAACGACTGTCGGACGAGCAACTGTTACATAATCAGCAGGTTTGCTTGGTGTAGCTGCTACCCTTGTTGGTCCTGGAACCTCTTTCTTCTCCTGTTCGTAGTTAAGGAAGAAGAAGAGTTTGTTCTTAATAATCGGGCCACCAATACGGAAACCTTCCATCTTGTAGCTGGCAGGTGTTTTTGTGAAAGTCTGTGAGCCTACCCTGTTGCCTTTGTAAGTCTCATTATTATAATAGGTGTAAACTGATCCCTGGAATTCGTTGGTCCCTGAACGGGTTACAGCGTTCACAGATGCACCGATAAAGCCGCTCTGGCGAACATCATAAGGGGTGATGTTTACAGAGATCTGGTCGAGAGCATCGAGTGATATGGGAACTCCGTTACCCGGGAGGTTGGTTCCGATACCGAACGCGTTGTTGAACTGCGCACCGTCGACAAGGATGAAGTTCTGACGATAGTTACCACCACCGATCTGGTTACCGTTTGCCTGTGGGGTAAGACGTGTGATGTCGTTTATACTCCTTGATACTGTCGGGATTGAAATAAGTGTAGCGTTGTTGATGTTAATAGAAGCACCGTTCTTTTCAGAGTTGAAGACCGGCTGCCTTACTGCTGTTACAACAACTTCATTAAGCTGGGCATTTTCCTGGTCGAGGTTTACATTCAGCAGGAAAGCTTCACCAAGTGAAAGTGTAAGGTCGGGTATCTCTTTCTTTGTATAACCGACAAACGAGATTTCTACTTTGTATGGACCGCCCGGACGCATACCCTGGATTGTGAACAAGCCATCGGCATTTGTTAGAGCGCCATACTGGGAACCTGACGGTGTATGGACAGCAACAACTGTTGCACCAGCCATTGCCTGACCATTATTGTCAGTGATCTTTCCCGTCATCGATGATGTTGTCACTGCCTGGCCAAAAACAGCCAGGGAAATGAAAGTAAACAACAGCATCGCAATAATACGCTTAGTTTTCTCCATAGTTGTTATCAATTAAGTTAGTAAAGTGAACGTATAATAAAATTATATTTCATTGGTTATTAAAAACATAACAAAGAAGATCAAGGTGTTTCAGGGGATTTTGAAGATACATCTCTTCAGGAGATATGAAATAAAAAACAAGTCCCGACTTTTTAACAAGATATAAACCTGTTTTTCAAAAATTGTTAATTATCCGGGTTCCCTTATTCCTTCGATGATTCTGTGCGTAACCCCGGTATTTTTCTTCACATATCCGGCTGCTTTTCCTGAAGCTTCAAGAAGGAATTTTTCATCTGACAGAAGCCTGTCCATAATAGCAAAGAACTGTTCCCTTGTCCGGAAGGAGAAGGCTCCTCCTTCGGCAATCAGTTCAACGGCTTCACGGTATTTTTCATGATCGGGTCCGAACAGGACAGGTATACCCCATGCAGCTGGTTCAAGAGTATTATGTATCCCCTTTCCGAAACCGCCGCCAACCTCGGCTATTGCAGCATACCCGTATGCCGATGAAAGCAGTCCTATATTATCAATAATAAGTACCCTTGCATTTTCAAGATCAGCCTTGCTATCAGAATATCTTACACATTTAGTCCGGAAAAGTGATTCAATCCTGTCGATGTTGGAATCATGGATCTCATGGGGTGCAAAAACCCATTTCATCCTCGATGGATTCTCATTTATATATTCCGCTATAATCTCCTCATCCGGCTGCCAGCTGCTTCCTGCAATAAACAGTTTTTCTTTGCCCCTGAACTTCTCAAGAACCGGTATTGACTTTGCTGACTCAGATATTCTTGCAACCCTGTCAAACCTTGTATCGCCGCTAACTACAACTTCTGTAATCCCAGCTGATAAAAGCAGATTACGTGAGGTGTTATCCTGTACAAAAATTCGTGTATACTTCTTTAGCTGCTTCCTGAAGAAAGCTCCATACCAACTGAAAAAATACTGGCCAGGTCTGAAAAGTGCGGAAACAAGGTAAAGAGGTATTCCTCTCTTATAAATCGCTGATATATAGTTATTCCAGAACTCATACTTTATGAAGATAACCATCGATGGCCTTACAATGTCGAGGAAGTCTTCAGCATTTGATTTTAAATCCGCGGGCAGGTACAGGATATTGTCAGCTCCTTTCCAGTCTTTCATTACCTCGAAGCCGGAAGGTGAAAAGAACGTTACAATAATACCTGTTGCAGGATCTTTTTTCTTAAACATTTCGATCAGGGGTCTGCCCTGCTCGAATTCCCCAAGTGAAGCACAATGTATCCAGATCAGATTTTTCCTGTCATTTAGCAGATCGCGGTATCCGCTTCTCCAGCCCTTTCTCCCCTTGACCCATTTTGCAGCCTTCCTGTTGAAAAGTGCTGCAACATGTATTGCAATAGTATAAAAGGCGATTAATATTGTATAAATGACATTCATTTCAGTGCCGGCAAAGGTAATAAAATGGCCTTTAACACACTGTGAAGAATGTAATGTTTTGATTAAAATTCTGTTTCATCGTTTGAATAATCTTGTACTTTTGTACTTCACATTAAAACACTGCGATGGTAAGACTGGTTGCCCTTATCATTTCAATAATCCTCCAGATACTGGCCGCTGCAATTGCATGGCGGTTTATCAGGCTTACCAAGTACAGGCTTTCCTGGATACTACTTTCGACTGCCTTCGTATTCATGGTTGTCAGGAAGCTGATCCAGCTTTATGAGTTTTTCAGGGGAACCCCTTCTTACACATGGCAGCTTATTGATGACTGGCTTGGAGTTCTTGAGACCTTCCTCATAATTGGCGGAGTGATTCTGATAAGGGAGATATTCTATTATCTCAAGCGTGCTGAAAATGACAGGCTGAGGACTGAAAAAAGGGTTCTGAATGCAATCATTAATACCGAGGAGAACGAGAAGAAACGTTTCGCAAAAGACCTTCATGACGGGCTTGGCCCCCTCCTTTCAACAGTTAAAATGTCGCTCTCTGCCCTTTCGGGAAAGGTAACCGACCCTTCGGCAGTCGAAATACTTCAGAATACAAACCATGTCGTTAACGAAGCCATAAGCACCATAAAGGAGGTATCGAACAACCTCAGCCCTCATATACTTTCAAACTTTGGCCTCTCAAGCGCAATAAGCGCATTTTCTGCAAAGATCAACCAGACAAAAGCAATTGCTATTTCCTTCAAATCCAACATGGAAGGCCAAAGGATCGACAATGACAAGGAAGTAATAGTATACCGCGCCGCCTGCGAGTTGATTAATAACTCAATAATTCACTCGGGGGCTTCGCACATTGACATTGAACTAAACAAGTTTGAAAAATTCGTTACCTTGCAGTTTTGCGACAACGGGCGTGGATTTGATCTGTCAAAGCTTGAAAAGGAAGATAACAAGGGGATGGGAATTTCCAATATTGAAACAAGGGTCAAATCAATTGATGGCGTATTTATCCTGGAAAGTAACCCGGGAAAAGGGACAAGTGCTATAATCAAGATTATTGTCTGAGCTGCTATATGGAAAAAACAAAGATCATACTGACAGACGACCACCAGCTCTTCCGTAATGGCCTCAAAATGCTACTGGAATCTATCCCTGAATTTGAGATAGCAGGCGAAGCTTCAAACGGGCTTGAATTCCTTGAACTGCTTCCCGGCTGCAATGCCGACGTGGTTCTTATGGATATAAACATGCCTGACATGGACGGGATTGAAGCAACAAGGAAAGGTTTGAAGATTGCACCCGACCTGGCAGTTATTGCACTTTCGATGTACGGTGAAGAAGAGTATTATTATAAAATGGTTGACGCCGGGGCAAAGGGCTTCCTTCTGAAGGATTCTGATATAACAGAGGTGAAAGAGGCTATCCTTACTGTGAAGAAAGGTGGAAGTTATTTCTCCCAGGAACTGCTTCACCATGTAATCCAGAGAATGAAGAACCGCGAAAGCGAGACCAAATCGGCTAACCTTTCGAGAAGGGAAAAAGAGATCCTGCTGAAAATTTGTGAAGGACTCTCAAACCAGGAGATCGCTGAATCACTTTTCATAAGCAAACGGACAGTTGATAAACACCGTGCAAACCTCCTCGGAAAAACCAATTCAAAGAACACCGCGAGTCTTATACTTTTTGCAATAAAGAACAAGCTTATTGAGATCTGATTTCAATGGCTGAATCACATAATCTTGGCAAAGACGGGGAAGCAATAGCTTCTGATTACCTGGGCAAAAAAGGCTACAGGATACTTCACCGTAACTGGGTGTGGGGGAAAAAAGAGATTGATATTATTGCAGAAAATAAGGATTTTATTGTTTTTGCCGAGGTAAAAACCAGGAGCCGGGACATGCATCTTCGTCCGGGAGATCTTGTTCCAAGGGAAAAACAGAGATATATGATCTTTGCCGCAGAAGGCTACATTAAAAGATACAATATTAACAAAGAGAGCCGCTTCGATGTAATTACAATTATCTCAGGACCAGACCTGCCGGAAATTGAACATATTGAGAATGCATTCTATCCTACCCTCAGGTAAATATGAATATTGAGGACCTAAGAGCATACTGCCTTAAAAAACAAAATGTCACTGAAGGCTTTCCCTTCGGCGAGGATACCCTTGTTTTTAAAGTTAACGGCAAAATATTCCTCCTTGCCTCCCTCGATGAAGAGCCGGGTATAAACCTGAAATGTGACCCGGCACGGGCATTGGAACTAAGGGAAAGATACACCTCTGTCACCCCGGGCTACCATATGAACAAAAAGCACTGGAACACAGTGAAACTGGATGGCTCGGTACCAGATAAAGAAATTCTCAGTTGGATTGATCACTCATATAACCTTGTAAAATGAAATCACTTAAGCTTATTACATTAATCCTGATCTTTTTTTCAGTATCACTTTACGCACAGAAAGACAAGACAAAAAATGCCGATGAAGGCTATAAGTTCACAACCGTTGTCCAGTTAAAGGCCACCCCTGTTAAAAACCAGGCCAACACAGGTACATGCTGGAACTTTGCAACAACTTCCTTCGTGGAATCCGAACTTCTCAGAATGGGAAAGGGTGAATATGACCTTTCAGAAATGTATATAGTAAGATATAATTATGTTGACCGTCTAAGGGATAACTTCCTGCAGAAAGGCAATGGTAACCTCGGACAGGGAAGTGTCGGACACGACTTCATGATTGAATATGCAAAAAACGGGATCGTTCCTGATGAAGTTTATACAGGTCTTAACTACGGGCAGCCTAATCATAACCATTCCGAACTGAACTCATTTATAAATGCTATCGCCACGGTGCCTGTAAAAAGGAACAGGGAGAGCGACCAGTATCTTACGATCGTGGATGATGTTCTTGACACTTATCTTGGTAAGGTGCCTCAGACCTTTACTTATAAAGGTGTCGGGTATACACCGAAATCATTCACAGCAACCCTTGGAATCAAACCGGAAGATTATGTTGAAATAACATCACTCACTCTCTTCCCTTTCTATACAAAAGGAGTTGTTCCCATTCCCGACAACTGGAGAAAAGCAGAATATTATAATGTTCCTCTTAATGAACTGATTTCAATAATGGATACAGCCCTCCTGCACGGATATACAGTTGCATGGGACGGTGATGTAAGTGAAAAGGGATTTTCTCATTTCAAAGGTGTTGCAATAATTCCAGAACTTGAGAAAACAGAATTGTACTCCGAAGCTGATAAATCAAGGTATGGTAAGCTCACAAAAGAAGCAAGGATTACTGAAGCATATGCTTTCAAAAGACCATTCCCGGAAACAAAGATAAGCCAGGAGTCGCGCCAGGAAGGTTTTGACAACAAAACAACTACCGACGACCATCTTATGCATGTTACAGGGATAGTTAAGGACCAGTATGGAACAAAATACTATATAACAAAGAACTCATGGGGAACTGACAGAAATCCTTTCGGTGGTTACCTTAACATGTCTGAAACATATGTCAGGGCAAAGACAATTGCAATAATGATTCACAAAAGCGCACTGACAGCAGAAATGAGAAACAAGCTGGGAATCCAGTAGCATCATTCTTCAATAAGCATGTTGCATCCCCTGAGGTCGCTGTTGGTAAGCCTTCCCAGGACTTCGAATGAACCATCCTTATGAAGCCGGCCCATGTCGCCGGTTGCTATAAAGGAACAGGAATTAATATTTGCAAGGTCTATAATATTTATGCCGCCGGTAGTCCCCTGCTGGCGGCTGACCGTTAACGGGTCATTTATTTCCCGCAGTATTATCCTCATCCATGGTGGTGTCTTAAACAGCCCGTCGCCATAAGACCACGCCTGGCTCATTAATTCCGTCATCCCGTATTCAGAATGAACTGCACTGATGTTAAAGGCATTTTTAAGCCTGTCGTGAAGTTCATTCCTCGAAATCTCCGTCCTTCGCCCCTTCATACCCCCTGTTTCTACAACTATCAGACCCTCAAGGTCAGGAGAGTGTTTTTCGGCAAGGTCAAGCAAAGCAA
This sequence comes from Bacteroidales bacterium, assembly GCA_046329875.1. Classification (GTDB taxonomy): domain Bacteria; phylum Bacteroidota; class Bacteroidia; order Bacteroidales; family VadinHA17; genus LD21. The sequence goes on from JAXLTT010000011.1 coordinate 122,509, forward strand.
ATGAAACTCCTATTAGCATTGCTTTCTTCTTCTCCTTCTTTACTTCACCAAGTATTTTTGTAAGTTCATCAAGATCGTCGAGGTAGAAACTGCTTCTTTTATCCGGGCTCGACCTTATAAGGTTATCAGCCATATAAACCAGGGATGAATTATCCCTTTCGAGATAGGAAGGGAGGAGTGCAGCGAAAAAATAATCACCCGGATCGCCGTAAAAGATCCTGAATGCTGATGTGAAGCTTTTCCTGTACAGGCCCAAATCTGTCACATGATGCCTGCTCGTTTCGTTTCCTGTTGTTCCGCTGCTTTCGAATACTTTTTCATCATTGCCGTTCCCGGTTATGATCCTGTGTTTCTTAAACAGTTCTATGGGCAGGAACGGGATATCCTCAACGGAACGTACTTTATCCGGCGTTTTCCCGATAAGTGTAGCATAACTTTTGTAAACAGGATTCCCGGCAAACTGGTACCTGAATATTTCGAGTGCCAGTGAATCGAATTCTGTCCCGTTACTTATGCGGAATACTGAATCGCTGAATCCGGGGCCCATCATCAGGGGAATAATAAGGTTCCGTCGGGCTGGTATACCCATTCAACAGTGCATTCGGCGTATGGAAAAACCATATTGTCTCTTTTTTCAGTGAGCGTACTCACGACCCGTATTTTGGCATACTTCTCGTCGGAGGTCCTGAAAAGCCAAATCTGGTTTGCCCTGACCGTATCTCCTGTAGCTTCCCATGTATTGACTGTGAAGCTCTTCAGGTTATCGAAGGCTGTTTTTGCTGCCGTGGCATCATTATAATCACCGTACCTGTAGAATGAATTCTCAAAATTCTCACAGGCAAAGAAAAGCTTCCTGACATTAAGGTTTATGTCGTGGTCTTCCAGTATCGTAATAACGTCCTTTGGTGAACTCAGGGTTGAAACTTTTTGCCCGGTTACTATTGATAAGCCATATGCAAAGTATGGTCCTGTTCCGCTCAGTTCATTGCTTATTGTAACAGTTCCTGAATCGGAAATTCCATTGTTCTTCTTGCATCCACCGGCAAGAAAAAGCACAGATAGTAATATGAAAATCAGCCGTCTCATTACAGCTACAAAGATAGGATAAAAATAACGCGATTGCTTCGTCTCCGCCAGATGGCGGATCCTCGCAATGACCAATACCCCGAAGCTACTTTAGTTCCTGTCATTGCGAGTCCGGCTGCGCCGGGCGAAGCAATCGCGTAAAGCTTGCAGTATAATATTCCAGGTGCTGTTATTCGCCCCTTATAGCTGTAATACCCGGAAGCTTCTTACCTTCCATATATTCAAGCATGGCACCGCCACCTGTTGATACATAACTTACCTTATCCGCAAGGTTGTATTTGTTGATTGCAGCAACTGAATCACCGCCGCCTATCAGGCTGAATGCTCCCTTGCCTGTAGCAGCTGCTATTGATTTTGCAACAGCAACAGTTCCGTGCGAGAATTTCTCCATTTCAAATACACCCATAGGTCCGTTCCAGAGAATAGTCTTTGAACTCTCAATCACTTCAGAGAATTTCTTTATCGAGTTTTCAGCAATATCAAGACCCATCCATCCTTCAGGCACCTTGTCAACTGCAGTAACTGATGTACTTGCTTCATTGTCAAATTTGTCGCCATTCAGGCTGTCAACAGGGAGCACAAGATTCACACCTTTTTCCTTTGCTTTCTGAATAAGGCTGAGAGCAAGGTCGAGCTTATCTTCCTCGCAGAGTGACTTGCCTATCTGGCCGCCCATAGCCTTAATGAAAGTATAGGTCATTCCACCGCCGATAATAATGTTGTCAACCCTGTTGAGAAGGTTTTCAATAAGAAGGATCTTGTCAGATACTTTAGCCCCGCCCATTATGGCTGTAAACGGTTTCTGTGCCTTATGGAGGACCTTATCCATGGCTTCAAGCTCACTGTTTATAAGGAAACCAAACATCCTTTTATCCTCGGGAAAATAATCAGCAATAACAGCTGTTGTACCATGAGCCCTGTGTGCTGTACCGAATGCGTCGTTCACGTAGATCTCTGCATAGGTAGAAAGTTTTTTTGCAAGCTCCTTCTGTTTTACCTTCAGGGCAGCTTTGGCAGCTTTCTTTTCCTCGTCTGTTGCAGTTTCCGGAAGTATTGGCTTACCTTCCTCTTCAGGATAGAAACGGACGTTTTCAAGAAGGAGAACCTCACCTGGTTTAAGTGCTGCTGACATATTTACTGCTGACTCACCAAGGCAGTCATCGGCAAACTGTACGCTAAAACCGAGATGTTTTTCGAGAACCGGCAGCACAGGCTTCAGGGAATATTTTTCCTGTCTTCCCTCAGGCCTTCCAAGATGTGACATCAGGATGCAGCAACCACCGTCACCCGTTATCTTTTTAATTGTCGGAAGAGCACCTCTTATCCTTGTATCATCGGTAACAACAAAGGTTTTCTTATCCAGGGGAACGTTGAAATCGACCCTTACGATCACTTTCTTTCCCTTGAAGTTGAAGTCATTGATCATTTTCATTTTTATCTGGTTTTTAATTGAATATACTGTTCAACCTACAAACTTATTGATTTTTTGGAAATATCGAACACCCTCCCCGCCTAACTTTCATATTCTTCATTACAGTAATGATGAACCGGCATAAATGAACTAAACATTCACGCCGGATTTTATGTTCCTATCCTAAAAGAGTATTAATTTTGAAAAAAAACTATGGCAAAGATTACATTAAAAGGTAATGCGGTGAATACATCAGGTTCACTTCCTGAAAAAGGAAAGAAAGCCCCTGATTTCACCCTTGTGAAGACAGATCTCAGCAACCTTTCACTTTCTGAACTGAAGGGCAGGAAAGTCATCCTTAACATTTTTCCGAGTCTCGACACCTCTGTATGTGCAACCTCGGTAAGGAAATTCAACCAGCTGGCGGCAAGCAAGAAGGATACAGTTGTACTTGCAGTCTCAAAAGACCTGCCCTTTGCCCATGGAAGGTTCTGTTCAACAGAAGGCATAACCAATGTTGTACCGGTTTCTGGATTCAGGGACAATGATTTCGGAAAGAACTACGGACTCCTGATTGAAGACGGCGCACTGAAGGGTCTGTATTCGAGATGCATTGTTGTGGTTGATGAGGCCGGCGTTGTAAAATATACACAGCAGGTTCCGGAAATAACACAGGAGCCCGATTACGATTCAGCACTCGCTGCAGTTTAATGAATTTTTCACAGATACCCGGACAAACAGAGACCATTGCCAGGCTTATCAGGTCTGTAACGGAGGGCAGGGTAAGCCATGCGCAGCTATTTACCGGACCGGAGGGGTGCGGGAGCCTTGCTCTTGCACTCGCCTATGCCCGGTATGTCAGCTGTGAGAACAGGAAATCCGACGATTCTTGCGGTACCTGCAAGTCGTGCGTCAAGTATGAAAAGATGATTCATCCCGATCTGCATTTTGTTTTCCCGGTAGTGAAAAAGAAATCCAATGAAGAGGCAGTAAGTGACAATTTTATTGAAGAATGGAGGGAGTTTGTGGGTAAGAGTCCCTGGTTCACACTCAACAGCTGGCTCGATCATATTGAGGTGGGCAATGCCCAGGGCATGATATTCGCGTCCGAAGCTTCCGAGATTATAAGGAAGCTTAACCTTAAAACTTTTGAAGCGGACTATAAAATAATGATAATCTGGCTTCCCGAAAGGATGCACCCGGCATCAGCAAACAAACTGCTTAAGATGATCGAGGAGCCACCTGAAAAAACACTATTCCTCCTTGTAAGCGACGAACCTGATAAGATAATACCCACTATACTATCTAGGTGCCAGCTTGTCAAGATCCCGTCATTCACGAACGAGGAGATCAAAGGATTCCTCCGCGGATCTTTCGGTACCACCGAAATTAAGTCGACTGATATAGCCCGCGTCGCCAATGGAAATATAATCAGGGCTATCCAGCTTACAGAAAACGACGAGTCGTCTTTGCAGAATCTTGAGTATTTCAAGCAGCTTATGCGTTTCGCCTGGAAACGGGATGTGATATCTGTTATCAGCTGGTCGGAAGAAATGGCCGGACTTGGCAGGGAAGCCCAGAAAAATTTCCTCTCTTATTCCCTGAGGCTGCTGCGCGAAAACCTTATGCTTACACTCGACCAGTTACAGAACAGGCTTGTCTTTCTTGCCGGCGAGGAGGCAGAATTCGCATCCAAGTTTCATCCTTTTATAACAAGTGAAAATGTGTATCCCCTGGCCGACGAGTTTGGTCTTGCCTATTCGCATATAGAGGCTAACGGGTATTCAAAAGTCATCTTCCTTGACCTTGGGCTGAAGGTCGCAAGGCTTATCCGCTGATCCCTTTAAAGGGAATTGAATAAATCGCTTAATTTGATTAATTTTGCCCGGCTGCTGAAACCAGCTGAACTTACTATGACAGAAAACGAAGACAATATAAACCAACCGGGGGAAGATATCAGGATGCCCGATATCTCCTATCACCGGGGCCTGAACAAACTTGATTCATGGAACTGGCTGAGCGACCTTCCTGAGGAGGTTAACGAAAGCGAAGTAGTAGAGATCAGGTTCAAGAATACAAGAAAGGGGTTCTACAGGAACGTAAATGCATTGCGCCTCGAAATCGGGGACGTGGTAGCCGTTGAAGCATCACCGGGTCATGATATCGGAAGAGTCTCCATGACCGGAAGGCTCGTAAGGGAGCAGATGAAAAAGCTTAAGGTTGTGCCATCCTCCGAGGACATGAAAAAAGTATACCGGAAGGCAAAGGCTGTTGATGTCCAGAAATGGGAAGAGGCTAAAAAGCTCGAGATCCCTACAATGCTGAGATCAAGAAAAATAGCTGAGGACCTCAGGCTTAATATGAAAATCGGGGACGTTGAATACCAGGGCGATAAAACCAAGGCAATATTCTACTACATAGCCGACGAGCGTGTCGATTTCAGGCAGCTTATCAAGGTGCTTGCCGAAGAGTTCAAGGTAAGAATAGAAATGAGGCAGATTGGTGCACGCCAGGAAGCAGGCAGGATCGGGGGCATTGGTTCATGCGGCAGGGAACTGTGCTGCTCAACGTATATAACAAGCTTCAACTCTGTAACAACAACCCACGCCAAGTACCAGGAATTGTCACTTAATCCGCAGAAACTGGCCGGACAGTGCAGTAAACTTAAATGCTGCCTGAGCTATGAGTTCGACTGTTACGTAGATGCCCAGAAAGGTTACCCTTCAAGAGAAATACCACTTGAACTTCTTGACCAGACAGTATGGTTCCAGAAAATGGAAGTTCATAAAGGCCTTTACTGGTATTCATCAGAACCAAATTCAAGCGTTAACCTTACCGCAGTACCTGTTGCAAGGGTAAAGGAGATCATCGATCTTAACAGGAAGGGTGTGAAACCCGATAAACTGATTATCAACGAGGAGTCTGTAAACATGAACCCGGTTTCGGAAGACCTTCTGGAGAATAACAGCCTTACCCGCTTCGATCCTAAAACACCACCTAAAAACCAAAACCGGCATTCTCACAGGAGAAAAAACAGGCGGTTCAATGACAAAAAGAATAAATAGGAAGCTCACCGCATTTTTGCCGGCTATAATACTTCTGACACTGTTAAGTTGCAGAAGTAATGTGACATTTACAGATTCTGCTGCAATACCGGCTGAAACATGGAAACTCGATAATGTTGTCACCTTTTCTCCGACAGTGAGTGACACAAGCACACTTCAGAACATCTTCTTTACAATTCGTACGGGGTCCTCTTACCCGTTCAGGAATATCTGGCTTTTCGTAACAACAACCTCCCCATCGGGCAAAAGTCTCACCGATACACTCCAGTATATGCTGGCAGATGAAAAAGGGAAATGGTTTGGCCGGGGCCTCGGTGATGTGAGGGAACTAAACCTTCCTTACCGCATCGGTATCTGGTTCCCTGAAAAAGGTGTATATAACTTCCAGGTGAGACACGGAATGCGGAATGAAGATCTTAAGGGCGTTTACGATCTCGGGATAAGGATTGAAAAGCTGAAAAAACAATAACTTCACTTGGGCAAGAACAAGCTTTCGAGATGGGCCGAAATGAAATCCTTCGGCAACGTGATCGAACCCGGCAGCGATGAGATGAAAGCGGGCGTTTTCCGGCTTAAGGGAGAATGGAACAACCAGTATTTCAAAAACCAGAACCCGCTGGTACTGGAGCTTGGATGCGGCAAAGGGGAATATTCAGTAGGCCTTGCTTCAAGGTACCCCGGCAAAAACCATATAGGGGTTGACATAAAGGGAGCCAGGATATGGCGGGGCGCCAAGACAGCCCATGAAAACAACATGCCGAATGTTGCTTTCCTCAGGACAAGAATAGAGTTCATAAATACTTTCTTTTCAGCTGACGAGATCGATGAGATATGGATAACATTTCCCGATCCCTTCCCAAAACCATCGCAGGAAACAAGGCGAATGACAAGCGCCGGATTCCTCAACTCCTACCGCATGATACTGAAGGACAGGGGAATAATTCACCTGAAAACGGATAACACACAGCTTTTCAGGTATACAGCCGGACTCGTCAGGAAAAACGGACTGGAAATTATAACAGAAACTGAGGACCTGTACGGTGAGCATAAATTTGATGAGATACTCTCAATCAGGACACATTACGAAAGCATATTCCTTAAAGAAGGGATCAAAATAAAATATTTATCCTTCAGGCTTGAAAAAGAAAAGCAGGTCATCTGAGTCGCGATCCGTCGCCAGGATAAACGACGGTTTCTTCGACAGGGTATACGATATAGTAAGGTGTATCCCCGAAGGAAGGGTGACATCCTATGGCGCCATTGCAAAATACCTCGGATCGGGGCAGTCAGCGAGAATGGTCGGCTGGGCAATGAACAGCGCCCATACACCGGGTGGGGATGTACCTGCACACAGGGTTGTCAACCATAGAGGCCTTCTTACAGGTAAACATCATTTCGGATCACCTTGTGCCATGCAGGAACTTCTTGAAAGTGAAGGGATAAAAATTGAAAAAGATGTTGTTGCAGACTTCGACAAACTCTTCTGGGACCCAATGAAGGAACTCCAATGACCTCCAATTAAGGGTACCCCCTTCCCGGCCTTCCCCCAGGGGGGCAGGAGCAATTCATTCAAAATATGCATTTATAATCTCAGAAAAATCATTAAACTTGCAGGTTCTTTATATTTAATTTAAATAAAAATAACGGGTAATGTTCTCAGAGAAGGATATAGTTGAAGCCCTGAAGAAGGTGATGCATCCCGAGAAGAAAAAGGATATCATCTCACTGGGCATGGTGGGCACTGTTGATTCTGACGCTTCGGGCATAACGCTTGTAATTGTGCCGGAGAAATCCAACGACCCATTTATAGGCTCAATAAGAAGTAGTATAGTGAAAATCCTGAAGGAGGAGTTTGGTCCGGATACTGTTATAAAGGACATAAAAGTTGAACCAAAGCTGATTGTTGGAAAGAAGACTGAACCACGCCGCGAGGTACTGCGCGATGTAAAAAACATCATAGCGGTTTCGTCGGGTAAAGGTGGGGTCGGAAAATCAACTGTTTCTGTTAATCTTGCTGTGGCACTTGCCGCTAAAGGATACAGTGTTGGCCTTCTCGACGCAGACATATACGGCCCTTCAGTGCCAATGATGTTCGGCGCCGGTTCCTTTAAACCAGAGGTGCGCCATAATGAAGATGGTGATATACTTGTTCCTCTTGAAAAATACGGAGTCAAAGTACTCTCAATCGGCTTCTTTATTGATTCAAATGATGCTGTTATATGGAGGGGACCGATGGCTTCAAACTTCCTGAAACAGCTTATCACAAGGGGAGACTGGGGAGAACTCGACTACCTGCTTTTTGACCTTCCCCCGGGAACAAGCGATATACATCTTACCCTGGTCCAGGAAGTGCCTGTAACAGGAGCAATTGTAGTAAGCACACCACAGGAGGTGGCTCTTGCAGATGCTATAAAAGGCATCTCGATGTTCAGAAGTGACAAGATAAATGTACCGGTACTCGGACTTGTTGAAAACATGTCGTGGTTCACACCAGCCGAACTGCCTGAAAATAAGTACTATATTTTTGGCCGGGAAGGCTGTAAAAAACTGTCCGCAGAGATGAATGTTCCACTCCTTGGCCAGATACCTGTTGTACAGGGTATATGCGAAGGAGGTGACCAGGGACATCCTGTTGCACTTGATAATTCGGTATCAGGAACAGCATTCATGGACCTTGCAGACGAACTGGTCCGCCAGGTAAACATCAGGAATACAAATCAGAAACCTACTGAAAGACTTAAAATAAACTAAACCAATAGCCATGTCCGACAACAATATCAGGGAAAGAGTTATTAAGGCGCTGGAAAGGGTAAGGCCCTACCTCCAGTCAGATGGCGGAGATATCTCCCTGGTGGAGATCACAGATGACAATACTGTAAAGGTAAGACTCCAGGGTGCCTGCCATGGCTGCCCATTCAGTATCCAGACACTGAAAGCAGGGGTAGAGCAAACTCTCCTCAGGGAAGTGCCGGAGGTCAGAAAAGTGGTTGCTGTAGACTGATTTCCACTCCCCTATTTTAATTACCTTTGATATACTATTGAAGCTTCAGGGAAGTTTATAGTATAAACAGTTGTTTTGATTTCCATAAGAGGATCATACAGAATATTTTTAATCGCCTGGTTAGTGCTGACCATGGCAGGTTGCTCAGTTGAAAAGAATACCAAGACAACACGCTTCTACCAGGGCGTCACATCGAGGTACAATATCTATTTCAACGGCCTTGAAAGCTACAGGCAGGGCATTGCCAGGATAAACCAGGGTTATACCGAAGACTTCACAGGCCTTCTCAGGATATTCGAATTCAGCGATCCTGCCACCCAGACGATATGCGCCAGTGATATGGAGAGGGCTGTGCAGAAAGCATCCAAGGTTATTTCACTGAAATCCATAACTGTAAAACCTGAGGAGAAAGGTAATTCAATGCCAACTCCCCAGGAGGAAGCCTTCATGGCAAGAAAAGAGTATAACGAGTGGATCGACGATTCTTACCTTCTCATGGGGAAGGCCCGACTGTACAAGCGCGATTACGATCTTGCAAAATCAACACTGAGTTTCAACCTGGGCCTTACTGCTGATGAAAAGATGAAAGCCGAGACGACAGTATGGCTTGCAAGAGTTTATAATGAAACAGGAAATTATAACGAATCCCTGAGGATACTCAACGAACTTGATCCTTCGTCACCCGGTTTTCCAAAAGAATTACGTCCTGATTATTTCTCAACCAGGGCAGATCTTTTTGTGAAACAGAAAAGATACCAGGAGGCTATTGAACCCCTGGAAAAAGCCCTTGAACATATTTCTTCAAAAAGAACAAAATACAGGTTTACCTACATACTTGCACAGCTTTACGAAAGGAGCGGCAATGGAACCATGGCCACTGCTATGTACAGGAAAGTTGTAAAACTCAATCCCCCCTATGAATTCGAATTCAATGCGAGGATAAACATGGCCGGTGTATTTGATATAAATACGGGGAACCCGAACCTCATAAGAAGGGAACTGGAAAAAATGCTCAAAAGTTCCAAGAACAGGGAATTCCAGGACCAGATATATTTTGCACTTGGCAACCTTTACATGAAAGAGGGTAATGTGACAGAGGCCATAATTGCATATAAGAAATCAGCTCTCGCAAGCACAACCAACAGGAGCCAGAGAGCAAGAACCTTCCTGGCCCTTGCTGAACACTATTATTCAAAGCCTGATTACGTGAATGCAGGGAAATACTACGATAGCGCCCTTGTATTCATTAACCAGAACTACTCTGATTATGACCTTATAAAGGCCAAATCGCAGAACCTTAATACCCTTGTGGGCCAGCTTGACATTATCCAGCGCGAAGACAGCCTGCAGAGAGTAGCAAAAATGACTGAGCAGGAACGATCTTCACTTATAAATTCAATAATTGAAAAGGTAAAAGAGGATGAAAAGGCCGGTCGTGCCGGAGATTCAAATACCGACAGGTATAATCTTGGCCAGTATTATGAAAACGAAAGGCGCTTCCAGGGAAACATTGACCAGGAGGGAAAGTGGTATTTCTATAATCAGTCGGCCCTTACTTTCGGAAGGACCGAATTCAGACGAAGATGGGGCGACAGGAAGCTTGAGGATAACTGGAGAAGGCTGAATAAAACCAGGATCGTAACGGCACAGCCAGGGCAGGGAAACCCGGAAGATAACGGACAGGCAGATACCGGTGATACAACAAAGGCTATAAGGGATAATAAAAAACCTGAATACTACCTTAGAAACCTGCCTCTTACCGACAGCCTTGTAAGAAAATCCAATGACAGGATTGCCAATGCCTTCCTCGAATCGGGGAAAATATATACAGAAAAATTCCAGGATAACGGGAAGGCAATTGAGTCGTTCAACACCCTTATAAGGAGATACCAGGGGGAACCGTATGAGCCGGAAGCACTCTATAATATTTACAAGATATATACAGCAGAGAAGAAGCAGGAAGCCGAAGTATACAGGCAGAAGCTCGTGGAAAAATTCCCTTCAAACGACTTTACAAGGATAATCACGGACCCTTCATACTATAATAAGAAAGTTGAAATACGGAAAGAGTCTGAAACACTCTATAACTCTGCATATGAGTTATTTGTAAAAGAGGACTTTAAGGGAGCCATCGACCTGTGCGAACAGGGTATTTCGAAATACAGCAGGGATGAGCTGATGCCAAAGTTCCTCCTTCTCAGAAGCTATTGCCTGGCTCGTACCACAGATGAACGTACATTCAAGGAGGCACTCTCCGAACTCATAAAAACATGGCCCTCATCAGCCGAATCTGCAAAAGCATCTGAGATTGTCGCATATCTCAATAATAAGATCCCTGAACTCAAGGTTGAAGAGGATAAGCAGATAGCAGCCGAACTCTATACCCCTGAACCTGAATCACAGCATACATTTATCCTGATAATTCAGAATCCGGCATTCAACCTTAACCAGGCTACCTTTGATGTTATAAGCTATAACATTGATAACTATACAAACAAAAACCTGCGGACACAGGGATCGCTTGTTGACGATAAGTACATAATGCTGAGTGTTTCAGGTTTCGCCAAAACATCCGATGCAATGGATTATTTCAGGGCCTTCCGGACTGACGATATTGTAAGGAATACATCGGGAACAAGGACAATGACATTCATTATTGGGAAGTCTAACCTTGCAGCATTCACAAAGGATAAGGACCCTGCAAGGTACCTGCTGTTTTTCCGTGATAAATACCTGAATGAAGAACAGGAGAAGAAAGAAAAGTGACGGCTGCAATGAGAAAGATTAGGATACTTTGGACTGACGATGAAATAGAGGTTCTTAAGCCCCACATATATTTCCTAAGGGAGAAAGGATATGAAATAGAGACCTGCTCAAACGGGAACGATACTATTGACCTTGTTAAACAGAATCCGTACGACCTTATTTTTCTCGATGAGCATATGCCGGGGCTCAGCGGTATCGAGACTCTCCGTTATATAAAGGAAGCAAGGCCCGACATTCCCGTCGTTATGATCACAAAAAGCGAAGAGGAAGGGCTGATGGAGGCTGCAATCGGTTCACAGATTGCCGACTATCTTATCAAACCCGTAAAGCCTAACCAGATACTTCTTGCGGTAAAGAAAAACCTCGAACAGAAACGACTTGTGACTGAAAAGACAACTGTCGACTACAGGCAGGAATTCAATAAGATCACAACCCTTATTTCCGATGCCAGGCTGCCTTCAGACTGGACAGAGATTTACAGGAAGATAGTATACTGGGAGTCGGAACTTGAGAAATCTGCAGACCAGGGCATGACCGAAGTCCTGAAGATGCAGGAGAATGATGCCAACAATGCATTTTCAAAATTCATAGCCGGGTCCTACCTCGACTGGCTTGACCCCTCAGCAGGTTCAAGGCCGGTACTCTCACCGGCTCTCATGAAAGAAAAGATTTTCCCAAGGATAGAGAGTGGCAGACCCTTATTCTTCATCCTTATAGATAACATGAGATTCGACCAGTGGAAAACCCTGGCTTCGGAACTCAGCGGCCTGTTCAGGATAATAGAGGAGGATATCTACTATAGTATACTTCCTACGGCGACCCAGTTCAGCAGGAATGCAATTTTCGCAGGGCTTATGCCTCTTTCAATATCTGAAATGATGCCTGGTCTGTGGGTGCCGGAAGAGGAAGATGAAGGAAAAAATAACCAGGAGGAAGAATTCCTTAAGAGGCATATAAGCAGGCTGGGACTTAATATCAGGTGGTCTTATAACAAGATAGGCAGCGCCGCCGAGGGTAAAAAGCTGAACGAAAAGCTGAACTCACTGATGTCCAACGACCTCAATGTACTTGTGTATAATTTTGTCGATGCCCTCTCACATGCACGTACCGATATTAACCTGATCCGCGACCTGGCTGAAAATGAAAAAGCTTATCGCAGCCTTACAAGGTCGTGGTTCCTGCATAGCTCCCTTTTCGAGCTTCTCACATCACTTTCAGCAAAAAAGACCCGCATTGTTTTCAGTACAGACCACGGGACCGTTATGGTCCACAATCCGGTAAAAGTGGTCGGGGACAGGAACACAACTGCAAATCTCAGGTACAAGATGGGGCGGAACCTCGATTATGACCCGGCAAGGGTTTTCGAGATAAGGAATCCGGAAAAGGCATGGCTCCCAAAAACAAATCTCAGCTCGAGGTATATCTTTGCCACAAACAAAGACTATCTTGTTTACCAGAATAACTTTAACCATTTCGCATCATACTACCGCGATACTTTCCAGCACGGCGGGATTTCAATGCAGGAGATGCTCCTGCCCGTTGCAATGCTCGAGCCGTTATCGTGAAAAATCCAAACCCAATGGAAATAGTTATAGTTGATAAATCACAACTTCACAACGCTGCAGAGAAGTTTCTGAAGGCAGTCAGCGGGCACAGGATATTTGCTTTCCATGGAGCAATGGGTGCAGGGAAAACAACTATTATAAAAGCAATCTGCATGGCACTGGGTGCCACCGACACTGTCACCAGCCCCACCTTTACACTCATTAATGAATACAAAACAACTTCGGGTTATCCTATATATCACATAGATTTCTACAGGATAAAAAAAGCAGAAGAGATCTTCGACTTTGGTATCGAGGAATATTTCGACAGCGGCAATTATATATTTATGGAATGGCCTGAACTCATTGAAGGATACCTGCCTCCTGATACAGCAAAAGTCAGTATCACGGTTGGCCCCGGCGAGGAAAGAATACTCAGAATCGATTAGGGAAGAGATTTTTGCTGCAGTCTCCTCTTTTTTTTACCTTTGATCAACCCTAAATAACCGGCCCGGAATGGAAGATCAAGGAAAAACCTCAAAGAAAGCATTCGGGAACACAGCTTTCATGCCCAAGGAAGAGCATCTTGAAACATCAGTAAGGTACAGGAAGATCACTATCGGGATCCCGGCTGATAATACAGTTGATGAAAAAAGGGTTGCAATCACCCCTGAGTCGGTAAACCTCCTTGTTGAAAACGGCAACGAGGTCATTCTTCAGAAAGGCGCCGGGCTGGGAGCAAACTACACAGATAAAGATTACAGCGAGTTTGGAGGAATAATAACAGACTCCCCTGCAAGGGTTTACAGTGCGGATGTTGTTATTAAAGTCGCCCCGTTCACAGAACATGAGACAGATTACCTTAAAGGAAACCAGACCCTGATATCATATCTTAACGTGCTCAAGCTGAGCGAAGAGACACTTGCGAAACTTATAAGAAAAAGGGTCACCGCAATCGCCTTTGAGAAAATCAAGGATGAAAACGGCATAATGCCTGTGGTTGAATCAATGAGTGAGATCTGTGGTGTGACATCCATACTCATAGCATCAGATTACCTCAGCAATCACCATGGCGGGAAAGGGGTCATGCTCGGAGGTATTACA
>JAXLTT010000012.1:0-120209 GCA_046329875.1 Bacteroidales bacterium
TTAGAAGAGTGGTTCTGACTGTCGGGTCTGTCCCAGCACAGGCAATATTAAAGCAGAGAGACCAAACACGTTATCCAGAAATAAAAATAGAAGAGCAATCGGAAATTAAAGAAGTATTCGAGGCAGTCAATAATGAGCTTAGTTTGATTTTTCCTAATGCTCCGAAAAGTCATCTACGTCTCACAAATACTAATTGCGAATCAGTTTTAAACTCTTTGATACCACACTTCTCAACCACTGACGATGACTTACCAATACCTTCTCAGAGGCAAGGAAATGGCATAGTATCGATGCAGAATTTGTTGTTACTTCTTCAACTTGGGGAATTGAGAAGAAAGAAGAAACAAGACTTTATAGTCGCAATAGAAGAGCCTGAACTACATATTCCACCAAGTCAACAGCGAAGATTAACAAATCGTTTGAAAGCATGTTGCCAGCAAACTATTATTACTACTCATTCTCCGGATGTTGCTTCTGAATTTGAGCCACAATCAATAAGGTTAATAAGCAACATTAATGGAATTTTAGAGGCAAAACCTTTATTAAGCGAAAGGCTTAATTCTCAAGACACTAATCCTGTAAGACAATTAATCCAGTGGCAAAGACGAGATGCCATTAACTCATTGATGCACGAAAGGCTTTTAATACCTGAAGGGAAAAGCGATTTCAACTGGTTAAGACTTCTTTATTCAGGACTTGAGATTTGCAAAGATTTTGATTACCAAGGGTCAAACCTATTTTCTTGTTTAATTGGAATCTTCCCGACCGAAAATGCTGCAGTTGAAAAAGTGTACAAACTGCTATCTAATGCGCATTCCAATGTCTATTGCCTTGTTGATGGAGATAGCGAAGGTTTGAAATACATTGAGGGTATTAAAAAATTAGACAATAAGCCTAAGCTAATCTTAAAATGGGCAGAGGGAAAAACCATTGAGGATATTATAGGTATGCTTTTAAAAGAAGATGAGAGCTATCTTCTTCCATTAATTAGGGAATTAATAAATGACAGCACACTGGCAGATATCAAAACAATTGTTAAAATTTTGAAAACAAAGCATAATTCTGGTAATGGGGGAAGAAAAGATGATTATTTATTGCATGAGGAAATTGCTAAGTTGATTTTTAAATCAGAGAAAAGTGTTTCAGCAGTCTCTAAGTTGCTGGATTCAATAATTGACGCAACAAATGAGAATCCCAAACAAATTGGATTTTTAAAGAATAATGAGCTTTCAAACGAAGTAATTAGCGTTTTTGAGTACCATTCATGAATATTTTTTATTTTGAAGGAGCAGCAGGAACTGGCAAGACCTATTCTTTAATTCATTCGTTAAAGGATTATCTTAGGGAGCATGCCTTGGCAGAACACCAAAGAGTATTGGCGTTGACATTTATGCATGGTTCGAGAAAGCGACTTGAAATTAAATTGAATAACATAAATGATATTAAGAAAAAATTTGATTGCGTTACGTTTGACTCATTTGCATGGGAAATCGTCCAAAGATGGGATGGATTATTATCAAAATATTCGGTCGATGATTTCATAATTAAGAACCCATATGATAAGGTTTGCGCTCAAGCATCTATTTTATTAGCACTTCCATCTGTTCAAAAATGGATTTCAAGAACTTACCCGGTAGTTTTAATTGATGAGGTGCAAGATTTGTCGAAGCCAAGATTTGAGATTCTTAAAGGATTATCGGAATACTGTACATTATTTGTGGCTGGGGATGCATTTCAAGTCCTTCAGGAAAATGTTGATAGTTTGGATTTTTTAAAATGGCTAAAAGACAATAGCAAATATGTATTCCTTTCAGAGGTAAAAAGGACTGATGATAATGGCATCTTGACCGTTTCATCGAATTTACGTTCTGGAAATGATTTTCTTGGGTCGCTTAAAGAATATCGCTGGGGAAGATGTTTGGGAAATTTCAAACTCGTAATTGTTCCTAAGTGGCATTTAATGTCATGGCAGATAGGTTTTGATTTTCACAGGTATAAATATCGTCAAATCGCAATATTAGTTCTTTCCCATTCAGAGTCAATTGTTGAAAAGGCAATAACCAGAGTACGTACAGAAACTCAAAAGATTAAGGACAATACTTTTGGACCATTCCCCAACATCGTCAAAATAATAAATGATGAAGAATATGCGCAAAAGTGCATGTTAGAGATTGACATGAATGAATCGCAATATGAATATGATGAGGTAATAAAAAAATGCGAAAATATTAGTGACCAAACAGTTGCAGTCGCTCTACAAAATTGGTTAAGAAAGCGAAAAAGAATTGGTTATTCGTTATGTGATGAGAAGGGCATGTATGATAAAGTATTGAATATTTATCGGAATCAAAGAATCTATCGAAGGACTAAAGAAGATAAACAACAGGTTTTGACTATACATCAAGCAAAAAACAGAGAATTCGAACATGTAATAATTCCGTGGACTTTTGGTATGGCAGCCAATGCCTCAGATGATTATAAAAGGAGATTGTTATATAACGCTATCACAAGAGCAGTTAAAAGTTGTACTGTTATTTTAATGCGGGAAGATAGGCTTATGACTGCCCCGTTTACAAATAGTTACCGTGGTGCTCAATGAATAAAGTGGCTGAAATCATTAAATGACCATAGTAATTCCAAGATTACATTTTACAGTATTAAGTAATCGGTGGGACAAAATAAAATAGTATCACATGTACATTTCAAACATAACCCACTTCCTTGACGAACAAGGAAACATCCCAAAGCAGATGCCCAAGGAAGCCAGAGAACTTGCGAATTTTCTTGCACTGGTAATTGATTCAACTACAAAGACCTGTCCTATTACATTGACCACAACAGAAATAAGATGCTTTAACAAAGGTTGTCACGGAACAATAAACTCTGCACTAAGTAGGGCAAAGGGAGAAATCCGTTGGCATTGCCCGGTATGTGAAAATGAAGGTGTGATAAGCCATTGGCAGAGGTCGAAGTGGGATAATACGAGAAACTCATTATAATTTCTTTAATCACAAATCGCCATAATAAATTGGCTTGATATTTGGCTTACAAAAGAAAAAGACCTTGTAAACTATTGATTTACAAGGTCTTCATTTTTAAAAAGTCGGGGTGAGAAGACTCGAACTTCCGACCCCCACGTCCCGAACGTGGTACGCTACCAACTGCGCTACACCCCGCTGTGTTCTCCGTAGCCTTGGCGAAGGAGAACTTAATCAAGGCTACAAAAGTAAATATTCTGGCTTCAAAACAAAAAGTTTTAATCTGTTTGTAACCTAATAATGACCCTTTTTTAAATTCTGCCCTTGCTACAGGCACAATTTCCACGAACAGGTTGTACCTTTATTTTCTGGAAAAAAATATCTGATGGCGAATTATAACCGTATATCATCTATCGACATTATGCGCGGACTTACAGTCCTGCTTATGCTTTTTGTTAATGACCTGAACATGGACAGGGTACCTGCCTGGCTTGGCCATATGGAGGCAAACTTCGATGGTATGGGCCTGGCAGACTGGGTCTTCCCAGGCTTTCTTTTCATAGTTGGAATGGCAATTCCCTTTTCAATTTCAAAAAGGATTTCCTCGGGTGAAGGGGTGAAAAAGATCAGCCGTCACATCTTTATAAGGTTTATCAGCCTCATCATAATCGGTGTTCTTATGCTCAATTCAGGAAGGGTAAACGAGCAGCTTACGGGTTTAAGCAGTAATGTATGGGCACTCTTAATGCTCGGAGGCGTGTTTCTCATCTGGAATGATTACCACGATGCCGAAAACAGGTATTTTACAGTAACCGGCCTGCGCCTGGCAGGGATAGCGTTACTTTGTTTTCTCGCACTTAAATTCAGGTCGGGCCATATTGAAAACAACGGGTCTCTCATCACAGGCTGGTGGGGAATACTTGGATTAATTGGCTGGGGCTATCTCGTCTCAGCTTTCGCCTATCTTTTTTTCAGGGACTCCCTCATAAAAACAGCACTGCTTCTGCTTCTTTTTCTTGCCCTGAATATCCTCACAGGGAAGGAGATCATAGTTTTACCAGCTATTGTTGATACTGTATTTGGCATAATTTTAAAAGGGAATGTCCCCCTGCTTGTAATTTCTGGCCTTCTTGCCAGCCTTGCATTAAGAAGGATGAAGGATGATCCTTTCATAAAAAAACTGCTGGTTTTTGGATTTGCGGGTGTTGCAAGTATTGCCACAGGTTTCTTCCTCAGGCACTGGTTTATAATTTCAAAGATTTATGCCACACCGAGCTGGGGCCTGATATGCACAGGTATAAGCATTCTTGTCTTTATATTTATTTATTTTATCTGTGATGAGATGAAGATCACAGGATGGGCATCCTTTCTCAGACCTGCCGGTGAAAACGCACTTACAACCTACATTGCCCCTGATATTATCTATTACCTTATCTGGATGTCTGGTACACCAATTCTGATTTATAAACAATCATCCATACCTCTTGTAGTGATAGCCGGTTCAATTGCCTGGGCCCTGTTGATGGCAGGGCTTACAGCACTGCTGGTCAGACTGAATATAAGGCTTAAACTTTAACGTCTATCCCCGGTGCTCATTGAATAAGGAAATGCTTTTTCAGTAGTTCCTCGCCTGGTTTCAGGTTTATTATCCATTTTGAAAACAAGCCGCCCACCTGCCATGAGTTCATGCTGGCGTATAAAATTCCTGTCGATAAGCTTCCCTTCAAAACTTACCTGTTTGACATATACATTATCGTCGCTGTTTTCTCTTGCCAGGATAGTGAGTTTCCTTCCATTCTCGAGTGATAGTGTTGCCTTTTTGAATAATGGCGACCCGAATACATACTGGTCTGTACCCGGGGTAACAGGATAAAAACCGAGTGCTGAGAATACATACCATGCCGAAGTCTGACCATTATCCTCATCACCACAGTATCCGTCAGGTGTATAATTATAAAGTTTTTTCATAACATCACGGACGTGAAACTGTGCTTTCCATGGTTCTCCTGAATAATTGTACAGGTAAATCATATGCTGAACCGGCTGGTTGCCGTGAGCATAATTTCCGAGATTCATAATCTGCATTTCACGTATCTCGTGAATCACAATTCCATAATATGAGCAGTCGAAAACAGGTGGCACTGTAAAAACAGAATCAAGCTTCATGTTAAAAGCTTCTTTCCCGCCCATAAGGTCAACCAGCCCGGCTACATCCTGGAATACACTCCATGTGTAATGCCAGCTGTTTCCCTCGGTGAATGCGTCGCCCCATTTGTAAGGACTGAAAGGAGACTGGAAAGAACCATCTTTATTCCTTCCCCTCATCAGTTTTCGCCCGGGATCAAAAACATTCTTATAATTCATTGCCCTTTGCTCGTAGAGCCTTATCTCCGCCTCTGGTTTTTTAAGCTCTCTTGCAAGCCTGCTTATACAGAAGTCGGCATAGGCATATTCCAGGGTCCTTGCTGCATTTTCATTTATACCTGCATCATATGGCACATAACCAATTGAATTATAATAGTCTGCTCCAAGGCGACCAACGGAACTCACAGGACCCGGGCCCATTGTATTCTTGATTATTGCAGCATAAAGAGTATCAATGTTATATCCCCTGATCCCCTTGACCCACGCGTCCGTAATCAGCGAAGCAGAATTAGAACCTATCATACAATCGCGATGCCCCGGGCTTGCCCATTCTGGCAGCCAGCCACTCTCCCGGTATGTATTTGCCAGGCCATCCATAACCTTTCTGCTCACATCGGGATACATAAGAGTAAAGAATGGAAAGACTGCCCTGAAGGTATCCCAGAAACCATTATCGGTGTACATATACCCTTTTTCTATCTTTCCGTTATAAGGGCTGTAATGGACAACATTGTTTTCAGCATCAATTTCATGGAACTGCCGTGGAAACAAGAGTATCCTGTAGAGGCACGAATAGAAGGTCCTGATCCTGTCATCGCTTCCACCTTCAACCTTAATCCTGCCTAGCTGTCGGTTCCATTCGTCTTTTGCCTCTTTTACCTGGTCATCAAAATCCTTTTCACCGAGTTCCCTTTTAAGGTTTAGTTCAGCCTGTTCAGGACTAATAAAAGACGAAGCTACTTTAACACTGATCTTCTCTCCTCTTTTTGTCCTGAAACGAAGCATTGCACCTGTATGTGAGCCTTTTAATTCAGTCTTCCCCCTTTCCAGTGTGTCACCGTGCCATACAGAAACACTTTCGATTTCCCTGTCAAACCTGGCAATGAAGTAATTATGGAAGTTTTCCGGAACACCTCCATGATTATTACGGCAATAACCTGTTATAGTTTTACCTGATTTATCAACCTTCACCATAGAACCGCCGCATAAAGCGTCGAGCAGGATGTATGATGAATCGCTTTCCGGAAATGTAAACCTTAAAATGGCAGCTCTCTCTGATGGACATACTTCTGCAGTTACATCGTAGTCTGCCAGGTAGACACTGTAGTAGTATGGCCTGGCTGTTTCTGCCTTATGGGAGAACCACGATGCCCTGTCTTTCTCGCTGAATACTTCCTTAGTGGTTGCCATAAAGGAAAAAGCAGCATAATCGTTAATCCATGGGCTTGGCTGATGGGTCTGCCTTATCCCGGCAATCTTCCTGTCGTTGTAAGCATAGAACCATCCGCTGTTCATCCTGCCTGTCTGGGGTGACCAGAAGTTCATTCCCCATGGCATTGCAACAGCAGGATATGTATTTCCGTGCGACAGGCTGAAATCGGAGTCAGTGCCCATTAAGGGATTGACAAGGTCAGCGGGGCTGAAATCGTTGTTGTTGTTCTGTCTTAAGCAGCTCCCTGAAAGGATTAACAACAATACAGTAACAAACAAGACTTTAGGATATTTCATTTTTCCAGTGGATTTGCGGATAGAGGAAATATTAAACAAGGTCATAAGTTTTTTGATTTAATCAGGTAAGAAGTTTAAGACTCCTGATTTTCTGATACACAATCTCAGGAGTAAGCCAGTTCATGCAGGCAAAATCGCCCCTGCTGCACCTGCCTTTGCCATAAACTGTACACGGGCGGCAGGTAAGCACTGTAACCGGTATACTGATTGAGAATTCCTGCGGCTGCATCCAGGCACCGAATCCATTCAGTGGATCAGTTCCTCCCCATATCGAAATTACTTTAGTCCCGCTGAGGGCAGCCATATGCATGTTTGAAGAATCCATTGCAATCATAAAATCGAGCCTGCTCATAACTGCAAGTTCCTCTTCAAGAGTAAGCTTTCCGCTAAGGTTTGCTGAGCCTGGTGCAACAGATACAAAAGATTGAAGAAGATCATGTTCACCCGGACTGCCGAAAAACCAGAATTTAACCTTATGACGTTCCGATATCTTTGTGATTAACTCTTTAAGGTAGTCGTGCGGCCACATTTTCAGCTGATGTAATGCGAATGGGGCAACACCGATATTTATTACTGGTAAGTCTCCTGTAAGCCTTGATGCAACCTCTTTTGCAGATTCAGTTACTTTAATCGAAGGGGTTGTAAGAGGCTCAACAGGCAGTCCCGCCCTAGAAAAAACATCGCAATACCTGTGAACAGTATGCCTCAGTGGTTCCTTTAGCCTGCCCCTGATCACCCTGCGCTTATCTCTCCGTCCTTTATCAATAACATTGATTTTGACACCCCTGATCCTGAATAAAAACCGCAGCAATCGTGTTCTCAGGACATTATGCAGGTCGAGCACATGATCGAAAGTACCAAATGCGGAAAGGTCCCTGTATAACCTGAATATTCCTGGCAGGCCCTTATGTCTTCCTCCAAACTCCGGGTTATAAATTGTAAACTGAAGATCGTTTGAAAAAAAAGCGTTATATGCCTTCCTCGTAACAAATACAGTCTCAGCGTCAGGATATTGTTTTCGGAAAGCAGTAAGCACCGGAACTACAAGGGCAACATCGCCCATAGCTGAAGTCCGAAGGACAAGTATCCTCATCTCAGTATTTTTCGTATGATTTTTCCTCTATAAGGCCTGAAGATGTAAGAATATTTATTTCTCTCTTTATTTCAGAGCGGAGGTCATTTTTGAAATAAACTGACCTGGCTGTTTCAACAAAATCATTCCCAAAATCCTTCCTGCGTTCAAGATCACGGATATGATCCTCAATGTCCCACAATTCACAGTTTACCTTGTAAAGGGAAAGGTAAAGAGGATGTTTGACATCGATTATCTTCGCTGCAGCATCCTTAAGAATATCAAACTCCTTTTTCAGGTTAGCCAGTTTGGAACTATCGCTTATCCTTTCAAGCTTGATCTGGATAATTGTCAGCTTATCTATAATTTCTCCGTTTGATACTTCAATCTTCATATTCTTTTTTTGATTATCAAAAATAGGACATTTAGTTAGAATCCCGTCTTTCCTTTTTAAACCTTTTAAATTTTGGTGCCTCAGCTTCAACCTGGCTCCTCGCTAAAATTGCCATTTAGGCAATTTATTAACGCTCGGCCCTCTTTTTACTTTTTACTTAGTACGGGTCCACATCAATATTTATCCTCAGTGAGCCGGCACCTTTCTGTTTAAGAACCCTGTCGGTGCATTCTGAAATCAGGAGTTTTGCTTTTGAGAACGACCTTTCCTTTTCAATCTTTATTAGAATACTTTTAATATACCAGAGTTGTATCCTCGATATCACAGGGAATTCAGGTCCGAGAACCCGTGTTCCGAATGCTTTCCTCAGGTCGGCTCCCAGTATATCTGAGAATTCATTGAGTTTTGACCTGTCCTTGTGCTTCACAGATATTTTAACAAGGCGTGAAAACGGTGGATAACCGAAAGTCTTACGCTCTTCAAGCTGCATATTGTACATCCCGGTGAAATCGTTATTTATAACCTGCCTGATAACCGGGTTGGATGGGTCGCCGGTTTGAATTATAACCCTCCCGTGTTTGCTTCTTCTCCCCGCCCTGCCACTCACCTGTGCCATCATCTGGAAAGCTTTTTCATGTGCCCTGAAGTCGGGGTATGAAAGCATCGCTTCTGCATGAAGAATACCAACTACTGTGAGATTTTCAAAATCAAGCCCCTTTGAGATCATCTGGGTGCCAATCAGGATATCTGTCTCGTTGTTCTCAAAATCGGAGATTATCCTTTCAAAGGAACTTTTTTTCCTTGTTGTATCCTGGTCTATCCTTGCAACCCTTGCTTTTGGGAAGACAATTTTGATCTCATCCTCAATCTTTTCCGTACCGAAACCTTTTGTTACCATTGAAAAATTACCGCAACTGTTGCATTTTGAGTAGACCTGGTAGCTGTTTCCGCAGTAATGACAGACAAGCCGGTTTATATCTTTATGGTATGAAAGATTTACAGCACACTGTGTACACGAAGGTATCCATCCACATTCTGTACATTGAAGAAAAGGAGAAAACCCCCTCCTGTTCCTGAACAGAATTACCTGTTCACCAGCAGACAGGGCGTTGTCTATTGCATTCAGAAGCTGGGGGCTGAAGTGCGAAACCATTAATTTCTTCCTGTATGCTTCTGAAGTATTTGCTATTTGTATCTCGGGAAGGTTAACATTACCATATCGTTCTCCCAGCCATACGTAACCGTATTTACCCGAAACCGAATTATGCATGGATTCTATTGAGGGTGTGGCTGACCCCAGCAGCACAGGTGCCTTCCAGAACGATGCCATCATTATTGCAGAATCCCTTGCATGGTATCTTGGTGCCGGATCCTGCTGTTTATAGGATGAATCGTGCTCCTCATCAACAATTACGAGTCCGAGATTATTATAAGGGAGGAATAATGCTGACCGAGCCCCTATTATCAGCTGGAAACCATCTTCTTCATTATTTCTCACCCTTTTCCATACTTCTATCCTTTCGGGATCGGACAGCCGCGAATGATACACAGTTACTTTACGGCCGAAATGTTTCTTAAGCCTCGAGATGATCTGCGTTGTGAGGGCTATCTCAGGTAAAAGGTACAGTACCTGTTTACCGGAATCCAGGTATTCATTAATAAGCCTGATATAAATTTCAGTTTTTCCGCTGGATGTGACCCCGTGAAGAAGTACTATATCTTTAACAGGCATAAGATTCTTTATCTCGCTGAAGGCTTTTTCCTGGGCCGTGCTTAGGCTGCTTGCCGGTTCAGTTTCAGAGGGGCCCTTTTCCAGCCTGCTTGCCTCGAGTGTAAGCAGAACAAGAAATCCTTTTCTTATAAGTGTTGAAACAGATGAGGGTGGAGCGCCGGATTCCTTCAGGAGGTTTTTGATTGCAAGCGGAAAAAGATCCGAACCGGCACTGTAACCTGTTATCCTCAGGTAGGAAAGCATTGCTTCAAGCTGCTTTGGAGCAAGCCGGAGTTTGTCAAGGATTGCGTTCAGCTCACTGTCGGTATATTGCCTGGGCAATACGACGTACCGTTCCTCCTTCGGCTTGTAGCTTTCAGATATTGTCTCGCCGCTTACAATTGCATTTTTCTTCACAAGGTCATTCAGCAACCTGATTGTACTTTGTTCATCAATTGCAGCTGGCAGCTGTTTCACAGATATCTCCTGCTTGTTGCTTATAATATTGAAGAGCATGAAGCTCTCTTTCCCAAGTGAAGTAAAGGAAGAAAAAATGGGGTTCACTGACAGTCTCGTCTCGCTTTCAAGGCATAATCCTGATGGCATTGCTGCCCTCATGACCTCTCCTGTTGTACACATATAATATTCCGAAATCCATCTCCAGAAACTTATCTGTTTTGCGTTTATTACAGGATATGGATCGAGTACTTCGCTTATTTCCTTAAGGCTGGATGCATCACCGGCAGTGTCAGACAGGCTAAAAACGATACCTGAATAGAGTTTCCTGCTTCCGAAGTTCACAACAACCCTTGAACCTGGCTCGAGTTTATCCTTCAGCATTTCAGGGACACGATATGTATAGCTACCCCTGACCGCCAAAGGCAGAATCACTTCAGCATAAAGCTCTTTTCCCATTTTGCAGATCTCAAACAGGTTTTATGAAACCTGTCATTACTGTTATCAGGTGATCTTTTCTGATTGGTTTAATAAGACAGGCGTCACAGCCGGCTTCCAGTATAATGTCCTTGTCGTCTTCAAATATAAAAGCTGTCTGTGCTATAATCGGTAGTGTTTTCCTTATCTTTCTTATCTCCCGTGTAACTTCTATCCCGTTCATCTCAGGCATCTGCATATCGAGTAATACAAGATCGAGATCGGGTGTATTCTGAATCACATCAAGTGCCTCATAACCAGAGCGGGCCATAATTACATTTATTCCTGTATCAGACAGTATCCGGTTAAGGTAGATAAGTATCTCTTTATTATCATCCACAAGGAGGCATTTTTTCGAACTCCAGTCAATCAATGAAGCTCCTTTCAGTGATTCCTTAATTCTTGACCTGCTGCTGCCTGCTGGTCTGTATGGGATATAAAAGCTGAACTCCGATCCGACACCTTTCTCAGACTCCACGCTTATTCTTCCTCCCATCTTTTCAACTACTTCCTTTGCCAGGGTGAGACCCACTCCCAGTCCTTCAAATGGCCTGTGATGGCCGTCTATTTCCTGCCTGAACTCCTCGAATATCCTGTCGAGATTCTCTTTCTTAATTCCAATTCCGGTATCTTTTATCCTGAACTCAAGGTTTTCATCAACCCTTGAGTATGAGAGTTCTACGGAACCTTCAAGTGTAAACTTGATTGCATTGTCCATGAGATGACTCAGAACCCTTTTAAGCCATAACCTGTCAGTAAAGATAAGGTCACTGTTTTCACCAAAATAGTTCCTGAAGTTCAGGATAATTGGTTTTTCGTTTCGCTTGATTGTTTTCCTTGCCTCTTCAAGGACTTCATTTATCACTTCAGTAAGTGAGCTTTCCTCGTATGTAATTTCTATCTGGGAGCTCTCAAGCCTTGAAAGATCTATAATATCGCCAATAATCTGCAGGAGCTTTTCGCTGTTGTGGTTTATATGATCAACGTATTCTTCCCTTGCTGATTTTGGAAGGTCGTCGGAAAGAAGGAGGTTGGCGAATCCAACAACGCTGTTAAGGGGTGTACGTATTTCGTGTGAAATATTTGCAAGAAAACTTGCTTTCAGTTTGTTGCCGGTCTCAGCTTCAACTTTTGCCTTTATAAGTTCCTCATGATATCTCCTTAATGTGGTTATGTCCCTGGAGACTGTCAGTGATCCGATAAAGTGACCCGATGCGTTTTTTATTATAACCGACCTCGTCGAAAGGTTCACATAATGACCATCTTTGTGTTTAAGCCTCAGTTCACCTTCATAAAAGCCTTTCCTGTTAAGCTCTTCTATGCGATTCTTTTCGTATGATACATCATCAGGATGAATAAGTTCAGAGACTTCCGAACTGAAATAAGAATCCCTGTCATGACCAATAAGTGAGAAGAAGGCGTTATTGGCAAAAATAAGGTTCCAGCTTTCATCGTAAAAAGAAATACCGTCGTCGGCAGAATGTATAAGTGTGCTGAAAAAGTTTTCAGAATCAGATAATTCCCTTGAGAACTCCTCCTTCTGTGAAGCAATCATTGCATGAGCCGATTCCAGTGAACGGCTCAACTCATCCAGTTCAACGGTCTTTGCTGCAAGTTCCTTCCTGAACTTCCTTAACCTGAACACTAAATAAAGTACCACAGCCAAAATAACCGCAGCTGCTCCAAGGAGTATAAAAACAATTTCCATTCTGTTGCGCTTTCTTTGCTCCGCCCCTATGCAAATCCAAACATGGTTAGGCAAATATATGCATTACAGTGATACAGTTATAAACAAAATGATTCTCACTTTTAACAATATTATTTCTAAATTGCGAACCTGTAAAACTGAATTGAATTCAGTCGGGATTAAGGAATAATGCTTAGTAGGAGGCTTAATAAGTTACAGGAGGTTCTGTAGATATGAATACGGAAAAGAGTTTCAGGAGAGGAAGAAAGTACACAAATGGAACCATCACAGTTTTCTGGAAACCAGACACATGCATACATGCATCGCATTGTTACAGGGAACTGATAGATGTATTTGATCCGGGAAAACGCCCATGGGTTGATATGTATGGTGCCCCTACAGATGAAATTATTCAGACTGTAAATATGTGCCCTACAGATGCCCTTACCTGGAAATGGAACGATGAAGAAAAAAATATTGACATTGATCCCTCCCAGACAAATCATGTGAACTTCAGACGTCCTGACCTCAACATTCCCGGAACCGAGGCAACAGCGGAACCTGTTTCTGTGAAAGTAATGCCGGATGGTCCGCTTGTTATCAACGGCACTTTTACTGTCAACTACGGAACAACAAAAAAAGAGGTTAAAGAGAGCATAATATCACTTTGCAGGTGTGGTGCAAGCAACCACATGCCCTTCTGCGATGGAGCACACAGGAAAGTTGGATTCAACGACAATTGAAAGGCAATGGAAGATAACAAGGAACTAAAACCACAAGCCATAATCGAGGTTATTGATAACGGACCGATCAAAATAACGGGAAATATCCTTTTGAGCGATTCCAAAAGAGATATTATGGAAAGCCCGGTTGAAGTGCTTCTTTGCAGATGCGGCCGATCCGGGAATAAGCCATATTGCGATGACTCTCACAAGAAATAAAACCGCAAAAGACTATCGGGCCACAACGTGGAAGCAACTCTGGTTCCTTTCATAAGTCGCCCAGCACCGTTTTTCGTCCCTGAGTTCAACAATGATCTGGGCAAGCGCTTCCTTGAGAAACCTCTTATCACATTCCGTTTCAAACAGTTTTCTCGTTTTGAATCTTATATATGAGATGTCAAATGCATTTCCATTGACATGCGGACTGTTTGCAGAAGCGTTTGAGTTATAGCGTCTCAGTTTCTTTACCTGTTCCGTTGTGCGTGTCATTGAAGTGACTATGAATCTTGATCCGCTGATCCCGTTTGATGAAGCTTTTTCCCTGAATCGTCTCGCAATCTCTTTGAGTAGATCCTTAGCTTCGGGTGTAAGGCAAGGGTAGCTGTAATCGAGGTCCTCAATTATGAAAAGCCTGCCAGTGGATAGCCTGACAAGTGAGCCCCTGGAAATCGCAGCTTTGATTTCACCATAATCGCTGCATTCATTAATTCCGGTCCTCTTCGCTTCAGCTGAATAATCGACAATACGGTCGGTGAGCCTGTTACTGTAAGTACCCTGTTTATACTGGATACAGGAGGTACTGAACATTACCTTTAGCCTGCGCCTGGCATTTGAAGAGAAAGCCAGGACAAGGAGCCAGATAAAAACAATCAGAAAAAGTACAGCGAGTGCCAGGCGGAATTTACCCCTGTTTGAGATCTTCATCAGGTACCGGTTTTTTATACTAAAACTCAGCTAGCTGCAAATTGTTCAGCTCATCACTTCTTTAACCCTGGCAGCAGCTTCGCTGAAAGAGACAGCAGAATAAACCTTTAGCCCCGATTTATCAATAATTTCTTTTGCTTCAATCGCATTTGTACCCTGCAGCCTGACAATTACAGGTACTTTTATTTCGCCGATCGACTTATATGCTTCCACCACTCCATTTGCAACCCTGTCGCATCTTACTATACCACCAAAAATATTAATAAGTATAGCCTTAACGTTGGGATCTTTAAGAATGATCCTGAAGCCTGCTTCGACTGTTTTAGCATTTGCACCGCCGCCAACATCAAGGAAATTTGCAGGTTGTCCGCCTGAAAGTTTAATAATGTCCATTGTAGCCATGGCGAGACCTGCACCGTTAACCATACAACCAACATTACCATCGAGTTTGATAAAGTTAAGGTTATGCTCCCCCGCCTCAACTTCAAACGGATCTTCCTCGCTCTTATCCCTCATCTCTGCAAGCTCGGGATGCCTGTAAAGTGCATTATCGTCAAGAACTATCTTTGAATCAACAGCAAGTATCCTGTCATCGCTTGTTTTCAGAACCGGGTTTATCTCAAGAAGCTGTGCATCACATCCAATATATGCTTCATAGATTCCAGCAAGGAAAGTCTGCATGTTCTTATTTGCTTTACCCGACAATCCAAGGTTAAAGGCAATATTCTTTGCCTGGAATGGTAGCAGGCCCGTTGATGGATCTATTTCCTCCCTGAATATCCTTTCGGGGGTCTTTTCCGCAACCTCCTCAATGTCCATACCTCCTTCCGTTGAGTACATAACAACATGCCGTCCGGTGTTGCGGTTGAGAAGAAGACTTATGTAGAATTCCTTTATTTCACTTTCACCCTTATAATAAACATCCTGCGCTATAAGAACGCGGTTGACCTTCTTCCCTGCAGCACCGGTCTGTGGTGTAACAAGCTGCATACCGATTATTTTACCTGCAAGTTCACCGGCTTCGGCAATTGATTTAGCAAGTTTTACTCCACCACCCTTACCCCTTCCACCAGCGTGTATCTGTGCTTTCACAACAAAATACTTTGACCCGAATTTCTTCTCAAGTTCACCGGCTACCATTATCGCCTGGTCAGGATTTTCAGCTACAAAGCCTTCCTGGATGTCTACATCATAAGCCCTGAGTATCGATTTTCCCTGGAATTCGTGAATGTTCATATGGTTATTTTTTAGATTATTTCCAGCCAAGTATGCGACTCCAAAATAGAAAAATTAAAGGATATTTTGACTAATTTCGTTAAAAAACTGGGAATGAGGAAACGGCTGAATGAAGAGCTGGGCAGGAAGACAGCTGAAGAATTTGCAGCATCGGAAAAGATGCCGCTCGTACTCGTTCTTGATAATGTAAGGAGCCATAACAATGTAGGTTCGGTATTCAGGACAGCCGATGCCTTCCTTATCGAGAAGATTATTCTCTGTGGCATTACCGCTACACCTCCGCATCGTGATATTCAGAAAACCGCCCTTGGGGCGACAGAATCTGTAAAATGGGAATATATAACCGAAACTGTTGATGCTGTAAAGAAACTGAAAACAGAAGGCTACAAAGTAATTGCCGTTGAACAGGT
Organism: Bacteroidales bacterium; assembly: GCA_046329875.1. Lineage (GTDB taxonomy): Bacteria > Bacteroidota > Bacteroidia > Bacteroidales > VadinHA17 > LD21. The sequence goes on from JAXLTT010000012.1 coordinate 15,941, forward strand.
GGAAGGATCATGCGAGTTGCAGGATCTGGTTCTGTCAGGCAAAGAAAAATATGCTGTCATTTTCGGACATGAAATTGAAGGTGTCTCCCAGGAGGTGATCAATGAATGTGACGGGTGGCTTGAGATACCCCAGTTCGGAACCAAACATTCCTTTAATATTGCAGTAAGTGCAGGGATAGTACTCTGGGAAATCTGGAGAAAACTGAACGTCAGTATATAAAAAAAGGTGCCTTTTGAAGGCACCTTTTTTTTAAATCAGTTTCTGTTACTGAACAATACCTTTGAAAGTATCGTCGTTGAAATATTTTGCAAACTCGAGGTCAGTTTTTGCATATGCTTTCCAGTCAGCTTTCATACCGATAGCCTCACGGAGGTTATTGAATGCATAGTTCCTGTCGTCGAGACGTGCACCGATAACAGCCTTGAGATAAGAAGGCTTACCGCACTTGCACAGTTCCTTCATGCTCTCGAGTGTAACTTTTGCTTTGTTAACGTCGCCTTTGAGAAGGAGAGCCAATGCAAGGTTATGGCATGGTTCTGTTCCAAAATAGTTAACTGCTGCATCGTATTTGCCATTTTTAAGGGCAATGATACCAAGACCGAATTTGGATTCGGCTGTAGCTGTAGCCATTGAATTGAAATATTCTTCAGCTTTTGCAACGTCACCTTTCATGAGGTAAGCAAAGCCCTGGTTGTTTTTAACGAAATCATTGTTATCAATAGCTTTTGCTTTTTCGAGTGCAGCGATTGCTTCGTCAGCTTTACCAAGTGCAATGTAGCAGTAGCCGATGTTATTGGCAGCCCTTATGCATTTCGGGAAGAGTTCTGAAGCTGTCTGGTAGAATGAGAGTTTCTCATTCATGTCTTTTGTAAGAGTTGCTGCGTAGAGCAGTTCTTCAATTGAAAGAGCTTTCGGATCTGATTTGATCTGTGCAAGAATCTGTTCGTCGCTGCGGCCGATCTTATCAACGTTAAGCATGAATTTTGACCTTCTTAATTTTGGAAGGATGTCAGTTTTCAGAACTTCGAATGCTGCAGACATGTTCTTGATCTCTTTCTCACGTACGTCAGGATCTGAGTACATTGAAAGAACCCTCAGGATAAGGTCTTTATCCTGTACTGTTGATTTCTCAAGCTCAGCTTTGAAACCATCCCAGTCTTCTGCGGTTGTCTTTTCATTAAAGAAACCTTCAGCTTTAGCTGCATCAATTTTTGTAAATTCTTTCTTGATGAATTTGTCGGCTGTTGTTCCGCGTTTGCCTGCAAGTTTCTCGTTCAGATCAAATTTACCATCAGGAGAAGCATATGAACTGATCTCAGCTGATTTAAACTGGCGGTTCTGGTCTGTGCTTACCTGCTTGATATAATCTTTCAGAAGCTTTATCTCTTCTTTTGTAAGTTCTGTGCTGCGGATGTCTGACTGGTTGATGAGATACTTGATATCAGCTGCCTGTGATTCAGGGGTTACCCTTACATACTTGTCAGCCATGAGCATTGGTTTTGGCATAAGCTCAACAAGGGTTGAAGTTGCAATAACACCGTCGGCAATTTTAACCGGGTCAAAATCAAGAACAGTTTTACCTCTTGTAGCTTTAACCCTGACAACAAGCTGAGATAGTTTCATTGCATCCTTGTAAGGAATCTTGCTTGTATAGGTGAAATTGCCACCTGACATGTTAGAAATTGACTGGTTGTTCTGCTGAACGCTTTCACCCTGCTTTGAAACCTTGTCAAAAGCTGTTTCACCGCCGTCATAAGTAAGGACCGGGGTAATTTCAAGCACGGTCTTCTTATCGAAATACTTCTGCGGATAGCTGCCTTTGATGGTCACTTCAACCTGGCCTGCATGAGTCTCAAGAACTTTAGGGGTAACTTCATATTTTACCAGGTTTGCGTTCTTTTTCATCTTATTCAAGCCACTGCAACTGACCATAACAGCTGCTGCAAGTAATAGGATAAAATAGCTACTGAATTTTTTCATGGTTAAAAGATTTATTGTTTATGATTTGATTTACTTGATTTACAATCAACAATATGGTAAAATTAACAATTTCATGCAAATTTAAAAAAAATAGTTCATCTTTATTAGTACCCTTCAGAATTAAAGAATGAGTTTATTCACCCCTGGAGGGTAATCGTCATAAAAAATTGCATCTATAATCTTTGTGTAATGATTTTCATTTGCAACAAAATCAATATCATTTACATCCAGTATAAGATACTTGTTATCAGGATTTTGCCTGAAGAATGTAAAATATGAATCCTGGACCTTCTTCAGGTAGTCAGCTGTAATTGACTGCTCATAGTTCCTTCCCCGTTTCTCAATGTTTTCAAGAAGTCTTTCGGGCCTGAGATGAAGGTAAACGTATATATCCGGGCGGGGTAGTGACCCGTAGATAATGTAGAAGATCTGCCTGTAAAGATTATACTCATCGCCGGTAAGGGTGGATGCTGCGAAAACCAGCGACTTCATGAAGTAATAATCTGCCACTGTAAACGATTTGAAAAGGTCCTGCTCAACAAGTTCCTCTTTAAGCTGCCTGTACCTGCTTGCCAGGAATGACAGCTCGAGTGGAAAGGAGTATTTTTCAGGATCGTCGTAGAATTTTGGAAGAAAGGGGTTGTCGGCAAATTTTTCGAGGATAAGCCGTGCATTGAATTGTTCAGCAATCCTGGTAGCCAGGGTAGTCTTGCCTGCCCCGATATTGCCCTCAATAACAACGTAATTAAATTTTATCCGCATACCTGGAATTATCACTTCGCGTAAATCAAATTTAGAAAAGGATATGGAATAAAAAGAAAAAAGCCGCATCAATGTGCGGCTTGTTTATTAATTCTTTTCGTGTTTGTCGTGTTTATCGTGCTTGTCGTGCCTTTCATGCCTTTCGTGATGATGAGATCCCTTATCATGATGATGTCCGTCTTTTTCCTGGTTCTCATCTTTCTCTGTCCTTGGAGGACGTGGCAGGAGAACTTTTCTTGAAAGTTTAAGTTTACCGGTTTTGGGGTCAACATCAATAAGTTTGACCTCTACTTCCTGGCCTTCCTTGAGCACTTCATCCACTGTATTGAGCTTCCTCCATTCAATTTCTGAAATGTGAAGCAGCCCATCCTTGTTTGGCAGTATCTCTACGAAAGCACCAAACTGAACAATTGATTTCACTTTTCCCTTGTAAATCTGTCCTACTTCAGGAACAGCAACAATTTTCTTAACCCAGTCAAGTGCAGCTGTAATTGCATCCTTGTTTTCACCGAAGATATTTACATCGCCGCAACCATTCTTCTCTTCAACAACAATCGTTGTTCCTGTCTCGCGCTGTATCTCCTGGATAACTTTTCCACCAGGGCCAATCAGTGCCCCGATCATATCCTTCGGAATTGTAAGCATTTCGATCCTTGGTGCATGAGGCTTAAGTTCAGGACGCGGTTCAGCTATTGTCTGCTCCATAATACCAAGAATATGAAGTCTGCCTTTCCTTGCCTGTTCAAGAGCTTTCTCAAGCACATCATAACTAAGGCCGTCAACCTTTATATCCATCTGGGTTGCAGTGATACCGTCACGGGTACCTGTAACCTTGAAGTCCATGTCTCCAAGATGATCCTCATCTCCGAGGATATCAGAAAGAATGGCATATTTGCTTGAATTCTTGTCTGTAATCAAACCCATTGCTATACCTGAAACAGGCTTGCGGATCTGGATGCCTGCATCCATAAGAGCCAGTGTTCCGGCACATACAGTAGCCATTGATGAAGAGCCGTTTGACTCGAGGATATCAGAAACAACCCTTACAGCATATGGATTCTCGGTTTCGGGAGGCAGCATGTTCTTAAGCGCCCTGTGTGCCAGGTTACCATGTCCAATCTCCCTCCTGCTTATGCCTCTTGCCGGTTTTGCTTCTCCAGTTGAAAATGGAGGGAAGTTATAGTGAAGGGTAAATTTTTCAGTACCCTTGTTCAGTACTTCATCAATTATCTTTTCATCGAGTTTGGTACCCAGTGTAACTGTTGTAAGCGACTGTGTTTCACCCCTTGTGAAAAGAGATGATCCGTGTGTTGCAGGAAGCGGGTCAATCTCGCAGTAGATCGGACGGATCTCGTCTGTTTTCCTCCCGTCGAGACGAACGTTCTCGTCGAGAACAAGTCTTCTTGCTGCCTCTTTGTGAACGTCGTGGTAATATCTTTTTACCATCGCCTCATTAACCGGATTCTCCTCAGTGAATTGTGAAAGGAATTCCTTTACAACCTCCTCAAAAGCATCAGTTCTCTTATGTTTGTCTGCAGAAAGATTTTTTGCTACCTGGTAACATTTCTCATAAGTCTCGTCCCATACCTTCTTTCTCAGGTCCTCATCATTCTCTTCGTGACAATATTCACGCTTTACAGTTGATCCAACCTCTTCGGCAAATTCCATCTGGGCTTTGCACTGGAGTTTGATTGCATTATGGGCAACCTTAAGGGCTTCAAGCATGTCTGCTTCTGAAACTTCCCTGAGTTCGCCCTCAACCATCATTATGTTATCGTAGGTTGCACCAACCATAAGGTCAATATCGGCTTCTTTCAGCTGGGTTGCTGTCGGATTCACAATAAGTGTTCCGTTAACCCTTGCCACCCTGACTTCTGAAATAGGTCCGTTGAAAGGAATATCTGATACTGCAAGGGCTGCAGAAGCAGCAAGACCTGCAAGTGCATCAGGAATTATGTCTTTCTCTGCCGATATAAGGTTTATTGTAACAAATGTTTCGGCGTGATAATTATCAGGGAAAAGTGGTCTGAGCGCCCTGTCAACCAGTCGTGAGATAAGTATCTCATAATCCGATGGCTTGGATTCTCTTTTCATGAATCCCCCGGGGAACCTTCCGGATGAAGCATATTTTTCTTTATACTCAACTGAAAGAGGCATGAAGTCAGTATCCTCCTTTGCTTCTTTTGCCGATACAACAGTGGCAAGAAGCATTGTCTTTCCCATCTTTACCAAAACGGCGCCGTCGGCCTGACGTGCAAGTTTACCAGTCTCAAGAGTAATGGTTCTCCCGTCTCCGAGATCAATGGTTTTTTGAAATATTTTGAACATGATTAAAAAATTTAATAGGAAACGAAATTACGCAGTAATTAGATTGTTATGAAAAAAGGCAATTCAGCATTGCCTTTTTTCTTATTTGCGTAATTTCAGCGCTTTTATAATTTCACGATATCTGTTGATATCCTTAACTCTCAGGTAATCGAGTAGCCTTCTCCTTTTTCCAACAAGTTTGATAAGTGCCCTCTGGGTACTGAAATCTCCCTTGTTCTTCTTGAGATGCTCTGTGAGATGATTAATGCGATAGGAAAAAAGGGCAATCTGTCCTTCAGCCGTACCGGTATCAACCTCCGATGTTCCAAAAGATTTGAATAACTCCTGCTTCTTCTCTGTTGTCAAATACATATCCTTAATTAATATATTGTTTATCCAAATGTATACCGAGTCTCCAATTTTGGAACGCAAAAATAACACTTTTTTATGTAAAACATCAAACAATTCGATTTTTTTTTAATTTGATAACTAAATATATATGCTGCTTATTGCCCCCGGCTTCACAAAATCATGCAAAAAAAATAACAGGCAGGCAAATTTCTGTCAGCTCAATTAAAAGACGTTAAACAGGGGCCTGTCGTTGCGTGAAGTGATGTAATTATTCTGCTGTTTATCAAACAAATCATGGAATTCGTCAACATTGAAGCGAGAACATCCGGAATCTGCATATTGAAAAGCCCGATTTTATTATGGCTCGAGTATTGTCTGTTCCGGCAGTTTAAGTTTCCACCCGCATGTAATAATCCTTGTGCCGATTCTGCAATCAAGACAACGTCGTTTACGGCAGTATTCAAGCCTGAGCTGAAGCAGGGCCTGGCTGTCAGAAGCTGATACCGGGTCAATACCCGCTGTGATCCAATCCCTTATAATTGCATTGTTTTCAGCGTCTATAGCGTCAAGAAGATCCAGCGCCCTATCTCGGAGAGCCGGCTCTCCCCTTACTCTCCCATAGAAGAAAATGACTGGTATAACAGCATTAATAAGCAGAAGGTCTACAGAGGCATCACCTGTTGCACGTGACTTCCCCGGGCTTTTCTTTCCGAAAATGTAATGATCTGCCCAGTATTCGGATGCTGATACTTCAAACAGTTTTCTCAGTTCAGTGATACTTCCGGTTGAAATAACCCTCGAAAATAGTCCTCCGGCAGTACCTAACATTGCAGCGAGTTGTGAGATCCTTACTGTAGGAAAGTTAACAGGCCTGAGCCTGCCAAACTTCCATAGCCAGCCATGAACAGGCGATATTGAATATTTAGCCTTCAGCATCCTGAACTCCCTTGCAAGATCATTATAATAGCTGTCCTTCGCGGTATTCCTGAACAGTCCTTCATCAAGCATACCTGCAGTGCCAAACAGCAGCGCTTCAACCTGGAACGGGTTATCGGCATGCTTTCTTATCAACCTGAAGGGTAACGCTCTTGCCATTAGCTCAAAAGGATCTGTGTTCACCCTGAATCCGAAATACCTTGAAAGCAACCTGTAGAATGTCTCATCCCAGTCATTGCCGGTTTCCTTGAAAATATCACCTGCATAACTGCACTTACTTTCAAGTCTTTCAACCATCAGGGCCTGGAGCCATTGATTAATAAAAAATTTATCAATTGATTCCAGATGATTCTCACAGGCAATAGTTGCCGGGTTTGACAATAATTCCGTGTATTTTTCACTTACTGCTTCATCGCAGCTGATCTCAAGAGTGGGGATTTCCCTCCCCCTCGCATTCCTTGTCCTTTTATCATTGACAGAAACAACATGGAGTATTACATTGTCGAAAGCATGATCGCGATGATGCCCGTGTGTTTCAAAATGGGAGGACTTTATATGGATTTCGACGTTACCTGCCCATTCGGTATCCCCTATCCTGACACGTGAATTGAAAAAATCGGGACCGGCATCCCTGTTATACTCACCCGGTTGTATAACAATAATATTGTTACCATTACTATCCTTTAGCCTGGATGCATCATATAGGCCATATTTCCATATGAAATGGAGAAATTCTTCCTTCATTGCCGCACAAGTAAAAAACAAGCGAGACAATAAATATACTAAACGGCAGGGACACCGTCAAGTATCAGATACTTATAATTCTGCTGAAAATCAGACTGACGGACAGCCTGACAATGAAACTAGATTAAACCTCTTTCAAGCAGGTACTTTTCCATTTCCAACTGCATCTCTTCAGCCTTCTCCCCTGCAACTTTGTCGAAGCCGGGTGTACTGTCGGCGAAGATTATTCCCCTTGATGAATTGACAAGAAGACCGCAGGAAGAGTTCATCCCGTATTTAACAACCTCTTCGAGGCTGCCACCCTGGGCACCCACCCCGGGAACCAGCAGGAAGTGGTCGGGTGTTATCTTCCTTATGTCCTTGAGCATCTCAGCACGTGTGGCGCCAACAACAAACATAAGGTTGTTTACATTTCCCCATTTCTGGGATACTGTAAGCACTCTTTCAAAAAGCTTAATTCCATCCTCATTATGATACTGGAAGTCACTGGCACCCTTATTTGAGGTAAGAGCAAGCAGGACAACCCATTTATCTTCATATGAAAGAAAGGGAGTAACCGAATCTTCCCCCATATAAGGGGCTACCGTAACAGCGTCAAAAGGCATATTCTTCAGGAAAGCCATTGCGTACATCTTGGATGTGTTTCCAATGTCACCTCTTTTAGCGTCTGCAATAAGAAATATCTCCGGATAGTTCTCCTTAATATATTCAGCCGTGTGCTGCAGTGTATCCCAGCCTTTCGAACCATTACATTCATAGAAAGCAACATTAGGCTTGTAGGCAACCGCATACTTATGTGTCGCATCTATAATCCTCCTGTTGAATTCAAATACCGGATCCTTTGATTTCATTACAACTGCCGGTAGCTTATCGGGTTCAGAATCAAGTCCGACACAGAGGAATGAATGCTTTTTCTTTATGTTTGCGAATAGCTGTGAATGGTTCATTGTAAGTTCTTTACTCTATATTACTTTCTTTAAGTCTTTCAGCGTTCTCTGCCATCTGAAGTTTATCAAGTACTTCCTGGATATTGCCATCGAGTATAGAAGGCAGGTTATAAACTGTATAGTTGATACGGTGATCTGTCATCCTTCCCTGAGGGTAGTTATATGTCCTGATCTTTGCAGAGCGGTCACCTGTTGAGACCATAGTCTTTCTCTTTTTCGAGATGTCATCAAGATACTTCTGGTACTCGAGGTTATAAAGACGTGTTCTAAGTTCTTTAAGAGCTTTATCGTAGTTCTTAAGCTGTGATTTCTCATCCTGGCAGGTAACAACAATGCCCGTGGGAATATGTGTGAGCCTTATGGCTGAATAGGTTGTGTTCACTGACTGGCCGCCAGGACCTGATGAACAGTAGGTGTCTTTCCTTATATCTTCATTCCTTATCTCAACGTCCACCTCGTCTGCTTCGGGTAGTACAACAACTGAAGCAGCTGATGTATGAATACGCCCTTGTGTTTCGGTCTGTGGTACTCTCTGTACGCGATGTACACCGGATTCATATTTCAGGATTCCGTAAACTCCTTCGCCTGAAACACTTATTACAATCTCCTTATATCCGCCTGCTGTACCTTCAGAGTAATTATTAACCTCAGTTTTCCAGCCGCGGTTTTCACAATATTTCGAGTACATCCTGAAAAGGTCTCCGGCAAACAGGCTGGCTTCGTCACCACCTGTACCGGCCCTTATCTCAAGAACGGCATCCTTGGCATCCTCAGGATCAGCAGGAATCAGCAGGAGTTTAATCTCCTCCTCCATTTCCGGTATCCTGGCTGTCATCTCATCAAGTTCTGCCTTTGCCATTTCCCTCATCTCCTCATCCTTCTCAGTTGAAAGGAGATCCTTTGCACTTGCAATGTTCTCAAGTGTAAGCTTATATTTTTCGTATGACTCAATAATTGGCTGGAGGTCCTTGTATTCCTTGTTCAGTTTAACATATTTCTTCATATCCGAGAGAATATCCTGCTGGGTAAGGAGCTCCCCTACTTCAACAAATCTCTTCTTCACCCCTTCGAGTCTCTCGAGAATAATATTATTTGCCATAAGATTTGAATTTCAGGGTGCAAAGATAGTAAAATTGGGGGAAAGGAGCAAGGGTATGAAGGGTTCAGGAAGCACTGCCGGAAAGTGCAGGAACATGTTAAAGCACTAGTAGATGAAGGTTCCGAATGCGGATTTAACTGTCAGTTTCCTTGAAGATGCAGCTTCGGCATGTCCTATAACCTTTGCCTGGATATTAAACGATGAAGAGATCCCGATTATCTCTTCGGCTGTTTTTTCATCTGTATAAATCTCAAACCTGTGACCCATGTTGAAAACACGATACATTTCCTCCCATGGAGTACCTGACTGTTCCTGGATAATTTTGAATAAAGGCGGCAGGTCGAACATATTATCCTTTACAACATGAAGCTTATCAATAAAATGAAGGATCTTGGTTTGTCCCCCGCCACTGCAATGGACCATACCGTGAATCTTCTTCCTGAAGGAACCCAGAACCTTGCTTACAACCGGTGCATAGGTTCGTGTTGGTGAAAGTACAAGTTTACCGGCATCAATTCCAAGTCCTTCAATAGCATCTGTGAGCCTGAGTTTACCTGCATAAACAAGATCACCAGGTATTGATGGATCAAAGCTTTCGGGGTACTTTGTAGCGAGGTAATTTGCGAAAACATCGTGACGTGCCGATGTTAATCCATTGCTTCCCATTCCACCGTTATAGCTCTTCTCATAGTTCGCCTGTCCCGTCGATGATAGACCCACAATTACATCACCATGAGTTATCCTATCATTTGAAATAATTTCATCTCTCCTGGCTCTTGCCACAACGGTTGAATCGACTATTATGGTTCTTACAAGATCGCCGACATCAGCAGTTTCACCACCTGTAGACCATATGCCCACACCTAGCTCACGGAGTTCGGCAAGGGTCTCTTCAGTACCTGATATTATGGCTGATATTACTTCTCCTGGAATAAGATTCTTATTCCTTCCTATTGTGGAGGAGAGCAGCATATTACTACTTACACCTACACAAAGAAGGTCATCAGTGTTCATTACAATGGCGTCCTGTGCGATTCCCTTCCATACAGAAAGGTCTCCTGTCTCCTTCCAGTAGATGTATGCCAGAGAGGATTTAGTGCCGGCTCCATCAGCATGCATAATATTGCAGAATTTCTCATCGCCTCCGAGTAGATCCGGAACGATTTTACAGAATGCCCGCGGAAAGATGCCTTTATCGACAGACGATATGGCTTTATGCACATCCTCTTTTGAGGATGATACGCCGCGCTCTGAATATCTTGATCCCGGTTTCATTGAGAAATATGGTGCTAATTTAGAAAAAAAGCCCCTTACTAAGCTGTAAGGGGCAGGAGTTTGCTCTTATTTTTTCGGTGACTGGTAGTCCGTTCTGAGAACCTTGAATTCAGTTCTCCTGTTAAGCTGGTGTACTATTTCCTTCTGCTCTTCGTTTGGCAGTGTATTTATAAACTGCTCATTAAGTACGGTTCCTGCTTTCAGGAAAGGATACTGTGCTGCTGTTTCGGCATCCGCAACTCTCGGGCTCGATTCACCATATCCTTTTGCAGTAAGTCTTTCAATCTCTATGCCTTTCGACACGAGGTAATCTACAACCGACTGTGCCCTTTTCTGCGATAAGGTCATATTGTAATCCTCGGCAGCCCTGGAGTCTGTATGGGACCTGAGCTCTATTGTTACAGTCGGGTTGTCATTCAGTGTTTCTACGAGCTTGTCGAGCGTTACCATCGACTCGGGACGGAGATCCCATTTATCAAAGTCATAGAATATATTCTGAAGTTCGATAGGTTTATCGATGGCTGTCAGGAGAATAGTAACCATGAAGTCGCGACTCTTTTCCTGCCCTTTTGTTGTCTCTTTCTCCTTACCATTCAGGTAGCCTTTTTTAGATGCAAGAAAGATATAATCGACAGCAGGTTTAAGGGTGAATTTAAAGTCACCGCTGTTACCTGTCTGAGTCTCGAAGTTCGTACCATCACTTGCTATAAGCTGAACTGTAGAACCCTGGATGGGTAATCCGGTCTTTTCATCTTTAACAAGTCCGGCAACATTGAACCTGAGAGGTGGCAGTTCGAAAGAGTAGAGTTCGTCATTTGCTTTCCCCTTGCGTGTTGAACTGAAAACCCCGGCTTCGTTTCCATCCTGGAAAGTTATCCCGAAGTCATCCGCGCTGCTGTTAATAGGTGCTTTCATGTTCTGCACAAGCCATGAACCTTCGGGCTGGGCAACAGCCTTGTATATATCCAGACCTCCCATTCCTATGTGCCCGTCAGAGGCAAAATAAAGCAACCCGTTGCTTCTTACATAAGGAAAAAGCTCATCTCCCCTTGTATTTATATCCGGACCGGCATTTTTGGGCTTTGACCATGGTGCGGTTTTTGATTCCCTGGTTACGAACCAGATGTCTTTTCCTCCAAAACCCCCTGCAATGTCAGAAACGAAATAGAGTGTCAGGCCGTCTGGTGAGATAGCAGGGTGCGCAGCCACGGATGAATCTGAAAGTATCTCAATGTTCTTTGGTGAATCCCAGCCTTCGCCCTTCCGGTTCGAATGCATTATCTTACATCCTTTCTTCTCTCTTTTCCCGGCTTCACATCTCGTGAAATAAATCTCCCTGTAATCACTGCTAAAATTTGGAGTTCCATCTTCAAAATCGCTGTTAAGAGCTTCAACCGGAGAAGGAATACTCCATTTTCCTTTCTTGTCTATACGGCTTTCGAATATATCTGTGAAACTCTGACCTGTCGCGCCATGGGTCTTGTTTCCCATAGCATCGTCCCTTGATGATGTGAAATATATGATTCCGAAATCATCGCGGGCATATGCAGGGCTGAAATCATCGTCTTTTGAGTTAATATCCCTCATCTCATCCACCCTGTATGCTTCTGGATTCCTGAGCCATTCAGCTGCCAGTTCACAGGAACGGATCTGCTGGTCGGCCCTGGGGTCACCTGGAACAAGTTGCTTGTATTTCCTGAATTCATCAGCGGCCTGCTGGTATCTTCCGTTTTTCTTTACAGCGTCGGCATACCAGTACTGGGCTTCCGGTTTTGTATAGGCAGACCTTACAGCTTTTTTGTACCAGGTTTCTGCATTCTTTGGATCGTTCATGAGCCGGTAGCATTCAGATACCATGAAGACCATTTCTGTCTTGATATTCTTATCCTTTGCCTTTGAATATGCGTCCTTGAAATAATCTATCGCTTCAAAATACTCTCCCGATTTGAAAAATTCATATGCCTTGTCGGCCTTTCTTTTCTGGGCGGCAGCCGCCTGGGAGAAGATAAGTAATATCGCGAGTAGATATGCTGTCCGGGTCCTCATCAGAAATTCACCAATAACGGGTAAATGTAATCAATTTTGACAAAAAGATATTAATACTAACGGGGGCTGGTGTTATATATTATCAAAAGAAAAGGGACGTTTTCCCAAACGTCCCCTCAAAACCAACCATTCTATGAAAACCGGTTTATCTTGTGAAAAGCAGTTCCCTGTATTTAGGAAGCGGCCATATCTCATTATCGACAATTAGTTCGAGCCTGTCGATATGATCTCTTATCTCATCAAGATATGGCTTGACCTTGCTTTCATAAGCCAGGGCTTTCTTTCCAAGATCAGCAATTTTGTTTGCTTTCTTTCTCTCCTCGATCATATCGTGAACAAGTTTCTTGATTGCAGTGATATGGTCTGAGATTGTTATTATAACTTCTTTTCTTGCGCCTGCAAGTCTCTCGTATTCAGTGTCATTAAACACCTCTCTCAATCCTTTTACATTCTCAATCAGCGAAGTCATATAAGTGATACCTGTAGGTACTATATGGTTTATCGCAAGATCTCCCAGAACTCTTGCCTGGATCTGAACCTTTTTGATGAACTTTTCATATTCAACCTCGACCCTGCTCTCGAGTTCTTTTTCGGTAAGGATATTAGTTGATACAAGCACTTCTCTTGCTGAGGGTGTAAGATACTGGCCAAGTGTTTCAGGCACACTTTTTATATTATGGAGTCCTCTTTTAGCAGCTTCTTTCAGCCACTCATCGCTGTATCCGTCTCCTTCAAACCTTATCCTTTGCGATTCAACTATGTATTTCTTGAGAACCTGGAATATTGCCTCGTCTTTCTTTCTTCCTTTCTTAATAATAGCGTCAACCTCCTGCCCGAAGATTGTAAGCTGACGGGCAACAGCGGCATTAAGTACTATCATTGCAGCACCACAGTTAGCTGATGAACCGACAGCCCTGAATTCGAACCTGTTTCCTGTGAATGCGAATGGAGAGGTCCTGTTCCTGTCTGTATTATCGAGAAGTATTTCAGGAATTTTGCCAACACCAAGCTTTAGCTCTGTTTTCAATGCCGGGGTCATCTTCCTGTCTGTTACTTTGGATACAATATCTTCAAGTATACCGGAGAGATAACTTCCAAGGAAAACTGACATAATAGCCGGAGGAGCTTCGTGTCCGCCAAGACGATGTGAGTTTGGCTCATTTATAACGCTTGCGGCAAGGAGAGCCTGGTTATCATTTACAGCCTTGATTACGTTAACAAGGAAAGTAAGGAACTGGAGGTTTGTTTTCGGATTCTTTCCAGGTGAAAGCAGGTTTACACCAGTATTCGTAGCCATCGACCAGTTGTTATGCTTGCCTGATCCGTTTATTCCGGCAAAAGGTTTTTCGTGGAAAAGCACCCTGAACTTATGTTTCCTAGCAACCCTCCTCATAAGATCCATAATGAGCTGGTTATGATCGACGGCAAGGTTAACTTCCTCAAAAATTGGCGCACATTCGAACTGGTTCGGTGCAACCTCATTATGACGGGTTTTTACCGGGATTCCGAGTTTATATGCTTCAAATTCAAAATCTTTCATGAATGAAAGCACCCTTTCAGGTATCGAACCAAAATAATGATCTGAGAGCTGCTGGTCTTTTGATGACTGGTGACCCATCAGTGTCCTGTCGGCGAGCATAAGGTCGGGCCTTGCATAATACAGGGCCTCGTCTATAAGGAAGTACTCCTGCTCCCAGCCAAGAGTTGCATTTACACGTGTAACATCCCTGTCGAAATACTGGCATACTTTTACTGCAGCGGCGTCAAGTTCCCCAAGTGCCCTCAGCAGTGGAGTCTTGTAATCGAGTGCTTCGCCTGTATATGAAATAAAAACAGTGGGTATACAAAGAGTTGTGCCGACAATGAATGCCGGGGAAGAAACGTCCCATGCCGAATAGCCCCTGGCTTCGAAAGTATTCCTTATACCACCGCTTGGAAAGCTTGAGGCGTCGGGTTCCTGCTGAACCAGCAGGTTTCCTGAGAAAGTTTCAATCATTCTGCCTTCATTATTGCGTTCGAGGAAGGTATCATGTTTCTCGGCAGTGGCATCAGTAAGCGGGTGGAACCAGTGTGTGTAATGAGTTGCACCTTTTTCAAGTGCCCATGCTTTAAGACCGGTAGCAACCTGGTCGGCAATCTGCCTGTTTATAGATGTTCCTGTTTCGATAGCTGTTTTAACAGCTTTAAAAGCTTCCTTGGTAAGATACCTTTCCATTTTGGGAAGGTCAAAAACATTCGTACCGAAGAAATCTGACATTTCCTGTGAAGGGGCCTCCACTTCAAGAGGTTTCCTACCAAAAACCTCTCTTAATGCGCTAAATCTTAATTCTGCCATAGTTTTTTCAATAAAATTTCTTCAAAATTACACTATTTTTGAATTTCACCCCTGTTTTTTCCATTTATTTTCCATTTTTTTCATTTTTTTATTGCATTACCCCCGTATTTTTTACATTTTTCATAGTTTTTTATGAAATTTTAGATTAAATAAGCTTGTTTTCAGGTACCGGACCGGGTTAAATTGAAAATTCTGTAAAGAATCAATCACCATGCCGGTCATCTTAATTTTGAAACAACTCCAGGAGCTTAAGTCAGCTACCCATATAATAATGGTATAGGCATCTTGATATAAATTGAATTTTGTTATATTTGTCGCCTGTATTTTCAGACAGAATAACTTAAATATTAATAAATAAACTAATTTTCATGTCAGCACTTCAATTTCTGAGGGAAAGAGCCGGAGTCCTTGTGGCATCTGTAATCGGGCTTTCTCTTTTCATTTTCGTGATAAGTGACTTTTTTGGAAGGGGCAGAAGTCAGAGGATTCGTCAGAACAAGTATTATGAGATCGGTCTGATAAATGGGGAACGTCTATCGTACCAGGATTTTGAAGCCAGGGTACAGAGTCTCCAGGAGATCTACAAACTTTCGGGAAACCAGACTATCGATGAGAAAACCTCAGAGTCCCTCAGGGAGCAGACCTGGAATGAAATAATAAGGGAAAAGGTCCTGGATGCACATTATAATGATCTTGGAATTGATGTCACAGACCAGGAAGTGGATGAGCTTGTTCTCGGAAACGATCCTCACCCTGTTGTCAGACAGATGTTCACTGACAGGACTACCGGTAAGTTCAACAAAGCCTACCTCGTTCAGTTCCTGAAGAACACTGAAACTGATGAAACCGCCAAGAAATACTGGATGTTCTTTGAAAACCAGATCGTAACCGACAGGCTGGGTTCAAAATACAACTCCCTTGTTTCAAAAGGTCTTTACGTAACCTCCAAACAGGCTGAATTTGAAAGCAAAACAAATTCAAGAACAGCCGACTTCAGTTATGTAATGAAGAGCTATTCATCGATTCCCGACAGTGCAGTCTGGATATCAGAAAGTGATCTTCGTAGCTATTATGATAAACATAAAGAGTCTTATAAAAGAAGCATAAGCAGGGACATCGAGTATGTAACCTTCGACATCAGCCCATCAGAGGATGATTACAGGCAGTCGGAGCAGTGGATAAACAAGGCGAAAACTGAATTTGAGACAAGCGATAACCCTGTACAGTATATAAATTCAACTTCAGACTCGAGGTATACAGGTGCTTATGTTAATCTTTCAGCTATCCCCGACACCCTCAAAAAGTTTGTAAAGGAAGAGAATAAAACAAAAGTATTCGGTCCTTATCTTGAGAACGGTTCATATAAGCTTGCAAGACTTATTGACGTTGCTGACAGGCCGGATTCAGTTCATGCAAGACATATCCTGATCTCACCCAAGTCAAACCTGACACTTGAGAATGCCAAGGCAAAAGCCGACAGTCTCATGGGGCTGATAAAGAAAGGTCTTCCTTTTGCACTTATCGCACAGTCAAATTCCGACGACCAGGGATCAGCACAGGCTGGTGGTGATCTTGGCTGGTTCAGGGAAGGAATGATGGTTACCCCGTTCAATAATGCATGCTTCACAGCTAAAAAAGGAGACCTGAAGGTTATTGAAACAAGCTTTGGCGTACATATAATCGAGGTAATGGATGTTTCCAAAAAAGAGAGGAAATATGACCTTGGTATTGTTGACAGGAAAGTCATCCCGAGCAACCTCACCAACCAGAAGATTTATTCAGAGGCCAGTATGTTTGCAGGGAATAACAATACTTACGAGAAGTTTAATAAAGCCATTGCAGATCAAAAACTTAATAAAAGGATCGCTAACGGAATAACCCCTGCACAGAAGAATCTCCCGGGTCTTGATAAACCAAGGCAGCTTATTATGGCATTGTTCCAGTCAGAAGCAGGCAAGATTCTTCTTGACCAGAATCAGCAGGCAGTTTTTGAAGTTGGTGACAAATATGTTGTAGGTTACTGCACGAAAGCAATTGAGGAAGGGATCGCCCCGTTCACAGAGGTTTCAAGCGATGCAAGATATAATGTAATAAAGGACAAGAAAGCTGAGAAGATTATGGAGCAGTTATCTGCTGCAGCTAAAGGCAGCAACAGCCTTGAATCAATATCAACTTCTCTGGGAATCCAGATACAGGATGCAACACAGATCAACTTCAGATCATTTTCAGTACCCGGTGCTGGTGTTGAACCGGCCCTGATTGGAGCTGCAACAGCTGCTGAAAAAGGAAAACTTGCCGGTCCTGTTAAAGGTACTAACGGTGTCTTCATGCTTACTGTAAATAATGTAACTGAATCTTCATCAGAAGACCTGAAACTTCTGAAGGACAGGCTTGCTGCAACATACAGTCTCAGGGGCTCATATGAAGCATTCGATGCCCTTAGAAAATCAGCAAACATAATCGACAAAAGGTACAAGTTCTATTAGTAGTTCCCCTGTAAAAGGGCTGCTAATTCCAGGATAAAAAAAAGGGTGCTGCAAGACACCCTTTTTTATTTCCTGAATCTTTCAATTATAGCCGGGTCATTCATCTCCCTTGCAAGTCCCTGGATAAATTCCACAGGAACTGAATACAAATCGAGAATCAGCAGGCCGTCGAGGCAGTTATTGAATTTGGGATCTACATTAAAACCTACTATCCTGCCATTTATCTCAAGATATTTCTTCAGCAGTATCGGTATCCTGTATCCCGGCTCAATATCAATGATGATCTTTTCAATCTTATTTATGTCTTTTTCCGAACTGTCTATCAGAATCTCACGGTCTTTAACCTTATCCCTTTTAATCCTGAAGTTCTTCTTTGGAACTATCATCTTTGACATGTCATTGTCGAAGAAATAATTCTTAATAAAATCTACAATAAGGCTTTTCGAGAAACCTGACAGATCATTGCTTATGCTGACCGGGCCTATGAGGTACCTGTAATCTGAATGTCCCAGGAGGAAGAACATAATACCTTTCCACAGCAGGAACAGCGGGAATGCTTTTTTCTGGTATTCTTTAACGACAAAGGATCTTCCGAGTTCAAGTGATTCTGAAAGCTGGGCTGAAAACTTCTTTCTTATTCTGAATAATGAACTAATATAGAAGCCTTTAATCCCGTAAAGTTCCATTATTTCCTTGCCTTTCCCGATCCTGTAGGCACCAACTATTCTTTTTTCGTCTGAGTCCCAGATAAAAAGATGGTAATAATAGAAATCATATTCATCGATATCGATGCTCTTGTTCGTACCTTCTCCGACACTTCTGAATGTAATTTCACGCAGCCTGCCTATCTCATGGAATATTTTAGGCATTACCTGTGCCGGTGCGCAGACGACCGAATAGTTTTTTGTTGTAAAAAGCTCATAATGAGGCCGTATTTTTTCAAACTCCTCATTTAATATATCTGCCGGGATTGCTTCAACAATCTCTTCCTGTCTACCGGTTCTTGCAATGAATCGGTTATTTCCCATTTTTTTCCTTTCAAGAGTTGCACCCAGGGAATATACCCTTGCTCTAAGATATCTGCCATAGTAGGCGATATCGTCAAATTCATCCTGCTCTTTAAGTGAGATTGGTGTTCCTATACGTATGCTTACTGTTCTTTTTCGTTTATTGATCAGTTCTCGTGGCAATTCCGAACCTGGGATTACAGGGGTTGCACGTCGCATTACGTGAAGTATCCGGGAATTAGTTCCATGAAAATAAACAGGTATTACCGGTACTTTTGCAAGTTTTACAAGTTTGAGTGCTGTTGTTTTCCACTCATTATCGAGGATTATTTTGCCTGAGTCCCAGTGTTTTGAGTCTTCAGCAGTCGGGAATATTCCAATACAATGTCCTTTCTTGAGGTAGTTAATGCTTTCCCTTACACCTGCGAAGGATGAAGTTTTATTTTGATTTCCTTCTGTTGTATTAACAGGTATAATAATATCTTTTATTGGCTCAATAGCCTGGAGGTGGTGGCTTGCAAGAAGTTTAAAATCGGGGCGTTTCTGGCTCAGTAGTTTAATAAGGAGCATAGAATCGATGCCACGGTAAGGGTGGTTTGAGATTATGATGAAAGGGCCTTCGGAGGGGATGTTTTTCAGATCATCCACGGGGATATCTGTCTTAAGGTCAAGCAGATCGAGAAAGGAGTTAATAAGAGACAGGTAGTCTTTATTTCTTGAGTTTGAATAAAGCTGGTTTAGTTTGGAATATCTGAAAAGCTGGAGGAGGGTTTCCGACAGGATATTTCCTTGTGGGAGGAAGAGTTTATTGTCGGGTTGTTCCTGGTTTTGCATTTTCTCTGGTTGGCGAACAAATATAATAAAAAAGCCCCTCAGAAAACTGAGGGGCAGATTTATTAAAGTCGGCGACGACCTACTCTCCCACTGATGCAGTACCATCGGCGCTGGCGGGTTTAACTTCTCTGTTCGGAATGGGAAGAGGTGGGACCCCGCCGCTATAGTCACCTAAAGAACTACTGACCTAAGTCAGATAATATCTTAACATATTGGGTGTGAAAGTTAATAGTAATGCACTCTAAAAGTTCACGGGTAATTAGTACTGCTCGGCTTTGACGTTACCGCCTTTACACCTGCAGCCTATCAACGTCGTAGTCTACGACGACCCTTAAGGGAGATCTCATCTTGAGCGAAGCTTCGCACTTAGATGCTTTCAGTGCTTATCTCTGCCAGACATAGCTACCCTGCGGTGCAGCTGGCGCCACAACAGGTACACTAGAGGTCTGTCCAACACGGTCCTCTCGTACTAGTGTCAGGATCTCTCAAATCTCCTACGCCCACAACAGATAGGGACCGAACTGTCTCACGACGTTCTGAACCCAGCTCGCGTGCCACTTTAATCGGCGAACAGCCGAACCCTTGGGACCTTCTCCAGCCCCAGGATGTGACGAGCCGACATCGAGGTGCCAAACCGCCGCGTCGATATGAGCTCTTGGCGGCGATCAGCCTGTTATCCCCGGAGTACCTTTTATCCTTTGAGCGATGGCCCTTCCATGCGGAACCACCGGATCACTATGCTCTACTTTCGTACCTGATCGACTTGTCAGTCTCACAGTCAAGCGCCCTTATGCCATTGCACTCTACGCACGGTTACCAATCGTGCTGAGGGCACCTTGAGAAGCCTCCGTTACTCTTTTGGAGGCGACCACCCCAGTCAAACTACCCGCCAAACAATGTCTCCCGATTTATCGGGATTAGGTTCCAGGCAAATAAAGGGTCGTATTTCAAGGACGACTCCCCGACTCCTAGCGAAGCCGGTTCAAAGTCTCCGACCTATCCTACACATCACTTACCCAAAATCAATGTTAAGCTATAGTAAAGGTTCACGGGGTCTTTCCGTCCCGTTGCGGGTATCCGGCATCTTCACCGGAACTACAATTTCACCGAGCTCGTGGCTGAGACAGTGCCCAGATCGTTACACCATTCGTGCAGGTCGGAACTTACCCGACAAGGAATTTCGCTACCTTAGGACCGTTATAGTTACGGCCGCCGTTTACCGGGGCTTCAATTCAGAGCTTCTTCTTGCGAATAACCCCCCCTCTTAACCTTCCGGCACCGGGCAGGTGTCAGGCCTTATACATCATCTTTCGATTTCGCAAAGCCATGTGTTTTTGCTAAACAGTCGCCTGGGCCATTTATCTGCGTCCTATCATTTCTGACAGGAGACCTTTTTCCCTAAGTTACAGGTCTAATTTGCCTAGTTCCTTAGCCACGGATCACTCGAGCACCTTAGGATTCTCTCCTTGACTACCTGTGTCGGTTTGAGGTACGGGCACCGTGTACCTGATGCTTAGAAGTTTTTCTTGGAAGTATGATTAGGATCACTATCCACTTGCCCGAAGGCTCATGGTACTGTCAGGTTCATCATCCACAAGCTATTCACCTGCAGATATAACTACACCCTTTAACGTACACATCCGTCCGTACGCGGATCTTTCACTACTCCGTCACTCCATCGCAGTACACGCTGGTACTGGAATATTAACCAGTTATCCATCGGGATCGCCACGCGGCTTACCCTTAGGACCCGACTAACCCTGATCCGATTAGCGTTGATCAGGAAACCTTAGTCTATCGGTGGACAGGTTTCTCACCTGTCTTATCGTTACTTATGCCTACATCTGCTTTTCCAGCCGCTCCAACATACTTTACAGTACATCTTCAGCGCAGACTGGAATGCTCCCCTACCACTTCGTCTTGCGACGAAATCCATAGCTTCGGTAATATGCTTATGCCCGATTATTATCCACGCACAACCGCTCGACTAGTGAGCTGTTACGCACTCTTTAAATGAATGGCTGCTTCCAAGCCAACATCCTAGCTGTCTAAGCAGTCGCACTTCGTTTAATCAACTTAGCATATATTTAGGGACCTTAGCTGATGGTCTGGGTTCTTTCCCTTTTGTCCACGGACCTTAGCACCCGCGGGCTCACTCCCGGGGATCATCTTACAGCATTCGGAGTTTGTCAGGGGTTGATAGGCGGTGAAGCCCTCTAGCCCTATCAGTAGCTCTACCTCTGTAAGACTTCCACCGAGGCTGCACCTAAATGCATTTCGGGGAGTACGAGCTATTTCTCAGTTTGATTAGCCTTTCACCCCTATCCTCAGTTCATCCAAAGACTTTTCAACGTCAACTAGTTCGGCCCTCCATCCCGTGTTACCGGAACTTCAGCCTGACCAAGGATAGATCACAAAGTTTCGCGTCTACCCCCACTAACTATACGCCCTATTTCAGACTCGCTTTCGCTTCGGCTCCAACTCTTAAAGTCTTAACCTTGCTAGTGAGGAGTAACTCGTAGGCTCATTATGCAAAAGGCACGCCGTCATCCAGATAAATCTGGACTCCGACCGGTTGTAAGCGAACGGTTTCAGGTACTATTTCACTCCCCTGTTCGGGGTACTTTTCACCTTTCCCTCACGGTACTGGTACGCTATCGGTCTCTCAGGAGTGTTTAGCCTTGCCAGATGGTCCTGGCAGATTCAGACAGGATTTCACGTGTCCCGCCTTACTCAGGATACTATCTATATTATTAATAACTACATGTACGGGATTATCACCCTCTGTGATGAAACTTTCCAGAATACTTCCATTTCATATTAATAATAATGTTGATAGTCCTTCAACCCCGACATTGCCGAAACAATATCGGTTTGGGCTCTTCCCCTTTCGATCGCCACTACTAAGGGAATCACTATTGTTTTCTTTTCCACCGGGTACTAAGATGTTTCAGTTCTCCGGGTTTGCTTCCCGCTTACGCGGAATACTACGCCTTCAGCGCAGTGGGTTGCCCCATTCGGAAATCTGCGGATGTAATGGATATTTGCTCCTCCCCGCAGCTTATCGCAGCTTGTCACGTCCTTCATCGCCTCTGAGAGCCAAGGCATTCACCATTCGCTCTTAATTACTTTCTTGAGTAATCTCTACTATTAACTTTCTTGCCAACATGTCAAAGAACTTTATGAGAACCAGGTTACTGGGTGCAGGGTTAGGGTTGAAAACAACGCTGAACCCTGTACTCTTAACACTAATCTCAAAATATTTTTTTATAGTCTGAAGCATGAAGACTGAAGACGGAAGTAAGACTTCTGACTCCGGACTTCGGACTTCTGACATATAATAATGAAGTATTTACCAGGCGGATAAGCATCCATCACCCTTAAGGGGATCAAGAAAACAGTTGGACCTTCTCCAGAAAGGAGGTGTTCCAGCCGCACCTTCCGGTACGGCTACCTTGTTACGACTTAGCCCCAGTCACTAGTTTTACCCTAGGCCGCTCCTTGCGGTTACGGACTTCAGGTACCCCCAGCTTCCATGGCTTGACGGGCGGTGTGTACAAGGCCCGGGAACGTATTCACCGCGCCATGGCTGATGCGCGATTACTAGCGAATCCAGCTTCACGGAGTCGGGTTGCAGACTCCGATCCGAACTGAGACCGGTTTTCGAGATTCGCATTGCCTCGCGGCATAGCTGCCCTCTGTACCGGCCATTGTAACACGTGTGTAGCCCTGGACATAAGGGCCGTGCTGATTTGACGTCATCCCCACCTTCCTCTCGGTTTACACCGGCAGTTTCGCTAGAGTCCCCGGCATTACCCGCTGGCAACTAACGATAAGGGTTGCGCTCGTTATGGAACTTAATCCGACACCTCACGGCACGAGCTGACGACAACCATGCAGCACCTTGCAGACAGTCCCGAAGGAAATAATGGTTTCCCATTAATGCAGTCTACATTTAAGCCCAGGTAAGGTTCCTCGCGTATCATCGAATTAAACCACATGTTCCTCCGCTTGTGCGGGCCCCCGTCAATTCCTTTGAGTTTCAGCCTTGCGGCCGTACTCCCCAGGTGGATCACTTAATGCTTTTGCTTAGCCGCTAACTGTGTATCGCTAACAGCGAGTGATCATCGTTTACGGCGTGGACTACCAGGGTATCTAATCCTGTTTGCTCCCCACGCTTTCGTGCATCAGCGTCAGTAATGGCCCAGTAAGCTGCCTTCGCAATTGGTGTTCTGTGTAATATCTAAGCATTTCACCGCTACATTACACATTCCGCCTACCTTGACCATACTCAAGACTAACAGTATCAATGGCACGTCTACAGTTAAGCTGCAGGTTTTCACCACTGACTTATAAGTCCGCCTACGCACCCTTTAAACCCAATGAATCCGGATAACGCTCGCATCCTCCGTATTACCGCGGCTGCTGGCACGGAGTTAGCCGATGCTTATTCCCAAGGTACCGGCAAGTCCCTATACATAGGAAGTTTTCTTCCCCTGGAAAAGAAGTTTACAACGCATAGCGCCTTCTTCCTTCACGCGGGATGGCTGGTTCAGGCTTGCGCCCATTGACCAATATTCCTCACTGCTGCCTCCCGTAGGAGTCTGGTCCGTGTCTCAGTACCAGTGTGGGGGATCACCCTCTCAGGACCCCTAAACATCGTGGCCTTGGTAGGCCGTTACCCTACCAACTAGCTAATGTTACGCATGCCCATCCTGTACCGCCGAAACTTTAAATATTAAGAGATGCCTCTCAATATAATTATGGGGTATTAATCCGAATTTCTCCGGGCTATTCCCCAGTACAGGGCAGGTTGCATACGCGTTACTCACCCGTGCGCCGGTCGCCACCCAGTATTGCTACCTGTGCTGCCCCACGACTTGCATGTGTTAAGCCTCCCGCTAGCGTTCATCCTGAGCCAGGATCAAACTCTTCATTGTAAAAATTTATCTTCAAATATCTTCGAAGACCCATCCTGTGAACTCATTCTAAAATACTAACAAGTTATCTTAGCGAGATTCTCTCATCTCGCCTGGTTGCTACTTCATAATTTCAAAGAACATCATTAAACTTTTGGGACGCCAAAGTTAATACTTCAGCTTGTAATTTCCAAAAAAAATCGAGATAAATTTTTCCGGCCCCACTCTTCTTCACTTTTCCTACCTCACGGGCCGGAACCTTATCTCTTTTTCATCCCTTCAACCAACCTTTTCGCCCTAAAAGCGGGTGCAAATGTATGAAACATTTTTTCAATCCACAAAATTATTTTCAAATAATTTTTCGAAAATCTTTTTGCTGCCGTTTCACCCGGTTGATTTACTGCATTTTAACTGCTCATTTTTTTTCGCGTTAAAATGAGAAAAAGAAATCTCTCGAATATCCCAATCGTTTTAAAGAACATTTTGCCGCTTTGTCAAGTTCCGTTGAACACTGTCCAACGAAGCCAGCTTCTGCGAGCGAAGGTGGAGAATAAGGGAGTCGAACCCTTGACCCCCTGCGTGCAAGGCAGGTGCTCTGGCCAACTGAGCGAATTCCCCGAAGTAGTCCCGCCCGGAGTTGAACCGGGGACCTCTACATTATCAGTGCAGCGCTCTAACCAACTGAGCTACGGGACTGTTTCTGGTTCCAAGTTCCAGGCTCCAGGTTCCAAGTTTTACATTGAAGAGGTCTCGCGTCTCCTTGAGCCCTCCCAGATTAAAACCTTTAACCCTGAACTATATCGCATTCACTCAATGAACATACTCAATTTTGAGTTTGGGACGCCAAAGTTATAAATCCCCGACGTCTCCTCAAAATAAATCGCCGGAATTTTTTTGAAGTCCCCAGTTCCTTATTACAAGTTTACTTTCAACCTCCATTCTTAACCTTCCCGACGAACTTTCAAATAACACTTTGCTGTAAAAGCGGGTGCAAAGATATAAAAGGATTCATATCAAACAAGGGTTCAATTAAAAATATTCCATCCAATATTAATCCCGCTCCTTTATATACCATATTATTATATGAGATGAACCATTTGTATAAAAAGGGCGTGGGGTTTGGGGCATGGGGCATACGGCGAGAGGTATGGAGCAGCAAGGGAACATTGAAACGGGTACAATGAACCAGAAACGCTCGACCTCAAACCCTGAACACATATAATCCTTAAGTTATTTACAGATTTAATCCATAAAAATATGGCATGCCGATTGCCGATAAGCGAAATTGACTATTTTCGTAAAGAATTGAAAAGATGTCAAACTTAGTCATCATACCTACTTATAAGGAAAGAGAAAATGCAGAAGCTATAGTCTCTGCAATTTCCAGCCTGCCGCTCAAGTTTGATATACTTATAATAGATGATAACTCTCCTGACGGAACTGCAACAATTATAAAGGATCTTCAAAAGACAAAGCCCCACCTCCACCTTATTGAAAGGCCAGGGAAAATGGGGCTCGGTACTGCTTACCAGACAGGCTTCGACTGGGCCATTGAACACGGCTATGATTACATATTCGAAATGGACGCAGACTTTTCTCACGACCCTGCAGATCTCGTAAAGCTTTATAACGCCTGTGCGGTTGATGGCGCTGATGTTGCGATAGGATCCAGGTATATAAGCGGCGTAAACGTTGTTAACTGGCCACTTTCACGAGTGCTGATGTCATACTTCGCTTCAATCTATGTCAGGATTGTTACCGGCATGAAAGTGAAAGATACAACTGCAGGATTTAAATGTTACCGCAAAGAGGTCCTCCAGGAAATCAGAAAGCATAAGATAAAATCAATCGGCTACGGCTTCCAGATTGAAATGAAATTCACTGCCTGGAAACTCGGTTATAAAATAGTTGAAGTGCCAATCATCTTTACAGATCGAAGGCTGGGCACATCAAAAATGTCGGGCGGTATCTTCAATGAAGCATTCTGGGGCGTTCTGTCAATGAAACTCAGGAGTATCTTCACGAAATATAAAAGGTAGTTCCTCTCACTTTTCATTACACCTTCCGTTGTATGAGTTCAATCCTTATCAAAGATGGCACCATTGTAAATGAGGGTAAACAATACAGGTCCGACATCCTTATTACAGGAAAGAAAATAAGCTATATCGGGGTCACTGAACCTGGATCCATACCCAAAGACGCAAAGATCATAAATGCCAGTGGGAAACTGGTTATTCCAGGAGTGATTGACGACCAGGTTCATTTCAGGGAACCCGGCCTTACACATAAAGCAGACATTTTTACTGAAAGCAGGGCTGCCGTTGCAGGTGGCGTGACATCCTTCATGGACATGCCCAACACCATACCACAGACAATATCCCTGGATCTGCTGGAGGAAAAATACCGGATCGGAGCTGAAAGATCAATAATCAACTACTCATTTTACCTTGGAGGTACAAATACCAATATAAACGAACTTCTCGATGCAGACCCATCAAAGATCTGCGGGATAAAACTGTTCCTCGGTTCATCTACCGGGAATATGCTTGTAAACGACGAAAAAGTGCTAAGGGAAATCTTCTCAAAGTCAGGCATGCTGATTGCCTGCCACTGTGAAGATGAACCAACCGTAAAAAGAAACGCCGAAACTTACAGGCAAAAATATGGGGAGGATGTGCCAGTTCAATTCCATCCACTTATAAGGAGCCGCGAAGCCTGTTTCATTACATCTCAGTTTGCAGTGAACCTTGCAAAGGATTATGGTACAAGGGTAAATATCCTGCACCTATCCACCGCAGATGAAATGAAACTCTTTAATGCCAAAGCTAACCTGGCTGAAAAAAGAATTACAGGTGAAGTTTGCGTTCACCACCTCTGGTTCGACGAATCAGATTATGACAGGCTTGGATCCAGGATAAAATGGAACCCCGCCATAAAGACCGCCTTTGACAGGAATGCACTTATTGATGCCCTGAACAATGACGTCATAGATATTATAGCTACCGACCATGCCCCCCATACTATGGAGGAAAAGTCCCAGACCTATTTTAAGTCGCCTTCAGGCGGTCCCCTCGTCCAGCACTCACTCTCAATTATGCTTGAACTTCATAAGAAGAACAAAATGACACTCGAAAAGATAGTTGAGAAGATGTGCCATAACCCTGCAATAATCTACCGCGTAAAAGATAGAGGTTTTATAAGGGAAGGTTATTTTGCTGATATCTGTATTGTAGATCCGGGCGCTGAATGGAAAGTAACAAGGGAAAACCTGCTTTATAAATGCAGCTGGTCGCCTTTTGAAGATGAAGTATTCCACAGCAGGGTGACCCATACTATTATAAATGGTACTGTTGTTTTTGAAAATGGCATAATCGATGAAGCCTTCAGGGGAGACAGGTTATTGTTCAACGCATAATTTACTTCTATGAAACCCAGACTATCAATCTTGTTTTTCATTCCAATGCTCCTTGTATTTATTTCTTGCGGGCGGGGAAAAGAAAGTGGCCAGGTCGCTGCAAAACAAATTACTGTTGAAGACTCAACAATGATGATGCCGGTTGCAACCAATATAATTGATGAAGTAATTGTCCGGCCCGACACCCTTGGAGATCCGTGGGAAGTTGAAAAAGTAAAGGGATTCGCCGGTGAAAAACTGTTCAGGAAGCTCCTCGACGATATTTATAGTGGAAAATTAACTGCATGGGACTGCAGGACAGATGAAGTTCTGAAGCCTGATAAGGTTAAAGAGCTTGAGAAAGAGTTTAATTCTGACCTTACAAGGATAGGGAAACTTCAGTTTGTTGAGGACTGGTATTTTGACATGGGTAAAAACTCAATCGTAAGGAAGGTAAAATCAGTTGCATTCGGTTATTCAAGCGGAACTTCAGCAGAAGCCCGTCTGAGGTTCAATGCTTTTTTCAGGATAAAGACACTTCCCTGATAAGCATAATAATTCAGGTCTTCTTCACCACAAGCCGGACTATCCTCCTTGTCTTCTGCTCCAGAAGTATGTCCCTGCCGCCGGAGATAAGATCAATTGCTCCCTGTGTATAATGTCTTATCGAAAGCATTTCGACATTTTCATTATATATAGCCTTGTAGCTACCTTTAAGATCATTTATCAGTTTATCAACTTTAACCCTTTCGTCATCCACGCAAACGTTAATACTGACGGCGCTTGCCTGTACAAGGTTAACCTTTATCCCGTGTTCGGTGAAAGCATCAAAAACCTTTCCGAGGTTCTCCCCCATCACAAATGAGAAATCCTTTGGAAGAATTGAAATGAGTATCTGATCTTCTTTCTTTATAAAAATTGGTACGAGCTTTTCCCTGTCAGCTTCCGACTGTATAACAGTTCCGGGTTCGGAAGGACTAATAAAAGACCTTACATTGAGAGGGATATTCTTGTTATGAAGTGGTTTGATTGTTTTGGGGTGAATGACCTTTGCTCCCGAGAAAGTCATTTCAACTGCCTCCTTGTATGATATCACCTCAAGCCGTGTAACATCACTGAACCATTTTGGGTCGGCATTCAGCACGCCGGGAACGTCTTTCCAGAAAACAACCTTTTCTGCATTAAGTATATTACCTAGTATTGCCGCAGTATAGTCAGAACCTTCCCTGCCAAGAGTTGTTATTTCGCCTTTGCCGGTTGATCCGATAAAACCCTGTGTAAGGTATACCTGGTGTTTTGAATAATCAAATGTCGTGCTGATCCTCGAAACACTTTCCTCCCAGTTTATGTTGGCATCACGAAACCTGTTATCGGTAACAAGGTTATCCCGTATATCGATCCATTTAATATCAATGCCTGTACTTTCAAGATAACCGGCAACAATTATTGTAGACCATACTTCCCCGTAAGAAACTACCTGGTCATAATCATAATCATAATTTCCACTGTATCCGCCGGCAAGGTGATTTTCAAGGTCAGTGAAGGATTCTTCCAGCATCCTGCTCGTTTCATCGCCATTTGAAGATAATTCATCAAGCACATTAATATGGGACTTCCTCAATGAATCAAGTTTATCTTCAAAGCTTCCATCATTATTTATCCAGCTCCTGAGCACTGCCTCGAGTGCATTTGTTGTTTTACCGAAAGCAGAAACAACCACTGCCAGGTTATCTTTCTCAGCTGCAACAATGTTTCGCAGGTTACGTATTCCATCAGCATCCCTGACAGAGGCACCACCAAATTTAAAAACGAGCATATCCTCAAATTTGATCAAAAATAGCTGTTACAATCCATTTCCTGTATGTAAAGAAGATCTTTTTAGGTTTGATAAACCATCATTCGTTGCTAAATTTGCCAGCTCTTTCACCAATATGAAAGAAAACGAACTTAACATAGCATACAGGGAGCATCCCACAGTCAGGATCCTTCACAGGGCAGTTACCGGAAGTGAATCTTCACGAGTCTGCATTGAAGGAGCCTCCGGTTCATCAAAAACCCTGGTTGCCGCATCCCTGTTCAGCGAGATGCAGAATATCCATCTTGTTGTGCTTCCTGAAAAAGAAGATGCCGCATATTTTTACAACGATCTGTGCGCACTCCTGGGTGAAGAAACTGTATTCTTTTTTCCTTCAACATATAAAAGATCTGTTCAATACGGTCATACTGAACCTGCAAATATTGTTTTACGGACCGAGGTTCTCAATTTTCTTTCTTCAGGAAAAAGAAAAGGGATAATCGTCACCTATCCCGAATCGGTTATGGAGAAGGTGGTGAATAAGAAAACTCTTAAGAAAAATACCTTCAATATTTCAAAAGGAGACAGGATCTCGCTGGAATTTCTTGAGGAAGTTCTTCACGAATACCGTTTCGAAAGGGTTGATTTTGTATATGAACCCGGACAATACTCAGTAAGGGGGAGCATAGCTGATATTTTTTCCTATTCATCGGATATGCCTTACAGGATTGACTTTTTTGGAGAAGAAGTGGATTCAATAAGATCATTTAACACCGATGATCAGCTTTCAGTAAATATTCTCACCCAGGTAACCATAATACCTAACATCCAGGATATTTCGATTGACATAATAAACGACACTTTTACTGACTTTATTCCCCCGTCATCTGTAATATGGCTGGAGAATCCGGCATTTATACGCGACAAGATCAACACAATCTTTCAGCAGGCAGGATCAAAGGAAGAGGCGGACCTGGCCACAGATAAAAAGGATACAGTTATTACAGGCAATCACTTTATAAGTGAATGCGGCAGGTTCAGCATAATTGAGTTAGGGAAGCAGGGCTCATTATTCAACGGTGAGAAAACGACATTTCACACCGAGCCACAACCTGCATTCAATAAAAATTTCGAGCTGCTGGCCTCACAGCTGAGGGAGAACAGGGACAAAGGGTACAAAACCTGGATAGTTTCTGAGAGTGATTCCCAGATAGAGAGATTACACGATATCTTCGCCGAGATTAGTCCTGATGCTGCTTTCACACCACTTATAATAAACCTTCATGGTGGGTTCACTGACCATGAGCTGAAAATAGCGGTTTACACAGATCACCAGATCTTCGACAGGTATCATAAATTCAGGATACGCGGTTATTTCACCCGTCATGAGAGTCTCTCACTCCGTGAGCTCACAGGCCTGAATCCCGGAGATTATGTAGTTCATATCGACCATGGTATAGGAAGGTTCGGCGGCCTTGAAAAAATAGAGGTAAACGGCAAGATACAGGAAGCAATCAAACTTGTTTACCGTGATAATGATATATTGTATGTTGGCATCCATTCACTTCACAGGATTTCAAAATACAAAGGGAAGGACGACGGTGAGCCAAGGATTTATAAGCTCGGGTCAGGGGCATGGCAGAAACTTAAACAGACTACAAAGAAAAGAGTCAAGGATATTGCCAAGGACCTGATCGCGCTTTATGCAAAACGAATGGGTTCTCCGGGTTTTCCCTTTTCACCCGATTCTTACCTGCAGAGGGAGCTTGAGGCATCGTTTATTTATGAAGATACACCCGACCAGCTTACTACTACAATCGATGTAAAAAAAGATATGGAAGCCCCGCATCCAATGGACAGGCTTATTTGTGGTGATGTCGGATTCGGAAAAACAGAAATAGCCATAAGGGCCGCATTCAAGGCTGCTTCCGACAGTAAACAGACAGCAGTACTGGTTCCTACAACCATCCTGGCTTTCCAGCATTACAGAACCTTTAAATCGAGACTGAAGGATTTTCCATGCAATATTGAATATATAAGCAGGCATAAAAAGCCGGCAGAGCAGAAAAAAATTCTTGAAAAAGTTGAATCCGGCGAGATAGATATAATAATAGGTACGCACAAACTTGCCGGCGATGAGGTAAAGTTCAAAGATCTCGGCTTGCTTATAATTGACGAGGAACAACGTTTTGGTGTTGCAGTTAAGGACAAGCTCAAAAAGCTTAAAGCAAATGTCGATACACTCACGCTCACAGCAACACCAATACCCAGAACACTCCAGTTTTCGCTTATGGGATCGAGGGACCTTTCAATTATTAGCACTCCTCCACCTAACAGGATGCCGATTGTTACAGAGCTTCACGGTTTCAATGAAGATATTCTGAGGGAAGGTATTGAATATGAAGTGAGCCGCAACGGCCAGGTATTTTTTATTCATAACCGGGTGGACAATATAAGGGATATTCAGCAGATGATCCACAGGCTTTGCCCGAAAGTAAAAAGTGCTATAGTTCACGGAAAAATGGAAGGAAAGGACATTGAAAATATAATGTTTGACTTCATACAGGGTGATTATGATGTGCTGATAGCAACAACAATTATTGAATCGGGACTTGATATTCCGAATGCCAATACAATATTTATCAATGATGCACATCATTTTGGCCTTTCGGAGCTACACCAGCTCAGAGGAAGGGTTGGAAGATCAAATAAAAAAGCATTCTGTTATCTTCTTGCACCACCTTTAAGCACCGTGACACCCGAAGCGAGAAGGAGACTCAAGGCTATAGAGGAGTTTGCCGAACTGGGTAGCGGATTCAATATTGCCATGCAGGATCTTGATATCCGTGGATCCGGAAATCTCCTTGGAGGAGAGCAAAGCGGTTTCATAGCTGAGATAGGTTTTGAAACTTACCAGAGAATCCTGAATGAAGCAATGCTTGAACTCAGGGAATCGATGCCGGAAGAAGAGAGTACGGGTGAAGCAGAAAAAGAAAGTCATGAAAGAAAATATGTCTCGGATTTCCAGGTAGATACCGACCTGGAGATTATGTTTCCCGATGAATATGTTTCAAATATTTCGGAGAGGATCCGGCTATACAAGGAACTTAATGAGATTGAAACAGCAGATCAGCTTAACACATTCGAGAACAAGCTGACAGACAGGTTCGGACCTATGCCTGTTCCGGCAAAATCGCTTCTTGAAGTGGTAAAATTAAAATGGGTGGCATCTGCAATCGGAATTGAAAAGATACTTTTAAAGAACGGCCTTCTAATAGCCAATTTTGTATCGGATCCTGAGTCGGGTTTTTACCGGAGTGGCCTTTTCGTTTCAATAATGACACGAATAAACAGGTACCCGGAGCGGATGAAAATGAGGCAGAAAGATTCAAAACTGACTCTCACAATCTCGAATGTAAAGAACGTTTCAGAAGCTATTAACGTAATAGGGGAATTCATTCCTGCTCCCGGCGCATAGGGACTCTTCCTGATTTTTAATAACTTTGACAGGTTATCAGGCAATGAATCTAGTAGCAGATATAGGCAACTCCGGGGTAAAGCTCGCCCTTTTTGACAATCAGGTCCTTACCGGGACCTTGCGAACAGAGAATCTTACGACTACTGTACTGGATAAATTTTGCGGTGACGCAGTTATCGAAAAGATGATTGTATCGGGAGTTAAAGATATCCCAGGATTTCTTGAAGAATTTGCAGGCAAAAGATCAGCCTTCTACCATTTACTTACATACAGGTCGGTTATTCCGTTCAGCATAAATTACAAAACGCCTGAAACACTTGGCACTGACAGGATCGCTGCCCTTGCCGGAGCCTTTTTCTTATATCCCGGGTCAGACATGCTTGTAATCGATGCAGGCACAGCCATAACATTTGATTATATTATTAATAGTATATATGAAGGAGGAAATATATCTCCGGGCATAGATATGAGATTCAAAGCGCTCAACAGTTTCACAGGCCGCCTTCCCCTTCTCACAAGGCAGGAGAGTTTTTCATTTCCTGGTGAAACTACAAATGATGCAATCATCGCAGGGGTCGTAAGCGGGGTAGTTTATGAAATAAATGAGTATATTCGCACGTTTGAAGAAAAACACAGGGAGCTGAAGGTCATTTTAACGGGGGGTGACGGAGTATTTTTGAAAAAGAGACTAGAGGCAGAGGTGATTTATGTACCAGACCTGGTGACCATAGGCTTAAATTTTATTCTTGAAAAAAATGCGTGTTAAACTGTTTGCATTACTTTTTGTCCTTTTACTTGTAAACGTTTCGGTAATAAACGGCCAGAAGAAGGTAAATTCCCCATATGCCCGTTTCAATATCGGAACCCTTACCCCTACCGGGTCGTTCAGATCACTTGGCATGGGTGGAACAGGTATAGCAATGAGAGATAATACCTCCGTGAGTTTTTACAACCCGGCATCTTACACAAGCATAGATACAGCATCGTTTATATTCGACTTCGGTACAGATTTCAGTGCGGTAAATCTGAATGACGGTACAAATAAATTCAG
This sequence comes from Bacteroidales bacterium, assembly GCA_046329875.1. GTDB lineage: Bacteria > Bacteroidota > Bacteroidia > Bacteroidales > VadinHA17 > LD21. The sequence goes on from JAXLTT010000012.1 coordinate 49,688, forward strand.
GTCAGGCGACTTTAATTTTAACCATCTTATAATCGGGTTTCCCATTTCAGGCAGGTTTGGCTTTTCAACAGGTATTGTTCCCCTGAGCAATGGCTATTACAATATTTCTGATGTTGTTGCGCCTGGCGATCCGGGTTATGATGCTAACCTTGGTGAAGTAACCTATACCCACAAAGGGACAGGGAGTCTTGGAAGTTACTACCTGGGAACAGGTGCAAGGATAACCAGGAATATTTCTCTCGGGGTAAATATGTCGTTTGTTTTTGGAGGTCTTGACAGGATAAATAATTTTGATTTCACAGACTACGCAAACACCTATAACCAGGCCAGTACAGAAAACCTGAGACTCAGAGGAGTAAGGTTTGATTATGGGCTGCAGTTTAATCTTCCTTTAAAAAACAAGTATTTTATTACGGCAGGTGTAACCTACATACCACAATCAAGGTTTGGATCAACAAGGGAATACCTCAGTACGAGGTATTCATATTATAACTCTGCAGATGTTGACACCCTGGTTTACACCTATAACCATTCAAAAGATTCAACCAAATTCCCTTCAGTCATAAGGGCGGGCATTACTATTGGTAAGACGGATAAATTCATGTTTGAGGTTGATTACACATACTCTGCCTGGGGAAATGCAATGATCCACGGGAACAATGCTTATCTCGCAAATACCTCTTCATTTAATGCCGGTATTGAATACATTCCTGAAAAATATTCGAATACCAGTTTCCTGAAACGGGCCCAGTACAGGCTGGGCGGTCACATGAGCGACAACTATCTTGTCCTTAACGGCGTACAGGTTAAGGAATATGGAGCCTCACTTGGAGTTGCATTCAGGTTAAGGCTTACAAACCCATCAATTGCATCCTTCTATTTTGATTTTACAAGAAGGAATGGTGACACCTCAAAAGGGCTGTTCAACGAAAATATTTTTAGTGCCGGCGTGAGTCTTAATCTCTACGACTGGTGGTTCCTAAAAAGAAAGTACGACTAATCATTGAAGTTATCCCAAAGGATATTATTCTTACAGGCAATACCACTCGTATTGCTACTCAGCTCATGCGAGCGGAAGATCGAGAAGATTACAAAATCCGATATTGAATCTCTTCCATCCCAGGTGGTAAAGGACTTTGTGACTACCTATACTGATTCTGCAAAAAAACAGCTGGTAATGTCATCTCCCCTGCTAGAGTACTATAGTAACCATAAACCTGTTTATTCTGAGTTCAGGCTTGGAATCAATGTTATCTTTTATGATGGCAAACCTGAACCCGTGGGCACACTTTCCTCAAAATACGCCAGGTTCGAAGAAGTTAAAAAACTCTGGGAGTTAAAAGACAGCGTAATAGCAATTAATGAGAAGAAAGAAAAACTTGAAACAGAACTTCTTTACTGGGACCAGGATAAAAACATAGTATATACCGACAGGTTCGTAAAGATAACAAGTGAAGACCAGGTGATCATGGGGACAGGGCTTGAATCAGACCCGAGATTCACTAAATGGAAGATCAGGAATGTAAGCGCACAATTTTATCTCAATGAAAAATAGCTCGTTACTAATACTTGAGATTGTCTGGATAATTGTTGGCATTGCCTGCATCATTGCGGGTATCATATATGCTGTATCACCCGGAGGTGCACGTACCTTTGTTTTCTTTCTTATGGCACTTGTATCATTTTTATTTGCAACTGTCAGGCACAGGCAGCGCAAAAACTCCGGAAAATAATCTGAAAACAATAGGGCGCTGACCAGACAGGAAGGCATTGACGATGAAAATCGCTAATTTTGCCTTATGAACACCTATTTTATACTCATTTTCCTTACAATAATTTTCTGTGCATTTTTTGCAGGGATGGAGATTGCCTTTGTCACTTCCAACAGGCTCAGGATTGAACTCGACAGGAAACAGGGTGTGTTCGGGTCAGGGATTATAAGGTATTTCACCAGAAATCCCGGTCAGTTTATATCAACAATGCTTATAGGCAACAGCATTGGGCTCGTTGTATACGGCCTCCTGATGGCTGACCTTCTGACACCACTGATCCGGCCCTTTGTTAACTCTGACATACTGACCCTGGTTATCCAGACGATTATTTCGACATTAATTATCCTTCTTGTTGCTGAATTTCTTCCAAAGGCTATATTTCTCTTAAATCCGAATTTTTTCCTGCAGACACTGAGTATTCCGACTTTCATGTTCTTCCTTATATTTTATCCTATTTCCAAATTCTCACTTATTGTCTCAAATTTTTTCATCCGTCTGATATTCGGGATAAAGACAGAAGAGAACAGGCAGGAAGATATAGTTTTCAGCAAGGTTGATCTTGATCATTTTGTTGATATGAACAGCCAGTCGGTGATTGAAAGTGAACCAGACCATCACAATATAAAAATCTTCAGGAATGCTCTCGATTTTTCAAACGTTAGGTTACGTGAGTGCATGGTGCCAAGGACAGAAATAGAGGCTGTTCCAATCAGCAGTCCGGTAGCGTTGATCAAAGAAAAATTTGTTGCCACAAGGTATTCAAGGATACTTGTATATGAAGACTCCATAGATCAAATCATTGGTTATGTGGAGCTTAAGGATATTTTCAGGGAGCCATCTGATCTCAGGTCGGTAGTAAGAAAACTTGCTGTAGTTCCTGAGACCATGGCGGCAAACAGGCTTCTCTCCCTCTTTGTTGAGGAGAAGAAGAATATTGCAGTTGTGGTTGATGAATTCGGAGGCACCTCAGGGATGATCACGATAGAGGATGTTCTAGAGGAGATATTCGGTGATATTGAAGATGAACACGATACGCGGGAACTGGTCGAAAAGATGATTTCACCGGTAGAATTTGTATTATCAGGAAGACTCGAAGTGGATTACCTGAATGAAAAATACAAGCTTAATCTGCCTGAAGAGGATGATTTTGAGACTCTTGCCGGCATGGTTCTGTATTATCATGGCAGCATCCCGAAGCCAAACGACGTAATCAGGATTGGAGCAAGTATCGTTATCAAAGTGCTGAAAGTAACATCGACGAGGCTCGACCTTGTTAATCTGAGGATCGAGAAATAAAGGGAACATTCAGAAAGTCTCGCCAACAGGAATTATTGTTAAGGACGATTGCATCTCTTCATACTTTTCACCCCTGTTCGCCCCAAGGGGGGCTTAAAAACAAACAATAGAGACAGTCCACTCTGTGGATTTAGCTGTCAAGACAAAATCCAGGCCTGTAGCAGAAATAAAAAAAGGGTGCCCGTGTGGACACCCTTCTTTTTATTAGCTAATACCTTTTATAACTTAGTATAGGTATGAACACCCTGTTCGAAGATTACACCATTCCTCCAGATTGTATAGGTACCCTGCATTTTACCAGTTACAAGGTCTACTGAACCTGATTCAATTCCTGACCAAATTGTTCCAGATGTGGTGAATTTGGTAAATGGCATTGAATAGAGTTTATTAGTGAAATCAATTGCGAATGTTGCATTCCATGCTGAGTTCCAATAATTGGTGGTCTTTATATGGGTATCATCAACCCTTGTAAAGCTTACGTCGTATGAATAAGCTTCAGCAGGTTCATCAGCATTATAATCACCAACAAATGCATTTATTGGAAGTGCTCCTGTTGTAAATGAATCAACCGGGCTAGTTGCAAGACCACCATAAGGATCTTTAGCAACTACTCTCCAGTAATACTTGGTGAAAGGTGTAAGACCTGATGGTGAATAGGTTGCAGAAGTAAGACCTGCAGCCACTGCACCAGGAGTTATTGTTGACCCCAGGTAAACATCATAACTCAGTGCATCTCCTTCCGGGTCTGAGTGTGTCCAGGTAAGGGCAACCGATGTGCTGACGCCTGTTGCACCATTAACCGGTGTCAGAACAGGAACAGCTGGGTTTGAGTTAACATCGAAGTGCCATACCGGACTTGCTGTTTCAATACCATTGGCGTCAGTTGTAACAACCTGCCAGTAGTACAGACCACCTTCATCAACAGTAACTGTATAAGCGTTACCGCTTACGTTTGAAGCTACCAGGTCCATTGCATCTTCGGAAGGACCGAAGTAAACATCCCACTTTGGAGCTGTAGTTGCTGTTGCTGTCCATGTCATTGGAACTGACTGACCAGCGCCTGTGAATTCAAGTACACCTCCGAGAGCTGGTGACGGAGCACTTGGCATGGCTGCTTCATAGAGCTTAGGTTCGGGACCTGCAGTCTTTTTGCAGCTCTGTATTGCCAGTAATCCTGCCAATCCCAGCAGCATAACAAATAATGTTATATTTCTTTTCATATCTAAATCGTTTTTCTAGTTTATCAGAATATTACTTCCTGGTCAGCTGTTCCCACATTATACGGTTACCAGCACTACTGTAGTACCAGCAGTTGATATGGAACTGCTTTGTAAGAGGATCATAGTAGTTGTTCTCTGCATTGTTAGCAGGAGGAGCTGGCTGGGTTGCAGTAGCGTCGCCATGCCATGTGTCCCAGTTTCCGCCATTCTGGCTACCTGTAGCAGGGTCGATAACGAAGCAGCGTACAAAGTTTACAGTATGACCTGTTTCAGAATGAACGAAAGTTGTATCAGTTACTGTCATTGTGACATCATATGATCCATAGTTACCGAATCCTGTTTTCCTGATGGTTCTGCAATCGACTGTGGATGCAGATTCAACAACAACAGTTCCGGAAGATCCGCCGATATATTCTGTGGCATTGCCAGGACGTATACGATAACCTATAACGTCATAGTCTCCTGCATATGGGTTGGATATGGGAAGTGCCATCAGCCTTGCACCCTGGTTAAGAGCGTCTGTTACAACTACTCCGCCTGTTGCTGATTTAATTGCAACTGCAGCCATGAAGTTATCACAAGCATTCAGCTTGTCGGCACCCCAAACCTGGACATGTGCATATTTATTCCTTGTTCCGGCTTTAATAACCAGTACACTGTCAAGTATTTTTACTGTAGGGAAGGGTTTGTAATTGGTCCCTTTCCACTGGTTATACCTTCTGACAGCAGCTGTATCACTGAACAGGTTGATTGTGATGTCCTGTGTAGGAGGCTGATCGGTAGCGATATTCACAAGGAATTTGAAGGTAACTGTATCGGTAGTGGGTTGCAATGCAAGTGACGCATACCCAGCTTTCCATATTTCTGCGTACATCTTTCCCTTCAGCGAACTGGTCCAATCTTCACCAACGTTGTCCTTCAGACATGAGTTGAGCAGCATTGTCGACGCAAGAAAGGTAAGTGCTATGAATATTTTATTTTTCATAATCTCCATTTTTTTTAATTATTATTTTGCCCTGGGATCCCAGAAAATAAACTTTGTAAAAGTATCTTCAACAGAAGAGACTCCCTGAAGAACCACGTTGTCGTTGTTTGTGGAAATCTCACTCTGCGGATAGAGGAATCTTACAGGAGGATGGTCGTTCTTTCTTGCATTATCCTCTGAGAAGTGAATGAAATCAGGGAATGCTGTTCTCCTGTAGTCGTTCCAGATAGGCATAGGTGATACGCCATTAAGGGCAAGCCATTTCTGTGTGATTATAAGCTTTATCTTGTCTGGTGCTGCGTCGTAATTCACGTCAGGATCAACCTGTGCAAGATAAGAACCTGCTGCTGCTGAGTTGCTTCCAAAATATATTACGTTCTGGGTTACAGCTGATTCGTATAATGCTTTTGCATCGCCGGTTATCAGACCTTTGTTGACTGCCTCGGCCTGGAGGAAGAGGCTTTCAAAATCTGTAAGTATCGGTGAAGAAGCATTATATGTTTTAACCATTCCGGTACCAAGTTTTGATGTAACCGACGGCAGCCTGAGCGGAAGAGTGGCAAAATAGTTACCTGTTACAGAGTCAACACCACCAATAGTAACCTTTGTAAACATTAAATATTTCCTTGGGTCGTTATTTGCTGTAAGGAAATCGCAAGCGTCCATACCTGGTACGAATAAACCAAGACCGTCTGCCTGCTGTGAACCATCCTGCTTATAGAATCTCTCGTAGAATGGATTCATCTTACCGGTTGACTGAACATAGCCAGGGTTAAGCATTGCACCTTCACCCGCACCTATGTAATTCTCAGGAGCATGAGGTGTGGTTGCAATTGCAGTTGTAATATAACTGGCCCTGCTAGTGTTGTTAGACTGGTTAATGAGAAGTCTAAGTTTAATAGTGTTTGCAAATTTCCACCAGAGGCTCATGTCACCACCGTAAATGATGTCATTTGAACCAGGGTTTTCATCAGTAGGAACTATTGCATCGATAATGCCCATAGCCTCATCAAGTTTTGTGACAAGGTCTTCATAGACATCTTTCTGCGGATCATAAACCGGTTTAAGGTTTGCAGGGTCAAGAGCCTGGCTGTAAGGAATATTACCATACATATCTACAAGAAAGCCATAATGCATTGCGCTCATTATTTTTGCAATTGCAACATAAGCTTTCAGTTTTGGCTCAGTAGAATTCTGCTCAATGTATTTATAGTTCGAAAGAGCAAGGTAGGCATTAGACCAGTCGCCCTGGTAACTGCCGTTTGTAAGGTTATAAGTCGTCATGTTGACGTCCTGTGAATAACCACCACTTATTGACCAGCAGCCATACCATTGGTAAACAAAGTTAAAGTTACCCGGAGTGGTAAGCAATCTTGCTGAAGAGTTAAGCGCAGCCGGCAAAACGAGGTTAGCCGGAACCGACGATGCAGAGTTGGGGTTCTTTTCGTTCACACCAAGATAGTCAGTGCAGGAACTACCCACAACCAGCAGTACTGTAAGTATAATTATTATTTTCTTCATATCTGTTCTTTTTTCTGCTTAGAAAGTAAGTTTTACGCTAAATCCAAGGATTCTGGTAGCAGGTGTCTGGTATTCTGTTGTGTAACCGACAGCGTTGCTGTTACCACCCTGGGTGTTGAACTCAGGATCGGTCCACACATTGGTTCTCGGACGGAACATAAAGAGGTTCCTTCCAACAACTCCGATCTGTGCACCTTTGATAGCGCCACCAAGTATATTCTTAACAGGAACTTCGTAAGTAAGGGCTATTTCCCTTATTTTCCAGAATGCTGCACTTGTAAGGTAAGTAGCGTTTGTTGAGTTCAGTGTTGAACCGGTCCATGCTGTTCTTCCTGCATTCTTTGTAATAATGTTGGTGTTTTCAACATATACTGGGTTTGCTGTTGTACCGGTATTTATAACTGAACCAGGTATAACGAAGTTCTGACGTCCGTTCTGTGCCGAATGCCATGAGGTACCTGTAAAGTCGAGTGCGTTTCCAACCTGGTTGAGGATAACGTTGCCGCTCCTGTAGTCTGCCACAAAGTTCAGTGAGAGACCTTTCCATGTCCAGGTACTAACGATACCAAGAAGGTGATTCGGGTTACCATGACCTTTTACTCTTGTAGCCGGGTCCCTGAGAGGATAGCCAGTCTTAGGATCAACGATTATATGTCCTGCCGGATCCCTGAGAAAATCGGTAACCTTGATAGCCGGGAACTGCTGACCAACAATTGCATATGATACATCAGCGATCGGAAGTTCTGTAAGATCTTTTGTGATCGCAATAACTTCACTTGTCTGAGCTGTATAAGTTACTGTCAGGTTCCAGTCAACAGGACCAAGGCTTACAAGCGGGGTAAGTTTGATGTCAGTCTCGATACCTTTTGTCATAAGCTCACCAGCGTTGATATATGCTGCGGAGAATCCGGTTGCATATGATATTGTTGCCGGGATTGTCTGGTCAACTGTATTTGATTTATAAGCATTCACCTCGAGGTGGAAGCGGTTTTTCATGAAGCTGAGTTCTGTACCAACTTCAATTTCAGTTGTTTTTTCCGGCTTAAGCAGCGGGTTGCTGAGTGTTGTGCTCAGAAGGAAGCCTGCCTGTGAACCGTATGGGAAACCAGCTCCTGCACCGAATGAAGGAATAGTTGCATAATAGTTAGTAAGAGCAATCTGACCGGTCTTTGACCAACCGCCCCTGATCTTTGCAAAGCTCAGGATTGAGTTACCTTTCAGAGCAGGAATTGCTTCTGTAAGGATAACGCTTGCGTCAACACCCGGGTAGAAGAATGAACGGTTTTCTTTTGCAAGTCTTGAGTCCCAGTCGTTACGTGCTGATGCATGAACGAATGCAAATTCTTTATAGCCCAGCTGAAGGTCAGCAAATACACCTATTGAAGAACGGTCTATCTGGGTCTGTCCTACGCCCGGTTCACCAAGACGGTTACCAACGTTATAAACCTGCGGGATAACGATCGAGTTGTTATAAACACCGAGGTAGTTGTAGTTGTACTTATAGGTTGAATTACCAAGGATCAGTTTCCCGCTGAAGTCACCAATCTTATGGTTGAATGATGCAAGGAAGTCACCTGTAAGAACAATGCTATTTGAGTTTTGCTGGTTTGCCTGACCGGCAAATGGTGAGCCAGTTGCGTTATGGCCTGCCTGCCATGGGTCAGTGGTCATATAGTCATTGTATACAAGACCGTCCCTGAAGTAGTTATAGTTAACTGATGAGAAGGTAAGACCCATCCTGTATGAAAGATCAACCCACTTGGCCGGTGCCAGGGATATGAGAGCTGATCCAAGGAGGTTATCCCTTCTGGTTTTGTTTCTTGAATATTTAAGCTGCCAGTATGGGTTTGGATAATATGCGTTGAAATATCCGTCCCAGTTGCCAAATTTGTTGTTGTCAACATCTTTATACTGGTCAAGGGGAACATGAGCAGGTGTGTTCAGAAGGTTCCAGTAAACTGGTCTCTGCTGGAATGGTTCATCACCTGATGTATTGGTATTTGTCTGTGTGTAGCCAATTGAATAATCAGCGTGGAAAATACCTGTTGTCCTTGATCCGGATGCACGGAGACCGGTTCTTCTGTTCTTGTCACCAGGAACGGTACCGGTTGTTTTGACATCCTGAATTGAAAGGTAGAAGCTGTTCTTGTCATCACCAACAGAATATGATATGTCGTTCTGTGTGGAAACGCCTGTGTCGAAGAAGTTTTTCTTCTGATTTTTTACAGCGCTGTAAGGAACCATCTGGTATGATCCGTCAACAAGCACACCACCAAGGATTACCATCTGTCCGTTGAATTCAGGACCGTAGCTCTGGTTTTCGTATGATGTATAAGGATCTGTGTTACGATCCGGACCAATCCAGAATGTATAGTTTGGTAAGCTGTTAGCTGTATCCTCGCCAGAACCAGAACCAAATCTCTCCTGCAGTTTCGGCATGTAAGATACTGATTCGAAAGTTGTGGTATTGCTTATTTTAACAGTAGGCATGTTACCAGCGCCTCTCTTGGTTGTTACAACCAGCACACCGTTTGATGCATCGTTACCGTAAAGAGCAGCAGCAGAAGCGCCTTTCAGTACGTTAACGTTCTCAATATCGTTCGGGTTTACAGAGTTCAGGTAGTCTGCACTAACAGGAACACCGTCGAGAACGATAAGAGCCTGGTTGCTTGCAAGGAAGTGACGGTTACCCCTGAGGGTTATCCTTGTGTCAGGGTTTACACCGTTGTTAACTGTGTTGATCTGGAGACCCGATACTTTACCGGTCAGACCGTTTACAACGTTGCTTACACCTGCCTGGGTAAGAGCTTTATCAGATACCTGAGCAGTTGCAACCCCTAATTCTTTTGAAGCCCTCTTGATACCGAAAGCTGTTACAACAACCTCGGTAAGGCCCAAAGTTTCAGACTCCATTACAGCATCAACCACCGAACGGCCTGCAATCTCAACCTCAAGTTTCTTCATACCTATGTAGGTAAAAACAAGAGTCTTTGCATCTGCCGGTGCATTGAGGGTATATTTCCCATTGGCGTCAGTTGCAGTACCCACAGTGGTACCGAGAACTTGAACTGTTACACCGGGAATTGCACCCTCCCCCTGTACTGCAGAGGTAACTGTACCTGTAATGACTTTTGTTTGCGCGAAAAGTGCCGAAACACTTATGACGAACAAACCAATCAACAGTGATAGTTTCTTCATACTAGTTTAGTTTTAGGTTTTAGTTTATGCGGCTAAAGATAGATTTTGTTTTTCATAATTCCAAATTGACAAAAAAATTTTAACATATTGGAAAATATGAACCAGTCGGTCGTTCCAATGCTTTTAACAACTCTGAAATACCTTAACCAGTAATAATTTTTATTATAGACAGGAGTTGCTTTATAATATAAAGCGAAGGGGGACTTTGGTTTATTTTATGATATTATTTTTGCAAATACCTATATAATATATGGTACAAGGATAATTTATTGTAAAATTCTTCATTAACACCCCCCTGTTATAAAGGCAGGTATACACTGAAATGACAATTAATTGATATTATGGAAGAAAGAGACGATCTAAATCTCCTAAATTTTTATACCGTTATCTTTCCCAAGTGCCTCAGCAGCGATACATAACTTATCATAAACCTCTTCTCCGCATGCCCGGATAAGAGGTTCGCGCAGGAACCTGTAAACATATACTCCTTCCCTCCTGCCCCTCTCTCTTGCTGCCATGCATATCGACCACTCCTCGTAGTTGACTGCGGTAAAATCACTGTATCTTTTCATTCTGACAGGGAAAAGATGGCATGATAACGGCTTCCTGAACGATATCTTTCCTTCACTCCAGGCTTTTTCAATACCGCATTTGAAAATATTCCCGTCAAGGATTGTATAGGCACATTCGGCATTATCAATAAGGGGAGTAACCATTTCGCCGTCAAAATCCCTTACACAGGTACCATACTCTTCTATTGTCCTTCTCCCGGCCTCCCTCAGATAAGGCATGACCATATCCCTGATATTCTCAAGTACCGGGACCTCATCAGCGGAAAGCGGTGCCCCGGAATCGCCGTACCTGCAGCAGTTTCCAAGGCACAAAGGCAGGTCACAGATGAACTTCTTGTCAAGAAGATTCAGGCTGAATATGTAATTGTCAATCTGAAGCATGTAGAATCTCAGTATTATTCTTTCTCTGTGGAACTCTGTATATCCTCTGTGAATCTCTGTGTAAGCATAAGAACTTACACAGAGTGTCACTGAGTACCACAGAGTGACACTGAGCGGTTAATTCACAAGCACCTTGCCAGTCATTTCCTTTGGAATTGGCACGCCCATTATTGTAAGAATTGTTGGTGCCACATCGGCAAGAATGCCTTCTTCTATCTTTTTATATGAATCGCTCACAAGAATTGAAGGAACCGGGTTCAGTGAATGTGCTGTATTCGGGGATCCGTCTTCATTGATTGCTTTATCGGCATTGCCATGATCGGCCATTATAAGAACATCATAACCATTCTTTCTTGCAGCATTTACCACTGCACCTGCACATTCATCAACAACTGCAACAGCTTTTTCAATAGCCGGGTAAACCCCTGTATGTCCAACCATGTCGCCATTTGCAAAATTGAGACAGATGAAATCAAAGGTCCCGGTCCCGATAGCCTTTATAACTGCATCCTTTACCTCGTAGGCGCTCATCTCTGGCTTCAGGTCGTAAGTCTGTACTTTCGGGGAAGGTATAAGTATCCTGTCTTCTCCATCAAATTTCTCCTCCCTTCCACCGGAAAAGAAAAATGTTACATGAGCATATTTTTCGGTTTCTGCAATCCTCAGCTGTTTCTTTCCGGCCTTGCCCAGCACTTCACCTATAGTCATATCTGCGTTCTCCTTCGGGTAGATAATATGCAGCCCCCCGAATGTTGAATCATAAGGCGTCATTGTGCAATAATACAGTGGCATAGTCTTCATACCGGCTTCAGGCATATCTTTCTGGGTGAGCACTATTGTAAGTTCCCTTGCCCTGTCGTTCCTGAAATTGAAGAAAACAACTACATCACCTTCCTTAAGTTTTCCGATTGGCTCACCCGATTTATCGGTCACCACTATAGGTTTCATGAATTCATCGGTTACCTCATTATTGTATGATTCCTGCATTGCAGCGAGTATATCGGTAGTTTTTGACCCGACGCCGTTTACAATAAGATCATAAGCCTCTTTGATCCTCTCCCATCTTTTATCGCGATCCATTGCATAGAAACGACCAACGAAAGAAGCAACTCTTCCGTTTGATGTTTTAAGGTGATCGAGCAGGTTTTTCATATAGCCAAGGCCGCTCCTGGGATCTGTGTCGCGACCATCACCGAAACCATGAATAAATACATCTTTAAGACCATATTCTCCTGTCATGTCACAAAGTGTATAAAGATGCTTGTCGAGCGAATGCACTCCGCCATCGGACAGCAACCCGAAAAAGTGAACCTGCTTCTTATTATCGCGTGCGTAGGAGAAAGCATCGGTAAGCACCTGGTTTTTCTTTATCTCACCTGTCTTGCACTCAATATTTATTTTAACGAGATCCTGGTATATTATCCTCCCTGCACCTATGTTAAGGTGACCCACTTCAGAGTTACCCATCTGCCCGTCCGGGAGGCCCACATCCTCACCTGATGCGTGAAGCCTGTTCGTTGGGTAGTTTTTTTTAAGCTCGTCGAGGTTTGGTGTGGGAACCGTTGAAATGACGTCAGCTTTTGATCCATCTCCAATCCCCCATCCGTCGAGGATCATAAGGAGAACTTTTGAGTTTTTCATATTATCTGTCTTATACTTAATTACAACATTAACTGAGTTGAAATGTTCTGTCATCCTATAAACAGGAAATGCAAAGGCTGTATGGTTATCCTTTGCATTCCATGTTTTTCCTGGCCGGTCGTTCTTTCGACCGGGATGAAAACCTTTCAGCCAGGCAAAAGTAATAAAATATCAGAACAGAATCCTAGTTCCCTGTTACCACCAGTTTTTTATAACCTGATTCAGTAGTGCCATTGGAAACTCTGACAAGGTAAATTCCATTCTTAAGCCCAAGGTTTTCAATAAGATATTCTGACAACCCGGCACCTGGTTTAATAGTTTTAACTATGGTTCCGGAGTAGTTGTAAATCTTTATTTCTGTTTCCCTGCCGGTTTCCTTTTCAAATAGTATTGTGAGCTCCGTGGTGGCCGGGTTGGGATATAGTGAGAACCTCGCCTCTGTGGCTGGCAGATTTCCTATTCCGACTGCAATGTTATTAATAGTATCTGCCTGTGCCTGGTAAACCTCTTTTGTAATGCTGTTCTGCAGGAAGGCTATCACATCAATATTTGCTGCTGAAGGTATCTTTGTTATCAGCCATGTCTTTTCCGTGATTGTATCTTTATCATTTGCAGCCCAGACTCTCTTCATCGCTATACCTCCTGCGTCAGGAATGAATTTCCTGAATACATTAAGGTATTTTGTCTCACCACCGGCTCCTGCAGGACCTGTACTCTTTTGCTGAACAACAGCAAGGAACAGTGTCAGGTTGGTTACATCAATGTTACTCAGTGCTTTAACACTACCTGTAAGTGATAATACTCCACCTGATATTGATGTATGCAGGGTTATCTTAAACTGTGGTGTTACGAGGCTTCTCCTTGTTACAGCTGTTGTATCCGGGTTTGAGTTATAGTCAAACAGCGGGGCATGAAGATCCTTATTAAAGCCACCATCGACATAAGTATATGGAACTCTTGATATACCATAGAAGAGTGTCCTTGCACTGACGTCAGCCACGTTATCTGAATAGAACTGGTCTGTCCCGGGGAAATTAGTATGGTACTGAATGTTTATAATATCCCTTGGCCAGTTATTTACAAGGGTGTCCATTACCTCTGTAGCGTCACTTGCTTCAGACGATGTAATGTTCGTGAAATGTTCAAGGAGCACGCCCCTGGTCCGGCGACCGATCCAGATATCGTCAAATGCCAGGCCTTCGTTGTTAAGTCCTGTACCATTGGAACCATATGAAATCCTGAATTTGACATTCTTCTTACCCTCAAGCTCATCTAGCTGATGTTCTGCTGATCCCCAAACATTATCGAGTTCTCCTCCTGCAGTCCAGCCTATCATCTGGTCGCCGCCCGGTTTTCCCTGGATAAGTGTTGAATTGAACCAGTTAATCCCTTCCTCAACGGAACCGACATTGTTCCATATAAGATCATCGCCAATCTTATACTGCAGCACTGCTCCATCCCTGTTCTTATCAAACCTTGTGAAAAGTTTGATCTTTATCATCGGGCGTTTGATAGTATCAAAATCGAAGCAAGGACTTACAACTGATGTGTTAAGCACCATCTGGTTGGCAGGGGTCAGTTTTGTATACCAGGCCTTTGTGCCTGAGGCTGCAGAATTTATAACCGTCCTGTCAGGTGTACCGATGGCCCACCATTTCATTGTATCTGTTTCATTGATCCTCCAGGCGGGGTTAGGACCTTCAAAATCCTCTGTATAATCCTTTGTTGCAAGGGATATTGTAGGCCTCAGCGATATATTCCTTAAAATTGTATCTGAGCAGCCTGCAAAGGTTGTCCTGACAATATATTTCACACTGATATCCTTCGGATTAACAGGATGAGCATATTTGAATGAAGCGGTATTGTTTATGGAGTCCCCGTCAAAGAACCAGACCCTTGATTTCACAGGAGCATCCGAAGTGGTCGTTTCAATCAGCTGGAGTGAATCATTCAAATGAATACAGTCATGCAGCCATTTAAAGTCAGCAACTGGCCTTGTTGCAAATTCAATAAACTTCTCCCTGTATCCAACACATCCTTTATTGGTAACTGCAGATAGTGCGATCCTGTGAGTTCCTCCTGTTTTGTACTGGTAGTACTTGTCCCTGTCGATAGTATCTGCTGTCATTATAATTGAATCATTCTGTGTGAAGCCGGCATCTGTTATTGCCCAGTAGTATTTTATAACATCAGTTGCAGGTGTTGTAAGGTTAATGAAGTGTGAGATAGAACTTGAGCTCTTGATACATGAATCAGCAACATTAAAGTTGACATTCGGTGCCGAGTTGATCCTGACATGTACAGTGGCTGAGCTCTTACAGCCCCTGGCAGAGGTATAGAGATAGGTTACTGAAGTATCTCCGAGTGCAGTTCCCGGATCAAAATACTCGCCTCCTGATACTGCCCCGCTGAAGGTACCTCCAAGCTGCGCTGTATGGAGTTTGATTTTAGGATCATAGCTGCACCATTCGGAGCCTTCGGCAATATCATCAATATGTTCAGGCTTAATTGCATCCACGAGTAGGTTTGAACTTACTGTTACCCATGCCCAGAGGTCCCAGTCAACTACCTCAAAATACAGGAAGTCAGACCCGTCACTCTGCCTCATGGTGGATGGGTCAATAACTATTGTTTTCTGGTCGATGAGATAGTAAGTCGCACCCGGATCAGAATAATATACCCATGCGTAAGACAGGTTGTTTGAAAGGTTACTTACAGTTATTGTATCCTTCTGACCTGTCTGGCAATAATAAGGATTCAGCCCGATGAAAGTTGCAGAAGTTGGTGAAACATACATATTTGTTACTGCATCCTGGCTGCAGTTAAGTGTATCATAGTGATAAGTGACAGTGAAAGGACTCTGTGTATAATCCACTGAACGGGCAGAGAATTTACCATTAAGCACCCCTGTTCCCCAGAAATAACCACCGGCAGGTTCTGCTGTAAGTGTGGTATCCCTGTCACCTGTAGAGAAGTTGGTCTTAGTCATTGTTATCCGTGCAAGTGTGCCGCTCATTACAGGGAGACCGGTAACAGGCATTGTATTTCCTGATTTTGGTGTTACCTCAAATGTCAGTTTGTGAGAGAGGTCACCGTATTGCACCATGTAATCTTTTGAATTCGCACCCGGGATCGGATTCCCGTCAAGATACCACTGGAAGGTTGAGGTTCCTTCGGTCATAGGTGTATAAACATAGTTGTAATGGCCTGTTACAATATTGCCTGCTAACCTGACACCACTAATACATACGCCAGTGGCGAGTGGTTTTGATCCGAGAGGATCAGCAACAGGAGTACCATACTGGTAGGTAACCGGGTCACCTGTATTCGGATTACCGGTCGCGGAAACTGGGGTTACTTCAAACTTTATAAGGAATCCGGCATCAGCAGCTGTAAGCTGGTAATTTACTGAAGTTGCACCTGGTATAACAACCCCATCCCTGAACCACCTGAAGGTGCTGCTTCCCTCAAGATCACCATCAAGATCTGTAAAGCTATACTGCGCAGTCAGAATGGTCCCAACCTGGAAAGGAGATCCCAAAATACCTGTCGGAGTTGCAACAGGCTTTCTGTTTATCGGGCCAAAATCACCTGAATATGTTTGCATTGTACCCGTAGTTGTTCCGGTGACAGCTTTCGGTGTTACAGAAAATCTCAGGTATTTACCCTGTTCTGAAAGTAATGGGATATGAGCCAGCAGGGTATCATTTGGAATGGCAGCATATCCTGAACCCGGTGTGCTTGAAATATACCACTGGTAATGAGATACAGCTTCAGCGTCACCCTCGGCATCGGAGTAAGTGTAATGCCCTGTAACAGCATCTCCAACATTTTTTGTACCTGTAACACTCAATCCTGAAGCGGAAGGCGGCGGGTTGGTAACCGGTCCTGTCCAGGAAGTACTGTCAGCCAGCCCGGGTGATGATCCGGTCTGGGCTACAGGTGTTACCATAAATAAAATGTACATGTTGAAATCAGCATTTGTAAGCTGGTAGTACTTTGTATTAGCACCAATGATACGTGTGCGTCCTGTTCCTGACGCGTTGGTCGCCCTGTACCATTTATATGCTGAACTCCCTTCTACATCTCCTTCATTATCAGAGTAAGTGTATTCTCCGGAAAGTATGTTACCTACCTTTGTTGTTCCGTTGATTGTAACTGAGGATACAGTCGGGGGATCATTTGTAATCTGTGCAGTCCATGTACCCTTTACAGCTACGCCTGTAGTTGTTCCTGCGGAAGCAACAGGGGTGACTTCGAAGTTAATGTACTGGCCAACATCGGAACTTGTAAGCATATAAATCTTTGATGTGGCACCTGCAATCGGACTGTTAGGAGTACCGCCAGGAGATGAACTCCTGTACCACTGGTAAAGTGATGCTCCCTCTCCATCATTTTCGGCATCATGAAAACTGTATGTGGCTGTTAGGAGCCGTTTCTCCTTTAATGTTCCGCTTATCACTATATTATCAGCATATGGTGCCTGGTTTGGAATGATAGGTCCATACCATGCACTGAACTGTTCAGGTGCAATAGGCAATGAGCCGTCTGAAACCTTAACACCAATCTTAATAGATTTTCCAGCTAGTGCAGCTCCAAGAGGATAAGTCTTATCTGTACCTGCTTTTGTTGCGATCCATGTTTCATTAAGACCTGTATTATTGTCAGCCATATACCACCATATCTGCGTTGAAGCCAGAACTTCAGAATTACAGGAAAGTGGTGTATAGGTGTATGAGGCTGTAACAGTTGCACCCTGGGTAATTGCACCACTTATTGCAACAGCCCCTGCAACCGGTTTCGGATCAACTGTATATGTTACAGTGGCACCTTTTGTACATAATGTAACCGTATTGGTTACCAGGGGATAATATATTTTACCGTTGGTGACGGTAACACTTGTGGGTGTAGCAACAGGTGTTGTATGCCCGGCATCGGTGTACCAAGTAACAGTTCTGCTTCCTGCACCACCTGTTATAGTATTATTAAGAAGTGTGAGATTTATCCCTGCTTTTGATCCACTTCCGTAACTATCCTCACAGACTGAAATTGCCTGGCTGTTTGCGACAGGCTGAACATTAACTGTCAGAGATTTTGATGCATTCACTGTTCCGCATGATCCTCCTGATGTTGTCAGTGTAAGTGTTATAGAGGTGGAAGTTCCGTCAGGGGTGAATGTTGCATTTGTTGGGTCAGAACCTGAGTTTCCGCTAAAGGTACCTGCATTAGGACTGGCAGTCCATACGGCTGAAGTAGCGCCACCTCCGAAAGTACCGCCAAGCGGCCCTGTTGATGATCCTGCACACGTAGCCGAAAGTGCTCCTCCGGCACTTACAGTGGGATTTGCATTTACAGTAATCTGTTTCGTCGCAGTTGTTGTTCCGCAGGCACTTGATGCAGTAAGTGTAAGTGTTATTGGTGATGATGCTCCTGCCGAAGCAGTATATGTGGCCAGGTCAGGTTTGTTTCCGGCATTATTTGAAAAGGTACCACCCGGATCGTTTGAAGACCAGACACCTGTTGCTCCAGGGCTTACTGAACCTCCCAGCGCAGCTGAAGTGCCACCCTGGCATATTGCCCCTATTGCTGCACCTGCATCAGCCGTAACAGTGCCGCTTACTTTCAGGGTTTTGCTGTCGGTTCCAACCCCGCATCCGTTCGTAGTTGTAAGAACGAGTGTTACAGTACCTGTAAAATTCAGAGGTGGAGTATAAGTTGCGTTCAGGTCGGTAGCCGCTGGAGTAAATGTGCCACCGTCGGTACATGACCATATACCGGTTGTAGCACTTCCGCCGACTGTGCCTCCAAGGGCCGCAGATGTGCCGTTCTTACATATATCGGCTAGAGCAGATCCAGCATTGGCAGTTGCATCTGCAAGAACATTCACTGTTTTGCTAGCAGTTGTGGTTCCGCATGATCCGCCGCTGGTTGTAAGTATAAGGGTTGCCGTTCCGGTCCAGTTATTGGCCGGCGTCCATGTAGCGTTAAGTGTTGTGGCATTTGGTGTAAATGTTCCTCCTGCAGCTGTTGACCAGGTTCCGCCTGTTGCAGTTCCCCCGACAGATCCCCCAAGGCCTACAGTTGTACTGTTCTTGCACATATCTGCCAGTGCAGAGCCAGCGCTAGCTGTAGGGCCAAGTACATTAATAGTCTTGCTTGCTGTTGTTGTACCGCATGAACCTCCGCTTGTTGTAAGCACAAGTGTGGCAGTACCTGTCCAGTTAAGGTCAGGAGTCCAGGTTGCATTCAGTGTTGTGGCGTTAGGGGTGAATGTTCCGCCTGCTGATGTTGACCATGTTCCCCCGGTTGCACTGCCCCCAACTGATCCTCCAAGTGCTGCAGATGCAGTATTTCTGCATATATCTGCCAGGGCAGAACCTGCATTTGCGGTTGGATTGGCATTTACTGTTAATGTTTTGCTTGCTGTTGAACCTTCGCAGGTACCGCCATGCGCTGTCAGCACCAGTGTTGTCGTTCCGGTCCAGTTCAAGGGTGGTGTCCATGTGGCATTAAGGTCTGTTGCAGAAGGTGAGAAAGTACCTCCGTCAGTGGTAGACCAGGTTCCGCTTGTCGCATCACCGCCTATTGATCCTCCCAGAGGAGCCGATGTTCCGTTCTGGCAGATAGCTGTCAGGGCCGAACCGGCATTTACGCACTGTGCATTAAGCTTCCCGGCAAACAGGGAAAGCGCAATTATGAATAAGATCGATACCTTCTTCATCATTATGAAATTTAGTTAGGTAAGGCCTTCCGGCAGGAACTAAAACTTAAATTTTAAAAAGCTGATCATGGAGTTTACTTCATAGGTATTCCTCCCGACAGCAATTACATAGCCATCGTCACCGGCGGCAACATCATTCACTACCTGGTCGCCGACACTCCCATGGATAAGGGATGCTCCTGAAACCGGGTTTCCCGATTCATCAATTTCCGTAACAACCATCCTTAGACCCGGATTTACATAAACATAACCAGCAGCAACATAAGTTGACCCCTGGTATTTACAAAGTGATTTTATAGAAGTAGGATATTCTGAAATCTTGAATTTCTGACTGAAGAAAGGATCCGCATGAATATCTCTCTTCAGTTTTACAACATAGCCCTGCTGGGATGCAACTGCACTTCCAACTGTACCCGCGACAAGATAACCGTCAGTCATTACCTCAAAAGCAGAGGCATATTCTTCTTCGGTTGTACCAATGATCCTGCTGTCAATAACATCACCTGCAGAATTCAGTTTTATTGCAAAGATATTATTACCCGCCATGCCGCTGTTTTTAAGTGACATTTCTGTTGTTCCTATCACAATGAACCTGCCGTCGATGTCTTTCTTAATACCTGCAGGGGTCTCATTTACCGGATAGCCGCGCTGGTATGAGTCGAGGCTGTCACCATTTGAATTAAGCTTAAGAATATAAAGGTCGGTTTTCCCCTTGGGATTACCTGTTGAATCTGTAACAGGGCCGCTGAATGCATCTGTTGTTCCTAATACAAGGAAGCCCCCGGTTGATTCAACAATATCTTTTCCTGTCTGGTTATCAGCTCCCCCATAGGTCTTTTTCCAAAGAACAGAGCCATCTTTTGTGATTTTTACAATAAAGATTTGCTTCTTCCAGTCTCTTGAGGTATTTGATACTGTATCAGTATAGGTCCCAACGCATATCATGCTGCCGTCGGACAACTGGTAAACCTTTGATCCCATGTCTGCCCCTGCATCACCTGCCACCGCCTGCCATATTAAATTTCCACCCCAGTCAGTCTTTAGTACACAGAGTTCCTTATTTGACTTCGATTCATCTATATAACCGTTCTGCCTGGACATTACTTCCATCTGGCCCGCAATAATATATCCATCCGTGGCTATTGCCACACTGTAACCTATATCTTCCCTTGTATCTCCATAAAACTTCAGTTCATAGGGCACCTCAGTGTTCTTCTGGCAAGATGCAAGAACTAAAAGTATCAGAACTGCTGCTAGGTTTATCCTTTTCATCACTGAGCCTGTTTCTTAGTTGGTTTATAGAAAATATAGGTATAGCCTAAGTTTACATTGAATGTATTCAGCCTGAAATCAGGGCTCGACCAGTAATATTTATCCTGGAGAAGTTCAGTATTCTTACCGCCTGATTTGTTCTGGTTCAGCATACCGAACATGCCTCTTGCCTCAAGGAATAAGTAGCCCTTTGGAATCTTGAATTTAAACCCTGTTCCCACAAGAGCGAAAATATCAATAGGAATCCGTGAATCTTTTACCTTCAATGTCCCCTCAGTTCTGTCGTATGGATTGTTTTTATCAAGCATCGGAAGTGAAACATCAGCTGATGTTGATACATTAAGTGCCGCTCCCACTCCTCCCCTCACATAGGTTGTAAAGCTCCCGAATGAGAGTGCGTCGAAAGTGACTCCTACAGGGAATTCAAGTCTTGTCTGGGATTCCTTATATTGAACCGTAGCGAAATCATAATACCTTACACTGTTTGTAAAAGTTACCTGGGAAAATCCAACCCCGGTACCAAATTCGAGTTTTGGTGAGATCCTTATTTTCCCCTCTGCGGAAAGGAAAAGATTGCTGGCATTTGTAATGTACGATGAATTGCCGGTATAACCTGAAGTAAGATGCTCCTGTACAAATGTCAGAAAAGGGATATTAACACCTGTACGTACACTAAGCTGAAACCTTGGTTTTACAACAAAGCTGTTATACAGGTAAACAAAACTCGAGTGGTCGGTGGGACTTAGTTTATATTCTGGATTTGACCTGAGAAATGAAAGCATGGATGAATCAGCTTCTCTCAGTTTGTCGTTAAGCAGGAGTGTCTGAATAAGAAGCTTGTAAGCTGACAAAGCTTCTTCCTTTGTGAACCCCGATTTTATACATTCATTCAGAAGTCCCGGGATCTGGTCGACCTGTCCCTTGCTGAAAGCGTCCTCTGCCATTTTAAGCTTTACGGCGCAGGTTAATGTGTCCTGTTCCTGTGCGAACAGATCGGCCCTGTTCATCGCAGGAAGCAGGAAAATCAGCAGCAGTATCGGAATGCAAATCTTTCTGAGAGTATTCATTTCCGGTATCTTTATCTTATTTAATTACGTTTACCTTAATATTCAGCTCCTTGTCGGGGCAGGTCTTTTCATAGTCAACATTCTTGCCTACATAAGTAGACCATTCATCTACCGACATGTTTCTTGTGAGAACACCGCAGATATCCTGTGCAAGGTCAGTCACGACTGTCGGTCTTGCGACTATATTATTTGATGTCTCATAGGTTCCCGAGACAATCATCTGCCCATCGGGGCTGAATTCAATGACCATGACGAAACCTGCATTATCGCTGAAGTTAATCGGCGGTGTTGTCAGGTCGCGGGTATCCCAGAGTTTAATTGTCTTGTCGCTGCTGGCCGTAGCGATCTGGTTAAGCTTATTATTGAACTGGATATCATTCACATCTGCTGAATGTGCTTTCAAAACTGTAATCTTTGACTTTGCTGCTATATCCCATAGTTCAACATTACCGTCGGAATAGCCTATAGCAAGTGTATTTGCTTCAGGTTTGAAACGCAATGATTTGATTGTTCTACCCGAAATCTCAGGTATGTTGAACGGGTCGCTGGTCTTTTCTGAATTCCACACTATTGCCCTTCCCTGGTTTGTAACCCCGGCTATATAGTTTCCGTTTGAAGAGATAGTAATTGAGTTGATCTTTGTCTGGTCCGGTCCTACACTTGAAGAAGTTCTTGCAGCAAGATCCCATCTGAGCACCTTGCCGTCGAGTGAAGCCGAATAAAGATACTTCCCGTCAAAAGAGAAGACAAGGGACTTAATATTACCGTTATGTCCTTTCAGATCGTACTGCATGGCTGTTGTGCCCTTAATCGGTATCATCTTTATAACGGAATTGTTACCGCCGCAGGCCAGCCAGCCTGCATCCGGGCTTATTGCTAGCACCTCAATTATTTCTGTTCCGCTATATATTATCTGGAGGTTCTGGTCGTTGCCATCAAGGCTTCCTTTCATAACCTTACCATCGTCGCTCGATGTATAGAATTCTTTTTTACCCGGTACAAAGGCAATACTCTTTATCATACCGGTATGGCCCTTGAATACTTTATATACTTTGCTGCCATATTGTTTAGCCACATTATAAAGGCCCTGGAAGATATCAGCATCATTGGCCTGGCCCCCGTTCCTGGTATTGAAGAGGTAAGCCTGGTAGGCAAGAAGCGTCTGCAGATCTCTTTGTCCCTCAACCTGCAATGATTTTATAGACATAGACCTTCCTATTGAAAGCATCCTCTGACGGGTGGCCTCAACCTTCTGTTCTGTTGCCAGTCTTTCATTAGCTATGGCAACAAGCCTTGCACGACGTGCAGCCTCGGCTGAGTCGAGCGCATTTCTCTTCTGTCTTTGTGCTTCTGTTTCATTCCTCTGTGCTATGCTCCTCTGGTTATCAGCAATGCCTTTCTGTTCGAGAGCATCAGCTTCCTTTTGCCTTGCAACGAGAGCACTCGAGTCGGCTTTTTCTTTCTGAACCAGTGCCGCTGTTTTTGCAGAATCGGCTTTTACGCGCTGTACTTCAGTTTCCTGCCGCCTTCTTTCGGCAAGTATTGTTGCCCTGTCAGCCGCGATTTTCTGAACAAAGGCAAAAAGCATAAATCCTACTGAAATAATAGCCGCTGTACCAAGGATCATTGCCACAATCCTTGCTCTTTTTATCTGGCGTTTCTGGAGCCTTATTTTATTCTCTTCCTCGGCAAGATATTCTTTCTCACTCGTACGGAGGTAAACCATTGCCCTTTCAAAAGCCGGGTCAAACCGCTCAGCCCACTGGAGTGTAGGCTTCTGCTGTTCGCGCCAGTTAATTGCAAGCTGTAGATCGGGTGGTCTCCACAATGTTGTCTTTCCCTGCTGGTACATTGCTGAAGCTTCTGCAAGGCGGAGGTACATCTGGACAGATGAAGCCTCTTCATCAACCCAGGTCCTTAGCCTGTCCCACAGCCTCATAAGGCTCTCGTGAGACACATCAATGACAGAGTCATCATTAAGTGCTATGCCTTCCCTCGGTGTAAGGAAAGATCTCGATGTTATCCTGAATTTGTCAACAACTTCAAACAGTTCCTCGCTTGTGCATCCGATAACAGTTTTCAGGGCGCTTACCTTCATAGGGTGCCTTACACCCTTGTTATCAGCGCCTTTCTCGGTAATGGACCTGAACAGCTTTTCGCAAATCTCTCTCCCTCGCGGACTAAGTTCCTCGAAAGCTTCATTTGCATGCCTCGACATAGCCCCGCTCATTGTGCCAACTGCATCGTAGTCGGTAAAAGAGACTGGTCTTCCCGGATCATCGAGTTCCTGCCAGTACGACCACGTGCGCATAAGTGCATGCTGAAGAACAGGCAGCTGGTCGGTCTGGTCACCAATATCGCTTAAAAGTGTATCTACAAGTTTCTGATCTATTGTTGCACCTGCATATTTTATCGGTCCCTCAACAGCCGACTTGTAATTATCCCTGTTCATATGTGGAACGAGGTAGTTACTGTTGTTTATAAGCTGTGTAAGACCCTGGAAATGCGCACACTCACCAATAAAGTCGGAGCGCATTGTTATTATTGAATATATTTCAACAGATTGTTGTACAACTGAATTTTCAAGAAGGGAAACAAAAGCAATTGCGTCAGCCTCCGGTTGTGCGCCGGAACCTGAGATACTATATCTGAAGAGCTCTTCAAACTGGTCAACAAGTATCAGAACTTTTTCATTGCCTTTAATAACAATATCTTTAATCGTGTCTGTAAGTGCACCAGCACCTGAGGAAAGTTTAGCTGAAATTGCAGCTTTATCGACACCATCCGTAGCAGCAGCCAGTAACAGGGCTTCAGTCAGGTTTCCAAGGGGATCATTGCCAGGTCTGAATGTGATAATTTTCCATTCTGATCCTGTGCCACCCAGTTTCTTGACCCTCGGCAGGACGCCGCAATAAATGAGCGATGACTTACCTGTTCCGGAAGCGCCCATAACAGTTACGAACCTGTTTTTAAGAAGCTTCTGCAGAACCTCCTCGCTCTCTCCTTCCCTTCCAAAGAAAAGATCGCTCTCCTCAGGAAGGAACGGTCTGAGCCCGGGGAATGGGTTTAATTTGAATTTGCTTTCTGATCCCATATAATGTAGTTATAACCTGACTAAACTTTTATTCCAATAACCAGGATGTCGTCTACCTGGTCATTATTGCCCATCCAGTCGAACAAAGTGGTTTTAAGCATTTCCTTCTGCTGATCAACAGGAAGCCTGTGGATTTCGAAAAGCAGCTGTTCAAAACGCTTTGTAAAGAATTTTTTGTTCTCGGGTCCGCCAAACTGGTCAGCATAGCCGTCTGAAAACATATAGATTAGGTCGTCGTCTTCAAGTTTTATCTCATTGTTTGCAAAGGCCTGTTCCTGTCCTTCGGCATAGGCCCCAATCGGGAACCTGTCGGCTTTTACTTTTGTCATTACGCCATTGCGCATGTGAAGTATCGGGTTATTGGCCCCTGCAAAATCAAGTTTCTTGTTCTTGAAGTCAAAAACACAGAGCGACATGTCCATGCCGTCCTTTATCGAAGATTCGCCTGTATTTTCATTCAAAGTCTGGATAACCCCCTTATTAAGGGCATTCAGGATGTCTGACGCTTTTCTTGCTTTCTGCACATTTACAGCATTATTCAACTGGTTAAAACCCACAATCGACATGAATGCGCCGGGAACACCGTGTCCTGTACAGTCAACTGCCGCTATCATAACAAGGCCGGAATTGATTGACATCCAGTAGAAATCTCCACTTACAATGTCCTTCGGCATATAGAAAATAAAGTATTCTTTAAAATACTTATCGAGCAGGGTATATGAAGGCAGGATGGCTGTCTGTATCCTTCTTGCATAATAGATACTGTCCATAATGTGCTTCTTCTGCTCCTCTATCTCGGTATATGCTTCATTAAGCATTATATTCTTTTCAGCAAGTGAGTCGCGCTGCGATTCGATCTCTTCCTTCTGTTTTTCTATCCTGAGAGTTCTTTCTTTTACCTTCTCTTCGAGTTCGTAATAGTAGCTCTCAAGCTGGGAGATCATCATATTGAATTTCTCCGAAAGGCGGGTGATCTCATTATTACCGGTGACATCTGCTCTTTCCCTGAGGTTCCCATTTGTGATCCTGTCAACATTATCTACAAGTTTCTTTATAGGATCAGTAATTACTTTAGTCTTCCTGTACATAAGGATGCTGACGAGGACCAATGTGAGCAAGAAGACCAGCAAGAATCTTATGACCTCTGTAACGAAAAGCATCTTCTGGGCAGTCCTGTCGGAAATAATTCTTATCACTGAACCTTTGTAAAGGCTCGACATAGGTTTTTCTGAGACATTGGCTCTTTCCTGGTATATGTACTGGTACTGGTACCATGATCTGCCGTAGCGTTCAGTAAAGCTTGTTGTATCTTTATTCAGGAATGCATTAAGGAGGTTTTTCTGCTGGTTATCAACTGTTGTTGCATTTTTGTTCATGCTGAACGGACCGTCAGCCATGAAAAACAGTTCAACATCGATGATCCCTTCTGTCTCATTTATCATCTCGCGTTTAACATCTTCAATGGCCTGAAGAATCTCATCCACTTTGGATGAATAGGCTCCAAGTTCAATAATATATTTCCCGTCGTAAGTAGGCTGGTAAGTATATTTTTTAGGTCTTTTGGTCTTTGCCTCAATAGCGAAAAGGTCAGACTTGAATTTCCCGGAATCGAGAATATTTACAAGGTAATTCTTGAAAACATCTCCGTAGGAGAACAGATTCAGCCCAAGGTCTTCCTTGAATGTAGTATTCACAATCTCCCCTGTATTGGAAATAACGTAAATATCCTCATTCACGGAATCCATACCCATCTTATTTGCTATCTCCCTCAGGTTCAAGCTTCTAATGTTCTCAGTATTATTGAAATAAGTATTAATCAGTTTCTCGCTTAATGATCTGAACCGGTTAGTAAATTCAACATCAATTATATTAACAGCGATATCCTGGAACCTCAATACTTTAGTAACCTCATTTGCCAGCATTTTGTTCTTGTCATCAATCCCTTTATTTACAAGTGCGCTTGTATGCTGGAAGTTCAGAACCGCAAAAATTAGCAATGCCAGCAGAGTGGGAATTACTATGTTGAATATCAGCTGTCTGAATATTGTTGTCTTTCTCCTGGCCATAAAACTCTTCTTAAGGTCTTTCTGCGGATTCTATCTTTTTATAAATTTCATAAACACTCTCGGGATAACTGGAGCTGAATTCATCAAGCAGTGAAAGATTCAGCATAAAATATTCTTTTGTGCCGTTTATCCGCTGAGCAGCCCCTTCTTTCCCGGCAAGCCCGCCTTCAAGAAAAGCACTTCCCATTATATCTGTTTCCCCGGCAGGCCAGGCCAGATATTCATCAGTAAAGTCAGGACTGCCGGTCTGACCGGTATTTGATATTATTGACTGGGCAAGAAGGATAAGCTGGTCTTCCGGAACATTGAAAAACTTCCTTAATGCTACTGTTTTTTCGAACAGGTATTCATTCTCAGGCATTCTTCCTTCAACTATCTTTTCAAGAACAGGTAGGTTTTCTGACTGTATTCTGATTGATATTTCTCTGAAAAAGTGTTTGTCTGTTCTTGATATTAGTCGTGCCGCCTCTTCCCTGAGTATCCTTTCAGGGCTGAAGAGAAGGGCAGTAACGGACTCTTTCAGATCTGGATTCTCAAGTTCATTGAGTGAATGAAGGGCACAAGCCTTTGCCCATATGCTTATAAGGTTATAATCCCTGTTAAGGATGTCCTCGATAAGTTTTTCGTAAGTTAAGACCTCACCCGGGTAGAACTGGTGAAGGTTTTTCAGTTTTTCCTCATCGGGTACAGCATCAATAAGTGAGATGAGTCTCGGCTTAATTGCATCCTCGATCACGATGTCTATCATCTCGAGTGCATAGTTTACCGAACCTACTGTCCCGCTTTCAATATTCGCGCGTATCTTATCAAGTGAGCTTTTTTCATAAGCAATTGAGAGCAGGTTGAAGAGGAAGTTAGTCCACTGCGAAGTCTCCCTGTTTATTACATCCCTGAGAAGACTATTTTCGGTTTTGTTTAGTGTTTCCTGTGCCGAAATATTCCAGGTGAGCATGCCAATGAGATCTGTGATAAGCTGATGTAATTTATCCTTTTCGTCCTCATCGGCTTTGTACCCGTTCTTTACAAGGAGTTCAGCAGCAGTCTCCTTCAGTATCCTTGAATTCGACCACAGCCTGGCAAAAAGGAAATCGGTATTATCCTTATTTGCGGAGTTACCAATAAGCCGGATGATCATCCTGCTGAGTTCATTATTTCCTGAAGCGCTCAGGTAGAACCTGAACAGCGGATTATATGCCTTCTCCCCGAAATCAGCAAGCACTGAGATTGCGTCTGTTTCAAGACCTTTGATCTTCAGGCAATCGCATACCTCCGGTATCATATCTTCAATGCCGAATTTACCAATCAGGTAAATTGCTGTCCTTTTTGATTCTATATTATTGTCACGAAGTAGCCGGAGTATCTCCGTTGTCTGGGGCATTCTTGTGTCAGCAAGTGCTTTCCTGGCATTTATCAGTTTTTCGTCAGTGACGGGATTTATAATTGATTTTTTAAGTTTTCTTGGATCGCCATTTGTATACGACAGCTGGTCTATAACTTCTGCTGCTTTCTGCCTGGCTGTTTCACCGGCCACACCAGATTTTTCAATCTTCCTTAAAGCAGGCAGCAGTGAGAGATCCTGGTAGGTTTCAGCCTGCCTGCCCAGGTTAAGCAGGAACCATTCATTCTCTGTTTTATCCAGCACAGCTAGGTCGCCCTTTATTATCCTGAAATTGTTGTTTTTCAACATAGCATTCCCGGCAGCATGGCTCTTCAGCTGTCCCATTGTATCGTCAGTGAGGGCAGAAGCTGATGTTGATTCAGTCTCATCGAGAGAATCCCTTATTGACTTCCTGTATTCCTGGTAAAGTTTAAAGGCCACATAGATCCAGGCAATGATAATTATGAAGAGAACAAGCGAAAAGTGAATCAGCTTTATAAAGGCAAGAGCTCCCAGCCCCGCAAGAAGTAAGCCTGATGAAAGTGCTGAAATCTCGTTTACAGTTCCGTCAATTCCTGCCTGCACCTCGTACCTGATCTTCTCGTTAACAGTCTGGTAAATAACTTTAAATGATGGTGATTCTATTGAATCCTTAAGTGATTTTGAGAACAGTCTGCTGAGAGCAAGTATCAGGAAGAAAATTATGAAACCGCTTGAAGCTGTTGCGCCGATTCCCATTGTCATCCCGATAAGAATGGCAAGGGCTGTGAAAGCCACAACCAGGATCGGTGAGATGGCAAGACAGATTTTGAGACCGTAGTTTTTTATAAGATAGGAGAATACGAGAAGCTTAATAAGGAGAGTGAATATCATCATACTTCCCGTGAAAAGCCCGAGGAATCTTGCCATATCCTCTTCCATCGGATACTGTAGCCTTGTGACAGCCATGAATGAATACTGGACGAAGAAGGCTGTCATTACCGAAAGTGCAACGAAAACACCCATCATCCTTATGTAGGAGTTCTCCCTGAAGATAGACATTGTGCCTTTTTCACTTTTTGCTTTCTCTTCAACCACAACATATGTGAATCTGCGCCCTATCATGGTCTGCATAACAGTTGCAGCGAGTACGCTGGCGGTGCTGATCAGCAGAATATTATGTGAGCTGAACTTCAGTGAAAGCAGGACAGGAATTGCATAACAACTTATGATTATGCCTATTACCAGGCCGGCATCAACCAGCCCGAACAGCCTCTTTCCCTGCCTCAGTGTAAAAAGCCTCCCTGTCGTACCCCAGAATCCCAGCATTGCAAGAATGTTCAGGGGGCCAAGCATCACAAATATCGCGAAAGTGACAATCTTGCCGGGGAATAATAATATTGCAAGCCAGAGGAGGAAAGTCAGCAGGGTTACAAAGATAAGGTTTGTAACTGAGAATGTGTGAAAGCGCAACTTAGCCTGCAGCCAGGTGTATGATCCTGTAAGGACAATACCGGCAAGGCCGGAGATAACATAAGCACGGGCCATCATCTTCTCATCGTAAACCGACAGGAATATCGAGTGAGCGCTTATATCGAATGCTCCGAAGAAGATCCCGAGAAAAACAGATTGTGTCAGCAACATTGACACCATCGACTCCTCGCCTGTTTCAATCCCAAGGAGCTTGAACAATCTATCTTTCATGCAGGTGATTATAAATTAATTGTCTAAATTAAGAAATAATTAGTATCATCCTCCCTGCAACATGCATTTTTTCAGCAATATGAAGGAGGTTGAGACGAACAACCGGAATCCTTTGATGAACGGAATTTTAAAAAAGCTCCCCTATTTACTGAAAAGCTTCTGCACCCTTAGAGCCAGATCATTGATATCCAATCCGAAACCATCAATGATTTCTCCAGCCCTAAGATAAAAGATTTCGCGTTCCGAAAGCTTAATTTCAATAAATTTTTCAAGCTGATCAGTATCAAGTCCGGCAATCAGTGGCCTGGGCTTATTGTCGGCAACAAGTCTTTCCTTTAGTTGTGCCGGTGTCATCCTGATATAGATGACCTTACCGGTCTGCTTCATGTAAGTCATGTTATCGCCGAAGCAGGGTGCACCACCGCCGACTGAAATTATTGTATCTCCCTTAAGATCAAGGGAACGGAGTGTGTCAGACTCATATTCACGGAAGGTCTTTTCTCCCGAGAGGATGAATATCTCCTCTATTTTTAGTGAGTATTTTTTTTCGATTATACTGTCAAGGTCAAGGAATTGCCATCCAAGTATTCCGGCAAGTTTTTTCCCGGCAGTTGATTTGCCGCAGCCCATGAATCCGACAAGGTATATTATCCTGTATCCCATATTCAGAGTCCGAGAGTCATCTGGGCAGGGTCATTCCGGGCATCCTTATGCTGTTCTTCAGGCATTTCCTCCTTTGGGGCTTCCGGAACTTCTTTCTTTACAACCGGTTCAATCTCAAGGATATTATCCACCACAAAACTTGTAAGCCTTTTTCCCTTGGCTTTAAAGCTCTTGACTCCTATAAATTCTGCCACTTCAATGATCTCATTCTTTCTTCCCTTGTGCTTGCCTCCGAAACTGATTTCAAACCGTGGGTATTCAACTTCGGTAAGACTGAATAATTTAGATTCGGGATCCTCATTTATGAAGCATTGCGCTTTCTCAGAATCCTCAACCATGAACCTCTTTACATAATAGAAGTTCTGCTCATGGTCCCAGTAGACAGCAGAGTATACTTTTTCGGGATGAAATTTCTCTATAATAAGGATATTATCCTCGTAGTGGTTTGAAAGGTCAAAGCCTGTGGTCCTGAAGAATCCGTTCTTTGTAATCACCAGTATCTTGTCGTCGCCAACAAACTCACCAAGGTATGATCCACGGCCGTCTACATTGAGACGCAATACCGAATCGTCGAACCATATCTTCCTTCCTCCAAGGGTTGACAGACCTTTTTCCTTTAGTGCTATTTTCTGCACGGGATTTTTTGTGACGATGTTTCCCATCGACGATTTTCCCTTTATATTCAGCTGGCCAAAATCAAATTCAAAGTCAAGCTTTTTCAGCCTTGGACGCGGCTTGTGGTGAACCTTAATAACTTCTGCCTCACCGTTAGGGTTTGCACTCAGGTAAACTATTTTGGATCCGGGTTTGCCCCTTGTGAGATTATACTCTTTTTCGCGTGTCAGACCAGTTATTGAACATCTCTTTGCAAGAAGCGGCCCGTCCTTACCGTCCTGGTATACAACATTATAAATTGTCCTCTCATCATTCTTAAGGAAGACATTCACATAAAGGATGTCATTACCGACAAAGGTCTTATCAGAGACTTTTGTAATAAGATAAACCCCGTCCTTCCTGATCGATATAATATCATCTATATCCGAGCAATCGCAAACGAACTCATCTTTTTTCAGCCCGGTGCCTATAAAACCTTCCTTGTAATTGGCGTAAAGTTTGGCATTATTTGCGACAACCTTGGTTGCTTCAATAGTATCAAAATTCCTGATCTCAGTCTTTCTTTCCTTCCCTTTTCCGTACTTCTTCTTTATCTGCTTGTAGTAGTTGATCGTGTAGGGAATTATGTTTTTCAGGTGATTTTTAACTTCATCAAGCTCCTCTTCAAGTCCTTTAATATGCTCGTCCGCCTTTTTGGAGTCGTACTTTGATATCCTCTTGATTTTTATTTCAGTAAGGGCTACTATATCTTCCCTCGTCACCTCTCTTAAAAGCCTTTTCTTGAAGGGCTTAAGGCCATTATCGATAGTAGTAATAACTGACTCCCAGGTCTCGCATTCTTCGATATCGCGGTATATCCTTTCTTCGATAAAGATCTTTTCGAGCGACGACATGTGCCACTCTTCCTGGAGTTCATTTTTGCGTATATTGAGTTCTGCCTTAAGCAGTGAAACTGTCTGGTCGGCCGACATCCTGAGCATTTCACTGACCCCCATAAAGGAGGGTTTGCTCCCGGTGATAACGCAGGAGTTGGGAGATATTGAGTATTCGCAATCCGTGAAAGCATAAAGGGCGTCTATCGTCATGTCGGGTGAAACGCCGGGAACGAGCTGTATTACAATCTCCACATTCTCAGCGGTGTTATCGTCAATCTTCCTGATCTTTATCTTACCCTTCTCACTTGCCTTTATTATTGACTCGATAAGTGTCGAAGTTGTTTTCCCGAATGGTATCTCAGTTATGACAAGTTCTTTCTTGTCCCGTTTTTCAATTTTTGCCCTTACTTTTACAGCCCCGCCACGCTGGCCATCGTTGTATTTTGACACATCCACGAAACCACCGGTAGGAAAATCAGGCCAGAGGGTGAATTCCCTGCCCATAAGGTAGTCGATAGTCGCATCAATAAGTTCATTGAAGTTATGCGGCAGTATCTTTGAAGCAAGCCCTACAGCAATACCTTCCGCACCCATGGCAAGAAGAAGCGGGAATTTAACAGGAAGGGTGACCGGTTCCTTGTTCCTTCCGTCATAAGATTGTTTCCACTCTGTTGTTTTTGGGTTAAAGATCACCTCGAGTGCAAACTTTGACAACCTTGCTTCGATATATCTTGGTGCGGCTGCTCCGTCGCCTGTGAGTATATTTCCCCAGTTTCCCTGGGTGTCAACAAGAAGATCCTTCTGACCAAGCTGAACAAGGGCGTCTCCAATTGATGCATCCCCGTGTGGATGGAACTGCATTGTATGACCTATAATATTGGCGACCTTGTTGAACCTTCCGTCGTCCATCCTCTTCATAGAATGAAGTATCCTTCTCTGCACAGGCTTCAGCCCGTCGAGAAGGTGGGGAACGGCTCTCTCGAGTATTACATATGATGCATAATCGAGAAACCAGCTGCGGTACATACCCGAAAGCGCAGTAACAGAATGCAGTGTATCTGACGAGGCGTCATGTCCTGCCGGCTGTCCCTCTCCATCTTCAAAGTTCAGATCATCAATATCTTCCTCTTCAATCATAAAATATGACCGGTAAGTAACTTATTTTTCTTCCTCAACAATGTCTTCCTCAATCCTCAGGTTGTCAATAATGAAATCCTGCCGCTCGGGAGTATTCTTTCCCATGTAAAACTCGAGGAAGCCTTTAACCGAATCGTCCCTCTTCATCCTTACGGGTTCGAGTCGTATGTCTTTTCCTATGAAATGCTTGAATTCATCGGGAGAAATTTCGCCAAGACCCTTGAACCTGGTGATCTCGGGGTTTGGCCCAAGTTGTTTTATTGCTTTAAGCTTTTCCTCCTCGGTATAGCAATAGCGTGTTTCTTTCTTATTCCTGACCCTGAACAGTGGCGTCTGCAAAATGTAGATGTGGCCCTTCCTGACAAGGTCAGTAAAGAACTGGATAAAGAATGTGAGCAGAAGAAGACGGATATGCATACCATCCACATCTGCATCCGTAGCTATAATTATGTTGTTGTACCTGAGGTTCTCAATGCCGTCCTCTATGTTTAGTGCAGCCTGCAGTAGGTTGAATTCCTCGTTCTCGTAAACAATCTTTTTAGTAAGGCCGTAAGAGTTAAGAGGTTTTCCCCTTAGGCTGAACACTGCTTGTGTCTCAACACTTCTCGACTTTGTGATTGATCCGCTTGCCGAATCGCCTTCCGTTATGAAGATTGTGGAGTCGAGCTTATCCGGATCATTTGAGTTATAATGTATCCTGCAGTCCCTGAGTTTCTTATTATGAAGGCTGACTTTCTTTGCCCTTTCGCGGGCAAGTTTCTGTATAGAGGATATTGCTTTTCTTTCCTTTTCAGAATCCTGTATTTTCTTCAGGATTATCCTTGCGGTCTCTGAATTCTTGTGCAGGTAGTCGTCGAGGTGCTTCTTTATGAATTCCATAATGAAGTTCCTGACTGACGGACCTTCAGGGCCCATATCTTTTGAACCAAGTTTTGTTTTTGTCTGTGATTCAAATATTGGTTCTTCTACCTTGATGCTGATTGCCCCGATAATTGAAGATCTTATATCAGCAGGGTCGTAGTCTTTTTTGTAAAAATCGCGGATTGTTTTAACAAGGGCTTCCTTGAAAGCAAGAAGATGAGTACCGCCCTGGGTTGTATTCTGCCCGTTAACGAAACTGTAATACTCCTCGCTATACTGTTCACCGTGGGTAAAGGCAACTTCAATATCTTCCCCTTTTAGATGTATCAGGGGATAAAGCCCTTCCCTGTTCATATTCTCTGACAGCAGGTCGAGAAGACCGTTTTTCGAAAGGTACTTTGTTCCGTTAAAGTTAATTACGAGCCCCGAATTGAGGTAAACATAATTCTTTATTAGGCTTTCGACATATTCAGAGATGAAATGGAAGTTGCCGAACATTGATGGATCGGGATGGAAGATAACCTCTGTTCCATTTTCTTCACTGCTTTTCTTTACAGGCTCTTCCTTCACTACATTGCCATGGTCGAATTCAATTGCTTTTTCCTCGCCGTCCCTGAATGCCTTTATTACAAACCTGCTTGAGAGGGCATTTACGGCTTTAACACCGACGCCATTCAGACCGACTGATTTTTTGAAAGCCTTTGAATCGTACTTGGCCCCGGTATTCATCTTGGAAACTGCATCAAGAACCTTCCCAAGTGGTATACCACGTCCGAAATCCCTTACCCTTACTTCCTTGTCGGTAATCGATACATCGATCTTCTTACCGTACCCCATCATGTACTCATCGATAGAGTTATCCATCACCTCCTTCAGGAGTACATAAATACCATCATCCTGGGAAGAACCGTCCCCAAGCTTGCCAATGTACATTCCGGGCCTCAGCCTGATATGCTCACGCCATTCAAGGGTCTTAATATGCTCTTCGGTATATCCGACAGACATGGTCTAAAGAATTTTGGGCAAATATAGTGAATAAGCAGGGGGCGAATTTGCCATTTTTTCAACAACCGCCCCCTTTTGGAATGGATATTTTTAAACAAATACCTGGATGTGTGATTATTACGATCTACCAGGCCCCGGGGACATATTAACAAATTGTTGATAAATGGCTCCTCAGTCGAGCAGGCCCATTTCCCTCATCAGGAGTGCGGCATTCATTCTTGAAGTGATCCCGTTTCTGAGCCTGTAATCAAAGCTTATCTTATCCCCTTCAATATCGATCTCGAAGCATTTATTTATGATTACAGGGGACAGGCTGCTTTCAAGCTCCCCGAGCGAAATATCGTGAGTTGCGACAATACCTGTTGAACCGAGCCGGGCAAGACGGTTTATAAAAAGCCTGGAACCATTGCTCTTGTCAGCCGAATTGGTTCCTTTAAGTATCTCGTCGAGCAGGAAGAAGACTTTTTCTTTTCTCACAAGCATTTCCTTAAGCCTTTTCAGCCGCTTCAGTTCAGCATAAAAGTAAGACTCTCCGTGGCTCAATGAGTCTGTAGTCCTCATGCTGGTGAAGAGCTTGGAAAACCTGAATTCCATCCTCTGAGCACAGACGGGCGCACCTGTCATTGCAAGCACCATATTTACAGCTATGGTTCTCAGGAAGGTACTCTTTCCCGACATATTTGCACCTGTTACGAGTATGATCCGGTTTTCATCAATTTTAATATCATTACAAACCCTGTGCTCCTCATCAATCAGGGGATGCCCAAGTTCTGATGCCTCCAGTACTGTTCCATCCTGCGACTTAACAGGATATACGAATGACTGATTATTATACGCAAATGTTGCCAGGCTGACATAACCTTCCATCTCACCTATGTAGTCGAGCCATAAGGGCAGGTGAAGGGCAGCCTTCTTTTTCCATTTTTCGAGTGAAAGAATACAGTGATAATCCCACAGTATCAAACCATTCAGGATAAAGCCGGCAATCATATTAAGCCTGCTGTCAAAGAGTGCCGTGATCCGCGCAAGCTTCTTCATCATCAGTGCTGCATTCATATCCGTGCTGCTGAGCTCTTTCTTCATGTTGACAGGAAGATCTGCCACGAAATCCTCTTCCAGTATGGAGAAGAGCATTTTCTCGAGTGTCGAAATGTAAAGTTGTTTGCCTGAAACCTTGCTGTGCACCTTATTCGTTCTTTTCAGTCCAAGTGATACAACTACCAGGTTTGTTACAAAAGAGAGCAGGAATAACTGGTAACCTGCGATGCCCGCTATTGTAAGAACCAGTAATGAAAGAGTTATCACGGGAAGCATGAATATGGCTGTTCTCCTCTGCCTGTTTTCAAAAATAAAAGCCTTTTCACCCAGCCATGTCCTGAATTCTTCAATATCGCTTTCCTGCAAGGATCCGCCGCTGCCATTTGCAATAAATTGCTGTCTCCAATCGAGCCGTGATGTGAGATCCTTTATCGCTTCCTGCCGGTTTTTCATTTCCGGTTCAAGACTGTAAGGATCCTTCAGCCAGCCTGCCAGTCGTTTCTTTCCATAATCGGAAACAGTCCTGTTTAGAGTTCTGAAGAGCGATTCATTGCCGAAGAGATCGAGGTCGTATGAGAAGTCGTGTTCAGGGTCACTTTCATCAGACCCACCCCCGAAAGGGGAAAAATCTCCGGATATTGCTTTAGATTCATCAGCATTGATCTTTGCCATTCTCCCTGAGAAATCGGCTTTCGCCGAGTAACTGACAAATAGTTTCAGCAGGTACAAAAAGAGAATAACCGAAATGAAGATAACTATATAACCATTCAGCTTTCCTGATGAAAAAGAGTAGACGGCCAGGAGTATGCCACTAATGAAAACGGCAAGTCTGAGAATCGAAATAATAGTTAGTTTTTTTCGCAGGGCGGCTTCAGTTTCTGTAAACTGATCTGCCCTCAGATTATAATTCTCTTTTAGTTCATGCCTTTTCATCTTCAAAGAGCCAGGGCAACTACTTTTAATACTGAATTCATCTCGTAGTAGTCAGACCGCACAAGGTCGAAGTCCCAGGTCCATTCTTCCCTCATCTGGCCGAAAGGCAGGTCGATTACAACAGTCTCAATTTCCGACTTATTTCCTTTCTTGTCTGAATATATCTCGCAAACATCAGTGATGAGGATGGATTTGTTCCGCATCAGCAGATCGAGATGGCTTTTCTGAATTTTATGCCTGAAAGCCATAATCTCACTGTCACTTGCATCAGTTTTCTCTTTCAGCCTCCTTAGCGGAAGTGTTTCAAGCTGCGACAGGAGGTTAAGTGAAATTACAAGTCCGGGGTCATCAGGGAGTTTGTATGCCGGAATGTTTAAATCCTCAGGTTTAATCTTCTTCTTCATGAAGGGGATACCTGAAGTTTTCTCCCAGACCTCCCAGATAAGTCCTCCAGTGACATCAGCTTCGATAAACCTTATGTTTCCCAGATTCGCTAATTGTTTTATTGCATCAGGGGGATGCACAATATCTACAAGATTTATAATCCCGGTTCTTTCTGAAAGTTCTTTAAGCGGCAGATCAAGAAGCCAGCCGCTTCCCAGTACTGTAATATTTACGGGTTGTATTGAATTGATAGCCCGCATTATAAAATTACGGCAGTTCTCAAGATGGCGATCCCATCCTTTTCCCTGGTTCAGGCGACGGTGTATAAGGCCATTCTGGTAATCGTAATACCCCAGCCTGTTGAGGATCCTCTTCTGTTTTTCATTGTATGCCATTTCGCATTTTTTGAAGTTCATCAGACAGTAAATCCCTGAATTTCACTGACAATGCCTCCGGATCTGCAGTGCCGAAAGATCCGGGATGAACCGGATCAAGAACCCTTATCCTTATCTTATGACCGCGTGAGAATACAACACCATGTTTTGGCAATATACCGCCGGTACCGTCAATAACAACTGGCAGGATTGGCTTATCGGTCATAAGGGCCAGCTGGAAAGCGCCCAGTTTAAAAGGGGCGATCTCCCTGTCGGTGGAACGGGTACCTTCCGGAAAGATCATTATTGATATTCCCTTTCTCAGGCACTCCTGGCTTCTATCCATCATTTCAGCCTTGCTTTCCTTATTTCCCCTGTCAACTGTAATATATCTTGCCATCCTCAGGTACCAGCCAATCAGCGGGACCCTGAAGTTTTCAATCTTTGATATCCATTTGAACCTGAACCTGAGGCAGTCAAGCATTATTATATCAAGCATCGACTGGTGATTTGAAATTATTATATACGGGGTACCTTTCACTATTTTCTCCCTGCCGGTTATATCAAGTTTCCAGAGAGGTACGATAGACGCAAAGAAGACACACTGCATGACAAGCCACCAGTGCATTATTGCACGTTCCTCATCAAATGGATAAGTAAGAAACCATACTAGGACTGATACCGGGAACAACAACCCTGCAAGGGGAAGGCAAATAAGCCAGACCAGAAATGATATTAAAATGTCCATAGGGTCATTCGTTTTCAGAAGAAATTCCTCAGCTCATCACGTTCCACTAAAATATTATTTTTCCTGAAGCAAACTTCAATGTCTGTCAACATATGACGGCAACCTATAAGCAATTTACCTGCTGCCTCCATTTCAGGCGATCCGGTTATTTCACTTTTCCAAATTATGCCATCTTTAACCTGGAACTTAACATGATGGGCCGTTCCTAATATCTTGGCCGGTGAGCTGAAGTTGTATTGAGGGCCGTATGCCCAGGTCCATTCCCAGGTCTGGTATTTGCTTTTTGCCAGTGAAATTACTTTTTCCGATTCTTCAGCCTTCAGTTCAAATTTTATAAGGCCAGGGAAATAGTCAGAGAAAAAATCCATCATTGAACCCATTAGTTCATCAGATGAATTAATACCGGTGAGCTGTGACTTGATATTAGTAACTGTTGTCCTGTTTGATGCCACTCCGCGGCTGGAGTACTTTTCTGAAATGGGTCTCAGGTATTTTCTCATTTTTTCAAAAGATGCATCAAATAGAATTGTGCCGTGGTGCAGCACTCTCTCCCTGAAAACATGTTCAGCATTGCCGGATATTTTCACTCCATCGACAAGTATGTCATTTTTCCCACCGAAAACGGCTTTTATTCCTGCTTTTTCAAGATATGAGATAACCGGCTTTGTATATAAGGTGAAGTCGACCTGCTTTCCCTTCTCGCTCTGCATTATAAATGCAAAATTCACATTGCCGTGATCATGATAGACAGTACCCCCTCCGCTTATACGCCGCAGAATTGCTACCCCGTCCTCTTCAGCAGCGAAAGCGTCAACCTCCACGTGTGGCACCTGGTGTTTGCCGATTACAAGTGAAGGACGGTTAACAGAAAGGATCAGGAAATCCTCTCCGCGTTCGTGGAGAAGATAATCTTCCAACGCAAGGTTGAAAAATGGATCATCCGATCGCTGTATTGCGGCAAGCATTATCCTGGTTTTTCTGAAACTGGATAAAAGAATTTTGAGTTTTGAAGATATTTTCTGTCTGCAAGTTCAAATACGAGGAAGACCATCCAGCCTGTCAGGGCACCAAGGATTGATCCTGCAACAACGTCTCCCGGGTAATGGACGCCCAGGTAGATCCTGCTGTAGCCAATAACTGCTGCCCAGGCTATCATTGCAATTGTAAACCACCTCTTTCTTATAAGGAGAAGGCTTAACAGGGCAACAGCAAAGGAATTTGATGCATGGGACGATACAAATCCGTACTTTCCACCGCATCTTCCATTTACAGTGTGCACCTTCCCCTCAAGCGCTTTTTCATAACAGGGGCGCGGCCTTTTGACTGTGTTTTTAACAAGTACTGAAAGCTGATCGGATGCAGTAATCAGAAGGGCTATAACAAAGATCATCGCAATCATCCTGCGCTTAAGCTTTATTATAAGCACCGTGATAATTGCAAGGTATAACGGGATCCATGTTGGCGGGTAACTTATTATGCTCATCACTGTATCCCAGAAATGGGAATGGTGAGAGTTCAGGAAAAGGAAAAGTTGCTGATCTAAGCTAAGTGGCATGTATCAATAATTTAGTACCTTCCAGATCATGTCTTTTAGTGTATTGATACCCAGCCCGGTTATTGAAGAAATAAAAACCCTGGGCAGGTCCGGGAGGTCCTTTCGCAACTCCTCCATAAGCTCTTCATCGAGCATATCTGATTTTGAAATTGCCAGTACACGTCTCTTGTCGAGCAGTTCCGGATTATACTCCCTCAGTTCATTTAAAAGTATGTTATACTCCTTCATAAGATCCTTGCTGTCAGCCGGGATCAGGAAAAGGAGTATTGAATTTCTTTCTATATGCCTGAGGAACCTTACCCCAAGTCCTTTCCCTTCATGTGCACCTTCAATTATCCCGGGGATATCGGCCATGACAAATGACTTACCATCCCTGTAGGCAACTATCCCAAGGTTAGGCACCAGTGTTGTGAATGGATAATCGGCGATCTTTGGTTTTGCTGCTGATACCACAGACAGGAGTGTTGATTTCCCGGCGTTCGGAAAACCAACCAGTCCTACGTCGGCTAGTATCTTAAGTTCAAGGATGAAAGTTGTTTCAATTCCGGGCTCACCGGGCTGGGCATAGCGGGGAGTCTGGTTCGTTGCAGACTTGAAATGGACATTACCCTGTCCTCCCCTTCCGCCTTTCGCCAGTATCTTTTCCTCACCATGTGAGGTGATCTCAAAAATGAACTGCCCTGTATCCTCAGTCTTTGCTATGGTACCGAGCGGAACCTCAACAATAATGTCTTTCCCTGAAGCGCCGGTGCTTTGCTGTGCACCTCCCGATTCACCGTTCTCGGCAAAAATATGACGACGGTATTTCAGGTGCAGCAGCGTCCACATCTGGTCGTTGCCCCTTAAGATTATATGACCACCGCGTCCGCCGTCACCACCGTCGGGGCCACCTTTCGGAATAAACTTCTCACGCCGGAAATGGGCCGACCCTGCACCGCCGTTACCCGACCTGCAATAGATCTTTACATAATCAACAAAGTTGGAATCCGGCATGATTTATAATATTGCTTTGTTCTTCTTCAGTTAACCCCCAGCCATTCGCTGGCTCCTGGCTTGCCCCCTGCGGGGGGCCTTATTCTGAGTCTTAACTAAAATCTCAGATAATTAAACAGTACTATCTCCCCTACAGGGGAGATACAGCCCTGGCTGGAGAGGGGTCAATTGAAAATATAAAAATTAAATAACTTTTTGTACTATTTCACACAGCCTTACAAAAATTTCGTCGATGCTTCCCACACCGTTTACCGGGCTGTACAGGCCTTTTTCACGGCAATAATTTATTATCGGTTCGGTCTTTGACCTGTATACATCGATCCTGTTTTCGATAACGGCCGGGTCTTTGTCGTCGGGTCGACCCGACTGGTCAGCCCTGAGGATAAGGCGTTTTACAAGCTCATCGTGATCTACATCAAGGACAAGCATGCAGTCGATCTTCATACCGCGTTTATTGAGCATGTTCTCGAGGGCCACAGTCTGGGCAACTGTTCTTGGGAATCCGTCAAAAAGGAATCCAGCAAAACCTTTTGTTGCATCGATACGTGCGGCTATCATTTCGATAACGACCTCATCAGGCACAAGTTCGCCTTTCGACATGATGGCGCTCATTTTTTTACCAAGTTCCGTACCGGAAGCAATCTCTGCCCTTAGCATGTCGCCTGTTGACAGGTGTACCAGATTATATTTTTCAGCGAGTCTGACTGACTGGGTTCCTTTGCCCGAACCCGGAGGGCCGAAAATCAGAAAATTTACCATAACAGAAAATTAATTAAACTTTTATATATAAGGCCGGCAGGTTCCTTCCGTATCCTGAATAATCCAGCCCATAACCAATAACAAAATCATTGGGAATATTGAATCCCACGTAATCGACAGGTATATCTTTTTTATAGGCGTCCGGCTTAAGCAACAGTGTTGCAACTTTTACCTCGCCGGCTTTCCTTATTGAAAGTTCCCCTATAATTCTTTCAAGCGTATTGCCCGTATCAACAATATCCTCTATAATAATTATTGCTGCTCCTTTTATGTCTTCGTTCCAGCCTATGAGTTCCCTCACTGTGCCTGTTGAGCTTGTACCTTCATATGAAGCAAGTTTCACAAAGGAAATCCTTGCTTTCAGATTTATCTTTTTGAAAAGTTCAGCTGCAAAAAGAAAAGCGCCATTAAGTATTCCAAGGAAAACAACTTCTCTCCCATAATAATCCTTGTTAATCTTCTCTGCGATCTCAGCCACCCTTTTATCAATATCCTCCTCGGAGATCAGTTCCCTGAATACTTTATCAAGCACCTGTACTTCTTTCATGCAATTGTCCCTTAAAAATTTGCCTTTGCGAAAATATGAAATTAATAGCGTATTTTTGCCCTTGTCTTTATTCTATTTAAAAAGCTCAGGAATATGGAACCCAGGGTAAGCATAATAATGGGGAGTACTTCAGACCTTCCGGTGATGGAAGCTGCTGCAAAAGTACTTAACGATTTTAAGATCCCTTTTGAAATAAATGCCCTTTCAGCCCACCGTACACCGGAGGAGGTTGAGAAGTTTGCTAAATCAGCTTCAGGGAGGGGTATAAAAGTCATTATTGCAGCAGCAGGCATGGCCGCCCATCTCCCGGGTGTAATCGCTTCAATGACAAATGTGCCTGTAATAGGTGTGCCGATAAAAGCTTCCCTCGAAGGTCTGGATGCAATCTTTTCAATACTCCAGATGCCTCCGGGAATTCCGGTTGCCACTGTAGGTGTCAATGCAGCTCAGAATGCAGGGATACTTGCCGCACAAATACTTGCTACAGGTGATGAGAATCTTGCAAAAGAGCTCGTGAAATTCAAGGAAGGACTGAAGAAAAAGATAGTGCAGGCCAACGAGGAACTCAGGAATGTGAAATTTGACTACAAGACAAATTAATCCTTACCAGATATTTTCAGAGACCGGTCATAATCATGGCCGGTCTTTTTTTTGTATATTACAGTTGTATTAGGTAACGGTGTTCTCGCTGCAAAAAATACCTGTTACACTATGCTTTATTTTGCTTTCGGTGTCGTCAAATGCAGGTGATCCACATCTAATGCCGGCTGGTGCGGCACAGGCAGGTATGGCATATGTTTCTGTTATGAGAAACGACTTCTGGTCGGCATTTCATAACCAGGCTGCCCTTGCACGTAAAAGGAGGTTTTCAGCAGGTATCTCGTATGAAAACAGGTTCGGTCTTGCTGAACTCGGAACAACAACTGCAGCTTTACAGTTACCTGCAGGAAAAACCGGACTCGGAATTATCTGTTCCAGATTCGGGTATCACGATTATAACAGGAACTTTTTTGCTGCCGCCTGCGGTTTGCCGGTGGCTGAAAACCTTACCGCGGGAGTACAGGTCGATTATCTCGAGGAACATTCAGGGGGGGATTATACCCCGTTTCGTACGATAACATTCGAAGCCGGGATACAGGGTAATATTGGCAAAAATACAAGGTTCGGCGTGCACCTGTTTAATCCTCTCCCATCTTCGTTGCGGAAATATAAAATGGTTTCCATAATCAATGCCGGGGCAGGGACAAAACTCACCGACAGGTTCTTCGCTGGTGTTGAATGGGAACTCCGAAGCGATGGCCGGGGTGACATCAGAACAGGCTTTGAATATTCAGCTAAAAAAGACATTGTAATACGCGGTGGTTTCCGTACACTGAATTCCTCTTTCTGCTTCGGTATCGGCTACAGGCTTAAAGGTCTCAGGACTGACATCTCATTTTCAACTCATAACAAACTCGGTATTTCAACCTCTGTGACTTTTACATATGATATAAATTGATAGGAAATAATGAAGAAAGTTACACAGAGGGACACAGAGGTCCACAGAGTGACACAGAGAAGTAATATAAAAGAATATGGAAACAAATGAAATTACAGGAAAAATAATTGGCTGTGCTATTGAAGTGCATAAGAGACTTGGTCCCGGATTACTGGAATCAGCTTACGAAGAATGCCTTGCATTTGAGCTAAAAAGTAAGGGCCTTATAGTAGAGCGACAAGTGCCGGTTCCTGTTGTGTACAAGGACATAAAACTTGAATGCGGTTATCGAATGGATATGCTGATCGAAGGATCTGTAGCCATAGAACTAAAGGTAGTTGATAATATAATCCCTGTCCATGAGGCACAAATTCTAACATATCTGAAATTTTCAGGAGTAAGAACTGGCCTTCTTATAAACTTCAATGTTGTAACTCTAAAAGAAGGATTGAAAAGGTTTGTTTTTAATCTCTGTGTTCCTCTGTGCCTGCTCTGTGCAACTCTGTGTAACTAAGAAGTATGTCTCACAATTTTATTTTTTCAGCAATTCTGATCTGCTCGACACTGACCCTGGGAGCGCAGGAAAACGAACCAGTTGAGATCGTAAAGGAACTGGCAGAGGAGCTTGCTGAGAACGGGGAAGGTGAGGAAAATATCTCTTCAATAACCGAGCTGCTCAGATTACTGCAGGAGGACCCGGTGAGGATAAACGATGCCGATGAGAACGAGATTTCACGCCTGTTTTTTCTGACAGGATTCCAGGTTAAGGCTTTATGCGATTACGCAAGGAATCAGGGACCTGTCGCCTCCATTTATGAGATTGCAAACATCCCGGGGTTCAACAGGGTCCTTGC
This sequence comes from Bacteroidales bacterium, assembly GCA_046329875.1. Lineage (GTDB taxonomy): Bacteria > Bacteroidota > Bacteroidia > Bacteroidales > VadinHA17 > LD21. The sequence continues at coordinate 94,373 of JAXLTT010000012.1, forward strand.
ACAAAAGCTTGAACCATCTATCCTTTTGAAAAAGGATTTCCCCTGAAAGAAACGACTCTGTACGGCTAAGGCAAAATTTACTGATAAACTACACCCTTAAGAGTTCTGATATAAAAGATCATGGACCGGGGCCGCCATGAAAATGCTCACAAGATAGCGGATTGAAAGCTGGCAAATATCGAGACAGATTTATTACTGAAAAGGATGCGGGTGAAAAGACTATTTCGGGCTCTCCGCCTTACCGGATTTTATTTCGGGTTATGTCTCATACAGGGGGTAATCGAAAGATCAGAGAATTAATTATTGGTGATTTCTAATGCAAGGTTCGACAGGATCATCCTTAACAGTTCTGCATCAGTTATTCATTCACTTACAACAATAGTAAACCTTTCCGGCAGGGAAGACCTGAAACAATCAACTTCTGCCGATGAGAATGCATATTTCAGGGGAATTGCAGCAAAACTCTCCTTAGGGGAAACAGACCTTGTTCTTTTTGGTTCCTCTCACATGATTGATGCCACCCTGCAACAGGATGACAGTTGTATAACCGGGATTAAAAGCCTTTATACTACCGGTTTGCATAATTCTTCATCAGGGATTGAAAAGAAAGATGCGGCGCGACTTAATTCATTTGGAGGATATGCCAGCCTCAATACCCGTAACCTGAGGATTGGAATCCTGTTGCTTTCTGACAGGTTTTCGTACCCGTTCAACAGCCAGGATAATGAGCTGCCCGGTCTCTTTGATTTCAGGGGAAGCAGGCTCACTATTTTGTCTGGCAGCTACAGTTTTCTAACAGGAAAATTTATTCTTTCAGGAGAACTGGCAGGAAGTTACAGGAGATCAGCAGGGGCAGTTCAGACAATAGTCTTCAGACCCGACGACAGGCTGATTATGAGTATTACAGGGAGATACTACAGCCCTTATTTCACTTCTTTCCATGGCAGGGCCCCTGGCCTTAGCTCTTTCCAGGGAAGTGAAAAAACAGTTTCCGCCTCTGTGATTTACGAAGCGGCTTCCAGGTTTTTCATAAGTGCCGGCACTGAAGTAAGGAACTTCTACTGGCTCAGGTACAGGTCCGTATCGCCATCGTCATCAATCGGGTATGAGATAAAAGCACGTTATTCCGGTACTGGCAATACAGCATTTGAAGTCATGTTCCGGTCCGGGCTCTCTGCTTCAGACGTTAAACGGGAAACAGGCATATCTCTTCCCTCTGATGTGCAGAGAAAATCCGTAAGGTTTACTGTAAAACGCACTTTTAATGATGCTTTACTTATGTCAGTAAGGCTTGATTATGCAGGAACAGGTAAAAGTGATGATAACGGGGTATCTCTTCTCGGGGATACGGAAATAAAACTGAAAGATATCCCACTGACCATCTGGTTCAGGTATTGCATCTTTTCGACAGGATCCTTTTCTTCAGCAGTCTACACCTGGGAGAATGATCTCCTTCACAGCTTCAGTGTACCTGCACTCTATGGCAGGGGAAGCAGGATGTACATCATGTTAAAAATATCGCCCTGGAAAAACTTTGATTTCAGGCTGAAATATGGAAACTCATATGCCCTGTCATTGGGGCAGGTAAAGGAAACAGATGAGCTTAAATTTCAGCTTACAGGCAGGTTCTGAATTCAGACTGAATGATCATCGCTTCCTGATGGCTCATTTCCGTCTGAAGGCCTGATATCCTTAATATTCAGCTGGAGGTTTTTCACACCCCTGAATTCGTTCAACTCTATCGAATAACAGATATCAAATGGCTTGCCTGATTTAATGTACTCAAAATGATTTGCCTGTCCGAAGGCTATGGCGGGGAAGGTTCTTGTCCCTGTAGATTCCTGGCACAGATCAAGTTTGAGATGCTCACCGCTTGAACCTACCATCCTGCCAGTGCCGCTGTCGAATACATGGCATGACTGGAATATGGGGGACATATTATCGGGGCCAAAAGGCTGGAATCTCGTTAGTCCCTTATAGAAATCCTCGTTAATCTCTGAGAATGTAAGTTCTTCATCAATAAGCACCTGGGGGATCAGTTGTTCCTCAGATATTGTGCTGTTTACGTATTCCTCGAATTTTTCCCTGAACTTCTGGATATTTTCTTTTTTAAGTGTCAATCCTGCGGCAAACATATGTCCGCCGAAACTCTCAAGCAGGTCGCTGCATGCTTCAATTGCCTGGTAAAGGTCGTAACCCTGCACTGACCTTGCGGAACCGGTTGCGAAGCCATTGGACTCAGTGAGTATGACTGTAGGCCTGTAATAGGTTTCAATAAGCCTTGATGCAACAATTCCTATAACGCCTTTTCTCCAGAGTGGGTTGTAAAGCACCGTTGTACGGGCATTTACACTCCTGGGGTCGTCGGAGATCATTCTCATTGCCTCGGTGGTGATTGACCTGTCGACGCTTCGTCTTTCGTTATTGAAGCTGCTTATCTCACGGCTTATTTCAGCCGCGATCTTCGAATCGTTTGAAACCAGCAGTTCGACAGCTTTGCTTCCCGTCTCCATCCTGCCGGCTGCATTTATCCTCGGACCAATTTTGAAAACTATATCTTCAACGGCCAGTTCCTTATGAACCTCTGATTCCCGTATTATCTCCTGTAATCCGATTCGCGGAGATTCATTAAGCTGTTTAAGCCCAAAGTAAGCCATTACCCTGTTCTCTCCTGTTATGGGTACAATATCTGAGGCTATACTCACTGAGACGAGGTCGAGGTAATGTATAATATCCTGGAAAGGTATCCCATGGACCCGTGCAAATGCCTGTATCAGTTTGAAGCCCACCCCGCATCCCGAAAGTTCTTTGTAAGGATAGGTACAGCCTGGCTGTTTTGGATCGAGTACAGCAAGGGCTTTCGGAATCTCCTCTCCGGGGAAATGATGGTCACAGATAATTACATCAAGTCCCTTGGTCCGGGCATATTTAACCTTCTCAACAGCTTTAATGCCGCAGTCGAGTGTAATTACAACCTTGCAATTATTTTCACTTGCATAATCGAGCCCGATGAAAGATACTCCGTAACCTTCCTTGTACCTGTCGGGGATATAGTAGAGTACATTTGAATACTGCTGCCTGAGGAAGGAATACATAAGTGCAACGGCAGTGGTTCCATCGACATCGTAATCGCCGTAAACCAGTATCTTCTCATTCTTTGAAATTGCGGATGAGATCCTGTCGACTGCGACATTCATGTCCTTCATCATGAAAGGATCGTGAAGGTAATCGAGCGACGGGGTGAAGAATGATTTGGCTTCAGAGGGTGATTTAATATCCCTTTGAACCATGAGGTTTGCAAGTGATTCAGGTACGCCAAGAGCATCAGCCAGTTGCCTGACAGTGACGGAATCTCCCTTCTCTTTCATCACCAATCTCTTATCCATCATCATCGCTCCCTGTTTTATCCATTTCTGATTAAAAACTTCTTTCAGCCTGTCTTTCGTTATCTCCTTCACAATATCCATATCCTGCTTTCCCCAGTTCCTTTTCCAGTATGTTACACCCTTATCAGCATAGCCAGAGGGATTGATGAAAGTGAAATAGTTAAGATCTGTGTGATTGATATTCAGTGCAAAGCCATGCATTGTAATATACCTGCTTGCCCTTTACACCGATTGCGCATATCTTCCCGTAGCCAGAAAATATTTACATCAAGCCAGACCCTGTTGCTCCTTCGAGACGTTCACCATTCAGTCCAAAACGGCAAGCATATGAATAACAGATTCCTCGAGCAGGAATATATACTTTTTCAGGCTTACGCCAATCTTTTCGAGGTCAAAGATGGGGTATCCCACGAGCTGACCAGGTCCATGATATGTAATATCGCCTCCCCTGTCGATCTTATAGAATGCGGCATCTTTTGCTTTTAGCTGGATGTAGTTAAGGAGGAGGTTATTCTCATTACCGCTTTTACCAAGGGTATATACGTGAGGATGTTCAACAAAAATCAAAGTGCCGTAATCAGGTTCGCCTGAACCCGTTACGCTGCGGTCTTCCTTTTTTTTATTGACAACTATCTGAAAGATCTTCTCCTGGTAATCCCACGTCTCCTTATAATCTCTCAGTCCAAAATCCTCATATTTAACACTATATATCAAATAGAAACCATAATTTCAGATCAGCAATATAGTAAATTTTCCGGTCAAGTCAAATGCCGTTCAGCATGAAAAGAAGAGCGGACAAGAGGGCTGCTTTCAACAAATCTGAACCCTGCATCCAATGCTGTTTTTCGATAATAATCGAACTTCTCCGGAAGGATATATTCAACAGGTTCCATATATCCCGGGGCAGGCTTCAGGTACTGGCCTATTGTAAGTACTTTGGCCCCTGTTGATTTAATATCATTAATTGTTTCAATAATTTCCTGTTCTGTCTCACCCAGACCAAGCATAAAGCCGGATTTTGTAGTGACCCCTGTGCCAGCAAGATATTTAAGAACTCCCAGGCTCCTGTCGTAACGGGCTTTTGTCCTGATGGATGGAGTAAGCCTCCTCACTGTCTCAAGGTTATGTGAAATAACATCCGGAGCTGCTTCAACAACCATGTTAAGGCAATCTTCCCTGCCGTCGAAATCGGGAATCAGTGTTTCAATAGTAATTCCCTTATTAACCTGTTTTACAGTTCGTATCGTCAGTGCCCAGAAAGAGGCACCTCCGTCGGGAAGATCATCCCTGTCTACCGATGTTATAACGCAATGCCTTAGTCCGAGCTTTGAGATCGATTCCGCAAGCCTGCCGGGTTCCTCGGGATCAGGAGCTAAAGGCCTTCCTGTCCTGGTTGCGCAGAATTTACAGGCTCTGGTACATATGTCGCCAAGGATCATGAAGGTAGCAGTGCCTGCATTCCAGCATTCCCCTATATTGGGGCAGTTGCCGCTGGTGCATATTGTATGTAGTCCGTTTGCTGCAACTAGTGCCTTTACCCGCGTGTAGTTCTCGCCACTTGCCCTCTGCATCTTCATCCAGAGAGGTAGTCTTCTCCCTTTTTCCATCACATTAATTGTCGGACAAAGGTAAGAAAACCCTTGTAAAAAAGCTTTTTATTGGACAGCTGTGGTGGATTTTGAAAGAGAGAAAATTTCATTAACTAAAATTCAAAAGATATTTTCATTACTTTTTGAATCCTACCCCCATCCCGCCTTCCCCCAAGGGGGAAGGAGTTTAAAAGAAATCATTGCCCCCTCTGGGGGAAAATGAAAGGGGGTAAAAGAACTTAATAACGTAAAAGATTAAATTACTGTCATATGAACATAATATTTACTTAGTTAAACTGGGACTCTGGACACTGATAAAAAAATAATATATTTGTTAATCCTGTAAATAAGATCATAAATTAAAATCACGAATAAATGGCAAGCAGCGAATTTAAGGTCAATACCGGCTATACAACCGTTATTGGCGATTTCCCTAAAGTAGGCATCCGACCCGCTATCGACGGCAGGATGAACGGAGTGAGAGAGTCTCTTGAAGATCAGACAATGCAGATGGCTAAAAACGCGGCGAAGCTCATCTCAGCAAACCTTAAGTATCCAAATGGCAAACCAGTAGAATGCATTATTTCGGACAGCTGCATTGGTGGTGTTGCTGAAGCTGCAATGTGCGCCGAAAAATTTGCACGGCACGGTGTCGGGGTAAGCCTCACTGTAACTCCATGCTGGTGTTATGGATCCGAAACTATTGATATGGACCCGATGATACCGAAGGCCATCTGGGGCTTCAATGGTACTGAACGGCCGGGAGCTGTATATCTTGCAGCAGCCCTGGCAGGACATACGATGAAAGGACTTCCTGCTTTTGGAATCTATGGAAGGGATGTCCAGGATGCAGGCGACCAGACAATTCCGGAAGATGTAAAAGAGAAGATACTCAGGTTCGTAAAAGCCGGGCTTGCACTCTCATTTATGAAGGGTAAATCATACCTCTCAATGGGATCTGTTTCAATGGGTATTGCCGGATCAATTGTAAGGGAAGATTTCTTCCAGGAATATCTCGGGATGAGAAATGAATATGTAGACATGTCTGAATTCAACAGGCGTCTTGACGAAGAAATTTATGATAAGGAAGAATTTAAAAAGGCGCTTGCCTGGACAAAAAAATACTGCAAGGAAGGAAAGGACAGGAACAGTAAGCCAAAATCAGCCAAACAGAAAGAGGCTGAATGGGAAACTGTTGTCAAGATGGCGATAATTGCACGCGACCTTATGACAGGAAACCCGAAACTGAAAAAAGCCGGCTTCGGTGAAGAGGCTCTTGGACACAATGCAATTCTTGCAGGTTTCCAGGGGCAGCGTCAGTGGACAGATCATATGCCAAACGGCGATTTCCTTGAAGCAATACTCTGCTCCTCATTCGACTGGAATGGCATCAGGCCTCCTTATATCGTGGCAACCGAAAACGATGCAATGAACGGTGTTCCAATGCTTTTCGGGTACCTCCTTACAAATACAGCACAGATGTTCTCGGATATCAGGACCTACTGGAGCCCTGAAGCAATAAAAAGAGTCACAGGTTCAAAACCTGCAGGCCTTGCATCAAACGGTATTATTCATCTCATAAATTCCGGCGCATCTGCCCTCGATTTCTCTGGAAGGCAGTCAAAGTCAGGGAAGCCGGCTATTAAACCATTCTGGGAAATTACATCAAAGGATGCCGAGGAATGCCTGAAAGCAACTGTATGGCCGGCTGCCAACAGGGGATACTTCAGGGGAGGCGGTTTTTCTTCTCAGTTCGACACAAAAGGTGTAATGCCTGTAACAATATCAAGGGTTAACCTTGTAAAAGGTATCGGACCCGTTCTCCAGCTTGCGGAAGGCTTCACCGTAGAACTGCCTGAAAAGATGAACAGGATACTTACCGACAGGACCGATCCCACATGGCCCACGACCTGGTTTGCACCAAGGCTTACAGGAAACGGACCTTTCAGGGACGTCTATAGTGTTATGGCAAACTGGGGCGCAAACCATTGCTCTTCAAGTTATGGCCATATAGGCGGAGACCTGATAACGCTTGCATCAATGCTCAGGATACCTGTATGCATGCATAACGTTGAAGAAGACAGGATATTCAGGCCCAGTTCCTGGAACGCATTCGGGATGGACAAGGAAGGTTCAGATTACAGGGCCTGCCAGGTTTACGGACCCCTGTACAGCTGATAGCCACTGTTATCTAAATAACATGATAATTAGCGCATTAGATTAATTTTTTTGCATATATTGAAAAATCTTTAACCAATAACCTAACCTATGGAAAATACTTTAGAGAACAAGAAGGTGGAAATCGGCCCCGAGGGTCTTGGCTACCTTAACACAACCCGTAAATGGACTATGTTCATGGCCATACTCGGATTTGTCTTTCTCGGACTTATGCTGATCGGCGGTCTTATAGCCGGTACCCTGTTACAGGGTCTGATGTCGGGCATGTCAGGCATGTCGGGCATGGAGGGAGTTGAAGGTATGGATGGGGTTGAAACTGTAAAGGCAGCCGGAGGCATCGCTTCTGTAATGATCTTTGTAGTTATGCTTGTATTTGCAGTTATTTACTTCTTCCCGCTCTTTTTCCTTATTAAATTCTCAGCTCATTCAAGAAAAGCTGTGGAGAGTGGTGACGCAGGTGAACTGACCCTCGCCCTTAAATACATGAAATCTTACTGGAAATATATCGGTATACTTACAATAATTGTAATAGCAATCTATGTGCTGATATTCATTATTTTCGGTGCTTCAATGGCCTTCCTGTCAGGATTGAAGTAAAGATTTGAAAGCATTATGCGACCCCTGTTGAGAACAGAATCCCGGCAGGGGTTTCATTTTACCTGAAATCAATCATTGCCTTCATTACGCCGTCGGAATAGCCGGCTACGAGGTCAAAAGCCTCGGTCGTCTTTTCAAACGGGAACCGGTGGGTAATCATCCTGCTGATATTAATTTTCCCGCTTTTCATCATGTCGAGAGCTTTGCCTGTACATTCATTCTGACGCCTTACAAATCTTACAGTTATCTCTTTCCTCCTGGTTTTGTCAACGCTCAGTTCCCACCTGTCAAACTCAGGTATCCCTACAATCATAAGCTCCCCACCAGGCTTCAGCATCTCTATTGCCTGGTCAACGGCCTCCTGCTGACCGCAACACTCAAATACGATATCCAGCCCTTCCGGCACTTTTTCAATAACAGTTTTGACTGCATCATTTTTAAGAATGTTACAGACGACTGAGGCCCCCTCGTCCGATGCGATATCAAGCCTCCTGTCTATTTTGTCAGTCACAACTATTTCTTTTGCACCCTCCACTTTAGCGGCAAGCATCACCGACATTCCGATAGGGCCAAAACCAAGAATCCCGATTTTCTTTCCGTGTACCCCTGCTGACCTTTCGACTGAATAAACGCCGATCGCAAGTGGTTCAGAAATGACACCATGATCAGGGACCAGTGATCCCGTTAGAGGGAAACAGCTTGATTCAGGCATTATTATATACTCTTTTAGGCAACCTTCAGCCTGACCCGGGCAACCAAGGAAAAGAAGTTTCCTGCAGGTATTTGATCTGCCGGAAAGACACTGGTCACATTCGCCGCATGGCATGGCCGGCTCAATCGCAACAAAATCGCCTTTTTTCACCTTTGTTACGCGGGTCCCGGTTTCAACAACAATTGCAGCACCTTCATGCCCGACAGGAAATGGATAGGAAACTACCTGCGACCCTATCTTTCCCTGCGTATAATAATGTATATCAGAGCCACATACACCAACGACAGTCATTTTCAGGAGTACATCATAAGGCCCGGTTAGGACCGGGTCGGGAACTTCGTGTATTTCCATAGCCCGTATCCCGGTAAGCATCATTGATCTCATAATAGGATTCAGTTTATACAAATATATGTCATGCGGTAACAAACCTTACATGACCTGCTTGTTATTAAATTGCTAATTTAGTTTGAAATTGTATTCCTTTATACTACTTTGGAGAATCATTATAAGATGCCGGGCCCCGCAGTTTTAAAGAAAAACTTACCGGGAGACTAAAACGAAAAATATCAAAAATGAAAAGGATCTATGCAATAGGTGAATCGCTTGTCGATATTATCTTCAGTAATAACCAGCCACAGGCAGCCAAGGCTGGTGGAGCAATGCTTAACACAACTGTTTCCCTTGGCAGGATCGGTCTGCCGGCAGCCCTTATTACAGAATTCGCAAACGACAATGTTGGCAAGCTAATAAGCGATTTTCTTGAGATCAATGGTGTTGACACATCATATGTATTCCGCTTTACGAATGGAAAAACTGCCCTTGCCCTTGCCTTCCTCGATGAAAAGAACAATGCTCACTATACTTTCTACAAGGACTATCCGGCAAACAGGCTTGATATCCAAATGCCTTCAATAAACGCGAACGATTTCCTTCTATATGGTTCAATCTATTCTGTTACAAAGGAGATCAGGCCCAACTTCATGAAGATAATAAACATGGCCAGGGAGAACGGGGCATTTATTATATATGATCCTAATTTCAGGAAAGCGCATGCTGCCGAACTTGAAGAACACAGGCCACTTATTATGGAAAACCTTAAGAAAGCCACAGTTGTAAGGGGATCAGATGAGGATTTCATGAATATCTTCGGGGCAGAAAATGCTGACAAAGCATGGAAGATAGTTGGAGAATATTCAAAATGCATTGTTTACACTGCCAGCTCTGAGAAAGTTTGTGTACGGAGTAAAAACTACTCGGGAGATTTCCCGGTGCAGAAAATAAAACCGGTAAGTACAATAGGAGCCGGGGATAACTTCAATGCCGGCCTTATAACATCATTCTATACTGGTAAAATAAAACCGTCTGATATAGAAACCATGGGTAAAAGCGGCTGGGAAAAAGTTGTAGCAACAGCTGTGGATTTCGCTTCGAACGTATGCATGAGCTATGATAACTATATCGACCTTGAGTTTGCAAGCAGGTACCGTTCCGCTTCAAGGTCCCAGATATAGTTGTTCCTCTTTACAATCCTTGCAAGTCCCCCGTAGAAAGGATCGTTTTCACCAAGGCTTTCAAGTTCTGTCAATGCCACGAGCGGCATTGATATATTCGTATATATCAGCTTTTTGCCTCCCGAAATAGAGGGGAGATTCATAGTAGTTTCTATAACAGAATCCAGTCCTCCCACATGGGTGATCATCACTGAAGGATTAATTTTTCCCGTAGACATAAGTTCGAGTGATTCAATCATATCGGCCGTATTCCCGCCAGAAGTACCCATTATGTGGGTGAAGGAATAGTGCACGTTATAGAAGTTCACAGGAGCACTGAATTCCGGGTTGCCCGGACCGGCAAAAAAATTGAAGCAGCCGTCGAAACCAAGTATTCCATCTGCCTGTTCAACAACTTCCTTTACCGGGGCAAATACGAAAACATCGTCGAATCCTTTTCCTCCTGTTAACTGCCTCAGATGAGAACGTACATCCGAAAGGCCGGAAGTATTCACATAAACAAGTTTAACCCCCTCCTTTTGAGCCACAGTAGGTGGAAACAGTGATTCAGCCCTTGCAAGTCGCTGGCTGTCTATATCTGTAACGACGATCATGGAAGGTCTTCTTCCGGAATGCAATGCGTAATCTATTGCGCCAAGACCCATGGGTCCTGTTCCCGCAAGTATCGCCATATTTCCGCCGGGCTTAATTCCCATTTCATGGTTATAAGTTCCGGGAGGAACATGATAACTGGCATGGAATGCTCCAATAATACAAGACATGGGCTCGGAAAGTGATGCAGGGAAAAAAGCCTCTCCTTCATACGGGAGCAGGCAATCGGCTTCCATCACAATATCTGGTATTATTATATGAGTAGCATCCCCGCCTATGAACCTGTATGAATACCCGGGGGCATCAAGTGTACCCGTATGAGCCATTGCAGGCTGGATTGAGAACTTCTGACCTTTGTGAAACTTATGCTGCCATTTCTTTCCTACATCAAGGATCAGTCCGGCGAACTCATGCCCTATTATAGTGGGATTTATGTGAATATCTGAAGGAACTCTCTTGTGGTCTGCACCCTGCTGGGTCGCTTTATATGATGACATGCAAATGCTGTCTGTAATTACCTGGGCAAGAATCTCATCATCTCCCATTGGTGGTAACTCAAACTCCTCAAGCCTGAGATCCTTCTTTCCATATATCCTGACCGCTTTTGTCCTCATCTGTCTTCAAGATTTAAGAATACATTTATCCAAGCATCACCTGTCCGCCTGTAACCGGTATGGCCTGACCGGTTTCATACTCCTGGTCTATTACATAAAGTATTGCCTTCATCACATCTTCAAGCCTGCAGCCTCTCTTCATTGGAACCTGCTGCTCGTAAAATTCTCTGACGTCGTCTATGGTTTTAGCTCCGGGTACCTTTCCTGCTTTAAGGTACTGCACAAAAAGACCGTTCTTTGGATCTGACCAGAGTGGCCCTTCGAAGAAGTTGCCCGGGCAGATTGAATTGACTTTTATCCTGTCTGGTGCAAGCTCAAGGGCGAAGCTCTGGGTAAGGCCTATGCCACCGAATTTTGCCCCTGAATAGGCGAAATTCTTTTTGCTCCCGCGTAGGCCTGACTTTGAATTTACCTGTATGATGTCACAATATTTTCCGGGGTTCTCCCTGTTCTGGATCTTCATGACTTCAGAAGCATACTTTGCACAGAGATAATAGCCGTTGTAATTGATTGCTGTAGTTTTTGCAAATACTTCAGGGTCCATCTCTTCAAGGCTTCCGGCTTTGAGAACACCTGCATTGCTTACAATAATATCAAGTCCGCCGAATTCTCTCACGGCTGTTGAAACCATTTCCCTAACTGATGCAGGATCTGATACATCGGTTTTCACGAACACCGCCCTGTTTTGCTGGCTTTGCCCGTTCAGCTGACTGACAAAGGCAGAACCTGCATCCTCATTAATATCGGCAACCACTACGTTAACCTTCCTGTAATAAAACGAAGCAGCAATGCCGGCACCAAAGCCCTGGGCACCGCCTGTAACTATGGCAATCTTATTCCTGAGATTATCCTCACCAGCAGATGTCATTGCAACTTTCCGCCTGTAGTTCTCAACTTCCCATTTGTCGATAAAGTCCACCTGGTCAGGAGTCAGCAGCTTGGTACCGCCACAAGCAATGGAATAATGGCAAATTTTAACAAGATCCTCAAAGACATCAAGCACTGTCTCAGCCGATTTTACGCTTTCTTCAGCCGCCAGGACGCCCATATCTTTTATGATCACAATTTTGGGGAGGAAACCGTATTCTGTCCTGAATCTTTCAAGCTGGCTTCTAAATGATTCCAGTGTTCGTTCAGGGGTTGAAGATTGTTCGATATAAAGGAACCTGCGTTTACAGTAAACAATTATATCCGGCGTAAGCGGGTGAGAAATCTTCTGGAATTCCCCCTGGCTTTTTATATAGGGTGCAATAAAGCTATTGTACCTGAATCTCAATACAACTGGTCTCTCTTCCGAAAGAATCATCCTTATTGCAGGAAGAACCTTGTTAAGGTCAGGATTATACTGCAGGTCTTTTGCTTCAGGAACAGGAGTAAGCTGGCTGCTAACCCTTCCAAGGATATCATTGTAGAGTTGTTTTATTTCATCGGTGGTATCTGCTCCCACAAAGACGCCATGATTTTCAAGGAAGATTACAGAAGGCTCCTTCCCATGGGTTTCCCTGAAATGTGCAATTTCGGTATCAAGCTTTTTGAATAGTGTATAACCTGGATCAGTATATTGAATAAAAAGTACCTCAGTTCCAAAAAGCTGGGTAATGAGATTTTTCGAGTTCCTGCTGCACAATATTCCGTTCAGGATTGTAGGATGAAGGTGCACAACAAACGCGAAACCGATAAGATTATGAAGTGAAGTCTCAACAGAAGGACGTTTCCCCTGTGCTCCTCCTTCTATGGCGGCGAAAAGGTCTGACTTTACTTCCTCCTCCCTTGTGACCGGGTCTTCAGAATACTGCCTGCCGGCTATAATGCTCAGTTTCTCCCTGTTCAACATTACCAGGTCATGCTCCATCATTCCTGCTAATGGTGATCCGCTGGCCTTTATCCAGATATGCTTACCGTCCTTGAATGAGGTGTTGCCACCGCCTGCAATAACAAGATCTTTATTCCGACCATACAGGTCTGAAATACCAAGGAGGTCTGATATTTCTTTTTTCATTTTATTTTCCCTCCAAAAAATATTCGATAACTGATAATCCTAGTTTTTCAAAATCCTCTTTTTCTGCAAACCTTGCCCTGCCGTCAGCTCCTATATAGCCTGGTAATCCCCTGGACCTGAGGTACTGGTGTGCTGCTATTATACAAACACCCCTGGCCGCAGTTTGTTTTACATTTTCTCCAGGCTCTTCATTATGCCGGGCTGTTACCCCGAGCGGAATAAGATCGGGTGTATTGTGTTCCGTTCCGAATGTCACGATGAAACCCCTGCTGTCAAAAAAACCGGTGAATCTTTCAACATGCTTAAGTGAGTTCCTGCCCGGAATAAGTTCAACGGCAGGCACATTTCTTTTTTTGAGTTCATCATATAGTGACTGATAATCGCTTTCAAATTCAGTGTAATTACCGGCCGGGTCATCAAGTAGTACAGGATAGCATGGTATTCCACCTGCATCGAGTATAATACTGATTATCTTCTCAACCGGGAGGAAAGAACTCTCATCTTCTTCAACATAAGCACTCCCGCCCGACTTTAAAAGTAAAGACCTTATCTCATTCTCAAGTGCTGCAGTATCATCCATACCTGCTTTGCTTTTCCGGCCATTGAAAATCTCTTCAAAAAATCCGGCCCGTTCATGGGTGTCTTTAAATTTCTCCAGGGCAAGAATTCGTATAGCCCGGGCAATGTGCCGTTCTCTTACCAGCTCCTTTGCGAACCTTTTCCTTATATCTTCATATGAGAGCGCAAATGCCCTGGCCTTCATGGCCGGGAGTGCGTTTACCTTTGCTATCATCCGGCGGATCTGTTCCTGTGATTCCTCCCTTATACTGCCGAGTAATTCAGAGTTCTCAGGACTTAGCCTTGCCGGGTAATCAAGACCTTTCCCGCAGAAATATATCCTTCCAGCATTGTTCGGGTCGTTGATCCTTGTCCCTTTCAACTGCAACTCCTTAATCAGTCCGATAAATTCAATATTGAAAAGAGGGAAGATTCCTTTCGCTGTGCATCCGTCATGAAAAGTGTCATAACCATCAGTCACAAAGAAATCATTTATCCCAAGAACATTGATCCCCTCAGACGAGGCCTTATCGAAGACATCGTTCATCTCATTAAATGCGCTGAACGACCAGGGAGTATGTATGTGATTGTTGGGTATAATCCGATGTCTCTGCTTCCCGGTTAATGATGAGACTATCGTTTCAGGTGACGGAAATGAATATAGGAAACTGTTTTTCATTACTATTTTTTCTACCAGGTTATCGCTTCCTGTGGCACATCTGAGAGGTTAGTGCAGATCCAGTCAGCTTCACTAAGTTCTTCAGCTTTAAATGATGTAAGGAGCGCAAGACACCTGCATCCAGCTGATTTTGCAGCCCTTACACCGCTGATCGCATCTTCAACCACCAGGCACTCTTCCGGCTTTAGTCCAATCTTACTGGCTGCCAGCAGGTAGATATCAGGGAAAGGCTTTTTCCTTTCAACCTCGAGCCCGTTTATCACGGCATCAAAATCGAGCTCAGAAATTCGGAGCTCCCGCATATTTATAACCATTTTTGTTTTATCCGCACTTGTGGCAAGAGCAAGCCTGAAACCCATATTCCTTGCACGTGACAGGAACTCCCTTGCACCGGGCAGTGGATTTATCTTATTTTTTACAAGCTTATCGTAGATCGCATAAGTCCTCTCCTTAAGGCTGTCGATATTGTAAACAAGGCCGTATTTGTCGGCAACACTTCCAAGATACCTGTTCTCTCCCATCCCAACGAAGGGAACGAAATCTTCAGGTGTGGTGTTAATACCTTTTTCCCTGAACATCTCAATAGCGGCCATGCTGATATACTCCTCGGAGTCTATAAGGACTCCGTCCATATCGAACAAGATCCCCTTTATCATGAGAAGATTTTTTTTATCTCATCAATCCTGAAGCGGGTAAGAGGACTTTTTTTACCCATTGTCCTTGTTATGACAGTCATTTTTGCTGCAGCTTCCAGGACCTCTATCCTGTCAAATGCCTGGAGAAGATCACGGCCCGCTGCAAGCACCCCGTGATTCTCAAGCAGGAGGATATCGGATCGTTCGATACAATTTGCTGCATTTTCAGCCAGGTCACCGGTACCCATGAGTCCATAAGGGACAAAAACAGGTTCACCAAGTATAGCACAGGCTTCAGCGGTAAGACTTGTATCAATCTTCTTTTTCATCGCAGTGAAGGATGTAGCAAATACCGGGTGGGCATGGACGATTGCATTTACATTCTTGCGGTTATAAATTGCAAGATGCATTCCTGATTCAATTGAAGGTTTCAGGTCCGGTGTGAGGTTCTCACCGCTCATCTTCATTATCCCCACCTCCTTCCATTTCATTGAACCTTTGTCGGTGGCCGATGGAGTTATAAGAATCAGGTCGTCTGAAATTCTAAGGCTGATATTGCCTCCGGAAGTGGTTGTCAGCCCTTTTTTATAAAGGCGCCTCATGAACCAGGCAACCTCTTTTCTCTCCTCTTTATATTTCATTCAAAATGTATCTGGTTTCTTCAAAGTTATCAATCTTTCAAACCCCTTCACGGTTTAGTTTGATTGTTTTTTCGGCTGAGCAATCGGTTGTTGGTTTATACCCCTTGAGAGGCATCATTTTCTCATTGACAGCATCGAGTATCCACTCAGGCTGAGGGAAGAAATACTGTTCAAGTTCATATGCCGGGGTGATCCAGTTCCTGGATCCCACAACAACCGGCGGAGCATCGAGCCAGTCAAATGCAAGCTCGGTTATTGTCTGTGCAAGTTCCTTTAGATAGGAGCCTCTTGTCGAGGCGTCGCTCGCAAGCAAAATTTTACCTGTCTTTTTAACCGAGTCTACAACTTTTGAATAGTTGAAGGGAACGAGCGATCGTGCATCGATCACCTCGCAGTTCAACCCGTATTTATCCTTCATTATATCGGCTGCTTTCAATGCAGTATATAAAGTTGCCCCTATAGTAAGAATTGTGATATCCTCGCCTTTCCTTTTTACATCCGGTTCACCGAATGGGATCTCGTAGTATCCTTCAGGTACACCGCCTTCATGGAACATCTCTCCTGCATCGTATATTCTCTGGCTCTCGAAGAAAATAACCGGGTCCGTTCCCTGCAGTGCGCTGTTCATCAATCCCTTGGCATCATAGGGTGTAGCGGGGAAGACAACCTTAAGCCCGGGGATGTGTGCCACAAGAGAGGACCAGTCCTGTGAGTGCTGGGCGCCATATTTCGAACCGACTGAGACCCTTATTACTACAGGCATCTTAATCAGGTTGCCGCTCATTGCCTGCCATTTAGGAAGCTGGTTGAATACCTCGTCACCCGACCTCCCAAGGAAGTCACAATACATTATTTCAGCCACCACCCTTCCGCCGCACATTCCATATCCTATGGCCGCACCGACTATTGCACCTTCAGAAATAGGTGAATTAAAAAGCCTGTGGTATGGCAGTGCTTCCGTCAGACCCCTGTAAACAGCAAAAGCGCCTCCCCAGTCGCGGTTTTCCTCGCCCCATGCAGCAAGGGTCGGATCACGGTAAAAACGGTCAATAAGAGCTTCGAAGATTCCATCGCGCAACTGGTACTGTTTAGTTTTTGAAACCGGCTTGCCATCGCTTCCAATATGGAATCTTTCCTTGGTTTTTATTGATTTAACACGTGGATTATCTTCAAGCGGGTGAAGCACTTCCGGAAGGCGATTATCAAGTTTATCCTGGGAACCGTTTGAGAACATCATTGTTCCGATCGCATCCGGATCTGACTTCAGATCAAGCAAAGGTGATACCTTGGGATCAATTGCGAGTTTCAGCATCTCAGACATAAGTTCAGATGTTTCCTCACGAATATCCTCGAGCTTTTGTGCGCCTTCAATTCCGGCTCCGGATAAACTTTTAGCGAAAGCAAGTATTGAGTCCTCCTTCTGCCATGCTTCTATCTCCTCCTTCGACCTGTACGATGATGCATCGGATGGAGAATGTCCGCTGATCCTGTATGTAAGGGTATCGAGCAGAACCGGGCCTTTCTTTTCTTCAATTATCTTTTTCTTTCTCCTGAAAGCATCAATTACAGCAAGCGGGTTATAGCCGTCAACCCTTTCGGCGTGCATGCTTTCGGGGTTTACGCCAGCACCAAGTCGTGCAAGTATGCCAAATCCCATTGTCTCGCCAAAAGTCTGGCCACCCATCCCGTAAAGGTTATTCATGAAGTTGAAAATAAGGGGAAGACCACCTTTATATTCATCACTCCAAAGGGTGTTATACTGGTCCATTGTTGCAAAACAGATCCCCTCCCACACAGGTCCGCAGGCTGATGATGCATCACCAATATTACAGACAACGATCCCCGGTTTCCTGTTAATCTTCTTATATAAGGCAGCTCCAACAGAGATATCTCCCGAACCTCCGACAATGGCGTTGTTGGGATAAATGCCAAATGGTGTGAAGAAGGCATGCATCGATCCGCCAAGACCCTTATTGAAACCGTTGGCCCTGGCAAAGATCTCTGCGAGTGCACCATAAAGCAGGAATCTTTTTGCAAGTAGTTTAATATCTCCACTGAAACCTTTTTCCACAACTTTAAGTGAATTACCTCCGAAGTAGTTCCGCATGATGCTGTAAAGTGTATCCTCATCCATCTTACGGATTGCGGAAAGACCTTTTGCAAGTATTTCACCGTGACTCCTGTGAGACCCGAATATATAGTCGTCGGCACCAAGATTGTAAGCCATACCTACTGCTGCAGCCTCCTGACCTATTGAAAGGTGGGCAGGTCCGGGGTGATTGTATGAGATGCCCTTATACTCATTAGTTGTTTTGATAAGGTTAAGCATGGTCTCAAATTCCCTGATTATTACCATGTCGGTGTAAATACCGATTAAATCTTCAGTGGAATAAACCTTCTTTTCCTGTTCGATTGTTTTATTATACTGGTTTACCGGGATCTTTCCGAATTCTATATATTCCGGCTTCCTGACGATCTTTGGATCGATGTTCTGACTCTTTGGCATAAATTATTTCTTTTACTTACCCTGCGTTCTGAAGTGATTGCACAGGGAGTTATTTATTCATTTCAAAATTTTCAATCTGTTTTTTTATCTCACCCAGGAAAAGGGTTGCTGGCCCACCGTCTACGGCCCTGTGATCGTAGGTAAGTGAGAGTCCGATTACTGGCACAAATCCGAATACCCCGTTACCAAGGTCGGCCGGGCGATGAACGATTGTACATACGCCAAGTATGGCAGCCTGTGGCAGGTTGATTACAGGGGTGAAAATCTCAACGCCGTAGTTTCCGAGGTTGGAAACTGTAAAAGAGGCGGCATCACTTTTCAGCAGTTCGGGATTTATGCTCCCCATGCGGCAGGCATCAGCAGCATTCTTAAGTTCTGATGAAAGCCTTTCAATGTTCATGGATCCGGCATTTTTAACAACGGGCACCATAAGTCCACGCGGCGTGTCGACGGCGATCCCCAGATGGACATCAGAAAAGGTCCTTATCCTGTCGTCGAGAAAATGGCTGTTTACCTCGGGGAATTTCCTAAGCGCCTTAATAACACAAAGGCAAATCATATCATTAAGTGTGATATTGCCATTACCTGTTTCTTTTATTAGCCTCCGGGCTTCAAGCAGCTTCCTCACGTCGGCACTCATATGGTGTGTGAGCTGGGCCGAATTCTGAAGCGAGGCATGCATTGACTTTGCTATAATCTTCCTGACATTTGAAAGCGGCTGTTCTGTATATTCTCCGGCTGCAGTTTCATCACCAGTTGCCGGCCTGGTATTCAGGATATCTGATACGACTATCCTTCCTCCGGGACCAGTTCCTTTCACCGAGCTTATATTAATATTTTTCTCCGCAGCCATTTTTCTGGCCCTTGGTGAGATTTTCACTCTTGCATCTGCATCCGGGGTACCCGCAGTGAATGTATGTGACGGAGCAGCTTCCTTCACCTCTTCAGCAACGGCAGACGCAACTGTTGAATTGGCTGAAGGCTTTAGCTGATCATAATTCTCGCCCTGGTTTCCTATTACCGCGACATTTGTAAGAACAGGAACCTCGTCACCTTCCTTGAAAAAGATATCAAGAAGTATCCCGTCAGCAGGCGACTCCATGTCAAAAGCAGCCTTGTCTGTTTCATAGGAAAAGAGCAGGTCGCCGGTACTCACAGCCTCACCCTTCTTTTTTAGCCAGGAGGTTATTATGCAAGATTCGACCGATTGTCCCTGTCTTGGAAGTATTACAGGTGTTGCCATTTAAATTATAGTTTAACTTGTACTAATATGTTTGTTACAATGCTCTTATAACCGCTGAATTATCAGCATATACAAAAATATATAATTAAACTTGTATATACAAGTAAAAAATAATATATTTACCGGACCATGTACTATTCTGAAGGTCTTTTTATAAAAAGCACTCTGAAAGTCTTGAAATGAACAAACAGATCCCTCGATACAGGAAACTTTTTGAGCTGCTGAGAAAGCATATCACTGAAGGAGTGTATGCCGAAGGTGATTTGCTGCCATCTGAAAATGAACTTTCAAAGCTTCATGGTCTAACAAGAACGACAGTAAGACAATCACTTGCTGCTCTTGAAGCCGAAGGATACATAAGAAAGCACCAGGGAAAAGGGAGCATTGTCCATTTGCGGAAAAGAGACATAGGTATCCTTTCTGTAACAGGAACAACATCCGCCGTGGGGGCCGGAAACCTCAGGACCAGGATAATGAGGAAGCCAGAAATAATCCCGTGGTCTGAGAACTTCATGTTCCCTTTGTCAGACCTTGAGAAAGAATCGGGCTGCATATATATCGAGAGACTGAGGCTGCTGGATGGAAAGCCTATCTTTTACGACCTTAGTTACATTGCCAATATAAATCTTCCGAGGATCACCGCAAGGCAGTTCGAGGACAGGTCGCTCTTCCAGATTCTCAGGGATAATTACAAGGTGGAAATAAAAGGCGGTGAACAGAGGATTAAAGCAATTCCCGCCTCCGGAAAAATAAGCAGGTACCTTAAGATCAAACCGGGTGTGCCTGTTCTTCATCTTGAAAGGAAAATGGAAACTAATGTTCAGGGCTTGTATCTTTATTCATCAATATATTGTAATACAGATACATATTCAATTTACGGAACATTCTGAAACTAAACCGAGCCATGTATGTCAAAAGGTGATATTGCCATAGTAATCGATTGCGGTGCCACAAATGTCAGGACAATTGCCATGAACAGCAGGGGTGAGATACTAGCTGCTGAATCGGAACCTAACAACACAAGGCCCGACCCAGGATACCAGGGAGGAAAAATATGGGACGTCGAAGAGATCCGCGAAAAGATGTACCGGACCTCAGGAAAGGTTATAAGCAGCATTAACAGCAAATCTATTGCCGGGGTTACTGTCACAACTTTCGGTGTGGACGGGACAATATTCGATGGATCAGGAAAAATGCTTTATCCTGTAATATCCTGGCAATGTGAAAGAACCAGCCAGGTCATGGCAGAAATTGATAAATATGTCCCGGTTAAAAGCCTTTATTCTGAAACCGGTGTTCTCCCTTTCAATTTCAACACAATAAACAAGCTTGTCTGGCTTCGCGAAAACAGGCCGGAACTTGTGGATAAAGCGACTCATTTTCTGTTCATCCCTTCAATATTCTCGATGATGCTTACAGGTGAGACTGTAAATGACATCACAATGGCAGGTACTTCCATGGTAACAAGTCTTGCAGCCAGGAAATATTCAGACAACATACTCTCGAAAATCGGATTTCCCATCGAAAAAATGGGAACGCCGGTGGAACCCGGTACCATAATCGGAAAGGTAAGCAGCAGGGCAGCTTCAGAGACATCAATACCTGAAGGGACCCCGGTTGTTGCAACAGGCCACGATACACAGTTTGCAATTTTCGGTTCGGGGGCAGGTGTAAATGAACCTGTTCTCAGCTCTGGTACCTGGGAAATACTGATGGTCCGCTCAAAAGGATTTCTTACCGGCCAGGAACAGCTTCAGATGGGTATCACAACTGAACTTGATGTAACACCTGGTTTATATAATATTGGCAACCAGTGGATAGCTTCAGGCATGCTTGAATGGGCAAGAAAAACACTTTACGCAGATCTCAAGGAAAATGCCTGGGAAACAATAATAGCCGGTGCGGAAAAAGTTGGACCGGGAAGCAGGGGTGTTACAATAAACCCGAAATTCTACGAGGAGCTGAAAGGAAAGCCGGGAGGAGAGATAAGAGGTCTCACAATGGATACAACGCGAGATGAGATTTTCAGGGCAATGCTTGAATCACTGGCGATGCGACTAAAAGAAGGGGTCAATGCCCTTGAAAAAGCAGGTGGTTTCAGGACAGACTCAATCCTGTGCGTGGGCGGGGGATCAAAAAACAGGCTCTGGAACCAGCTAAGGGCAGATTTCACAGGCGTGCCTGTAACAACAATCGACAAAACAGAAACTACAGTACTTGGTGCTTCACTCTTTGTGCAGTCGGCATGCGGGAATGCATCCTCGCCTGAGGAAGCACGATCCATGATTGATTACCGCAAAGTGACTTACTATCCCTCTAGCAAATAACAACATTGGAATTTTCACCCCTATTCAAACAATTATAAAATGGAAACAGGATATATAAACGGACAGTACCTGCCAAAGGACCAGATCACAATCAGCCCGGAGGACAGGGGATTTCTTTTCGCTGACGGGATCTACGAGGTTGTCCGCTGGTACGGGAATGGTTTTTTTGATATGGAGGCTCACCTTGCCAGGCTTAAAAGAAGCTTGAGGGAGCTTGAGATAAACTGGCCGCAGGCTGACAGTTTCCCGGAAATATCAGCTGAGCTCATTAATAAGAACGGCCTGCAGGGAAAGCCAGCCATTGTCTATATTGAAGTTACAAGAGGAGCGGCAAAGCGCTCACATACATTTCCCTCCCCTCCTGTCAGTCCGACAGTATATGCTTTTGCAAGAAGTTTTGTACCAGAATCAGCAGGAAAAGAAAACGGTATAAGGGTTATGATAACCGGGGATATAAGGTGGTCACGCTGTGATATCAAGTCAGTTGCCCTCCTGCCAAACACAATCTGCTTCGACAAGGCAATGAGGGAAGGATACGAAGAGTGCATCTTTGTAAGGAACGGCCTTGTAACTGAAGGTTCCCACTCAAATATCTTCTTCGTAAAAGACAATACTGTTTTCACCCACCCTGAGTCGAATTTCGTACTTTCCGGCATCACCCGTAAAAATGCAATAAGGGTCGCAGCCGCTCTTGGTATTGAATTAAAGGAGGAAGCAATACCTGAATCGGCTCTGTCTTCAATCGATGAAGCTTTTATAACAAATACATCGGCAGAAATCACACCTGTTGTATACCTGGGCAAGACAATTGTTGGTACCGGCAAACCCGGACCGGTGACAATGGCTCTCAGGGATAAGTTCCGGAGCGAGACAATTCATCTTTCCATGTAAAGAAAGGGTGAATCCAAGTTTTTCTATCTTTGCAAAAATTTTAAAATCAACACTTAGATGAGCTTAAGCGAACAGGAACAGATAAGAAGACATGCACTTGAAGAGATAAGAAAACTGGGCATCAACCCTTATCCTGCTGCAGAATACAAGACAAACGCATTTTCGACCGAGATTCTTGAAAACTATTCACCGGAAAAGAATAATTTCCATGATGTCTGTATTGCCGGGAGGATAATGAGCAGGAGAATTATGGGTAACGCTTCCTTTGCCGAGATAATGGATTCAAAGGGACGCATTCAGGTTTACCTGCGCCGTGATGACATATGCCCGGGGGAGGACAAGACTTTATATAATACTCTTTTCAAGCACCTTCTTGATATAGGCGACATAATCGGTGTTAAAGGCTTTGTCTTTAAGACACAGATGGGCGAAACCACTGTTCATGTTAAGGAGTTCACCCTTCTAAGTAAATCGATTCATCCGCTTCCTGTTGTCAAAGAAAAAGATGGCGTTCTATTTGACGCTGTTACTGACCCTGAAATGAGATACAGGCAGAGATACGTCGACCTGATAGTCAACCCGCAGGTACGTGATATCTTCAGGATGAGAACACAGGTTATCCAGTCGATGCGCGAGCTTTTCAATTCAAAAGGTTACCTCGAGGTTGAAACACCCATCCTCCAGCCAATTCCTGGTGGCGCTACAGCCAGACCATTCATAACACATCATAATGCACTCGATATTCCTCTTTACCTGAGGATAGCAAATGAACTTTACCTGAAACGACTTATTGTCGGAGGTTATGAAGGTGTTTATGAGTTTGCAAAAGACTTCCGTAACGAGGGAATGGACAGGACACATAATCCCGAGTTCACGGTTATGGAGATCTACATTGCGTACAAGGACTATAACTGGATGATGACGTTTACAGAGGATATAATTCATAAGGTTGCAATGGACCTTCATGGCAAGGATGAAATTGTTTATGGTGACAAGGTAATAAGCCTGAAGACCCCGTTCAGGAGGATAAGCATGCTTGATTCAATAAAGGAAAATACAGGGCTTGATATCTCTGGCATGGAAGAGGCCGAACTCAGGAAAGTGTGTGACAAACTGGGAATTGAGCATGATCCGACAATGGGTAAAGGAAAGCTTATTGATGCAATTTTCAGTGAGAAATGCGAACACAGCCTTGTACAGCCCACATTCATTATAGATTATCCTGTTGAAACATCTCCTCTTACAAAAATTCACAGGAGCAAGGAAGGCCTTACAGAACGTTTTGAACTCTTCATAAACTGCAAGGAGATTGCAAATGCTTATTCAGAACTTAACGACCCGATAGACCAGATGGCAAGGTTCCAGGACCAGCTGCTTCTCTCACAGAAAGGTGACGATGAGGCAATGTTCATTGACCAGGACTTCGTAAGGGCTCTCGAATATGGAATGCCCCCCACTTCGGGGATGGGTATGGGTATCGACAGGCTTACAATGCTTATGACAAACCAGCCATCGATACAGGATGTCCTGTTCTTCCCGCAGATGAAACCACTGGCTGCAAAACCCAGGAATGAAAGCACGGACGAGGAATTTGCTGAACTTGGTATCCCTGCCGAATGGATTGAACCAGTCAGGAAGCTTGGATATACCACTGTTTCAAAGCTGAAAGAAGTTGACAAGGCCGGGAAACTGGCAAATGACCTGAACGGCTACAACAAGAAGAACAAACTGGGATTGCAGGGTTTAAGCCCTGAAGCAGTAGCGGGCTGGCTTAAATAATATCGATCAGTTTCCCCGGTTGTTTTAAAGCGGAATATCCTGACGCCTGAACCTGATACTGCCGAGCCAGTTAATACATTTTGAAGGTACAGACAGGCATAGTGCCAGGTACAGGAGTACGGATTCTATCCATATCACAAGCAGGTTGAACCAGAAAGTGTCAGTTTCATAATTTCCAACCATTTTGGAAGGTGCATAAAAATGTGCACGTCCGAATCTCGATGTGCCTGGAAGGTATGCCAGATCCATTGTAGGAATATACTTATCACCTGAACCTATTACCAGCTGTCCCGGCTTGTTTAAACCCCGAACAGAATTTGAAAGACTCTCATTATCATTCTGTTCCTGAAGCTTAACAATTGACCCTGCTCCGTTTTCCTTTTCATATGCACTTATGACGGCTTCCCTGTTTCTCCACACTGATTTAATTTCCTCAGTAAATGATTTCTTGAGCTCATCCAGAAATGAATTAATCTTGGTGGCTGCTTGTGAATTAAACTCTTCGGGAACCAGTAATCCAGACAGGGACCCTGCATCCTTTCCAGCCTCTTCTGACAGCATCACCAGGTATTTTTTTATCCTTGACAGCCTAACAGCAGGTGATTCCTCATTTTCAGCTTTGCTGTCAGTAATGGATGCAGAAATATCCCTCTTCATCTGATCTATAATTCTGTTATACTTGACATTACGTGCCTCATCAACATTATGCTGGAATATCAGTCTTTCAAAACCATTATCCCTGAATTGTTTTATTACAATAGCTTCATAAGCCCATCGTGCTGTCATCAAATCCCCTATCACAGGTACATATTCATGTGTCTTGTTTTTACCAAGGTGAAGCTTATCGAATGGCACAAGGACACCGCTGAAGAGCAGCTGGGGGATTATTATAAAGGGGATAAGAATATAAACTGCAATCACCGAATTAAATGCGGATGAAAGGCATAATCCGAGGACATTTGCAAAACACGAGGTTGTAAAGAGTACAAGCCAGTAAAAAAGCGTCATCCCCTTTATGCCAAGAATAAGATTGCCTATAAGAACAAAGGAAAAGGTCTGAATAGCCGACAGGATGAACAGGATCATGATCTTTGAATTGAGATAGCTTACCCAGCTCAGGTTAAGGAAGGCCTCCCTCTTCAGTATCTTCCTGTCCCTTATTATTTCCTCCGAACTCACCATCAGGCCGAAGAACATTGAAGTGATGACGCACATGAAAATGAACGCCATTATATTTTCATTAAGCCTGAAGGTATATGCATTGCCTCCATTGTATCTCGTGAAATAAGCCAGCAGCAATGACAGTATTGCAGGTCCAAGCAATCCGACGGCAAGGTATTGCCTGTCGGCAAGTTTTGATACCAGGTCACGTTTGAAATAGATTATTGATTGTTCAATTTT
>JAXLTT010000013.1:0-111386 GCA_046329875.1 Bacteroidales bacterium
CGAAAATTCGCGAAGAGACTGTCCTTTATATTCTCTTCAAGATCATTATCAATCTGCTGTTCAAAAGCAAACCCGTACCAGATATCAAACTCACCTGCAGTAGTATCTGACGGGGAGCTCATTAATGGTGTTGCAATGTACTCGTAAAAAGTCCTGTCCTGGCCATATCTGCCACTGTTTTTGTATGTCCACATGGCCCCATAGTAGTTTTTGTCGAGATACATACTGTCGATCTCATAATATTTTGTCATGCTGGTTTTATCAAACTTTGCTGATGATTCAATCTTTGTAAGCTTTCCGGTTGCAGTACGGGTGTAGGAAACAGCAATTACTGCCGGGATAGCTACGGTAAGTCCTGCGATAAAAATATAGAGCGGGAATGAGTTCCAGTAACTGTATGAAAACTTAAGTTTCTTTATCCTGCCCCACATAACTAACAGTACGATTATATACGACAATACGAAGGGGATCCAGTAATCAAGCAGCTCTTCATTGATTCCGTTCAGCCTGCCATACTTTATAACAACAAGCCAGTGCAGGAAAGTGTAGATTGCGAGGAACGACAGTGAAATAAAAATAAGTGGGAGGAAGAGAATCCTGATCTTCTCAGCTAAGTTTTTCATGGGAGTTTAGTTTTTAACATTCCAGGAGTTTGTGTCTGGATAAAGTAAATCTAATAAAAGATTTCGATGGATCACAAACTTAATAAGTACTTATGCGGCATGTTACAGTTACTAAAGCAGGACATTAGCGCTTTGACTAATATGTTCACTTACATGTATTTAAATCTTGTTATGTATATGGCAGATTTATTCTGCCATTGTGGGTGATGTTGAAATGCAGGGGTGGAATTTATATCCGGGACTAAAAAAATGTCCTGAAAAGTTTGACCCTGATTGAAATTAAAATGTAATTTTGTTTCGGGATTTCCCGAAATGATTTTCGCTGTGAAAAAGGATAAGCCGATAACTGATAACCAGGAGAAAATAGCAAGATATGGCAAGGCATTGTCGAATCCGACACGTGTTTTTATCCTTGAATACCTTTCAGAAAATCTCAATAAATGCTGTTACAGCGGTGATATGGCAGAGATCCTGCCGATAGCCCGCTCAACGCTGTCAGAGCATCTGAAAGAACTTAAAGACGCAGGGCTGATCCAGGGTGAAATAAACCCTCCTTATATTAAATACTGCATCAATCCTCAGAACTGGGAGGAGGCACGACTGATTTTTGCAAAATTCTTCAGGAAGTAAAAAATTTGAAAATATGTTTCGGCTATTCCCGAAATGATAAAAACATAAAATTATGGACATTAAGATTCTGGGCACAGGATGTGCAAAATGCAAAACACTTGAAAAACTGACCCGTGAAGTAGTTGAAAAAAACGGATTCCAGGCCACAATTACAAAGGTGGAGGACATCACTGAAATAATGAAGTACCATATACTTGCTACTCCTGCTCTTGTTGTAAATGAAAAGGTGGAGATAAAGGGACGTGTGCCCTCAGCTAATGAGATTAAAGACGTTTTATCAAAATATTAAGATTTACCAGAATGAAACGCATCACATTTTTTATTTCGTTGCTCACACTTATATCGCTTTTTATTTCATGCACAGGTAAGGGTAACAAAAAGGAGGTGGCAACTGCAATCAGTTCAACGGGAGTAAATGTTTATTACTTCCATTTCACGCGCAGATGCGCAACCTGCATGGCCGTTGAGGAAAATGGTCGCACAGCCTTTGAAGCACTTTATCAGAATGAGATCAAGGCAGGGGAGTATTCATTCTCTTCTCTTAACCTTGATGAAGAAACTACAAAGGAAATTGCAGATAAACTTGGAGTCGGAGGACAGTCCATGCTTGTCGTTCGTGGCGATAAAAAACTTGATATCACAGGAGCAGTATGGATGTCTGCCCATGATATTGAAAAAATGAAGGAAGAAATCAGATCAGGCGTTGAAAAAGTAATGTATTGAAAATGGAGTTTCTCAACAGTATACTTGAGAATTCACATTATTCAGTTGTCACGGCATTGATTCTCGGACTGATGACTGCCATAAGTCCTTGTCCGCTTGCCACAAATATTACTGCTATAGGTTTTATAAGCCGTAATATCGAAGACAAAAAACGGGTATTCTTATACGGCTTAACCTATACTCTTGGAAGGGCAATCAGCTACACAGGTCTGGCATTGATTATTTATTTTGGAGTGAGCCGTATGAATATATCCAGGTTGTTCCAGGGGTGGGGTGAAAAACTACTGGCGCCTTTACTTATAATCATCGGGTTATTTATGCTTGATGTCCTTAAAATAAGGTTTCCTGGTTTCTCCGGTTTGACTGAGAATATTGAAAAGAAAGGCAAGGGAAGTTACCGGAGTGCACTTTTACTGGGTATTGTTTTTGCCCTGGCATTTTGTCCAACAAGTGGTGTATTATACTTCACCATTCTCATACCAATGACTGTTGCAAGTGCAGGGGGATTATACCTTCCTGTCGTGTTTGCCATTGCAACCGGATTGCCGGTGGTGTTATTCGCCTGGTTCCTGGCTTACTCTGTCGGAGGTGTTGGCAGGATTTACAACCGGATAAAAATATTCGAAGTATGGTTCAGGCGCGTTGTGGCTGTCCTGTTCATAGGCACCGGGATCTTCTACCTGGTAAAATTGTACCTGGTTAATTAAAATTTGTATTTAAATAATGTACATGAAGAGTCAGGCTTTCATCAAAAACAGGAAACTCATAATTCCCTTTCTTTTAATGCCGGTATGGTTTATTGTTTATCATTTTCTTAAACCTGCCACTGACTGGTTAATTGATGATGTCATTAATATGACTCAGGGTTCGCACCTTACTGAGGCATTAAGGTTTTTTATTTTTGAAGTGCCGAAGGTTTTATTGCTCCTTACATTAATTATCTTCCTTGTCGGGATAGTAAGGTCTTATTTCTCCCCTGAAAAAACACGTAAGGCTCTCGAAGGGAAGTCACTGTTTACCGGGAATGTCCTGGCATCATTGCTGGGGATTGTCACACCTTTCTGCTCCTGCTCTGCTATTCCTCTTTTCCTGGGATTTGTCGAAGCTGGAATACCTATCGGTGTTACATTTTCCTTCCTCATTGCATCACCTATGATAAACGAGGTTGCAATAGTGCTTCTTCTTGGCATGTTTGGCTGGAAGACGGCAGCAATATATGTGGTATCAGGACTTGTAATTGCAATAACAGCAGGCTGGATTATTGGCAGGTTAAACCTCAGGCACTGGGTCCAGGATTGGGTATACCAGTCACAGTCCGGGAGCCAGGACCTTGAAAATGAAAAACTGGATTTTTCTGACCGCATTCAGTTTGGCTTTAATTCAGTGAGAGAAATCGTTGGCAAAGTCTGGATCTATGTTATCCTGGGTATTGCAGTCGGTGCCGGTGCTCATGGCTATGTGCCGGAAGAATTTATGGCATCACTGATGGGGAAATCGGCATGGTATAGTGTACCATTATCAGTAATTATCGGTGTACCTCTTTACTCAAACGCTGCAGGTATAATTCCGATAGTTTCTGTGCTTATCGAGAAAGGCGCTTCCCTTGGAACCGCCCTGGCATTCATGATGGCAGTCATAGGTCTTTCACTGCCGGAAATGATTATACTTAAAAAGGTTCTTAAGATTCAGTTCATACTCACATTTGCAGGTATAATGGCAATTGGAATTATGCTTGTAGGTTTTCTGTTCAATGCAATTATGTAAAGCATTATATAATTTACAAAACCTCCCTCTATGAAAACATTAGGCTTTATCGGTGGTGGTCGCATTACCAGGATCATTCTCAATGGATTTAAAAATGCCGGTGTTTCGTTTGGAAAAATCTCTGTATATGAAACAAACGAAACAGTTCTTAATACTCTGAAAAATGAATTCCCTCAGATCGGGACTTCAGTAGCGGATCCTTCAACAGCAGCCGCAGCTGACTGGGTTTTCATCGCTCTTCATCCGCCGGTGCTCATGGAAACATTGAATTCAATAAGGAATTCAGTCAGAAAGGATGCCCTTGTAATATCTCTGGCGCCGAAGATTACAATCGAAAAAATCAGGTCAGTTCTCACAGCTGTCCCTGGCATCGGACGAATGAATCCTAATGCCGGATCATATGTAAGGAAGGGATTCAACCCTGTTTGTTTTGTGCAGGAGACTGACAAAAATGCTGTAAAGGAATTCATTGAGATATTTGATAAGATTGGCAAAACGCCGGTGGTGCCGGAAAACCAGATTGAGGCATATGCAGTTATAAGTGCGATGGGACATACATATTTCTGGTACCAGTTTCAGCAGATGAGAGAGCTTGGCCGGTCTTATGGCCTGACTGAAGCAGAAGCTGATGAAGCTGTATCATCAATGATTACTGGAACATCAGAGACACTTTTCAATTCCGGTCTGAGCTTTGAAAAAGTTGTTGACCTCGTGCCTGTGAAACCTATGGCGGAGCATGAGAATACAATCAGGGAGTTTTATAAAGCCAGCCTTGATGGTATTTATCAGAAAATTAAGCCTGTGTAGTACTGTTTTTAAATCTTCAGGACCATGACATTCAAGGAACATGGTTTCATAAGTTCAGGGTTTCTTAATCTTTCGGCATCTGAAGCTTACAAGGAGGCCATGGAGAATAATGCCGTTATTCTTGATGTCCGTGAACAGAATATGACGGGTTATAAAAGATTCGATGTTCCAAGGGTCATTTATATTCCTTTCAGCAGGCTTGCTGATGATTATTTAAACCTGCCGGCTGACCTCCCCCTGATCGTTGCAGATTCGGTTGGACTGCGAAGCCATGATGCAATGAATTTCCTTTCAGGTAAGGGTTTCATTAACATTGCCAACCTTGCGGGCGGTCTTGTTGACTGGGAACGTGATGGACTACCGCTTAGGAAAGACATTACAGAACAACTCGACGGCTCGTGTGTTTGTCAGCTAAAACCAAGACATAAAAAGTAGACTTTCTTGCCTGGCTCCTCACACTCACTCCCGCACTCACACTTTTCTTCGGGGGTAGCAGCCCATAGAAAAAGCCGACGCTGGAAGCGTCAAATATTAATAGCCGCGATTACATCCGTGGATATGAACGTTACATGTTCCGGCAACCCCGGAGAGGTTGAATAATTTACTCACACTCGCTCTCACACTCACACTTTTCTACGGGGTGAGTTCGTGGGAATGTGAGGTGGAACAAGAGGATTACGCCTCTCTTCGTTCGGCGTGTTCCTCTTGGGAGAGCTTAACAAAGAAAAAGCCGACGCTGGAAGCGTCAAATATCAATAGCCACGATTACATCCGTGGATATGAACGTTACATGTTCCGGCAACCCCGCAGAGGTTGAATAATATACTCACACTCGCTCTCACACTCACACTTTTCTACGGGGTGAGTTCATGGGAATGTGAGGGGTGAAAAGTTGTGGATTACGCCTCTCTTCGTTCGGCGTGTTCCTCTTGGGAGAGCTTAACAAAGAATAAGCCTTGCTCCCGCCATGGCGGGAGCTACGGGCTTTTTTGTTTTCCATCCCTCACTCAAGCAAGCTCGGTTCGGGCTGAAAACAAAAAAGCCCTGATGCTTCGCATCAAGGCTTTTTCTTTGTAGCGGAGGGAGGATTCGAACCCCCGACCTTTGGGTTATGAGCCCAACGAGCTACCACTGCTCCACCCCGCAATATTGTGGCGCAAATTTAGCATATAAGCAACAAATACCAAATAAAATTTAAATTAATTTTTATTTTTGCTTTTGCCACATAACTTATTAATAAACTAAAACTTAAATAATATGCCACGCGTTTTCAAAGCACTCGAAATAGAGAAGGAAGAAAAAGAAGTCAAAAAAGACTACCTCGACCGCCATATGCCTCATGTCTTCTGCCCCGATGAGGTAAAACGAGGCGATAAATTCACAGTTAAAGTAAGACTCGGAGAAGAATACGTTCACCCAGACGACCACGACCATTATATAAGCGTTATCCAGCTCTGGAACCGCGAAACACTCCTTGCCGAAACACGCTATACCGCTGGTGCATACGGCAATAAGCCAAACCATGTTGAAGTCGACTTCTATATCGTTGCACCCGAAGTGTCAATGAACCTCTCCGCTATGGCAGTCTGCACCAAACACGGACTGTGGCAGAGTGAAGACAAAGCTGTAAAGGTTGTTTGAGAACCTGGAGTCATTCAATTGTCATTGGCTCGCTGCGCTCGCGTCATTCTATGGTCATTCAATTGTTTGACAATGAATGACGGCCAAAGGCCCAATGACGCGAAGCAAATGACGACCCGCAAAGCGGGACCAATGACCTGAGCCTGTTAAAACTCTTTTCTTCAGGCAGAAATGATTTTAAGGCTCACTATTATTATCTTTGCAGGCTGATTAATTACGACAATGGCTAAGAACGATCCCACAAAACCCAATAACTGGAGGGATAAGTACCGGTTCTCTATATATAACGACATAACTTTTGAAGAGGTATGGAGAGTCAGGCTTACAAGATATAATGCCTTCCTCCTTATTTCATTTCTTGTACTCTTTATAATCGGTGCAACAACTTCTCTGATAGCTTTCACAAATATCCGTGAATTCATACCCGGTTACCCCGATGTAAACATGCGAAGGAACATCCTTATGGATGCCATAAGGCTCGATTCACTTGAACATGAACTTGATCTCAGGGATAAGTATTTTGCAAATCTCAACGCAGTAATTTCAGGCCGTACCCCGGCCGAAACAATTACACCACGCGACACGACAAGAAAAGGCGGGCAGGTGAGGTTCTCAACTTCCCCTGAAGACCAGGCTCTCAGGAACCAGGTAGAGAAGGATGAGAAATTCAACCTCACACTCGGGCCAAGAACCGTCGATAATGCAAGCCTTGCAAGCCTCCATTTTTTCCCCCCTGTGAAAGGAGTCGTTACAGGGAAATTTGATTACCGCACAAAGCATTTTGCCACTGACATAGTAACACGTCCGAAATCACCTGTTATGGCAGCCCTCGACGGAACTGTCATCTTCACAGGCTGGACTATGGAAACAGGTTATGTTATTGAGATCCAGCATACAAATAACCTAGTTACAGTTTACAAACATAACTCGGCACTGTTCAAACAGCCGGGTGATCTTGTCAAGGCAGGCGAGGCAATTTCTATTGTGGGTGATTCAGGTGAGCTTTACACTTCAGGCCCGCATCTCCATTTTGAAATATGGTTCAAAGGGACACCCCTGGATCCTGAAAAACATGTTTTCTTCTGATATTTTATAGTTTTCCCGTATAGTGAAAAGAATTGCGCTTCTTGGCTCTACAGGTTCTATCGGAACGCAGGCACTCGATGTAATATCGAGATATCCTGACAGGTTCACCGTGGAAACCCTTGCCGCCGGGAATAACTACAAGCTTCTTGCCGAACAGGCAAGGATCTTCAGACCCGATTCAGTTGTCATAGCAAACAAGGAGCATTATACTGCCCTCAGGGATGCCATTTCTGATCTGCCAGTAAAAGTATATTGCGGCGAGGAAGCAGCTGAACAGGTTGTTGCCGGGGATAACATTGATATTGTGATTGCTTCAATGGTTGGATATTCAGGACTGCGTTCAACAATTTCAGCTATAAAAGCAGGTAAGAATATCGCACTTGCTAACAAGGAGACACTCGTTGCAGCAGGCATGCTTATCTACAATGAAGCAATCCAGTCGGGAAGCCATATAATACCTGTCGACTCTGAGCATTCTGCAATACTTCAGTGTCTTGCAGGAGAACGGGAAAGCAGCATTGAAAAGATAACACTCACAGCATCCGGAGGGCCATTCCTGAACCTGCCGGCGGATAAACTGAAGGATGTGAAACCGTCAGATGCCCTCAAACATCCCAACTGGGAAATGGGGGCAAAAGTCACTATCGATTCTGCAAGCATGATGAACAAAGGGCTGGAAGTCATAGAGGCAAGATGGCTGTTTGATCTTCTTCCGGAACAGATCGAGGTAATAATACATCCACAGTCGCTTATTCATTCTTTCGTTCATTTCACAGATGGCTCAGTAAAAGCACAGCTTGGAATGCCAGATATGAGGATTCCTATTTTATATGCTCTTGGATACCCCGAACGACTTAAGTCAGAGCTTCCCAGGATGGATTTTAACAGGTGTAATAACCTGACTTTCTTTGAGCCTGACCTTCATAAATTCAGGAACCTTGCTCTTGCCTACGAGGCACTCAGCAAAGGCGGGAACCTCCCGTGCATAATGAATGCCGCAAATGAGATTGCTGTAAATGCCTTTCTAAAGGGTGAGATAGGTTTCATGCAGCTTCCTGAAGTTGTCGAATATACAATGAACTCAACGGGCTTCTCGGAAAGGATCAGCCTCGAGATGATAGAAAGCTCAGATTTTGAGGCGCGTGAAACAGCAAAAGAATATATAAATAAGATAATTAAATAAACATTACCAATATGCCAGTATTAATAAGGATACTTCAGTTCCTGGCCAGCCTTTCAATCCTTGTGCTTATCCATGAGCTCGGACATTTTCTTTTTGCAAGGCTTTTCAGGACCAGGGTTGAAAAGTTCTACCTGTTTTTTGATCCATGGTTCTCACTTTTCAAATTTAAGAAAGGTGATACCGAGTACGGGATCGGATGGCTTCCGATAGGCGGCTATTGCAAGATATCGGGTATGATTGATGAATCTCTCGATACCGAACAGATGAAACAACCTGCACAGCCATACGAGTTCCGGGCAAAGAAATCGTGGCAGAGACTGCTTATAATGACAGGAGGGGTCCTTTTCAACATAATCCTCGCATTGCTGATCTATGTAGCAATCCTTTATGCCTGGGGCGAGACCTACCTCCCTACCTCAAATGTTAAATATGGTATCGTTACTGACTCCACAGGTTACTCACTCGGACTCAGGAACGGGGACAAGATACTTACAGTTGATAACCAGAAAATTGAGAACTTCTACCAGATAGTACCAGATATTATACTGAATGGCCGAAAAAGTATCCAGGTGGAACGCGACAGCCAGATAGTTAATATCCCGGTTAGCACAGAGTTCATAAAGCGCTCGCTTAAAGGGAAAGGGATTATTGATGTCCGGACGCCCTTTGGACCGTTTATCGTCGCTTCCTTCCTGAAAGACTCACCATCGAAAAAAGCAGGTCTCCTTGAAGGTGATGAGATTACAGGCATCGACAGTATAAAGTTTCACTGGTACGATGAGTTCCAGACCTACATGCGAAAAAACAAGGACCATGAACTTGCTATTAATGTTGTAAGGAACGGTACTCCGCTTACATTTAAGGTAAAACCGAACGCCGCAGGCATGATAGGGGTGGCCCAGAATCCACAGCAGGTCTTCGAACTGAAGACAATTAAGTATGGTTTCTTTAAATCTATCCCAGCAGGTATAAACAAGGGAATTAAGACTATTGGTGACTACCTGAAGCAGTTCAAGCTGATATTCAACAAGGAAATAAAAGGATATGAATCACTTGGCGGCTTCATTACAATAGGTAAGATCTTCCCGGGCGTATGGGACTGGCAGGCTTTCTGGAACCTTACAGCATTTCTTTCAATAATACTCGGAGTTGTGAATATTCTGCCTATACCGGCGCTTGACGGCGGGCATGTTCTATTCCTCCTTTTTGAAGTAATTACAGGTAAGAAGCCGAGCGATAAGTTCATGGAATATGCCCAGATTGTGGGAATGGTGATAATCCTTGCCTTGCTTTTATTTGCCAATGGCAATGATATCCTGCGACTTTTCAGGAAATAGTTTTACATTTTTTAAGTTTGATATTACTAAAGTAATTGTAACTTTGTTCAAAATTTAAAAATATCATCAAATGGGAAAGATAGGTTTTACAGAAATTCTGCTGATACTCCTGGTAGTTGTACTCCTTTTCGGAGGCAGGAAAATACCTGAACTTATGAAGGGCATCGGACAGGGGATGAAGGAGTTTAAGAAAGCTTCTGCTTACGATCCCGAAGAAGACAAGAAGAAAGCTGAATCCAAAGAGTAACAAGGTTTCAGTTTCTGATATATCAAGCCCCGCCAGCCGGGGCTTTTTGATTTACACTGTTTCGTATTTCTGGTTCCTTCTCCTTGGCCTGAAACCGGCCTCTTTGATTATAGCCTGCATCTCGGCAGGATCGAACCTGTAGGATGAACCTGCAGCACTCACAACATTCTCCTCAATCATAATTGACCCGATATCGTTTGCACCGGCATTCAGGGATAACATCCCCATTTCCTTTCCTACAGTGAGTATTGATGCCTGAATGTTCGGAATGTTGTTAAGTATTATCCTGCTTGCTGCTATAAGCCTTATATACTCGGTACCGTTAATATTATTCCTCACCCCCGATTTCTCGGCAAGGTTTGTCCCCTTATCCTGGTAAGGCCATGGTATAAAGGCTATAAATCCATAGCTCCCTTCAGGTTTTTCTGCCTGCACATCCCTGAGGTAAACAAGATGTTCAACCCTTTCCTCGCGAGTCTCAATATGTCCTGCCATCATTGTTGCAGAGGTGGGAAGGTTCAGTTTGTGCGCTTCCCTCATAACATCAAGCCATTCTTTAACAGTTGCTTTACCGGGCGACAGTATTTTCCTCACCCTGTCCGACAGAATCTCTGCACCTGCTCCCGGAAGAGAATCCAGTCCGGCATCAATCAGTTTTTTTAGCACCTCCGGAACAGGCAATTTTTCTTTCCTTGCAAGGAAGACAACCTCAGGTGGACCAAGAGCGTGAAGCTTAAGCTTCGGATACTCAGACTTAAGCTGCCTGAAAAGGTCTGTGTAGAAATCAATTCCAAGTCGCGGATCCATTCCTCCCTGCAGGAGTATCTGGTCGCCATCAAGCCTGAAAAGCTCGTCTAACTTAACCCTGTACTCCTCAATTGAAGTTACATAGGCATCTTCGGAATCCTTTTTGCGGCAGAAATTGCAGAATGAGCATTGGGAGAAACATACATTTGTGATATTCACGTTCCTGTCTATCATCCATCCCGCTTCACCTTCAGGATGAAGTCCTGCCCTTATACGGTCAGCTACAAAAACTAGTTCGTCAAGAGGCGACTCGTTGTAAATTGCAATTGCTTCAGCTGTGCTGAGTGCTTCACCGGATAATGCCTTTATGTATATGCTGTCAAAATTCTTCATGTCAGTTTTTTTGGTTCACCGGGGTACTTTTTTAAACTGCTGAAGCTAACCCGTGAAACGATGCAAAGGTAACTTTTTAGAAAATCAGGCTATCAATTTTTTGATTAACTTTACGCTTTTTAAATTGAGGAGAAATATGGTTCCCGAAATAAAGTCAATTACCCGGATATCCCCCGAACAATCAGTGGTTTGCATTCTCGGCAGCAATACTGTTCCCGATTACCTTGCTTTAAGCAAAAGTGAAAAGGAATATGCAAGGAAACAGCTTGCCGGAGATGTCGATCATGTCTTTATAAATTCATACTTCAGGTCGACGTATCTCGTGAAGGTTAAAAGCGATCTGCCACCTTACAGGGTGCTTGAAGAGCTCAGGAAAAGTGCTTCGGGCATGAAAAAGCTTATCAAATCGAACAGCCATTCCGAACTTGTTATTTCATCAAGCCAGGCACCCGATGGAGCTGTTGAAGCTTTTGCCGAAGGTCTCATTCTTTCTGCTTATTCATTCGATAAATACAAGACAGGGGAGAAGAAGGATAAAAAGGTTTTCCCTTCCACAATTCATCTTCATTGCAACATAAGTAAGAATGAACTTGCATGGCTCAATAACCTTTGCAAGGCGGTTTACCGGACACGTGACCTGATCAACGAACCACCAAACCATCTGAATACACTGGCACTCGCACAGGAAATAAAAAAGATGGGCAAGGAATCGGGTTTCAGTGTTGAGGTTCTCACGAAGGGCAAGATTGAAGCCCTTAAGATGGGAGGCTTACTTGCTGTCAACAGGGGAAGTGTTGATCCTCCTGTATTCTGTATTCTTGAATGGAAACCAAAGAAACCTGTAAACAGGAAGCCTGTTGTGCTGGTCGGGAAAGGGGTAATCTATGATACAGGTGGTCTGAATATCAAAACCGGCGACTTCATGGCGCAGATGAAGACTGACATGGCCGGGGCGGCAACTGTGGCAGGGATTATTTCTGCACTTGCTTCAAGCGAAGTACCTGTACATGTAATAGGCCTTATCCCTTCAACTGATAACAGGCCTGGCGGAAATGCATACACACAGGGCGATATCCTTACAATGTACAACGGATCAACCGTTGAGGTGTGCAACACTGATGCTGAGGGAAGGCTGATTCTTGCAGATGCAATAAGCTACGCTTCAAACTACAAACCGGAGATTATAATTGATATTGCAACACTTACCGGCTCGGCGGCCGTCACTTTTGGCAATATTGCAATCGCGGTAATGGGCAATGCAGAAAGGAAGTATTTCAAACTCCTCGAGGAAGCAGGCAATGAGGTTTATGAAAGGATAGCTGAACTTCCATTCTGGGATGAGTATGGTGATCTTATCAAATCGGATATCGCTGATATAAAGAACGTAGGATCAGGAAGAGAAGCCGGTGCTATTATCGGTGGCAAGTTTCTTGAAAAATTTGCGGAATATCCGATGATTCATCTCGATATTGCCGGCACAGGTATACTTAAAAAAGACGACTATTACAGGACCAAGGAAGGACCTGCATCAGGATTAAGGCTTATTGCCACATTCCTTCGCAAGCTCTCTGCAGGTTCAGGAAAAAAATAACAACTATGGATAATAAGACAATTATAATCGGGATATCACAGGGCGACATTAACGGCATAGGGTACGAGGTAATAATAAAAGCCCTTATGGATAATACAATCTGTGAGCTTTTCACGCCTGTTATTTACGGTTCGCCAAAAGTAGCAGCTTACCACAGGAAGGCACTCAATATCAATAATTTCAGTTCTAACAATATCAGGAATGTCGACGAGGTGCACCACAAGCGTGTAAATATGATAAACTGCCTCGATGATAATGTGCGTGTTGAACTGGGTAAATCGACACCCCATGGTGCCGAAGCTGCTCTTATCTCTTTAGAGAAAGCCGTTGAGGACCTTAAGGCAGGCAAGATTCATGCACTTGTAACTGCCCCCATCGATAAACATTCAATTCAATCAGAGAAGTTTTCATTCCCGGGACATACCGAGTACCTGAAAGCCAAATTTGGTGTTGATGAAACACTGATGATTATGGTTGGGGAGAGCATGAAAATAGGTATAGTAACCGGTCATGTGCCGATCTCACAGGTCTCTTCACTGATAACCACCGACAGCGTTCTGAAAAAGATCAGGCTGATGAATCACTCACTCCTGCATGATTTTGGAATACGCAAACCAAGGATAGCCGTACTAGGGCTTAACCCGCATGCAGGTGATAACGGGCTGCTCGGAAAAGAAGAAAATGAAAAGATCACACCTGCAATTCTAAAAGCACAGCAGGACGGCCTTCTTGTATTTGGTCCCTTCCCTGCAGATGGTTTCTTCGGAGCAGGGTCATTCAAGAGTTTCGACGGCATACTTGCAATGTACCACGACCAGGGTCTGACACCTTTCAAGGCGCTTTCGTTCGACACCGGTGTCAACTTTACAGCCGGTCTCCCTGTTGTAAGGACATCTCCTGTACATGGCACTGCATTCTCAATAGCAGGTAAAGGTGAAGCATCAGACAGTTCGTTCAGGCAGGCATTGTACCTGGCCTGTGATATATTCAGGAACAGGCAGCTTTATA
This sequence comes from Bacteroidales bacterium, assembly GCA_046329875.1. Taxonomy (GTDB): domain Bacteria; phylum Bacteroidota; class Bacteroidia; order Bacteroidales; family VadinHA17; genus LD21. Next base: position 13,781 of record JAXLTT010000013.1, read on the forward strand.
ACAGTATCTCAAAGAACCCCCTGCGCAGGCAGGATGTTGATATTCATACAGGACATGAGGACGAATTGCCGCCCGAGCTTTTAAACAGCGACCAGACTATATGATAGATTACCTGAAAGGAACCATAACCGAACTAAACCCCGCTTCTGTCACAGTAGAGACAGGAGGAATCGGCTATTTCATTAACATTTCAGTAAACACATGGTCAAAACTTGAAGGCAAGACTGATACAAGGATTCTTGTCCATGAGGTTATACGCGAAGACGCGCATATGCTTTTCGGTTTTGCAGACAGTGAGGAACGTGAAATGTTCAGACTCCTGATATCTGTTTCGGGCATCGGTGCGAGCACTGCAAGAATGATGCTCTCGACCCTTACGCCCGGTGATATCGAAAAAGCCATTGCAGAATCAAATGTCAACCTCCTGAAAAGTATAAAGGGGATAGGACTGAAGACAGCCCAGAGAGTCATTGTTGATCTCAAGGATAAGGTTGGAAAACAGGCTTCTGCAAATGAAATATTTGCCTTTGCAGACAATACAAAGCGCGATGAGGCGTTATCTGCTCTGGTGATGCTTGGGTTTGCCAGGAGCGCAGTTGTGAAAGTCCTTGATAAGATAACCCGCGAGAAAAAGGATCTTACTGTTGAGGAACTGATCAAGACGGCGCTTAAAAACCTGTAATTAAGAATATTAGCCGGATTGGGATCAGGTATTTCACATAAAAATCTGTCACAGATTTTATATCTCTTTCTGTCTGCTTCATTGATATTTATATCATCCGTGGCAGCCGGGCAGGGCACTTCATCTGCTGTTTCCCCCCAGGATTCAACCCGTAAGGCTTTTCTCAGGCTTAACAATGATAACGGGATACCATGGGACCAGCAGAACAAAGCACCACTATACCTTAACAGGCCCTCAAACATCAGGACAACAGTAGTCTACGATCCCGATAAAAACGAATATGTAGTTTACGAAAAAGTAGGCACCTTCGATTACAGGACCCCTGTTCATATGTCGCCTGCAGAATTCAGGAAATACCAGTTTGAAAAATCGATGCGCGAGTACTGGGAGTCGAGGCTTAACGGCGACGAGACCGGCTACCGTTCCTCCCTTATACCACAGATTGAAATACAGGGTGAAGCCTTTGATAAGATTTTCGGCAGTAATACTATAAACATAATTCCACAGGGATCAGCTGAACTGATCTTTGGTATCAATATATCCAAAACTCAAAACCCAACGCTTTCTGAAAAGCTCAGGACTATCACCACTTTTGACTTCAAGGAGAAGATACAGATGAACGTCACCGGAACAATCGGTGACAAACTGAAGCTTGGAATAAATTACAACACCGACGCCATGTTCGACTTCGAGAACAAGACAAAGCTTCAGTATGCCGGTAAGGAAGATGAGATCGTGAAAAAGGTTGAAGCGGGAGATGTTACACTCCCTCTTACCGGGACGCTTATTACCGGGAGCTACAGCCTGTTCGGTCTGAAGACTGAAATGCAGTTTGGAAAACTCACTGTAACAACCGTTCTGTCGCAACAGAAAGGTCAGTCTTCAGTAGTCGATGTAAAGGGAGGAGCACAGCAGACCACCTACGAGGTTTATGCAGACCAGTATGAGGCAAACAGGCACTTTTTCCTCTCACAGTATTTCAGGGACGTTTATGATGAGGCCCTTAAAAACCTTCCTGTTGTAAGCACAGGCATAAACATTTCAAGGATCGAGGTGTGGGTGACTAATAAAACAAGCAGGTTCGAAGAAGGAAGCAACAGGAATATAGTTGCATTTATGGACCTTGCCGAGAGGGCGGGCCACATTTTCAATACTATCCCCGAATTCCAGCAAAAGCCGGGGGCAAAACCATATCCGGATAACGAGGTAAACAACCTGTACGACCAGCTCATGGGCCCATATTCAGGAGCCAGGGACGTCGACCAGGTAACAAATGTCTTCAATAGTCTCTATCCCTCTTTCCAGGTTGGCCGCGATTTTGAAAAAATAGAAAATGCAAGAAAGCTTAGCGACAGGGAATACACATTTAACAAACAACTGGGGTACATATCACTAAATACATCCCTTAATGCTGATGAGGTGCTTGCTGTGGCATATGAATACACGATGAACGGCCAGGTGTATAAAGTCGGTGAATTCTCCACCGACGGGATAACTGCTCCCCAGGCTCTTATGCTGAAACTTCTAAAAGGTACAACCCTCAGTCCAAAACTGCCGACCTGGGACCTGATGATGAAGAACGTTTATTCGCTTGGATCAGGAAGACTCGACAGCAAGGATTTTGTCCTGAATGTCTTATACCAGGATGACAAATCGGGTAACTATGTCAATTACATCCCGGAAGGAAAACTGGCCGAAAAGACACTTCTCACCCTGATGGGTCTCGATAATCTCAACTCCCAGCAGGACAGGTCGCCCGACGGTGTTTTTGACTTTATTGACGGGATTACCGTATCCACGGCAAACGGGAAAATTATCTTTCCAGTAATAGAACCCTTCGGCAGCAACCTGAAGAACCAGATAAAAGATCCGGTGCTTGCGGCTAAATATGTGTTCCAGGAATTGTACGACTCAACACAGACTGTCGCAAGGCAGATGGCCGAAAAGAATAAATTCAAACTGGGCGGGCGTTATACCTCAGCCTCAGGTTCCGAGATAAGACTGAATGCAACAAACATCCCCCGCGGAGCTGTCAAAGTAACAGCTGGAGGTGTCCCCCTTACTGAGAATACCGACTACACAGTTGACTACAACATGGGTACCGTGAGGATCATTAACCAGGCACTCATTCAATCACAGACCCCTATACAGGTATCACTTGAAAACAACCAGTTTTACGGTTTCCAGACCAAAACACTTATAGGAACACATCTCGAATACCGTGTATCGAATAACTTCACATTCGGTGGAACACTTCTCCACCTCAACGAAAGGCCGTATACCCAGAAAGTCAGTTTCGGGGAAGAGCCTATTTCAAACACGATATGGGGGCTGAATACTTCATACAGGGCACAGTCGCAGACTCTTACAAATATCCTTGACAAACTGCCATTACTGAGCACCAAGACACCATCAACAATCTCTTTCTTCGGTGAGTTTGCCAACCTGATCCCTGGTCATTCACGTGCAATCTCAAATGCTGGTAACTCATACATCGACGATTTTGAGGCAAGTGAAATACCTCTGGATCTGAAATCTTTCAACGCCTGGTCGATCTCCAGTGTGCCACAGGGCCAGGATAACCTCTTTCCAGAAGCAAGACTTAATAATAATCTTGCAAGCGGGTTCAACCGTGCCAAGATCGCATGGTATGTGATTGATCCTCTCTTCCTGCGTAACGGCTCCTCAACACCCGGGCATATCAAGTCAAACCCCGACCTTCAGTCGAGCCACTTTGTAAGGGAGATTTATGAAAATGAGATTTTTCCTTACAAGGAAAGCCAGAGCGGTGTTCCGACAACACTTGCTGTACTTAACGTCGCATTCTATCCTTCTGAAAAAGGGCAGTATAACTATGATACAGACCCCTCAGCATATTCAGGCGGTGTTGATAGCGACGGTAACCTGAACAGTCCACAGACCAGATGGGGCGGCATGATGAGGGAGATCCTTACAAGCGATTTTGAAAATGCAAATATCCAGTATATTAAATTCTGGATGATGGATCCTTTCGTTGAAGATCCTTCACATACCGGTGGTGATCTCTATTTTAACCTTGGAAATATCTCGGAGGATATCCTGCGTGACTCTCGAAAGAGTTTCGAGAACGGCCTGCCAAACTCACCGCTTGTGAGGAATGTAGACAGTACTGCCTGGGGTCGTGTTCCTACAGTGCAGGCTGTAGTAAACGCCTTTGATAATGATCTCCAGTCGAGGCAGTACCAGGACATTGGTCTCGACGGTCTGGCTGACGGAGATGAAAGATCGTTTTTCCAGGTCTACCTCGATAAACTCAGGACACTCCTCAAACCTGAAGCATACGACAAGAAATCACTTGACCCTTCCTCGGATGACTTCCATTATTTCAGGGGTACAGATTATGACCAGGAACAGCTCGGTATTCTCGACAGGTACAAGAACTATAACGGGCAGGAAGGTAACTCCCCAACGGCTGAAATGTCGAAAGAGAGCTACCCGACAAGCGGTTCAACACTTCCTGATATGGAAGATATAAACCGTGACAACACCCTCAGTGAAACTGAAAGTTATTACCAGTACAAGGTAAGCCTGAGACCCGAGAACATGCATGTTGGAACCAATTACATTGTTGATGAGATCGAGTATACAGCCACTTTCGCGAACGGTAACAAATCAAAAGTGAAATGGTACCAGTTCAAGATACCTATTACCGATTACCAGAAGGTGGTTGGATCAATACGTGATTTCAAGTCCATAAGGTTCATGAGGATGTACCTTAAGAACTTTGAGAAACCCGTTGTAATGAGATTTGCAAAGCTTGACCTTGTAAGGGCTGAGTGGAGAAAATATAATCTTTCATTCATGGAGGGTGGTGAGAGGGTGACTGTACCCGAACAGGAAGACGGCAGCTTCGAGATCAGTTCTGCAAGCATTGAGGAAAACTCGGGTAAAGAACCTGTGAATTATGTTTTACCCCCTGGATTCACAAGGGTTACTGATCCATCCAATCCCCAGCTTCGGCAGCTGAATGAGCAGTCGATGGTTCTCAGGGTGCATAATCTTGAAGACGGAGACGCCCGTGCAGCTTTCAAGAATGTGACCCTGGATATACGTCAATACCGCAAACTCAGGCTGGAAGTGCATGCCGAGGCGCTTATTGGTGAACCGCTGAAAGATGATGACATAACTGTATTTATAAGGATCGGATCTGATTACAAGGGGAACTTCTACGAGTATGAAGTTCCAATGAAACTTACACCACCCGGTCATTACAGCAACGAGAGCGATGCTGCAAGGCAAATTGTATGGCCTGCCGACAACAGTTTTGATATTGATCTGTCGGTATTACAGGACGCCAAGCAGGAACGAAACAGGAAGATGGCTGAAGCAGGGTCGACACTCAGCATCTCTGATGTATATGCCTATAAGAGCGGAAACAACCGTATCCTCGTATCGGGTAATCCGAATATGAGCAATATAAAAGTCATTATGATCGGGGTAAGGAACCCGATAAAGACAAGAAACCCATTGAAGGACGACGGGGCCCCGAAATCTGCTGAGGTCTGGGTAAACGAACTTCGCCTTAACGATTTTGTTGAGAACAGCGGCTGGGCTGCAAATGCCCATTTACAGGCAAGACTGGCCGATCTCGGAACTGTGGATATGGTAGGACAGGCCAGCACCCCCGGTTGGGGAAGCATAGAAAAGAAAGTGAACGACAGGAGCAAACAGACTACCGCCGCCTATGACCTTTCGTCTTCCCTCGAACTTGGAAAATTCTTCCCGGAAAAAGCCGGCGTAAGACTACCTGTTTACTTCGGCTATTCAGAGTCGAGGATAAAACCTCAGTTCAACCCTCTCGATCCCGATATCCCGTTCTCCGATGCACTTCGAGGAGCTGCAACCAAGGCTATAAGGGACTCAATAAAAAGAGTATCGGAAGACTATATAAGGCGAAAGACTTTCACAATAAGCAATGCAGGTTTTGCACCACGGGGAACCAAGACCCATATGTGGAGTCTCTCTAACCTCAGCTTAAGTTATTCTTACAACGAGATTTACAGGAGCAGCATCACAACAGAACTAAACCTGGAGAAGAACTACCGTGGTGGTTTGGCCTATAACTATGACGGGCAACCGGCCAATATTATGCCGTTTAAGAGCTTTAAATTCCTGAATTCGCCATTACTGAGGCTCTTCAAGGATTTTAATTTCTATCCTTACCCGAAGAGTTTCTCAGTACGGACTGAACTAAGCAGGTACTATCATGAAATCAAGACAAGAAATATTGACAACCCGTATTTTCTTGTAACCCCATCCTACACTAAGGACTTCTGGTGGACAAGAATATACGACTTCAAGTACGACGTTACACGCCAGCTGAAGATCGACTTTACAGCCACAAACCTTGCAAGGATAGATGAGCCGTATGGTGGGGTTGACAGGAAAAGATACAGCAGCACATACTCGGCATGGAGGGACTCGGTCTGGCAGAACCTTCGTGGTTTGGGAAGGACTACAAACTATAACCATTTCCTCAATATAAACTATAACCTGCCCGTGAACAAACTTCCTTTGCTTGGATGGGTAAACGCCAACCTAAGGTATGGGACTGACTATACATGGCTGGCAGGACCGGTTTTCCCCGATTCACTTAATATACACCTCGGGAATACAATAAAGAATCATAACGACCTTACACTAACCGCAAACGCATCACTTACAACTATTTACAATAAGATTAAGTTCCTGAAAAATATAGAGAACATGACAAGGCCTGATGCTCCAAAAAACAGGCAGGATTTTATTTCAGTTAAGTACACAAAGGAAAAAGTAGCATTTAAGGCAAAAACTGCAAGGGCGATAGTTCATAATCTGAAGACAAGGGATGTTGTTGTAAAGGTTCTTAATTCTTCCGGTAAGGAAGTCAGGGGAAAGGTTGAGATAAACAGCGACAATAAGGTAACCTTCACACCCGACGAAAAGGTAGACAACGGGACCGTGATAGTTGAGGGAAAGGTTCCCAAAAAGAAAAATCCGCTAGTGGTTACCGGATCATACCTGCTGAGAGCCCTGCTTGGCATCAGGAATGTTTCGCTAACACTAACATCGTCACAGGGAATGCTGCTTCCTGGCTATACGCCTAAGCCTAAGTACCTGGGGTCGGATAATACTGACGGGATAATGGCACCCGGCTGGCCATTTATACTTGGATTCGGCGAGCGGAATTTCTTCGACAAAGCTGCTTCAAGGGGATGGCTTACAACTGATACACTCATTAATACAGCTGCCGTTTCAAATACAAATACAACAATATCATTCCGTGGTCTCATTGAACCATTCCCGGGGTTGAGGATAGATCTGTCAGCCGACAGGAGGTACGTTGAAGCTATATCTTCATACTACACAGCCGACAAGTTCGGGCACTTCCCCGACAGCACGCGTAACAGGATAGTGTCAGGGAGTTTCGCAATATCAGTGATCTCATGGGGAACCTCATTTGAAAAGATCACAAAGGGTAACGATTATGTCTCACCGACCTTTGAGGCATTCAGGAACAATACAGCAATTATATCACAGCGAAGGGCGGAAGCAAGGAGCATCAACGATCCTGGCTATGATCCGAATACAGATGCAAATGGTCAGCCAATAACCGGACAGTACAAAAGCGGCTACGGTGAAACTTCACGGGAAGTGCTTATCCCTGCATTCCTGGCGGCTTACACAAAAAGTGACCCGAATAAGGTGAGCCTTGAAACCTTCCCTTCAGCATTGCGCATGATGCCGAACTGGAGAATAACCTTTGACGGCCTTTCCAAGTTTGCGTTTATCCAGTCTGTGTTCCGCTCGGTAAGCCTGTCGCACCAGTACCGCAGTACATATTCGATAACTTCCTTCACGACAAACCTGAAATTTGATCCGGGAAGTTCCGGGATGGGAAACCTGAGGGACCTGAACGGCAATTTCATACCCCTATACGAGATTAATGTTGTAACCTTAAATGAACAGTTCAGCCCGCTTATAAATGTCGACCTTAACTGGAAAAACAGTATGACAACAAGGGTTGAATGGAAGAAATCGAGGACTGTTTCACTTAACCTGGCAAGTAACCAGGTTGCCGATGCAAGGAATAATGAACTTGTGATAGGCGCCGGGTACAGGTTTGATGACGTGCAGATCAATATTAAGACAGGCGGAGGGCAGAAGAACCTGAAGAGCGACCTTAACGTAAGATTTGACCTATCAATAAGGGACAATAAGACAATAGCGAGGAAGCTTATTGAAAATGTAAACCAGCCTGTTGTGGGCCAGAAGATATTCACCGTCGGGGCAACCGCCGATTATATACTTAGTGACAGGTTCAACCTGCAGATCTTTGCCGATCATACTATTAACAACCCGTTCGTGGCAAGTACCTTCCCGACATCAAATACTAATTTCGGATTCAGTCTTAAGTTCACACTTGTTCAGTAAACTGATCCACAGCAAGGCATGTGAAGGCGGTTTGAAAATGCTGATAGCTGCCAATTCGATTAATCACGATTCAGTCTGCACTTAAAAACTGAAGAAACTCAGATTTTATGAAACAAAATTTCTTTACTTTTGGTTTGTAGTTGTTTTCTTGAGAATCATAATTTCTAACCTAATAAACCTTTGAATATGAACGTTCCAGGTAATCTTAAGTACACTAAAGACCATGAATGGCTCAGGGTTGAGGGCGATGTCGCTTATGTTGGAGTGACCGATTTTGCCCAGGGCGAGCTTGGTGACATAGTATTTATCGAGATTGAAACAGTAGGGGAGACCCTGAACAAGGAAGAGGTATTCGGCACAATTGAAGCTGTGAAGACAGTATCAGACATGTTTATGCCTGTAGGCGGGGAGCTTCTTGAAAAGAACCCTGCAATAGATGATACCCCTGATGTTGTTAACAAGGATCCGTATGGAAGCGGATGGATGGTAAAGATCAGAATGACAAACCCGGCTGAAGCTGGTGAACTTCTGACCCCCGATCAATACAAGAAATTAATAGGAGCCTGAGAAGGCTCCTTCTTTTTTCTTACAGGTTTTTCTTAACCTCTACCTGCTGGTAGGCTTCAATTACATCACCAGGCTTGATATCATTGAAGTTCTGGATATTCAGACCGCATTCGAGTCCGCCAACAACTTCCCTTGCATCATCCTTGAATCTTTTCAGTGAACCAAGTTCACCCGAATAGATTACGATACCATCTCTGATTATCCTGACCTTTGAGTTACGGTTAATCTTACCCTCTTTCACGTAGCAGCCTGCAACAGTACCAACCTTTGTGATCTTGAAAGTCTCACGTATCTCAAGTGTGGCGACAACTTCCTCTTTAAGTTCAGGTATAAGCATACCTTCCATCGCAGATTTGATCTCCTCGATTGCATCGTAGATGATTGAGTAAAGCCTGATATCTATCTGTTCCTTTTCAGCAAGTTTACGTGCATTGAGCGACGGTCTTACCTGGAAGCCGACAATAATTGCGTTTGAAGCAGCGGCAAGGAGGACGTCAGATTCAGATATCTGCCCGACAGCCTTATGAATAATATTAAGCTGTATTTCAGGCGTTGACAGTTTAATAAGAGAATCGCTGAGAGCTTCTACAGATCCGTCAACATCACCTTTCACGATAATATTGAGTTCCTGGAAGTTTCCGATTGCAATCCTGCGGCCGATCTCATCAAGTGTAATATGCTTCTGGGTACGGAGTTCCTGTTCCCTCTGGAGCTGGGCACGCTTTGTGGCGATATCCTTGGCCTCCCTGTCGGATAGCATCACGTTGAATTTATCGCCAGCCTGCGGGGCGCCATTAAGACCAAGAAGCAGTACAGGTGTGGCCGGTCCTGCCTCATCTATCTTGTTACCACGTTCGTTGTACATTGCTTTGATATGGCCATAGCAGCTTCCTGCCAGGACAATATCGCCAATCCTTAGTGTACCGGCTTTTACAAGCACTGTTGCGGTATAACCACGTCCCTTGTCGAGTGATGATTCTATCACTGTCCCGAGAGCAGGTTTATCAGGGTTTGCCTTGAGATCAAGCATCTCGGCTTCAAGAAGTACCTTATCGAGCAGTGCATCTATATTAAGACCACTCTTCGCGGATATTTCCTGTGACTGGAACTTACCACCCCAGTCTTCAACGAGGTAGTTCATTTTTGCAAGCTCTTCCTTGATCCTCTCTGCATTTGCAGTTGGTTTATCAATCTTGTTGATTGCAAAAATTATGGGTACGCCTGCTGCCGAAGCATGGTTAATAGCTTCAACCGTCTGAGGCATCACACCGTCATCAGCTGCAACCACAATGATTGCAATGTCAGTTATCTGGGCACCCCTCGCCCTCATGGCGGTAAATGCCTCATGACCTGGTGTATCGAGGAAGGTAATATGACGACCGTCCTCAAGCATAACACCGTAGGCACCGATATGCTGCGTGATACCACCGGCTTCACCGGCGATAACGTTTGTGTTCCTTATATAGTCGAGAAGTTTTGTTTTCCCATGGTCAACATGTCCCATCACTGTCACAATAGGCGGACGAGGTTTAAGATCCTCAGGCTCATCAACTTCTTCCTTAACTGCTTCCTGGAGTTCAGCGCTTACGAATTCAACCTTGTAGCCGAATTCATCTGCAAGCAGTGCCATTGTTTCAGCATCGAGCCTCTGGTTAATTGAGACGAACAGGCCAAGGTTCATACAGGTTGAGATGATATCCGTAACTGCAACGTTCATCATCGATGACAGTTCATTTACAGACACAAATTCTGTAACCTTCAGTATGTTCTTTTCGAGCTCTTTCTGTTCGATTTCCTCGCGCTGGCGCTGGCTTATCGCATCCCTTTTCTCCCTGCGGTATTTTGAACCTTTCGACTTACCTTTTGAAGTAAGACGCGCAAGTGTTTCCTTAATCTGCTTCTGTACCTCTTCCTCGTCAACCTCAACCCTTACAGGTCTTTTCTTCGTGATTTTCTTCCCTTTATTAGGATCTTTCTTTTCAATCACTGCAGGTTTAACGGCAGCAGTATTTTCAGTAGTTTCCTTTGTAATTCTTTTCCTCTTCTTCTTCCTGCGGCTTTCGTCATCCTCACCTGTTACTTTCACAGGCTGGTACTGCGGTTTTTTCTTCTCTTCAACAGGAAGGTCGATCTTGCCAACTACTGTAGGACCTGAAAGTTTCTTGAACTCTGTCTTGTATAATTCAACAACCTCTTCTTCAGGTGATGCAGTTTCAGCTACTACTGTTTCAGGAGCTTCGTCTTTTACAATTTTGACTTCCTCTTTCACTTCCTCTGCCTTCACTTCGGCAACAGGTTCTTCCTTCTTATGTTTCTTAGGTCCTTCACCTTTTGAAGGCTTATCCTTTTTTACAGTCTCGAGGTCGATCTTTCCGACAATCTGGATATTGATGCCACTCTTCTGTTTATCTGCAGGTTCTTTTTCAACTTTCTCTGCAGTCTTTTTCTCTTTTGTTTCAGCTGTCTTATGTTCCTTCTCAACCTTTACCTCTTTCTCAGGTTCAGGTTTAACAGTTTTTGGTTTGACTGTCTTTTCAAGGTCTATTTTACCTACGAGCTTGACCTCAGGTTTTTTAACCTCATGAGTAAGGTCTATTGTCTTTTTGACGCCTGAAACATCCTTAATGAGTATTTCATCTTCGGCTTCAGTCTCCTCGGTCTGTTCCTTAACCGATACATCATCAATAGAGACGCTTTCCTTCTTCCTGTGGAGGTCCTTAAGGATAAGCTTTTCAGATTCCTTCTTGACGCTTATGTCAGTGCTGTATTCCTTAACAAGCAGAGCATATGCCTCAGGCGGAAGCTTTGTGTTTGGGTTGGGATCAAGACTGAACCCTTTCTTATGAAGGAATTCCACAATAGTGGATATCCCCACATTGAATTCGCGGGCTGCTTTACTTAATCTCGTTGCCTTAATATCATCTGTCATGGATAGCCTTTCCTTTTACTTAAGGATAAAAAGTCCTATAATATCTTGTGTTTTCTATTCAAATTCGGCTTTAAGGATATTGATAACTTCCTTCACCGTTTCTTCTTCAAGGTCGGTTCTCTTTACAAGGTCGCTGATCGACAGGTTTAGAACACTCCTTGCTGTATCGCAACCAATGGCTCTGAGTTCCTCGATGATCCACTCATCAATTTCATCTGAGAATTCCTCGAGGTTGACATCTTCCTCATCTTCGCCACCCGGTTCCCTGTAAACATCTATCTCATATCCTGTAAGCTGGCTTGCAAGTTTAATATTAAGACCACCTTTTCCGATAGCAAGAGAAACTTCGTTTGGCTTGAGATAGATCTCTGCCCTTTTGGTCTCTTCATTCAGTTTTATAGCGGTTATCTTGGCAGGACTAAGTGCCCTCTGGATGAAGAGCTGGTTATTGGCTGTAAAGTTTATTACGTCGATGTTCTCGTTCCTGAGTTCCCTTACAATACCATGTATCCTTGAACCTTTCATCCCGACGCATGCGCCAACCGGGTCAATTCTTTCATCGTATGATTCAACAGCAACCTTGGCACGTTCACCGGGTACCCTTACAATCTTTTTAATAGTGATAAGTCCGTCGAATATTTCCGGTACTTCGAGTTCGAAAAGTCTTTCAAGGAATACAGGGGATGTCCTGCTGAGGATTATGAACGGGGTGTTATTCCTCATTTCAACCTTAATAACAACCGCCCTTATTGAATCGCCCTTGCGGAAATGATCGGAAGGTATCTGCTCGCTTTTCGGAAGAATAAGTTCATTACCGTCATCATCGAGTACAAGTATTTCCCTCTTCCATACCTGGTAAACTTCGCCTGTGACTATTTCACCGATCCTGTCCTTGTATTTAGCATAGATGTTGTTCTTCTCAAGATCCAGAATCCTTGCTGTCAGGTTCTGACGAAGTGACAGGATGGCCCTTCTTCCGAAGTCGAGGAATTTAACCTCATCTGAAACTTCTTCACCAACTTCATAATCATTGTCGATTTTTTTTGCTTCCGACAGCGGAATCTGGGTGTTGGGGTCAACAAATTCTTCATCTTCAACAACCTCCCTGTTTCTCCAGATTTCGAAGTCGCCCTTGTCGATGTTGACAATGATATCGAAATTATCGGCAGATCCGTACCTCTTCGTAAGCATGCTCCTGAATACATCTTCAAGCACACTCATCATCGTTGGCCTGTCGATGTTCTTTAGTTCCTTGAATTCAGAAAAGGTGTCGATCAAATTAACATTTTCCATCTGACTTAATCCTAATTATTTAAATGTCACAATTTCCTTAGCAGATTTTACCTGCTCATAGTTAAATGAAATATCCTTAATCACTGTTGCTTTCGATCCGGAGCTGTTCTTTTCCTTTACTGAGGTTTCAAGTTCAAATCCCCCGGATGTAACGTTCTTCAGTATTCCTTTGTACTTCTTTCCATCATCGGAAAGTACCTCTATTTCTTTCCCTTCATTCTTATAGTATTGTTCAACTACAAGAAAGGGCATGTCGAGACCTGGCGAGGAGACCTGGAGCTCATAGTCTTCTACATCGCGGTCGAGCCTTGATTCGATGAAGCGGCTGAGATCGGCACAATCATCTATTGTAATCCCTTCCTTACGGTCGACAAGAACAGTGATCTTTCCAGTCGCACTAATGCGCACGGCAACGAGAAAAATACCGGTTGTTGCGGTAAACTCCCTTACAATTTTTTCTATTGTCGATTTCTCTGCCATACCTCTTAAGGATAATAAAATAGGGGACTTTCTTGTCCCCCAGGCTCAAATTCACCCACGAATCGGGTACAAAGGTAGTTAATATTTTGGATATTACAAATATCGGGCTTTTATGATTTTCTTACTTTTGAGCCGTTATGATTGATTACGACAGCAGGTTTCATGCTTTTCTTGCAAACTGTACCCTGTGCCCGAGGGAGTGCGGGGTGAACAGGTTCATGGATAATGATGGTTATTGCGGAACAGGGGCAGGTTTGAACATAGCCTCTGTATGTATTCATAAAGGTGAGGAACCGCCGATCAGCGGCAAATACGGTATATGTAACATATTTTTCTACGGTTGCAATCTCAGGTGTATTTACTGCCAGAATCATGAGATAAGCCAGCCTAGACGTATAATCAGGAGCCAGTATGATGACCTGAACAGCCTGCTCGACAGGGTGGAAGATGTCCTTTCATCCGGGGTAAAGGCTTTAGGGTTTGTATCACCTTCCCATCTTGTTCCCCAGGTTAAACAGATAATAAATGGAGTTCACGGGCGGGGCCTGCATCCTGTAATTGTATATAATACGAATGGCTATGACAAGGTGGAAACACTGAAGGAGCTTGATGGCCTTGTTGATGTATGGCTGCCCGATTTTAAGTATGCTTCTGCTTCACTTTCAAAGGAGTTTTCTGATGCGGCTGACTATCCCGAAGTGGCGCTGAAGGCATTAAAGGAGATGTACTTTCAGAAAGGTTCGCGTTTATTGATTAATGAAGAGGGCATTGCGGAATCGGGTATACTGATCCGTCACCTTGTACTCCCGGGATACGCGGATAACAGCCGGGAGATTCTCAGGATTATTGCAGAGGAACTATCGACCGGGGTGAATATCTCACTTATGTCGCAATATCACCCAGTATACAGGGCTGAGCGGCATCCGGTAATAAACCGCTCTTTATATGCAGAGGAATACCAGGGGGTTGTTGAGGAAATGGAGCGTCTTGGTTTCAGAAATGGCTGGTTGCAGGACAGGGAAAGCAACGAAAACTACCTGCCTGACTTCAGCAGGGAGCATCCTTTCGAGTAAAGTTACCGGCGAAGAGTCCCATTGTAAAACTTATTCCTATTTTTGTGGCAACAATTCAGTTACGTGGCAACCGGTACCAATAAACGGAAGATAATCAATGACCCGGTTTACGGCTTTATCAATGTTCCCGGGGATTTCATTTACGATATAATCGAGCACCCGTGGGTGCAGAGGTTAAGGAACATCAAGCAGTTGGGACTTACAAGCTTTGTTTACCCCGGAGCTACCCATACACGTTTCCAGCATGCACTCGGTGCACTTCACCTGATGGATTCAGCAATACAGACCTTAAGATCAAAAGGTGTCAGAATATCAGATGAAGAAGAGGAAGCCACTTATCTTGCAATCCTGCTTCACGATATAGGGCATGGCCCCTTTTCCCACGCCCTGGAGAATTCAATTATATCGGGTATCAGTCATGAGGATATCTCCCTTCTTCTGATGAAAAAGCTTGATAAATCATACAAGGGAAAACTGAAGCTTGCAATAGACATTTTCACAGGGAAATACAAGAGAAAATTCCTTCATGAACTTATTGCAGGACAGGTCGATATGGACCGTCTCGACTACCTGAGGCGCGACAGTTTTTTCACAGGTGTGATTGAGGGCTCTGTCGGATCGGACAGGATTATAAGGATGCTGAATGTTGTTGATGACAGGCTTGTTATTGATGAGAAGGGCATATATTCACTCGAGAAGTTTATAATTGCACGGAGGCTGATGTACTGGCAGGTTTATATGCATAAGACTGTCCTGTGCTCAGAAAGTATGCTTGTAAATGTACTGAGGAGGGCAAAGGAGATAGCCGTGACCGGCGCTGACATTTATGCGACCCCCGCCCTGAGATTTTTCCTTTATAATAATATAGGTCCGGCTGAACTGGCTGATAAAGGGAACTTCAGCTCTGCCCATGTAGCCTCCAACTTTACAAGGCTTGATGACAGCGACATACTCGTATCTGCAAAATACTGGGCCGACCACGACGACAGGATTCTTTCGGATCTTTCAAGGCGCCTCATGCAGAGAGAGCTGTTAGCAATTGAACTTCAGAATGAGCCGATTGGCACAAAAAGGGAAAACTCCCTGAAAAAAGCTGCTTCAGAAAAGATGGGTATCGAATCAGAAAACGTGAAATATTACGTTTTTTCAGGAAACGTATCTAACCTTGCCTATGCCCCCGATGCCCCTGAAGTCAAAATTCTGCAACGCAACGGGACCACAGCTGATATACAGCAGGTGTCTGACATGTTCGATCACAGGTTCCTGTCTGAAAGGATCATCAAGTATTTTATTTGTTATCCAAAGGAATGCAGGTAATTAGATTAGTAAACAAACATTAATAGAACAATATAATATGGAATTTACAGCAGCAGTAATCGCAGGATTTCTAAAAGGTGAGATTGTTGGCGATCCTGAGACAAAGGTTTCAACAGTTGCAAAGATTGAAGAAGGTCATAAAGGCGCTCTTTCATTTCTCGCAAATCCTAAATATGAACATTATATATATTCAACAGCCTCATCCGTGGTGCTTGTGAATGCCGATTTTGTTCCGACAGCCCCGATTTCAGCAACACTTATAAAGGTTAAGAATTCATACGAAGCATTTGCTTCACTTCTGACACTCGTCGAGCAATCGAAGCCAAAGAAAAAAGGTATACATCCGACAGCTGTTATTGAGGCAACTGCAAATGTGGGGACGGATGTATATATAGGAGCCTACGCATATATCGGAGAGAACTGCACGATTGGTGACGGCTCAAGGATCTATCCGCATGTTTATATCGGTGATGGCACCCAGCTGGGCAAAAACTGTCTTGTTTATGCCGGTGTGAAGATCTACCACGAATGCATTATCGGCAATGGCTGCACAATTCATGCTGGTTCAGTCATAGGAAGTGATGGGTTTGGATTTGCACCGCAATCAGAAAGCGAATTCATGAAAATACCGCAAATTGGAAATGTTATCCTTGAGGATAATGTTGAAATAGGTGCAAATGTGGCAATTGACAGGGCTACAATGGGATCAACTATTATCCGCAGGGGTGTTAAAATAGATAACCTTATCCAGATTGGTCATAATGTTGAGATCGGAGAGAATACAGTTATGGCCGGGCAGACAGGTGTTGCAGGTTCAACAAGAATTGGTAAGAACTGTATGTTTGCAGGACAGGTGGGAATTGCCGGTCACCTTAAAGTTGCCGATGGAACAAAGGCTGGTGCACAGGCAGGGATCGCCGGAGATATTAAAGAGCCAAATTCGACAATACTGGGTTCCCCTGCTATCGATTATAAACAGTATCTTAAATCATCGGTGATTTTCAGAAAACTACCTGAACTTAAGATGAAAGTTGATCAGCTTGAAAAAGACCTTGAAAAGCTGAAAAAGGCTTAAAGTCAATTAATTCTAGAACAAAACTGCTGTCTTAAACCAAGTTAGGGGCTAATTTTCTCGATTGTTCGAAAAATTTTTGCTTTTTTTGTACCCTGATTTTAAAACAGTTGTTACAGATGAGTGAAAAACAAAGAACGCTTGCAAGTGAAATCAGCCTGACAGGCAAAGGACTACATACCGGGGTCAATGTTACAATTACCCTTAAGCCTGCTCCTGCAAACCATGGTTATAAGTTTTGCAGGGTTGATATGCCAGGTGCCCCCGTAATTGAAGGGCTGGCTGAGCATGTGACAGAGACATCAAGGGGAACCACCCTGGTGCAGAATGGAGCTTCAGTATCTACGATAGAACACGTGCTGGCTGCTTTTCATGGCATGAGCATCGACAATGCACTTATTGAACTGAACGGTCCGGAAGCACCAATACTTGGGGGATCTTCTGAAAAATATGTTGAAGCTATAAACAAGGCCGGATTTGTTGAACTTAAAGAGGAAAGAAACTATTTCGTTGTTAAACAAAAAATTGTGTTTTCCGATGAGGAACACGGAGTGGATCTTATAGTTTATCCCGACGACCATTTCAGTATAAACGTCCTTATTGATTATAATTCAAAAATCCTCGGCAACCAGTATGCTATCCTTGATTCAATTTCAGATTTTGAAGAGGATATCAGCCGCAGCAGGACCTTTGTATTCTTCCATGAGCTTGAACCGCTTTTCAAGGCAGGGCTTATAAAGGGAGGAGATCTGGATAATGCAATTGTGATTCTTGAGAAGGAACCACCTCAGGAGGAGTTCGACAGGATCGCAAAACTTTTCAACAGGCCAAGCATAAACGGGCATGTTGCAGGTATTCTTAATAATACAGACCTCAGGTATCCTAACGAACCGGCACGCCATAAACTTCTAGACATTCTTGGCGACCTTGCACTTGTTGGGCAGCCAATCAAGGGAAGGGTAGTTGCAACAAAACCGGGTCACTACGCAAATACAAGGCTTGCAAGGATTATCAGGCAGGAGATAAAGAAATCACATTCGAAGAAAGACATTCCTGTTTATGATCCCAATACACAGCCGGTGTATACCGTTGAACAGATAAAAGCAAGACTGCCTCACAGGTACCCTTTCCTCTTCGTCGATAAGGTGATTCATCTTGATGAGACAAAAGTTATAGGGATAAAGAATGTCACAAATGATGAGACTTTCTTCCAGGGCCATTTCCCCAGTGAACCTGTGATGCCAGGTGTTCTTATGGTTGAAGCTCTTGCCCAGACCGGCGGACTGCTTGTCCTGAGCATGGTCGACGAGCCTGAGAAGTATTCGACCTATTTTCTCAAGATTGATAAAGTAAAATTCAAACATAAAGTTGTGCCCGGTGATACACTCATCCTCAAACTTGAGCTTACAGAGCCCATGAGAAGAGGTATTGTTTCAATGTTCGGACAGGCCTTTGTTGGCAATACGCTGGCAGTTGAAGGTGAACTCGTGGCACAGGTTGTCAAAAATAAATAGTCATTATGGTCTCGAATCTTGCTTTTGTCCATAAGGATGCCCGCCTGGGTGAAAATGTCACCGTTGAACCTTTTGCTTATATAGCAGCTAATGTTGAAATTGGAGACGGCACATGGGTCGGACCCAATGCTACAATACTTGACGGTGCAAGGATAGGAAAAAATTGCAGGATTTTTCCAACAGCCGTATTTTCGGGGATACCCCAGGACCTCAAATTCAAAGGCGAGGATACAACAGCTGAACTTGGTGACAATTCAACAGTAAGGGAAGGTGTCACAGTAAACAGGGGAACGGCTGCTGTAGGAAAAACAGTCGTAGGCAGTCATTGCCTGCTTATGGCCTACGCGCATATCGGTCACGATTGCAGGATTGGCAACTACTGTATTGTTGGAAATACATCGGGTCTTGCAGGAGAGGTAAAAGTTGACGACTGGGTAATAATAAGCGGTGCATCACTGGTCCACCAGTTCTCGAGGATAGGTGCTCACAGTTTTATAGGTGCTGCCGGAAAAGTGAGGATTGACGTGCCACCTTTTATTAAAGCTGACAGGGAACCTCTTGCCTACATGGGACTAAATACAGTCGGACTCCAGAGAAGGGGCTTCGAAAAAGAAAGAATAGACACTATCCACGAGATATACAGGATAATATACAACAGCGGGCTTAATACAAGCGACGGCCTTAAAAAGGTTGAGGAACTGTTTAAACCATCAGCTGACCGCGACTATATCCTGGAGTTTTTCAGGAATTCGGAACGTGGAGTGATAAGGGGACCGAGGGGCTAGGATCTCCAGCCCTGCGCAAAAAGTTCAATCTCTTCACCAGCCTGGCTTACAAGGAACATCCCGTATTCATCCGAAAGGATGTGTCCGATTGTTTTAATCTCACTTATCTCATTTATCCTGTCAAACTGGTCAAGGGGAACAGTAAATAAAAGTTCATAATCTTCACCACCGTTCAGTGCAGGTATCAGCGGATCGAGGCCAAGTTCCTCTGCCATTGAAGCTGTTTCACGATCGATCGGGATCTTTTCCTGGTAAATCCTGCATCCTTTCCCTGAAGCTTTACAAATCTGCATGAGATCAGATGCAAGGCCTTCTGTAATATCGATCATTGAAGTTGGCTTAATCCCCTTTTCTGCCATTTTACTTAGTATATCCAGGGGTAACTCCGGTTTAAGCTGCCTTCCAACAATGTACTCCCATCCTGAAAGATCTGGTGTCGGCCCGCCTGCATCCTCGAAGATCTTCCTTTCCCTTTCAAGAAGCTGAAGACCCATGTATGCAGAACCAAGGTCACCTGTAACGCATACAAGGTCATTATTTGCTGCTCCGGATCTTTTTATTTCCTTACCAGGTTCTATCCTTCCGATTGCTGTTACCGATATTGCAAGACCGGTAAGCGAACTGGATGTGTCGCCACCGGCCAGGTCGACTGAATATTTCTCACATGCAAACCTGATTCCTTCATAAAGCTCATCAAGGTCGCTTGTTTTGAAGCGTGAGCTTATCCCAACTGAAACCATTAACTGCTCAGGTTTTCCATTCATTGCATAGATATCGGATATGGCCCTAATTACAGCCTTGTACCCAAGATGTTTTAATGGAGTATAAACAAGGTTGAAATGTATGCCTTCAAGAATCAGATCGGTGGAAACAAGACAATGCTCCTTGCCTCCTGAAATGATTGCTGAATCATCCCCGGGCCCGGCGATTGTAGATTTATGAAATTTTTTAAAACCGGATGTAAGATGTTCAATAAGCCCGTACTTACCCAGTTCATCAATTGATTTGCTCATAATGCCTATATACTTACGATGTCCCTGCCAAATGGGCTCAGTGCAACTGCAGTAAGCTTGAAGTGCTGCAACCCGAATGGTATTCCTATAATTGTAATGCACAAAATTGCACCAAACACCATGTGGGCCAGTGCTATCCACAGACCACCTGTAAGGAGCCAGATCACGTTCATGAAGATGTAAAGGCATCCCGACGCTCTTTCACTTACGCGTGTGTCGCGACCGAAAGGCCATAATGCAAGTGACGCCATCTTGAAGGTCTGGATTCCAAAAGGTATCCCGATTATTGTGATACAGAGTATTATGCTTCCGATAAAATACTGTATAGCAATTAATATTCCTCCGAACAGGAGCCAGACAAGGTTGCCGAGAATTGACATTATATATTTCTTATTCCAGTATTACTGTTTGATTCTTTGGATATTTCACAGTGTAAGTAAGTACTAGTTCTTTCTTTTCCTGTGGTTTCAGGTCCAGATCCCATTTTACAAGACCGGTTGTTGTGTCGTACCTGCCACCGGATAGTTCTGTCGCTTCAACCGTAATGTTATTGTTGGTTGATACCGGGACCTGGTCGTTTACAGTTATCTGTACAGGGGTGTTCTTGTTGTTCCTTACAGTTATAAGCCACGAATTGGTTTCGGTCTTATTCACCCCAATAACTTTTTTGACAGTGTAGTCTTTTCTTTTCTCCCTCTTTATCAGGATACCGGGATCGGTGCCAAGTGATATTGTAAGTGTATCTGAAAGCTGGTTCACATTAAGAAGTGATTTACCTACAAAAGTGTTTTCAAAATACAGTGTTGCTTCCCCGGAAAGGAGACTCTGTTTTGCCCAGTCGGTTATGTTGCCTGTAAGGTAGGCAAGTGTTGAAAGCTTGGGTGCTGCAACGTATTTGTATGAAGCAGGTGTTGTTGTTTTCTGTATCTCAATGGTCTGTACCTTTCCATCTGAGTTAATTGAATATGGAACTGCAACATCAAAGGTGACACTTGTTTCACCGGTTTTTTTCTCTACAGTCACCATATTGGCAGCAACCTCTTCCGACTTAAGTGCTTTATCCTTTGCCATCATTTCCATCGCTGCCGGGGCTTCTGATCTTCTGACACCGGCTTTCATTTCATTCACCATATAGGAGACAGGAACATAAAAGTCGAGAAACCAGGGGTTGAGAACAGGAACATCACCGGATACCCATGGAGTGGCGTTTGAAAAACTGAGTTTTACATTCTTCCACTCTACACCTGATGTCTGGTGGACGTTAGCCTTATAGAAAATCGATACCGGTTTTGTAATATCATCAACCCTTATGTCATAAGACGGGTACCAGCCGGCATTTGCTACGACATAGGAAAAAGTCATCTTTCCTGAAACAGCCTGGTCGGCAGTGACAGATACTGATATCTCGCCTGAAGGAAGCGGAGGTCTTTCCATCTTGTCGTTTATCTGCTTCTGAAGTGCTGCTACCTGTTTCTCATAGTCCCTTATAAGCCTGTTCTTCTTAAGCTTTGTTGATGCAACCTGGTCGATATTTGTTGTATAAACGTCCATAAGGCTTTTGAACTGCTCAACCGAGAATGTGGTTTCCTTAACAAGGGCAGCTTTATTTGCATTAAGGAAAGAAAGTTTTTCGTCGAGTACTGAAATGGCTATCTTTTCATCTTCCATTTTCAGGAGGAGGCTTTCGATCTGGGCCCTTATATTTTTTACTTCAGGCTGATCCTCGAGATTATCAAGGTAATTATTCTGTACATTGACTGATAAGATTGTAAATGCCCCTATGCCCTTTACCTGTATGCTCTGGGCATCGATATAGGGTGAAAGCCCTGTCAGTTTGAGGATTGTGGAACCTGCAGGTACCTCAAAAGCAGCATCGTGTGTAAGCTGGGCCCTGTCGGGATATACTGTAACGTGATTGACCGGTGCTTTAATCACCTTCTCATTCTGGGAATAAACTGGTGACGAAAGGATCAGCGCCAATGCAAGGATAAGGAGCATATTTTTCATGATAAACCGATTTATGGATTCTTCCATAAAGGTATAATTTTAAATGAAAAGTTTCAGCGTAAATAATGAAGATAGCCTCAGTTCTTCAGCTGATCCGGAGAATTGTGCTGTATAAGGTAACTGTCAGATAGTCTGTGCTTTTATTTTGGGGTTTTAACTGCCATCGGGCAACCCGGGACAGGGCAGTTATTGATCTTATGCTCCTTGTTATCGGCTGGTTCCCAGCCCATCACAAACAACAGGACAAAAAATCCGATAACATATGCAACGGCCACATGCCAGCCTTCCCTGAACCATTTCCATACGTTCCTTGCTTCAGGGAATTTATTTGTAATGGCGACACCGGCAGATGATCCGAACCATATCATTGATCCCCCGAACCCGACAGTATATGCAAGCATTCCCCAGTCGAAATGTCCCTGGTCGAGACACAGTTTTGTTAGAGGGATATTATCAAATACAGATGAAAGGAACCCAAGCCCGAAAGCTGTCATCCACGATGCCTTTGGCAATTCCTCCACAGGCATCATTGACGCACAGAGTACAAGGCTCAACAGGAATATTGTTCCTTTTAATGCCCCCGGCACTTCCTTCCACGGAAGCGGCCTGAGGAATGCCCCTGCGCACAGGGCAACCCATACGCCAAGAGCTGGCATGTCGTAAAGAAAATTGGACACAATGGCACCGATAAGGATAAAGGCAACAATCAACAGCCTGGTTTTATCAATACTGACCCCGACAGTAGCATCCTTCTGTATTCTCTGGTAGCGGTCCTGCTGGTGTGAAGCAAACCAGGCGAAAAAGAGTACTGCAACACCTGCAGCAATGAAGGCATGAAGCACATTTAGCGGGCTTACCCCGTCGATCCACATCATTGTTGTTGTTGTATCACCTACAACGCTTCCGCTGCCACCGGCATTGCTTGCTGCAACAATGGCTGCTATATAGCCTGTATGAACACGGTTCCGGAAAACAACTATCGCTATTGAACCACCAATCAGTGCGGCTGCAATATTGTCAAGAAATGAGGAGAGCACCATCACAAAAATCAGCAGCAAAAATGGTCCCTTCCAGTCATCAGGCAGGTACCTGGGAAGGATGTCGGGAACACGCGACTCTTCAAAAACCTTTGATAAAACTGCAAAACCGAGCAGGAGACCAAGAAGGTTCAATAATATTCCCCATTCACCCTGCCTCAAATCTTTATGAAGGATCTGTTCAGCCATAGTGGTGGTACCAAAAAGGTGATGTACAAGGTTAAAACCCGGGTCAAATATTAATTTAAAAGCCAGCAGCACCGCAAGACCTGCAACGGCTACACGGAAGGTCTGTTTGTGAAAAACTGCCACACCTGCAAGTATCAGCCCGAAAATAATGAACTCAACCCTTACCGGTCCCAGTGAAGGAATCTTTCCGTCTGATGCCGAAACCATGAGTGGTATTAAAACCAGTATTACAACCATCAGCAGGCGTTTGGCATTTTTAAGCTTCATGTCAGGAATATATGTCATCAATTCGATATCTTGTAGTAGGTGGTTGATTGTTATGAAGACTAAAGTAGGCAATAAATCATTCGATTTTTAAGATGTTTTTTATAAGAATATATTTTCTTAATTTTGCATGTTTATTTAGATTAAATCCAAATTAGAGGGTAACAAATCCGGGTTATGGTTGTTATCCTAGGAGACAACAAAGCAACCATATAATAATGGGCAAAAAACAGGATGACCATATAATTCACGAGGTTACTTCAGGCGAATACAAGTATGGGTTTTATACCGATATTGAGACCGAGAAGGTGCCAAAGGGCCTCAATGAAGATATAATCAGGCTTATCTCATCGAAGAAAGGAGAACCCTCCTGGTTACTTGAATTCAGGCTTAAGGCATTCCGCCACTGGCAGACAATGAAAATGCCCGGGTGGGCTCACCTCAAAGTTCCGGAGATCAACTACCAGGATATAATCTATTACGCCGCCCCGAAGCAGAAGGCAGCTCCTTCCAGCCTCGACGAGATCGATCCTGAACTAAGGAATACTTTCGACAAGCTTGGTATTCCCCTTGATGAACAGAAAAGACTTACAGGAGTTGCTGTGGATGCTGTAATGGATAGTGTTTCAGTTAAAACAACATTCAGGGAAACTCTTGCAGAGCTGGGGATCATATTCTGTTCCTTCAGTGAGGCTGTAAGGGAGTACCCCGATCTTGTTAAGCGGTATATGGGCACAGTCGTACCCTATACGGATAATTATTTCGCTTCGCTCAATTCGGCTGTATTCAGCGACGGGTCGTTTTGTTATATCCCGAAAGGTGTGCGATGCCCCATGGAGCTCTCAACTTATTTCAGGATAAATGCAGCAAATACAGGCCAGTTTGAAAGGACACTTCTTGTTGCCGATGAGGAAAGTTATGTGAGTTACCTCGAAGGATGCACAGCCCCGATGAGGGACGAGAACCAGCTGCATGCTGCAATTGTTGAGATAATCGCAGAGAAAAATGCCGAGGTGAAATATTCAACTGTACAGAACTGGTACCCCGGCGATAAGGACGGTAAAGGCGGGATCTTTAATTTTGTTACAAAGCGGGGAATATGCAGGGGCGATAACGCGAAGATATCATGGACCCAGATCGAAACCGGTTCGGCAATCACCTGGAAATACCCTTCATGTATCCTCAGGGGAGACAATTCAATAGGAGAGTTTTATTCTGTTGCTGTAACAAATAACCACCAGCAGGCTGACACAGGGACAAAAATGATCCATATAGGGAAGAATACAAAAAGCACAATAGTCTCTAAAGGGATTTCAGCAGGAAAAGGCCAGAACAGCTATCGCGGACTTGTCAAAGTATTGAAAAATGCGACAAATTCAAGGAACTTTTCACAGTGCGATTCACTGCTGCTTGGTGATAAATGCGGCGCTCATACCTTCCCTTACATTGAGGTCGATAACCAGTCGTCGGTAGTAGAACATGAAGCAACAACATCAAAGATCGGAGAGGACCAGATCTTCTATTGCAACCAGCGTGGAATATCAACCGAGGATGCAGTTGGACTGATTGTAAATGGTTATGCAAGGGAAGTAATAAACAAGCTCCCGATGGAATTTGCTGTGGAAGCCCAGAAACTTCTGCAGATAAGCCTCGAGGGCAGTGTAGGTTAAACATTTCATTTTATAATAATATGCTTAGTGTTAAAAATTTAAAGGCTGTAATTGACGGTAAGGAGATTTTAAAGGGAATTAGCCTTGAAGTAAAGGAAGGTGAGATACATGCAATCATGGGACCCAACGGCTCAGGTAAAAGTACACTCGCTGCCATACTCGCCGGCAGGGACTTTGCAGAAGTAACAGGAGGAACCGTAACATACTACGGTAAAGACCTGCTTGAAATGGCACCGGAGGAAAGATCAAAAGAGGGTATCTTCCTTGGTTTCCAGTATCCCATCGAGATTCCGGGTGTCAGCATGGTGAACTTCATGAAGGCAGCCGTAAATGAACACAGGAAATATAAGGGACTTGAACCTCTTTCAGCATCGGATTTCCTTAAGATGATGAGGGAAAAGAAAGAGCTTGTAGAGATAGATTCAAAACTGGCAAACAGGTCAGTTAACGAAGGCTTCTCTGGAGGCGAAAAGAAGAAAAACGAGATATTCCAGATGGCAATGCTTGAACCGAAGCTTGCAATACTCGATGAGACTGACTCAGGCCTCGATATTGACGCACTGAGGATAGTGGCAAACGGGGTTAACAAACTAAAAAGACCCGATACCTCCGCTATCGTAATAACACATTACCAGAGATTGCTCGATTATATAGTTCCAGATGTTGTGCATGTTCTTTATGATGGCCGCATTGTTAAGACTGCTGGCAAGGAACTGGCACTTGAACTGGAGGAGAAAGGTTACGACTGGATAAAGAAAGAGGTTGATAAAAACGAAACTGCATGGACACCAGGTCAGAAGTAAGCAGCAGGTTTTCAGAATTATATGAAGAGAATATCGGGAAGATAACCGGTATTTCTTCTCCGTATATCAACTCATTCAGGAACAGTGCAATTGAAAAATACAATGCACTCGGGATACCGACTAAAAAGAATGAATCATACAGGTATACAAATCTAGACCTGTTTTTCAGGCACGAGTACAGGAATTATTTCATGCCCGTCCCTGATGATTTCGTGAAGGCTGAGAAATTCCGTTGCGACATCAGCGACCTTGATACCCACGGACTTGTACTTCTTAACGGTTTTTACCCCACACTCACCGACAAACTCAGGCAACTCCCAAGTGGTATATGGATCGGGAGTCTTAACGAAGCCGCAAGGGTATTTCCTGATATTATTAAAAAACACTATGGCAAATACGCCAGGAGTGAGTCTGACGGGCTCATACATCTGAATACAGCAATGGCCTCAGACGGTGTTTTTGTGTATGTACCTAAGAATGTTGTTCCTGATAAACCAGTGCAGGTTGTGAACCTGGTGGAATCAGATACAGATATGTTCAACCAGCACAGGAACCTGATAATAGTTGAGGAGAATGCCGAAATCGGGATGATAATCTGCGACCATACAATGTCGCCGCAAAAGTTCCTTACCAACGCTGTAACAGAAGTTTTCGTAGGGGAGAATGCAAGGTTTGATATTATAAGGGTTCAGAATGAGCATAACAATGCTTGCAAAATAACAAACACATTCATACACCAGGAAAGAAATTCTTCCGCATCATCCAATAACATAACACTACACGGTGGCCTTATAAGGAACAGCACATATCATTACCTCACAGGGGAAGGTGCACAGAGTAGCTCCTACGGATTGTATCTTGCAGATAAATGGCAGCATGTGGATAACTTTGTAAATGTTGAGCATCTTGCACCAAACTGCACGAGTAACCAGCTTTTCAAGGGAGTGATTGACGACATGGCAACAGCAGCATTCAACGGAAGGATCTTTGTGGCAAAAGCTGCGCAGGGTACAGCCGCTTACCAGAAGAACAATAACATACTCCTTACAGATGATGCAAAGATGGATACCAAGCCACAGCTTGAGATCTATGCCGATGATGTGAAATGCAGTCATGGCGCAACAGTGGGCCAGCTCGATGAAAATGCAATGTTCTACCTGCAGTCGAGAGGCATAAACAAACGCGAGGCGAGACTTATGCTGATGTTCGGGTTTGCACACGAGGTAATTGAGAATATTAAGATTGAACCATTACGCGAAAGAATGGATAACCTTGTAATGCAGCGACTTAAAGGCGAACTCTCGCGATGCGCAAGCTGTATGGTAAAATGCAGTTAAACTAAAGCCTGTGAAAAGCATTAATGATATCCGATCGGATTTTCCACTACTCAGGCAGAAGGTTTATGGCCGTGACCTTGTTTATTTTGATAACGGGGCAACTACCCAGAAACCACAATGCGTACTCGATACACTGAACGAAGTTTATTTAAACTATAATGCAAATATCCACAGGGGAGTACACTTCCTGAGCGACACAGCTTCTGACAAATACGAATCTGCCAGGGAAACTGTAAGGAACTTCATAAATGCAGCCCGGAAAGAGGAGATAATCTTTACGCATGGCACCACGTCTTCGATAAATACTGTAGCTTTTTCTTTTGGTGAGCGCTATGTCCGTCCCGGTGACGAAATAATAATAAGTTCCCTTGAGCATCATGCCAATATCGTTCCATGGCAGATGATGTGCGAAAGGAAAAAAGCCCATCTGAAGGTTATTCCTGTAGACGATAACGGCGAGCTTATACTGTCTGAGTATTATAAATTGCTGAGTGACAGGACAAGGCTTGTTGCAGTCTCACAGGTATCAAACGCCCTTGGTAACATACTCCCTGTAAATGCAATAATCACGGCAGCGCATAATGCAAACATACCGGTGCTTGTCGACGGAGCCCAGGGTATACAACATGGGATTGTGGATGTGAAGAAAATGGACTGCGATTTTTATGTTTTCTCCGGTCACAAAATTTACGGGCCGGCAGGTATCGGGGTGCTTTACGGAAAAGAGAAATACCTCGATGAGTTGCCTCCTTACATGGGGGGAGGCGATATGGTTGAAAAGGTTACATTCGGGAAGACAACCTATAACGAACTTCCATTTAAATTCGAAGCAGGAACAACGAATTTCCCTGCAGCAATAGGTCTTGGAACAGCATTGAAATACATTGAGGAAACGGGCAGGAATGAAATTGCAGCCTACGAGAAAGAGCTTCTCAATTATGCTACAAAGAAACTGACAGAGATACCCGGGTTAAGAATTTTTGGTACGTCGGCTGAAAAAGTATCATTAATATCTTTCCTCCTTGACGGAATACACCAGTATGATGCTGGTATGGTCCTTGATAAGCTCGGGATCGCGGTTAGGACAGGAACTCATTGCGCCCAGCCGGTTATGGACCGTTTTGGTATTGAAGGAACAGTAAGGGCTTCAATGTGTTTTTATAATACTTTTGAAGAGATTGACAGGCTTGCCGAAGGAATAGTTAAAGTGACAGAAATGTTTTCGTGATATGAACAGCCTTAATGAAATCCAGGACAGGATTATTGATGAGTTTGCAGTTTTTGACGACTGGATGGATAAGTATAATTACCTTATTGACCTTGGGAAAGACCTGCCTGTGATTGATCCTAAAAATAAAATAAAGGATTTCCTTATCGAGGGCTGCCAGTCGAAGGTATGGCTCTACCCTGAATTTGATGGCGAGAAAATTACCTTCAGTGCCGACAGCGATGCAATAATTACAAAAGGGATAGTCTCGCTGTTGATAAAGGTATTGTCAGGCAGAACACCGGAAGAAATAATGAACTGTGACCTGTATTTTATTGACAGGATAGGGCTGAGGCAGAACCTTTCACCGACACGTTCAAATGGCCTTCTATCGATGGTTAAGCAGATGAAGCTTTATGCGATGGCATATAATGCAAGGGGAATGAATAAATAAACTGTGCTATGGATTTTGAAGAAAAACTTCATATAGAATCTGGGATAGTAGATGTTCTGAAATCGATTTTCGATCCCGAGATTCCTGTTAATATTTACGACCTGGGTTTGATCTACGAAGTCAACCTCGACGATGACCGTGTAGCCCATATTACAATGACACTGACCGCCCCAAACTGTCCGATGGCGGAAGACCTTGTTGAAGAGGTGAAGTACAAGGTAGGCGGGATCGGTGGTGTAAAGGAGTGTGATCTGAAGCTGACTTTCTCGCCACCGTGGGACAAGAGTATGCTTAGCGATGAGGCAAAGCTTGAACTTGGCTTTCTATAATTATTTCATATGAGCCCTGCTGAATCTGTAAAATCAAAAGCAGCAGGCCTGGGCTTCGATATCTGCGGCATTGCAAAGTACCGCAGGCTTTCAGAAGGTATACAGCGCCTGGATGAATGGTGCCTCTCAGGTATGAACGCGAAAATGGGATACCTGTGCCGGGACATCGATAAAAGAATGGACCCGGAATTTCTTTTACCAGGCGTGAAATCAGTTATTGTAACCGGATTAAGTTACTACTCCGAAAAGGGGCAGAGGAAGCCTGGTGTCCCGGTCATATCCAGATACGCTTATGGCAGAAGCTACCAGGATGTGATTAAACAAAAGCTAACTGTCCTTGCAGACCATATTTGTAACCTGTTACCCGGTGCAGCATGGAAAATCTATTCGGATACAGGTCCTGTCGCTGAAAAAAGATGGGCCGTGGAAGCCGGCCTTGGCTGGCAGGGGAGACATTCAATAGTTATAAACCGGGAGATAGGTTCATTTTTTTTCATTGGTGTCATTCTTCTCGACAGGGAGCTCGATTATGATGCACCGGTCGAGGGCAATCATTGCGGTAACTGCCGGAAATGCATAGAAGCATGCCCCACATCAGCGATAAATGATAATTTCACAATTGATGCCCGTAAGTGCATTTCCAACCTTACAATAGAAGACAGGGATCCTGTTGAACAGGAATTCATATCGAAGC
Organism: Bacteroidales bacterium; assembly: GCA_046329875.1. Classification (GTDB taxonomy): domain Bacteria; phylum Bacteroidota; class Bacteroidia; order Bacteroidales; family VadinHA17; genus LD21. Next base: position 43,949 of record JAXLTT010000013.1, read on the forward strand.
TAGGGGGCAGGATCTATGCCTGCGACAGGTGCCAGGAGGTGTGCCCGTGGAATTCTGGAATAAAAGAACACACACATCCTGAATTCGCAATCAGTGATGAACTGGCTGATATGGACAGGCATGACTGGGAAGAACTGTCAGCGGAAAAATTCAGGAAGCTTTTCAAAGGAACACCGGTAGGAAGGATGAAGTATGATAAATTCAGGACCAACCTCGATAATATCCTGAAGCATGGTTGATATAACAAGCTGACCTCTCCAATTAAAAAAATCAGTATTTATTTTTTACCGTAACTTTATTTTCCCGTCTTAAATGTAAAAGCGACAGGAATTGATTGATGAAGTTACAATAGAGGAATGCAGAAAGGGGAATCTTAACGGTTTCCGGAAAGTTGTTGATTACAGCTCACCTCTTGTCTTTTCAATGGCCCTCAGGATGCTGGGAGATGTTGATGATGCCACTGAAATCACCCAGGAAACAATGATTACTGTCTGGCAGGAGTTTGGAAAACTAAAGTCCCCGGCAAGCTTCAGAACCTGGCTTTACAGGATAGCCGTGAACAAGTGCTATGATGAGTTCAGGAAAAGAAAAAGAAACCCCGAAAAACTGGCTGATGAACAGGGATGGAAACTGCTTAATGACAGGCTGTCAGAGAATCCGGGCATAATCGCCGACAACAACGAACTTGCAACAGTAGTAGTATCGCTGACTGAAGGCCTTAGCCCTAAACAGAAAGTAGTGTTTGTCCTAACAGATTTGGAAGAACTATCCGGGGAGGAAGTGAGCAGGATCACGGGGATGACGAGATTCAACGTAAAGTCGAATCTTTATTATGCGAGGAAGAAAATTGGGGAACAGATTAAAAGATACATGTAGTATGGAACCGGAAAGCACAAAATACAGGGCAGTAATTGAATTGCTGAAAAGATCCGTACCTGAGCCAGAAGGTATGGAGGCAATGACAGAAAGAATTCTCAGGAAGGCTGTCAAACCAGCTGCTGTGCCTTCTTTTACTGACAGGCTTGCTGATATTCTCTTTGGCTGGGCCTATGTGGGGTGGGTGAGGAGAAGCCTTGTTGCTGTTTCATTTGCAGTAATGGCATTCTTCATCTTTCAGCAATACGTGATAATAAAGAAAATAAATTCAATAGACAGGCAGATTGTATATACAGGCGGGCGATTTTCACAACAGCCGTCCGGAAGTGTAAATGCCTTGCTTATGAAAGGATCAGCCCTGGGAAGTAATTCGGCAAAGGCCTCCCTTTCAAAGAAGCAGCTTGAGGAAGCTATAAAATCCCTGAATGAAATAGAGAAGAAATACAGTGATATCCTTAAAATTATAGAAAGTGATCCTGTACTTAAGGAATACATAAGAAAGAATCTTGATGATAACAGCAGGAAAAAGTTAAATCTATAGATCATGAAAAGCAAAGCGATCAAAATCACGGTGATGGCCCTCGTCATTTCGGCTATCTCATGTAATAACCCTGAAACCGTAGTGACTGATATCTTACACCCCGACGGGTCAGTTACCAGGAAAATTGAAATCAGAAACTCGGCGAACGATTTCAAGGTGAAGGATGTACAGGTTCCATACGATAGTACCTGGCTTATTAGAGATTCAATTGAATACCCGAAAAAGGGTGATACAGTCTGGATAAGGAGGGCTGAGAAAAAATTTGCAAGTGTTGATGAGCTCAACCAGCTGTATTCTAAGGATAGTTCTTATAATAAAAGCTTTAAAAGACATGTCGGACTGAAAAAGAAGTTCAGGTGGTTCAATACTGATTACCTGTTCGAGGAAATAATTGAAAGCAAAATGAAGTATGCATACCCCGCATCTGATTTTTATTCAGCCGAGGAGCTTCAGATATTCTATCTGCCGAATAATCTATGGCAGCAGAAACGGAATGGGCCGGACAGCCTGAAGTATAAGCTTGTTGAGGAGTCGATGGCAAAGAAAAATGACCTTTGGGTAAAAAAATCATTTATTTCGGAATGGATACATGAGTTTTCAGCGCTTCTTCCCGCAGGCACTGATAAAAGCCTTGGTCTTGATTCACTGAAAGCCAGGGAGGATTATTTTATGACTGTCGTGCAGAAGCATTCAGATAATTTCGACAGCCTGTGGAAAAGCGGGTTAATCCTGGAGGAACTTATAAATGAGACAAATGCGCAGAAGTACAGGCGAGAAGCGGATTCTGCAGGGACAATCGCTCTGGACAGGGTGGTAGCTGATTTCAGAGATTACCAGCAGAAAATTGTCATGCCGGGGAAACTAATCGGCACAAATGGTTTTGCCGACAGTACACTCGTACTTCAATGGCCTGTAAAATCCGACCTGTTCTTCGCTGAACCATACAGGATGTGGGCCGAATCGAAGATCACCAATACCTGGGCATGGATAGTGACAGGATGTTTCCTCGTTTTTGTGGCGGCTGGATTAATTATTAGAAGAATAAGGCGAAAGTAAATAAAAAAGGCTGTCTCAAAAGCACATATTCAGGCATTTTCCTTTGTGATACTTTGTGCCGGACTTTGTGATCTTTGTGGTTAATGATTTCATTTTTACCACAAAGACCTCAAAGGAAATCACCAAGGGACACAAAGAAATTATGAGACAGCCCTTTTTTCTATCAAACGGGAAATTTAACTATCGTAATCCTTAAGCATAAGCATAAGCTTCTGCCTTGTAAAAAAGATCCTGCTTTTTACTGTACCTATTTTGAGACCGAGCTCATCGGCAATCTCTTTGTACTTATAACCATTAAGATGCATCCTGAAAGGAATCCTGAATTCATCACTTAGTGAATCTATTGCCTTCTCAATCTCTTCCTCGGCATAGGATGATTCCGGTGAAATGAAACCTTTGTCATGTGGCATGTTAACATAATAAAGGTCCTGTGTACCGTCAATAAGAGTGTTTTCCTTTACGTTACGCCTGTAGTTATTAATAAAGGTGTTCTTCATTATTGTGAATACCCATGCCTTCAGGTTTGTATAGTCAACAAATTTATCCTTATATGTTATGGCTTTAAGATAAGTATCCTGAACAAGGTCAAGAGCACTGTCACGGTCAGATGTAAGACTCATTGCAAACCTCTGGAGGTTACTTTTCATCCCTATAAGACTGCTTGTAAATTCCTGTGTTGTCATATCTGTTTTGTTTGAGGTTATTGTTGAAGCAAATCTATACAGAAAATAAAGGATAAACAAATCTTAATATCCAAAACTCATTTAAAATCACAATCTGTCTAAATAAGACGTAATTGTAAATAATTATAAAAGAGAATAATATGACGATGTTTAATAAAATTGTATAAATTAGTTCTAAATAAATAGCCTGAATTTGGGGGTTAAAAACCTTAACTTTTTCTTAACATAAATACCCCTGAAAACACCCGGTTTTTATTCATTCTTCTTTCGTAACTTTAAAAGAAAAATCTATGGATATCAGTTTTAAGCTTTCAAACGGACAAACACTCAGGGGACTGATAAACAGTCCGGGCGAAGATGTTAAAGCAGGGGTAGTATTTGTTCATGGTCTCGGGGAACATGTAGGCAGGTACACAGAACTAATAAAAAATCTTTCAGCAGCCGGCATTGCTTTTACAGCTGTTGATCTCCCCGGTCATGGAAAATCTGACGGCAGAAGGGGCGTAATCAGCAATTACAGGATAATCCATGAAATGATAAACACCCTCACCGGTGAATTCAAAAAGACCTTCCCTGGTATACCTCTGTTCCTCTATGGTCACAGCCTTGGCGGGGGTATAGTTCTTGAATACATACTTTCAGAAAAACCATCCCTGAAAGGTGCAGTTGTCACTTCTCCATGGGTGAAACTCTCTTTCGAGCCGGCAAAATCAAAAGTCGTTCTTGCTGGTATAATGAAAAGTATTCTTCCTTCACTGGTCCAGCCATCCGGACTTGAAGTGGATCACATTTCACACGATAAATCTGTTGTCGAGGCCTATAGAAAGGATCCTCTTGTACATGGTAAAATATCAGTATCCCTGTTCCATAATGCGGTGAAGGCTGCCAGTTATTCACTTTTACATGCACATGAACTTGGTATACCTTTACTTCTAATGCATGGATCCGACGACAAGTTAACTTCACCTGAAGGAAGCAGGGAAATAGCCTCAAAATCAGCCCTTGCCGAACTGAAGATCTGGGATGGCGGTTATCATGAACTTCATAATGAGACTTTTCGCGCTGACGTTTATAAACATCTTATAACCTGGCTCACGGGTCATTTTTGATCACGCTCATTAATAAAGATGGAGCTTCGAACAACATTTGAAATTGAGCCTGCGGGCTTCCGACTTGACTATTCCACACCGGTTATGTTCATCGGGTCGTGTTTTGCTTCCGAGATTGGTAACAGGATGAAAGAAGGGAAGATGGATGTCCTTATTAATCCATCCGGTACTGTTTATAACCCGGTATCCATAGCAAAAACACTCGACTTTGTAATGGAAAACAGGGTGTTCAGCAAGGAAAACCTTTCTTTCAGTAACGGGAAATATTTTAGTTTTCTTCATTATACTGACTTTAATTCAGAAGATCCCCTTACAGTACTTGAAAGGATAAACAGGTCTGTAGCAGAAGCTCATACATTCCTTAAGAACGCTTCATGCCTCTTCATTACTTTCGGCACATCCCGGATCTACAGGTTTACAGAATCCCGGGAAATTGTATCCAATTGCCACAAGCTTCCGGAGAAGCTTTTCACAAAGGAAATCCTGACACCCGAAGCAATTACGGTTTTGTGGCAGGGACTGCTCGACAGGCTTGCAGCTTTCAATCCCGGGTTAAAGGTCATTTTCACGATAAGCCCGGTGCGACACTGGAAAGACGGTGCCCATGGTAACCAGGTCTCAAAATCAATATTATTCCTGGCCACGGAATCACTGCGTTCACACAGTTCAAAGCCAGGTTACTTTCCTGCTTTTGAATTACTTATGGACGATCTCAGGGATTACAGGTATTATGCCGACGATATGCTCCATCCTTCATCAATTGCAATTGACTATATATGGAAAGCCTTTTCAGATTACTGCATGGAACCTTCATCGATCCAGTTGTGGAAGGAGATAAGGAATATCAGGAAGGCACTTAATCACCGGGTGGATGGAAGATCGCATTCCGATACCAGGGATTTTGCAAATTCAATGATTAAAAAAATTGACACTTTTATAAAAAGGAACCCCGGAACAGACCTGTCTGAAGAACGCGCATTCTTCAACAGGTTTGTTAAATGACAGTCACCAGGCTGATTGAACAAACAATTCTTTTTAACGTTAGTTAGACAAAATCGTATTTATGAAACAGTTTTGTCTATATTTCTTACTTATTTTTATTTCTGTAACTGTCAGTGCTCAAACGCCTAATGGAACCATTAAGGGGAAAGTGCGTGATTCCAAGACTAATGAAGGTATACCCTTTGCAAGTGTCGTCGTATGGGGAACCACAACGGGAGCCATGACTGACCTTGACGGGAACTTCAGTTTCACAGGACTTAAGCCCGGATTTATTGAACTGCGTGCCTCATGCATAGGTTACAAACCCTATGTGTCTGATGGTATTATGGTTACAAACAGCAATACAGTTAACCTTGATATACAGCTTGAGCCGACAGAACTCCAGATTAGTGAAGTCATTGTTAAAGCCTCCCCGTTCAGGAAAAAGTCTGAAAGCCCTGTTTCAGCCAGGATTATCGGGATAGATGAGATAGAAAGAAACCCGGGAGGCAACAGGGATATTTCGAGGGTAATACAATCATTCCCCGGTGTCGCTTCAACCCCGGCTTACAGGAACGATGTTATTGTGAGAGGCGGGGGACCAAACGAAAACAGGTTTTACCTTGAGAATGTAGAAATTCCATACCTCAACCATTTTTCTACACAGGGTGCTTCAGGTGGACCAACCGGGATCATTAATGTTGATTTTGTGAGGTCAGTGGATTTCCTCTCAGGTGCATTTCCAGCTTCACGCGGTAACACTTTGAGTTCCGTCCTTAGTTTTACGCTAGCGGATGGGAACAAGGAGAAGATGAAGTACAGGGCTACGGTAGGAGCATCGGATATGGGTTTAACAGCTGACGGTCCGACAGGAAAAAACAGCTCAATTATTATGTCAGTTCGACGTTCTTACTTGCAGTTCCTTTTCAGTGCACTCAAGCTTCCTTTCCTCCCCAATTACACCGATTTCCAGTTTAAATATAAGTGGAGGATAGATGAAAAAAATGAGCTGACGGTTCTCGGACTTGGTGCCGACGATGTATCAAAGCTTAATCTCAAGGCTAATGAGACTGAATACCAGAGATACATACTTGATTACCTGCCTTCGCAGAAACAGTACAGCTATATATTCGGAACAGTGCTGAAGCACTTTACAGCTACAGGATACGACACCTGGGTTCTGAGCAGGAATTATCTCAATAACAATCAGTACAAATACAGGAATAACATTGTAGCAGATACGAACAGGCTTCTGGATTATCTTTCAGGTGAAGGGGAGATTAAGGCCCGTTATGAAAAAACAATAATAGGAGAGAATGGGTTCAGGATCAGTTTTGGAGGAGGTTATGAATATGCCCACTACAGGAACACAACCTATAACAAGGTTTTCCTCCTGGGAGCCCCGGCTGAGATCAACTACAATACAAACCTGATGTTCAGTAAATATGGTGCCTTTGGCCAGGTAAGCAAGGGCTTCTTCAATGAAAAGCTGAGCTTATCATTCGGATTGAGGACAGATGCAAATTCATATTCTTCCTCAATGGGAAATCCTCTTAAGCAGCTATCCCCCCGCTTTTCCGCTTCCTACGCAATCAGCGAGAAGCTTAACCTGAATTTCAATACAGGAAGGTATTACCAGCTGCCACCTTACACTGCCCTGGGCTACGCCGATAATACAGGAACACTGGTGAACAGGCAGAATAACCTGAAATATATTCGTGCCGACCATTTTGTAACAGGTCTAGAATTCCTTCCAAATGAGAATATCCAGATCACCCTTGAAGGGTTTTATAAGCTATATGCTGATTATCCGTTCTCTCTTCGCGACTCAGTTGCAATATCTTCAAAGAGTGCCAATTACGGTATCTTTGGTGATGAAGCACTGAAGTCGATATCCGAGGGAAAGGCTTATGGTATTGAACTTCTCGGCAGGATAAAGGAATTTAAAGGTCTGAACCTCGTCTTTGCCTATACCTATGTCAGAAGCGAGTTCAAAAATTATTTCGGGAAATACATACCTACAGCCTGGGATAACCGCAATCTTCTGAGTATTACCGGCACAAAGAAATTTGCAAGGAACTGGGATACAGGTTTCCGTTTCAGGTTCGTTGGAGGAGCTCCGTATACACCATATGACATTGGAAAGTCATCTCTCAAGGAAGCCTGGGATGTATCGGGACAGGGTTATCTGGATTATTCGAAGTTTAATACTCTGCGCCTGAAAGGATTCAGCCAGCTTGATCTCAGGGTTGATAAAAGGTATTTTTTCACCGCGTGGTCGTTAATGCTATATCTTGATGTACAGAATGTTCTTAATTCCAAAGCAGATCAGCCCCCAATACTTGCAAGGGCAACTGATTCCAATGGAAACCCGGTGACAGATCCTTCTGATCCTGCAAAATACACCCTGAAATACCTGGAAGGCACATCAGGGCTGGTACTACCAACAATAGGTGTGATTATAGAATTCTGAGTTGATTTATATCGGGCATTGTACCCGGATGACCGGGTACATGTCAGCTATTTCAAAAGTGATAGTTTCTTAACGAAGTCGCCCGGTCCACGGGAGATAATTATTTTTTCAGGAAGCCTTTTTTCTGTTGACCCGGGATAATCAGTGAATATTACTTTCTTTAGTGAAAGTGCCTTGCCAGCAGAGGAGAAAAACTCAACTTTCTTTTTCGCAAAATCAAAGGTCCCTGCGCTTACTACAAGGTATTTAAATGGCCTGATCCTGGATATCTCGTAAATCTCAGTCGGGGGAAGTATTCCACCAGTGAAAATGACATCGTATCCTCTCTTCTTCATAACATACCTGTAGAACAGGAAGTTGTTGTCATTCATGTTTTCAGATGTGTTGATCATAACGACAGCATCCTTATTGCCTGATGAACTTTGCTGTATCCTGCAATCCTCGAGAATCATTATCTGCCTTATGCAATTCCTTATGAACTGTTCCTGTGATCTTGACAGGCTGCCTGTTTGCCAGAGTATCGAGGCTTTTGTAAGAAGTGGATGGAAAAAGTTTATATAGGCCTCCTCTGCTCCATACCTTCTCAGGTAGGGAAGGAGGGCATCCGTGAACTGCGTTTCGTTAAACCTTAGTGCAGACATAAGCAGCTTGCCCGGCTGGAATTCGTTATCCGGATCATCATTTTTACTGCTGACATCCATTACTTTCCCGGTAAGCTGATCATCATCGAGTGCTGCGATCTTGGAAATTTTGAGGCCATTCCTGTTCAGGAATGCCACATTGAGGATCTTCTTCAGTTCCGACTCTGTGTACATCCTGATATTGGAATCAGTGCGATCGGGCTCAAGAATGCTGTACCTTTTTTCCCATATCCTTATCGTATGCGCCTTTATGCCTGAGAAATTCTCGAGATCCCTGATAGAGTAAACATTCAATGTTTCTTCCATTGTAAAATCTTGCTTTAGGATAGTCTGCCGCTAATTGACGGCATATTAGCTATAACAAACAAACCGATAATTTGTTTAGGGAACTTTAAGGATACCAGAAAGATAAAGAGTGAAAGCTGACTGGTTCAGAGTGAACCTTCAATAAGAATTCTCCTTGCTATTCTTGTGTTGTCGGCAAATGTTATAACAACTACATACATACCCCTTTTGGGATTTTCGAGAACGATCCTCGTTGTGTAAAGCGGAGTATTATACCTGGCCATGTAAATATCCTGGCCAATAATATTTGTTATTCTGATAAGGGATATCTCCTTCTCACTCTTTATTGTGAATGAATTATCTCTTACAGGTACGGGGTATATTGAAAGATTTGACGGAGTTTCACTCACAGAGGCAAAATCCCTGGTCTCCTGCCTGGAAACAGCAAGTGAATCGCGCTGGGCAAGTGCGACAGATGAGGAAGCAATAAATATCAGAAGCAGTAGAAACTGTTTCATAAGCGATATTTTAGTCCTTTTTACTACAAAAATTGTGCAAATGTTTCATTTACCGTAGAAATTCCTCAGAATCTCCTTTGCTTTTTCAAGATCACCTGGTACATCGATGCCCATTCCTTCCCAGTTTGTGATAGCTGTCCGTATTGAATATCCGTTTTCGAGCCACCTGTTCTGTTCAAGTGATTCAGCCATCTCGAGGGGACCAGGTTTGAGTGCCGTGAGTTCCTGTAGTGTCTCATGCCTGTAAGCATATACTCCAAGGTGCTTGAAGTACCTGTGCTTCCCGATCCAGTTCTCTTTTTCAGTACCTCTTACGAAAGGAATGACAGACCTGCTGAAATACAGAGCATCTCCTTTTACAGATACAACAACCTTTGTTTCATTTACATTGAATAGATCTTCGGGGTTACTTATTTCGCTTATAAGTGTTGCTATTGATACTGCAGGATCTGAAAAGCAATCTGCAATCAGTGTGAGTTGTTCGGGGAGTATAAATGGCTCATCACCCTGTATGTTGATTATTATCCGCGGGTCGTGACCCAGGCGATCGGCTATTATCCTTGAGGCTTCGGCACACCTGTCTGTTCCGCTCCTGTGATTCTCAGAGGTCATGATGGCTTTACCACCGAAATCTTCAACTGCCCTTAAAATCCTCTCATCATCAGTAGCCACGAACACCGAATCGAGTGCCTTGGACGCCTGTTCATAAACCATTCTTATCATTGGCTTGTCACCGATAAGGGCAAGGGGTTTGCCCGGGAACCTCGTTGAAGCGTATCTTGCCGGTATGATCCCCGTGAGATGCGCACCTGTTGCTGTTTTCATGCGGCAAATTTACAAAAAATGCATTTCCCAATATTCTAAAAATGTAGTAAATTCGCAGGATTAAAATTCAGGGTCTGATGGAGCTACAGAGCATAAAGCAGAGGTTTGGAATAATTGGCAACTATGTTGGCCTTAACAGGGCAATAGATATAGCCGTACAGGTAGCCCCCACTGATCTTTCTGTTCTTATTTCAGGCGACAGCGGAACAGGAAAAGAAGTTTTCCCCCAGGTTATACATAATTACAGTGCAAGGAAACACGGGCAGTACATTGCAGTAAACTGCGGAGCTATTCCGGAAGGAACAATTGATTCTGAACTGTTTGGCCACGAAAAGGGTTCATTTACAGGTGCCACCGACAGCAGGAAAGGATATTTTGAAGTTGCCGACGGTGGTACAATTTTCCTTGATGAAGTTGCAGAGCTGCCTCTTTCAACCCAGGTACGCCTTCTGAGAGTGCTCGAGACAGGGGAGTTCATTCGCGTAGGTTCTTCCAAAGTTCAGAAGACGAATGTCAGGGTTATTGCCGCAAGTAACGTAGACATTCCAACCGCCATTGAGAACGGAAAATTCAGGGAGGACCTGTTTTACAGGCTAAATACAGTGCCAATTAAAGTTCCGGCTTTAAGGGAAAGAGGTGAAGATATACTCCTCCTTTTCAGGAAGTTTTCTGTTGATTTTGCTGAAAGATACCGTATGCCGGCAATCAGGCTGACAAAGGAAGCCCAGACAGTTCTTCTCAACTATAACTGGCCCGGCAATGTGCGACAGTTAAAGAATATAACCGAGCAGATATCTATTATTGAAAGCGAAAGGGAAATTGGTGCTGAAACACTCAAAAATTATATACCCGATTACCAGGGCATTAAACTGCCTGCGCTTTTCCAGAAACCTGAGGAAAAATCATTTTCTTCTGAGAGGGAGATACTATACAAAATCCTCTTCGATATGAAAAGCGATATGAACGACCTGAAGAAACTGGTGGTCGATCTGTTACAGAGGGAGGGAGCAGCGGATACATTCAGCGACGACAGTTCTCGGGTAATAAGGAACCTGATAAGGGATGCAAAAGTTGAAAGGGATATAAGGCCGGTTGACGCAGAGCCGGTTGTTAACTTCCCTCAGCACCCGGTCAGTAATGTTATCCAGGATACCGAGGAGATAGTCGAGGAATCCCTTTCACTTTCCGACAAGGAGATGGAGCTTATAAGAAAGGCACTCGAAAAGCATAATCATAAGAGAAAACTGGCAGCCAGGGAGCTTGGTATTTCCGAGCGTACACTTTACAGGAAAATTAAAGAGTATGGCATTGAATCATAAATATATAAAGCACCCGGGAAGAACTTTAAGCATCGTTTTTCTCATTTCAATTTTAATCACAGCCTGTACAGTCCAGTATAAATTTTCAGGTGCGAATATTTCAATAAATGTCAAGACTATCAGCATAGCACCATTCCAGAACAGGGCCAGTCTTGTTCAGCCCGGACTGACAAACAAGATTACTGATGCCCTTATAGATAAATGTAAAGCACAGACAAAACTGAGCTTCATCAATGGCACAGGCGATGTAAGTTTTGAAGGTGAAATAACAGATTACAATTCCCGCCCTCTTACAGTGGGAGCCGATTCAAGGGCTGCAATGAACAGGTTCACAATTACAGTAAAAGTCAAATTTGTAAATTCAATTGAACCGGATAACAGTTTTGAGAACAAGACATTTTCGAGGTACAAGGACTATGACAGTAATCTTGACCTTAGTTCCGTGGAAGCAAGCCTTACCGACGATATAGTTTCGCAGCTTGTTGAAGACATATTTAATGAAGCTTTTACAAAATGGTAGCTGAATGAACCGCTCCGACTTCACAGCCATAATGAATGATCCCGGAAAGATCGACAGGAAGGTCACAGGGGAGGTTAAGGAAATACTCGACCTTTTCCCGTGGTTTCATTCTGCCCATCTTATGCTGCTGAAAGGACTGCATTCGTCAGGCGATGTGAAATTCGAGAATCAGCTGAGAAATTCTGCAATCCATATTCCTGACAGGGAGACGCTTTATTATTTCCTGATGCGGGAAAACAAGAGCCAGGCAGGGACCCCTGCTGAATTGATTAATGGGGAGCCTGATACTCCTGCCACCATAGTTGAAAATGTTCTAAGTCCTGAAACCGAGGATCACCTGCAGGTTGTAATTGAATCGGGAAGGAACAGTTCGGAGATAATAAAGGATCTTGAGAAGGAAGCTGTGCTATCTGCAGATCCTGTTGTTGCCGGGACTTATGAAAAGAAAGCTGCCGAGGAGACGATTATAATAACAAATGAGTCTGAATCAGATGAATCGGCAAGCGTTATGCTTGTTATTGATGATGGTGATACACATTACGAGGAGACAGTAGTATTCATGGATCCTTCAATATCTTCAGTAACCGATGAGGATTTGCTGGAGATCGAGGAGAAGGAATCGCAACAGGAAGAGGTTATCCCTGCACGCCCTTCTGAACCTGCTATCAGCAGGAAAGAGCTTCAGTCGAAGCTTATAGATAATTTTATATTACTGAACCCCAGGATTGAACCTTCAAGGGAAAAGAGCGACAAACCCAATGAAGATATATCGAAGCCTTATACAGAGGAGAGGGGAGAACTGGTAAGTGAAACGCTGGCAAGAATTTACACCAGCCAGGGTTACTATTCGAGGGCAATGGAACTTTATGAGAAATTATGTTTGAAATATCCGGAAAAAAGTAGTTACTTTGCAGCTCAAATTGAAAAAGTTAAGGCATTAATAAAATAGGAGAGCGATGGGAATTTATATTTTTGTTTCGGTTTTAATACTGGTTGCATGTTTCCTCCAGATACTTGTGGTTCTCGTTCAGAATTCAAAAGGTGGCGGACTTGCAGCTAATTTTACATCTGCCGGTCAGACAATGGGAGTAAGGAAGACTGCTGATTTTCTTGAGAAATCAACATGGACAATAGCAATTGCGATCTTCGTACTCTGCCTTGCAGCAACTGCAGCTATTCCAAGAGGTACAAACGGTCAGCGTTCAAGGATTGATGCTTCAACCCTTCAAAATACCGTTGATCCGAATGCTTTACCTTCCCTTCCTGCATCAGCACCTGCTAATTCAAATACAGGTACTGGGCAGAACCAGTCAAATACCCAGAATAATAAATAATTTTCACTGGAAAGATATTTAAGTGTCAGTTTGTCACAAGCTGACACTTTTTTTGTCTCATTTTAAGAGGCTGATAAATAGTATAATGCGTTTAAAAACTGCCAGCAGGCGATTATTTTTACATTTTGCTGACAATTTTTTCAGGTCCGGATATCCAAAATGGCATTAATTTCCCTTTGGCACGGAATATGTAAAAACGCAATGCAGAATATAATGTTTAACTTTTAATATTTATACAAAATGGCACAATTAAAAGGAAGAATACTGGCAGGTAAAGTGCTGGTCAAACCGGCAGAGGCTGAAGCCAGAACAGCCAGTGGGATCATAATTCCCGATTCAGCTAAGGAGAAACCCCGTCAGGGTAAAGTTGTTCTCGTAGGCGCATCAAAGAAAGATGAAGAGATGGAAGTAAAGAAGGGCGATGTTGTTCTTTACGGCAAATACTCAGGCCAGGAGCTTACAATTGATGGCGAGGATTACCTTCTTATCTCCCAGTCTGACATCCTTTTTATTTCATAATTGCAGATAACCAATAAAATCTAAATACTATGGCAAAAGAGATCAAATACAATATTGATGCAAGATCACTTCTGAAAGAAGGTGTTGATCGCCTGGCAGATACAGTCAAAGTTACACTCGGACCAAAAGGACGTAACGTAATTATCGAGAAGAAATACGGTGCTCCGCAGATTACAAAAGACGGTGTTACAGTCGCAAAAGAAATAGAACTTTCCGATCCTTACCAGAACATGGGTGCTCAGATGGTGAAGGAAGTTGCTTCAAAAACCGGCGAAGATGCAGGTGACGGTACAACAACAGCTACAGTTCTTGCACAGTCTATTATTAATGTCGGACTTAAGAACGTTACAGCCGGAGCAAACCCGATGGATCTTAAAAGGGGTATTGACAAGGCAGTTCAGAAAGTTGTAAAAAGTCTTGCTTCACAGGCAAAAGTTGTTGGCGATGATCTTAGCAAGATAGAGCAGGTTGCTAGGATCTCTGCAAATGATGACGAAGAAATAGGTAAGCTTATTGCCGAAGCAATGGGCAAGGTTCATAAGGAAGGCGTTATCACAGTTGAGGAAGCAAAAGGTACAGCAACAACTGTTGAGGTTGTTGAAGGTATGCAGTTCGACCGTGGTTATATATCAGCATATTTTGTAACAAACGCTGAGAAAATGGAAGCTGAACTCGACAGCCCTTTCATCCTTATCCACGACAAGAAGATCTCCACAATGAAGGATATGCTTCCTGTTCTTGAAGCTACAGCACAGACAGGTCGTCCGCTCCTTATTATCGCTGAAGACGTTGAAGGTGAAGCACTGGCTACACTCGTAGTTAACCGTCTCCGCGGCTCACTGAAAGTTTGCGCAGTTAAAGCCCCGGGATTTGGCGACAGGAGAAAAGAAATGCTTGAAGATATCGCTATCCTTACAGGTGGTACAGTCATTTCTGAAGAGAAAGGTCTGAAACTTGAGCATACAACACTTGATATGCTTGGCAGGGCTGAAAAAGTTACAGTTGACAAGGAAGATACAACAATTGTAAATGGTGCCGGTGACAAGAACCAGATCAAGGCAAGGGTAAACCAGATCAAACAGCAGATTACTGTTACAACATCAGATTATGATAAGGAAAAACTGCAGGAACGTCTTGCAAAACTTTCAGGTGGCGTTGCAGTTATCTATATAGGTGCAGCATCAGAAGTCGAAATGAAAGAGAAGAAAGACCGCGTTGACGACTCTCTGCATGCAACACGTGCAGCAATAGAAGAAGGTATAGTACCAGGCGGCGGCGTTGCTTATATCCGCGCTATAAAAGCTCTCGATGGCCTCAAAGGTGACAACGAAGATCAGCAGACAGGTATCGAGATCATAAAGAGGGCTATTGAAGAGCCTCTTCGCCAGATCGCTCTCAATGCAGGTCAGGAAGGTGCAGTAATTGTACAGGCTGTTAAATCAGGAAAAAATGACTACGGCTATAATGCACAGAGCGACAAATTTGAAAATCTTTTCGAAGCCGGCGTTATTGATCCTGCCAAAGTAACAAGGATTGCCCTTGAGAACGCAGCCTCAATAGCAGGTATGTTCCTCACAACAGAAGCTGTTGTCGTTGAAGAAAAATCGAAAGACCAGGCTCCGGTTCCTCCAGCAGGAATGGGCGGCGGAATGCCGGGAATGATGTAAAAAAGTCACACATTGTATATTGAGGAGAGACGCTGCATGGCGTCTCTCCTCTTTTTTATATATTTGCACCGGATTTCAGAAAAGCTGACAATGGATAATATCCGCAATTTCTGCATAATAGCACATATCGACCATGGTAAGAGTACCCTGGCCGACCGACTACTGGAGGTCACAAAGACTATAAATGACCGTGAGTTCCAGGACCAGGTTCTTGATGATATGGAGCTTGAAAGGGAAAGAGGGATAACTATTAAAAGTCATGCCATCCAGATGGAACATGTCCAGGATGGAAAGAAGTATATTCTGAACCTTATTGATACACCAGGGCATGTCGATTTTTCATACGAGGTATCACGTTCAATAGCAGCATGCGAAGGTGCACTCCTTGTTGTAGATGCCACACAGGGTATCCAGGCACAGACAATCTCCAATCTCTACATGGCAATTGAGCATGACCTGGAGATAATCCCGGTCCTCAATAAAATGGATATGGTAAATGCGATGCCTGAAGAGGTTAAGGACCAGATTGTTGATCTTGTCGGCTGCTCAAGGGAAGATATTATTGAAGCCAGCGCAAGGACGGGCATGGGTGTAGACAGGATAATGAGTGATATAATAAAACGCATTCCTCCGCCCAAAGGTGATCCGAATGCTCCACTTCAGGCTCTTATCTTTGACTCTATCTTCAACTCTTTCAGGGGTATAATTGCATATTATAAGATTGTAAACGGGTCATTCAGGAAGGGTGATCATGTAAAATTTGTAAGTACAGGTCGGGAATATAATGCTGATGAGATCGGTGTTCTTAAGCTGAAACAGGATCCAAGGGATTTCATGAGTTGCGGTGATGTGGGTTATATAATTTCAGGTATAAAAAACTCGGCTGAGGTAAAAGTAGGGGATACAATTACTCATGTTGAAAATCCATGTGAACATGCAATCGCAGGTTTCGAGGATGTGAAACCGATGGTATTCGCCGGGATCTACCCTGTCGATGCTGATGATTATGAGGATCTGAGGTCGTCGATCGAGAAGCTTCAGCTCAATGATGCTTCACTGTCTTTCGTACCAGAATCGTCAGCAGCGCTGGGATTTGGATTCAGGTGCGGCTTCCTTGGTCTTCTCCATATGGAGATAATACAGGAGAGGCTCGACCGTGAGTTCGATATGGATGTTATAACAACGGTTCCAAACGTTTCTTACAAGGTGTACAGTACAAAAGGTGAGGAGATAGATGTACATAATCCATCGGGGCTCCCGCCGGTAAATCATATCGAGAGGATAGAAGAGCCATATATTATCGCCCAGATAATTACACTTTCAGAATACGTGGGCTCAATAATGACGCTCTGTATCGACAAAAGAGGGGTGCTGAAGAACCAGGTATATCTCACCCGCGACAGGGTTGAAATAACCTTTGAAATGCCCCTTGCCGAGATTGTATTTGACTTCTATGATAAACTTAAAAGTATATCAAGGGGCTACGCCTCCTTTGATTATTATTATACTGCATACCAGAAAGCCGACCTTGTACGCCTTGACATTCTGCTGAACGGAGAGATGGTGGATGCCCTTTCAACACTTATATACAGGGGACACTCATATGATTTCGGGCGAAAAATGTGCGTAAAGCTTAAAGACCTGATACCACGCCAGCAATTCGAGATAGCTATACAGGCTGCCATAGGGGCCAAGATCATAGCCAGGGAGACTGTAAAAGCAGTCAGGAAGGATGTTACAGCAAAATGTTACGGTGGTGACATTACCCGTAAAAGGAAACTTCTCGAAAAGCAGAAGAAGGGGAAGAAGAGGATGCGCCAGATCGGAAATGTGGAAGTGCCACAACAGGCATTCCTTGCAGTCCTTAAGCTCGACTGAAAAAAACACAGGCTTCTTTAACTTTTTCTTAACGTTTCTTTTGGAAATTCCAAAAAATAGTTACTTTAGTCGTCGCGAATAGGGAAAATATTTTAAATATTACCTAACCCTGTAATCTAACCTAAATTATACCCTGGCTATAACCTCAATAGCCAGGGTTTTTTTATGATATCAGTTTATAACCTTTCCCGTGAACGTTCAGGATTTTAACCGCAGGGTCCTTTTTGAGGTACTTCCTTAGCTTTGTTATATATACATCCATGCTTCTTGCATTGAAATAATTATCATCGGTCCAGATAGCTTTGAGGGCAAAGTTCCTTTCCATTATTTCATTGCGGTGCCTGCACAGCAGTTCAAGAAGTTCAGATTCCTTTGTTGTAAGCTTCATCGTCTGGCCCTTGAATACAAGAAGCTGCTTCAGTGTATCGAAGCTGTATTCCCCGATCTTATAATTATCAAGTTTTTTCTGGCCTCCCGGTTCATTTACCCTGCGCATTATCGCCTCTATCCTGTAAAGAAGCTCTTCCATCGAGAAAGGCTTTGTTACATAATCGTCGGCCCCGGTCCTGAATCCCTCAATTACATCTTCTTTCTGATTCCTGGCCGTGAGAAAAATGACAGGTATCTCCGGACGGGATTTCCTGATCTCCTTTGCCAGTGTTATGCCATCAATCTCAGGCATCATGATATCCAGGATACAGATGTCAAAGTCGTTCTTGACGAATGCTTCAAGAGCTTCCCTGCCGTTAACCGCAAGGGTGGTTTCGAAGTTCTTAATATTAAGATAGTTTCTAAGAAGCTGTCCAAGATTTGCATCGTCCTCCGCAAGGAGTATTTTCTTGCTTTTCATTGTTTTACACTTTTTGGAAAGTAAACTGTAAACTTTGTCCCTTTTCCGGGCTGGCTTTCAACCTTAATCCTGCCGTTATGATCGTCAAAAACTTTCTTTACATAACTGAGTCCAAGCCCGAACCCTTTTACATTATGTATATTCCCTGTCGGTACACGATAAAATTTGTCAAAAATCTTCCTGAGGTTTTCCCTGCTTATACCGATCCCGTTATCCTCGATAGTGATCTGAAGGCCATTCCTGTGGTCCCTTGTTGATACAGTCACAATTGGCTTATCATGTGAATACTTGATTGCATTGTCGATAATATTTGAGATTGCGTTTGTGAAGTGCACCTCGTCAACAGCCAGTATGGATTTTTCAGCACGAAGATCAACGATTATTTTCCCGCCTGCCATATTTAGCTTCAGCGCGAAACTTTCACAGACCCTTGATATGAGTGAATGGACATCGCAATCAACCAGATTAAGTCTCAGTTTGCCTTTCTCAAAGATTGCTGTCTGAAGGACTTTTTCAACATGGTACTTAAGCCTGAGACTTTCGTCGGAGACCACTTTTGAAAGCGAGTCAATATCCTTCATACCCGGTGGGATTGACTTATCGGCCAGCATTTGAGCAGCAAGGGATATGGTTGAGATGGGAGTCTTGAGCTCGTGTGTCATGTTATTTATGAAATCATTCCTGATCTCTGATATCTTCTTCTGCCTGAAAATGACTATAAAGGTACCTGTCGAAAGTATAATGAGGAATGCAGTAAAGAGGAGCGACAGGAATCCAAGATTGCCTATTTTCTCAAACTTATATTGTTTCTCCTGCTGGAAGTATAGGATTAGCTGGTTCTGGCCTGGAACAGGGTCATTAGGAAACAACTGGCGCATAAACCTGTTGGTCCCGGGAGTTTCGAAGTAGCCGCTCGTTTTTTTGATTATTCCCACGCTGCCTGAGGTAATGGCAAACTCATACTTTAGCTTTATGCCAAGATTTGTAAAAGCCTCCTTAATAAGATAGTCGAGTTCCTTTATATCAACCCTGTCCCCAATATACTCAGGCTGCCTGAAAAGGTTCTCCATTATTTTCTCAACCGATATTATCCGGTTTGTAACCCTTCCATTAATTGCAGCATTCGTGCCCGACTGTGATATTTCTGTATTATCCTCGTCAGGAAAGGGGAGGATATCTTCTGCGGCAATAATAATTTTCTGACCCGGGCGATCGACTATTATCTGTTTTTCAGTTGAGCTCAGCCCGTATTTTTCGAGAAGATCGCTGTTTGGCCTGTAGCCCTGCAGTTTTCTTGCGAGCGATGAGTTAACAGATATAACTGCAGTGATCGAGTCATTTTTTGAACTCTCGACCTCTTTGAGGATTTTCTTTATAAGTTCTTTCTCTTCAAGTTTAAGCACAACAGACTCAAGGGCCTTATTAACCTGGTACCTGAACTGCTGGTCGGTTATATTAATAGCATTTCGTATCCATATCAACTGGACAAACAGGATGCCGGTGAGTGCTATAAGAAAGAATCCTGCAAGGAGGAAAATTATCTTCCTTTTCATCTACTGCAAAATTACAGGTAAGCTGAGTATGTTAACAAAATCTTTAACTTCTTTTAACAGGAAGTGGCCGAAAATAGTCAGTTTGAGGGGTAAACAGAGAATTTTTCCGGCTTTTTCAATCATTAACAAAGTATTAAATATATGTTAATTTTCAACTTGTTAAGGTGTAACTGTTTTTTTTTCGGGGAAATGGTTTTATATTTGCTTCGTGTTTGGCACGATATTTGAAATAAAAGATATAGAGGTTTTTTTCATAGGTTAGGTTAGTTTTAGGGTTATCAAAAATGGGAGCCGCAGTTCTTGCGGCTCTTTCTTTTTATAACGGTGCGGGGATAGTAAGTTTACAGGAGATCCAAAATGGGGGAGGCCATTACTTTGCCTTCTTTGGCAGCATGTTAACTTTAATCAGGCTTATGTTTTTCTCCTTGGCTGCATAGTAGAAATGCTTACGAATATGATGCGATTTTTTCTTTTCTATCCAGCTTAGATTGACAATATATTCTGAATTGTCCTTGTACCTGACTCTCACCTTTTTTTCCTTGTGAGGCATCATAATCTCAATAATATCATCCCATTTATGATAGTACCTGACAGGTTTAAAGAGGCCGAACCTGTATTCGATCTTATCATCATCCATGAGGAAGAAGTGATCCTTTCTTTTAGTCGAGGCCATGTATGCCACCCCTGATGCGAAGAGGGCTATACCAAAAGGTGCGATACAGAAAGTTATGTGTATAGATTTATCGTGAAGGACTGTATTCATAAAAATTATGCCGAGACCGGCCAGGAAGAAGACTGCAGCAAATAACCATATGAGTACTTTTCTCCCTTTTGAGAATTCACTTTCAGACAGGTCGTAGAATAGTTTTTCCATGTGTCAGGGTATTAGGTAATGCAGGTTCTTATCTTTTATGTCCTTTGATTCGAGGACGAAAACAGCAGTTATTGAATCGATGGATCTGAGCGAGTTGCTGACGGGAACCGGATCGGGATTATCTTCAGTGCAGCATACCTGGAAAATGTAATCGATCTTCTTCAGTTTTCCAAGCAGGTATTCATTACCCGATTTGTTTGAAATAAGGTTGTAGGTAAGATCATGGCCAGGGCTATGATAGGTGAACCTGCTGAAATGTGATTCAATTGCACCTGTCCCCTTTACTGTAACAGGTGTATTATTCTTTAGTGAAATCCTGAGAGTCTTGTTTATCTGGAGTGAGAGCCTGTAATCGGGTTCTGCCGAAACTAACCCCAGGAGGGCGAATTCATTTTCGGAATCTGTTTCCAGCTGCACCCGGGTAATTTTCTGCCGGCTCTTCATTTGTCTATGCTATAAAGCATTAAAGGTAAAAAAAAATCAGCATGATAGCTAAAGTGCGGAAATATCTTTGAGGCGGTTCCATGCCTGGCAGGATGCCTCCTGTTCAGCTTCTTTCTTGGAATCACCCTGGCCCTTGCCGTATTCTTCCCTGTCGATGCTCAGTGTTGTTGTGAATACTGATTTTTTCTTTTCAAAATCATATTCCTCATTATAAACAAAACTAAGACTTGCTTTTTTCTTCTGAACCCATTCGAAGACAAGGCTTTTATAATCAGTGTCAGTCGAGATTATTTTATCGAGGTCGATATACTTACGCAGCAGGTGCTTCATCAGGAATTTCTTTGTTTTCCTGAAACCCTTATCTATGAAGACGGCGCCGATCAGTGCCTCGAGAGCGTCTCCGTACAGGTTGCGTGTTGTATGACCGGTGCTTATATTGCTTATAAGAAGTTTGTCAATGCCCATTGCAAGGGCTGTCTGGTTAAGGATATCGCGGTTAACCATCCTTGACCTTATCTTGGTCATGAAGCCTTCGTTTGCATCGGGGAATTTGACAAAGAGATAATCGGACAGTATTGCATCGAGTACCGAATCGCCAAGGAATTCGAGTCTCTCATTGTTTATTCTCTTCCCGTCAGGAAGTGTAAGGCTTGCTGAACGGTGAATAAAGGCGATTTCATAGATCCTGAGGTCGCCCGGCCTGAATCCGATAATATTTTTCAGGCGGGATGTAAATTCCCGCCTGTTTGTAATATAGGTTCCGTTTTTCTTTCTTCGGAAAAGAGGCACTAAAGCTCTGCTTTTTTGATAACAACAGAGGCGTTATGACCGCCGAAGCCGAATGTGTTACTTATGGCTGCATTAACGGTTCTCCTCTGTGCAGTATGGAAAGTCAGGTTTAGATTCTGATCAATTCCCGGGTCGGGGTTTTTGAAGTTGATTGTAGGAGGTACAATGTTTTCCCTTACTGCCATTATAGTGGCAATAGCTTCAATGGCACCTGCTGCACCAAGAAGATGACCGGTCATTGATTTTGTTGCGCTTATGTTAAGCTTGTAGGCGTGTTCGCCGAATACTTTGATTATTGCTTTGGTTTCGGAAATATCTCCAAGCGGAGTTGATGTTCCGTGAACATTGATATAATCAATATCCTCAGGTTTAAGACCGGCATCCTCAACAGCAAGTTTCATAACGTTGCTGGCGCCGAGTCCTTCGGGATGCGGGGCGGTAAGGTGGAATGCATCGGCTGTAAGACCTGTTCCCACCAGTTCAGCATAGATTTTAGCACCCCTGGCTTTTGCATAATCGTATGCCTCAATGATAAGTGATCCGGCTCCTTCGCCCATAACAAAACCATCCCTGGTTACATCGAACGGGCGTGAAGCGGTCATGAATTCATCGTTGTTTGTTGAAAGGGCCTGCATCGAGTTGAACCCGCCAATTCCAGGTTCATTGATTGAAGCTTCAGAGCCTCCGGATACAAACACATCAGCTTTGCCAAGCTTGATGTAGTTTATTGCATCAATAATGGCATTTGTTGAAGACGCACATGCTGATACAGTCCCGAAGTTGGGACCCCTGAAACCATATTTAATAGATATCTGCCCTGCTGCAATATCGCTGATCATTTTGGGAATAAAGAAAGGGCTGAACCGGGGTGTTCCGTCTCCCTCTACAAATTGCCTGATAGAATCATAAAAGGTATCAAGCCCCCCTATCCCTGATGCCCAGATCACACCGACCCTGTCCTTATCGACCTTCTCAAGGTCCAGACCTGAATCCTTAACAGCTTCTTCTGCAGCTATTAGTGCAAACTGAGCGTAATAATCCAGCTTATTTGCTTCTTTCTTGTCGAAATATTTCAGAGGGTCGTAGTTCTTGACTTCGCATGCGAACTTTGTCTTGAACTTTTCGGTGTCAAATCTGGTGATAAGATTAGCACCACTTACACCTTTAACAAGATTTTCCCAGGTCTCATGCAAATTATAACCAAGGGGAGTCAGTGCCCCTATCCCTGTAACTACAACTCTTCTCATAAATGGATTTTTGTAATGCAAAAACTATTTTGCATTCTCTTCAATGTACTTGATAGCGTCTCCGACGGTGCTGATGCTTTCAGCCTGATCGTCTGGAATTCCAATG
The DNA here is from genome assembly GCA_046329875.1 of Bacteroidales bacterium. Lineage (GTDB taxonomy): Bacteria > Bacteroidota > Bacteroidia > Bacteroidales > VadinHA17 > LD21. The sequence goes on from JAXLTT010000013.1 coordinate 67,037, forward strand.
TTGAATTCTTTTTCAAATTCCATGATAAGCTCAACTGTATCAAGAGAGTCGGCTCCAAGGTCATTGGTGAAACTTGCTTCAGGAGTTACTTCTGATTCGTCTACTCCGAGTTTGTCAACGATGATCTCTTTTACTCTTGTGGCAATGTCTGACATAACGATAATTTTTTAATTAATAATAAATTTTAGACAGTGCAAAGAAATATATTTGTACCATATTTTTCAAGAATTTTACTGAATATTTATTATTTTACTAGGTTAAGTGATTGAAAAGCAGGTGAGTATGTGTGTTTGGCCCTGGACTTCTCAGTTTTAAGTGTTAAAAGTTAAAGATCAGTTAATGAAGAACATAGCTATTTTCGCTTCCGGATCCGGCACAAATGCTGAAAACATAATCAAATACTTTTCGACCAGTAAATCAATCAGGGTTGTTCTTGTTTTATCGAATAATCCCGAAGCCTATGTATTGATAAGGGCTGCAAATTTCAGCATTCCTTCCGTATTTTTCGACCGGGCTCAATTTTATTCACCTGCATCCGTTAGTGGCATACTTGAAAAGTATAAGGTCGATTTCATTGTACTTGCAGGTTTCCTCTGGCTGGTCCCCGATATTTTACTTGAAAAATACAGTGGGCGTATTATAAACATCCATCCGGCGCTGCTGCCATCTTATGGAGGAAAAGGTATGTATGGCGACAAGGTTCATAAGGCTGTAATCGCTGCAAAGGAGAAAGAATCGGGTATTACCATTCATTATGTAAATGGTAAATATGATGAAGGTGACATAGTATTCCAGGCAAAATGCCCTGTACTTGAGTCTGACAGTCCCGAAACACTTGCGCACAGGATACATGAACTTGAATACCGCCATTTCCCGGCAGTAATTGAAACCTTAGTCGAAGGCCTACCTGGCTGAAGATAGCAGCCTGATCATTACAGAGCTTATCCTGGCGAACTTTTCCCTGTTCTCATCAAGTACCGGCTCAACAGGAGGGGCCTCAACTCTCAAGGGATCCACGGGGTAACCGTTTTTATAGAACCTGAAATCGAGATGCGGGCCGGTTGAAAGACCAGTGCTGCCAACATATCCGATGACCTGTCCCTGTTTCACAGGCACACCACCGTAAATTCCTCCGGCAAAGCCGCTAAGGTGCATATAGGCGGTTGTATAAACACTGTTATGTCTTATTCTTATAATCCTTCCTGCTTCAGGTTCAACTGTCGCCGAAATTACTGTTCCATCGCCAATTGAATATACAGGCGTTCCGGCAGGAGCCCCGTAATCGACACCGTAGTGCGGCCTTACTATCCTTAGTATAGGGTGCATTCGGGCCGATGAGAAGCCGGAGGCGATCCTCGAAAAATGAAGAGGTGCTTTAAGGAATTCCTTCCTGAGGCTGTTACCCGTGGAATCGTAATAGCTTTCCTTATCCTTCTGGATCATCGGTATGGCGTAAATACTTTTTTCACCGGAACTAAAATGTGCAGACAGGATGCGTCCGGTTCCTATTGACTTTTCACCAATGAACTTCTCTTCATATATAAACCTGAACCTGTCACCTTTCTGGAGTCCGAAGAAATCAACAGTCCACGCGTATATGTCAGACAGATCAACAGCCAGTTCAGGATTGAGCCCTTTTGTTGTCATCGCATCCCACAGGGAACTTTCTATTGTTACAGATGAGAATTTAATTGCTGTTGTTATCTTCTCGTGGTATTCACTGATTTTCAGAGAATCGTTAAATGAGAATATATAGAATAGCGCAGGATCACTTTCGTAAATAAAGTACTTCACTGTAAAATTGCTGTCCCTTGTTGTAAATACAGTGAAGTTATTTCCACTCCTTACATGCCTCTCATCGAAAATACTCCTCGAATTTTTAAGGATTTCATCAGTCAGCTGCTGCGAAACTCCGTAAGATCCCAGAATTTCAGATAATGATGAATTGTGCCTGACCCTCCCTTTTATAACGTTGAATGAATCGACAGGAATGCCAAAAAGGAATGAGTTGCCAGACGGTCTTTTTGCAACTGAGTCTGCAACCGGCTTTGAATCCTTATTGCCAGGGTTCTTATTGCCTGAACAGCCGGCTATCATTATAATAAAAAGTAAAAGCAGGCTCAGGGATAAAGAATCCGGTCTTACTGACTTGGAGCTCAAGTGACTCATGAAGTGGATTGTATCGGGTTTATTTGACAACAACGTTGACAATCCTTCCCGGAACCACTACTATATTTGACGGCTTCTTCCCTTCCAGCCACTTTTCAGACCGGCTGTCGGCAAGAACAATTGAGATAATCTCATCTTTTCCCATTGAAAGCGGAAGCTCGAGTTTAAACCTGAGCTTGCCATTGAAGGAAACAGGATACTCAAAAACATCCTCTTTAAGGTATTCTTCATTTACTGAAGGCCAAGGCTCGTATGCAAGAGATTTCTTGTTACCATACTGGTTCCAGAGTTCCTCTGAAAGGTGTGGGGCAAATGGTGAGAGTATTTTTACAAATGAACTTGCTGTTTCGGGTGTCACCTTTCCTTTTTTAGTTGCAAGGTTCAGGAAGATCATCATCGCCGAAATTGCAGTATTGAAGCGGAGGTTTTCTATATCCCCTTCAACTTTTTTAATTGCAGTGTGCAGACCCTTCAGTATCTCTTTGTCTTCTTCCCCTTCAGCAATATTTGACGGTTCTGAGAAGAATCTGTATGTTCTTGAAAGAAAATTGAATACGCCTTTTACGCCTTTGTCGTCCCACGGTTTTGTTACATCCAGCGGTCCCATGAACATCTCGTACAACCTGAGTGAGTCGGCACCGTATTTTGCAGTGACATCGTCGGGGTTAACAACATTTTTCAGTGTTTTTGACATTTTGGCGACAATCTGCCTTAGTTCCTCGCCTGTTTCCCTGTTGAAGAATTTCCCTTCCCTTTCCTCTACCATGTCGCTTGATACCTTGGCTCCTTTTTCGGTCTCATATGCAAATGCAAGGATCATACCCTGGTTGAAAAGGCGCTGGTATGGTTCATTTGTAGTAACTATACCAAGGTCGAAAAGCACTTTATGCCAGAAGCGGCTGTAAAGAAGGTGAAGAACCGCATGTTCGGCACCACCAATGTAAAGATCAACAGGCAGCCAGTATTTTATCTTCTCAGGATCAAATATCCTGCTGTCGTTTTTCGGGTCTATGAACCTCAGGTAGTACCAGCACGATCCGGCCCACTGTGGCATTGTGTTAGTCTCTCTTCTTCCCTTTCTACCGTTGGCGTCAGTTACGTTTAGCCATTCTGTAGCATTTGCAAGAGGTGATTCACCTGATTCACCCGGGAGATATATCTCCATATCGGGAAGCAGTACGGGGAGCTCATTTTCATCAGCGAGAGTTATTTCACCATCTTCCCAATGTATGACAGGGAATGGTTCTCCCCAGTAGCGCTGCCTGCTGAACAGCCAGTCGCGGAGTTTATAATTCACCCGTGGAATTCCTATACCTCTCGATTCCAGCCAGGATATCATTTTTGCAATGCCGGCTTCCTTGTTGAGTCCGTTAATATCGATTCCTGTTACAGGATCAGCAGAATTTATATATTTTCCATCCTCGGTCCAGCATTCCTTACCTTCCAGGATCCTTGTTTTCTGCTCGCCCGGGCCAATAGCCGGATCCTGGATACAAATTATGGGAAGTTCAAACTTTGTTGCAAATTCAAAGTCGCGGGTATCATGAGCCGGAACGGCCATTATGGCACCAGTTCCGTATCCTGTAAGTACATAATCGGCCACCCACACAGGGATCTTCTTAAGGTTAACAGGGTTAATAGCATAGCTGCCTGTGAATACACCTGTTTTTTCCTTTGCCAGGTCTGTGCGGTCGAGATCAGACTTAAGGGAAGATGCTTTAATATAGTCGTTTACAACAGATTTTTGTCCTGGTGTTGTAAGCTTTGCAACAAGGCTATGTTCAGGGGCCAGCACCATGTATGTTGCTCCAAAAAGTGTATCTGGTCTCGTCGTGAATACCCTTATCTTTTCATTAATGCCATCGACAGTAAAATCAACTTCAGCGCCTGTTGATCTTCCGATCCAGTTACGCTGCATATCTTTTATCCCCTCGGGCCAGTCGAGTGATTCAATACCTGAAAGAAGTCTTTCAGCGTAATGCGGGATCCTGAGCATCCATTGCTTCAGGTTTTTTCTTTCGACCTTGTGGCCACATTTCTCGTGTGAGCCATCGGCAAGGACTTCTTCATTTGCACATACGATCCTGCAGTTGGGGCACCACCATACCTGGGCATTATCATAATATGCAAGTCGTTTTGAGTCGGTATAATTCCTTATTTCAGCAGTCCCTTTGCTTTTTATCTCTTCGGGTATGGGAAGTTCTGAAATGGGGCGGCCTTTACCGGCTTTTTCATCAAACCAGGTATTGTATATTTTTATGAAGATCCACTGTGTCCACCTGAAATAGCCAGGGTCGGTAGTATTGATCTCCCTGTCCCAGTCGTAGCTCAGACCAAGTTCCTTGATCTGCCGGCGGAAAGTGTCGCAGTTGTTTTTTGTAGTAATTGCGGGATGTGTTCCGGTCTGTATTGCATACTGTTCAGCAGGAAGGCCGAATGCATCCCATCCCATAGGGTGAAGCACATTAAATCCCTTCATCCTCTTGTAGCGGGAAAATATATCTGTCGCTGTATATCCTTCCGGGTGGCCAACGTGAAGACCGGCGCCTGAAGGGTAGGGGAACATATCGAGAACATAGCATTTACGTGGATTTGATAGATCATCCGGTGTTTTGAATGTCTTGTTATCTTCCCAGTATTTCTGCCATTTCTTTTCTATTTCCCTGAAATTGTAGTCCATGATATTATAATTCAAAATGTAATTTTTAAATGTTGCCACCCCCTTTCCTGTTTCCCCCAGGGGGGAAATGATTCAATTGCACCTTCCCCCCTGGGGGAAGGATGGGATGGGGGTAAAGTTGATCAGCCCGGCCTGCGAAATTATAAATTCTTTGTGAGAAATCTAAATAGAGGCAGAATGGCACTTAAAAGCCCTAAATTTGGTCAAAAGTTGCAAATGCTGGGTAATGGTTATAATTTTGTGCAGGAACGATGGTCCCGTAGTTCAATGGATAGAATGACAGATTCCGGTTCTGTTGGTTGAGAGTTCGAGTCTCTCCGGGATCACAAAAAAAGCCGCAGATTGCGGCTTTTTTTGTGAAAGTAAAAAGTAAAAAGAGGGCTGAGCGTGAAGTCCCGACATGTTATGTCGGGATAGCGAAGAGCCAGGTTGCAGTGGAGCAAAAGTCAAAAGTAGAGACGAGAACTCCGGGAGGTGGGAGGGATCAGATAATTATCTGCTCCTTAATATTGTCTGAGAGCCTGTACTTAATTATGTGATCCTTTATCCTTTCACCCAGGATTTCAATTTTGTTAAGATCTGCGATGCCCTGGCCCGTCTGTGCACAATAGTTAAGGTAGGCCACTTTTGAAAAATCAATACCCATAAGTTCTATACCTACCCTGTCGGCAGCGAGCCAGTCGGTGCTTACAACACAAACCCTGTGATCAACCCTCGTACCCGCATTCGGGCCATTGCCTTCCATCCCTTCGAAACCGTCTATTATTGCAAGATGAGGGTGAAGCCTTGGTGCAAGGGCATACAGGTTATAGTTTATCCCCTTAAAACCACTCCCGTGTATAAGAGGCTTATCATTCACAGCACCGGCGCGCCGCCTGTTATCCCAGGTAAAACCGGCATCCTTGACCGGCGATCCGACAACAATATTCTTAAGCGAAAGGGTAGCTATTACCCTGTCGTGCGTCTTCATCCTTGCAACTGAAACAATATATGAACCGGGATCGAGCATTGGTTTTGATACCCTTACAGGATGGGGTCTGAAGTCTTTTTCATCAAACGCATAGAGGAATTCTGTACTCTCTTTGTCAAGGTCAATGAACCTTACCGGGTATTTCTCTGCAAGCTTTAAATACCCGTAATTGGAGAATCCATCCATTGTTGGGCCGTTTGCTGCTGATTCTGCAATAACTATATTATCGGTACGGCCGATAGATCTGAAGAATTCCAGGATACCTTCAAGGGTATCTGCATGCGTGGCACAAAGAGGGATGTCGATTGAAACATTATTCGGCTTCAGAATTATCCTTTTACCGCTGCTTGCAAGTCTGACCTGCTGAGAATATGGTTTAAGTGCCCGAAATACCATATCTGCCCTGTTTGTACCTGTTGTAAGCCCGACGCTGGCAGAATAATCAGCAGCAGTCAAGGTATTATAACCGGAAAAGGCCGGTCTGAAAAAAGTTAATGCTGCACCTCCGATTACAGATGTCCTGATAAAACTGCGCCGGTTAATATTCCTCATGACATGTTAATTGTTATCCTCTTAAAATTTCTATCATTTCAGTGATTGCCTCCGTATCGAAAATATCCCTTACAGGCGACAAGCCACCAATTGCCCTTGCTGTATTAAGATCCTCTTCGCTTATATAATCCTTGCCTATAAAGATCTGGTACAGTATAGCAGACTTAAGGGTATTTGCCTTAATACGTATTGAAGAAGGGCTGAACCTTGCAGGAAAACAATGCACAAACCGGTTCTCATTACAATGATATTTCATTACCCAGACAGAACCGTCAGAAAGGTTTACAGACCTGAATTCATTCGGATCATTCCCTGCCCATTTCAGAAAGTCACCTGCGGACGACAGGTTGTTTTCAATTACAAAGTGAAGCAGTTCCGCCCCGATTTCATCATAGCCAACATTTCCCAGATATACATCCATTACTGATCCGCCAATATGTTTAAGCTCGCGGACGATTTCCGGCCTGTGTTCTTCTCCAGTGCCTGAATTTAACTCAATAAACTCCCGTATGTAACCCAGGTGGTGTTTCAATGGGTTGAACAGCACAGGAGCCGGAATCTTATTCGATGGCAGCATATTAACAAAGGATGTTTTCCCAGCATCAAGTTACAAAAAAATGTCATTGGTTCCAAGTGTATTGCATACGGTCCGGCAGGCGTTCATATTTTCTAATTATTCGGCAGATATAATTTTTTTACCATTTTGGTGTAACCATTTATAACTTTACAGGTAACCAGTGCATAGGATTAGAAAAAATGACCGCGATGTCGGATGAGTATATAATGAAGAACATAAAGGATGGTAGGCTTGAAGAGCTTTCCGTTCTGTTCGAAAGATATCATCTGAGGATATACAATTTCTTCTTCCGGCTTACTTTCAACATGGAAATAAGCCAGGATCTTACACAGAACCTTTTCTACAGGATCATAAAGTACAGGAACAGCTACAAGGAGGATTATACAGTTAAGTCGTGGATTTTCCAGATTGCGAGGAACCTGCATGCTGATTACTGCAATAATGAGAAAAGAACCGGGGAGCTGATACTTAAAGCTGAAAATTACCCGGCAGATGCAGAGGAGGAAAACAATACCTATACTGAAGAGGATTACCAGCGCCTCGACAGGGCCCTGGAAGCCTTACCTCAACAGCAGAGGGAAATGATAGTACTTAGCAGGTACCAGGGTTTAAAATACGAGGAAATTTCCGAGATAATGAACCAGTCAGTGCCCGCGATAAAAGTTGCAATACACAGGGCAATAAAACATTTGAGGGGAATATATTTTAAGGAGTGCAGCCATGAAATGTGAAGATGCAGATAAACTGCTTGTCGAATACCTCGACGGGCAGCTTGACAGGGAAACAAGCGATGAAATAGAAAAACACATCGCAACATGCGAAAAATGTCTGGATGAAGTAAGAAACCTGAAAGAACTTCTTTCCGGAATTTCAGGAAGTCCGGTGATGAAACCATCGGATAACCTCAGGATTAATTTCTATCACATGCTTCACAGTGAGATGAATAAGGAAGCAGGCCCTGATGCTTCAGAATTGCAGTTGAAAAAGAAGTTCATCAGACCAGCATGGTATAGTATTGCAGCAGGTATCGCAATACTTGTTGCCGGCTCTTTTATCGGACTAGTGATTGGTACGGGTATTTTAAAAACAAGGGACAGTAAAGAGATAAGCATGCTGAGGTCGGAAATTGCCGACCTCAGGAAGACAGCGATGATGACAATGCTTTCACAGGAATCTTCAAGCGACAGGATACAGGCTGTGAACTATGCCGAAGATATAGACAATCCGGATCAGAATGTTATCGATGTACTTGTAAAAACTCTTAACACCGACAGGAATGTCAACGTAAGGATGGCGGCAGCTTATGCACTCGGGAAATTCTCCGACAGCAGGTTGGTTTGCGATTCACTTGTAAACTCTCTTTCACTGCAGACAGATCCGCTTCTGCAGATCACACTAATAAATATTCTTGCTGAACGGAAGGTAAAGAATGCCCTGGTTCCGGTTCAGAAGATAATATCAAACAGGAATACAATGAAAGAGGTTAAGGCAGTTGCCAAAAACAGCCTCCATTACTTTATATAATGAAATTGAATTCAACCAGATAGATCATTGCTGATTCCGGGTCGGCTTTGAAAAATTAGAAACAATTAAAACAAAGAGTCATGAAAACAATCAAATGGAGTATTATAACATTGAGCCTTGCTTTACTTGGCGGTATTGTAAAAGGACAGGAATATAAGGTTGCAGTACAGAATCCAGCTTCGACAAGGGTGATCCTTAAAGACTTCAACGGTAAACTTCCTATTGAAGGATATGCAGGAACTGATATTGTAATTTCATCAGCATCAGGGAAAATTGAGGTGCCTGAAAAAGCAAAGGGTCTCAAACCTGTATTTCCGGGCGGTACTGATAATACAGGAATTGGTATAGATGTTCAGAAATCTGAAAATACAATAACTATAACCTGTCTTGTCCCATTCACAAGAGAGAGTGAATACAAAATGAAAATGCCTGAAAACGTGGCTGTTGAGATTACAAGCGGCTGCGAAAGGTCGAACGATATCGTTATGAAAGGGATGAAAAATGAGATCGATATCCAGATCTGCCATAATATTGAACTGAAGGATGTTACCGGCCCGCTGGTATTGTCAACAATTGACGGGAACATTGATGTTACCTACAGCAGTATAAATACAACAAAATCATCTTCGGTGAAATCAGTAAGTGGTGATGTTGATATTACCCTGCCTGTTAAAACAGCCGTCAGCCTCGACCTGAATACAATCTCGGGAGCAGTTTACTCGGATTTTGATTTTCCGTCAACAAAGAAAGATCTCAAGAGAATTGGCGGGAATGATATGAATTATGACCTGAACGGCGGTGGTTCAAGGTTTACAATAAGCAGCGTAAGCGGTAATGTTTTCCTCAGGAAGGGGAACTGAGAAAAAGCCGGGGACAGAGTTAATCTATAATTTTTTTGTAAGATGAAAGCTGGTACAATATTGATTGTATTCTGGATGTGTATTGCCAATGCAAACGCACAGCAGATAATAGAGAAGCACATCAGCTTCTCAGGAAAAAACTCGGTTTCGCTTGATATTCAGATAGCTGATACCATTAATGTCCAGACCTGGAATAAGAGTGAGGTCTATATAAAAGGATCTGTAAATATTAACAACAATAAAGACAATGCTGCCTATAAAACTGCATTCACTGAAGAGGGAAATACAGCAGGTCTTGACGCCAGATTTGATAACAGTTATTTCAAAGGAAAGAAAAATTGCTGCACAGAGTCTGAAATAAGCTGGACAGTATTCATGCCTGAAAATGCAGCTCTTTCAGTAGAGACAATAGACGGTAATATTACTATTACTGGCAAACCCGGCAGGATGAAAGTCAAGTCAATAAGCGGTTACATCGATCTTGCAATTTCTCCAGACCGGGCTGCCAATCTCGGATTATCTACAATATCTGGTACAATGTATTCCGACCTTGATCTGAAACCCGACAGACACGACAGTAATATTCCCATGAAGATTTCACAGAAACTGAATAACGGGGGAGAAACAATTGACCTCGAAACAATTAGCGGGGATATATTCGTAAGAAAATCAAAATGAAAGAAAAAATCCGGTCCCGGTAGTATTTTACTATGGGACCGGCTTCTCATTTTAGTTAAAAATATTTCTTTACGACTGATCCAACCTTGCGGCAAAATTGCCGTCTTTAAAACAGGAGGTGACGCACAGCCATGAATCACCTTCCTGGAAATGGAAAAATTGACAATTATACGATCCCTTTTTAACCATGAAAAGATCATTCCTCAGAGAATTACTTCTTCTTATTTTATTGTTGCCTGCCCTGAACCTTGTACGGGGTGAAAATCCTGATTCTGCGATAGTTAAAAGAACATACATTACCGCTACAACTGACAGGGAGCCGGTTATTGACGGGCTTCTCAACGATGATTGCTGGAACAAGGTTGAATGGACTACTGGTTTTACGCAGCACCATCCCGCAGAGAACAAGCCACCTACTTTTCAGACTGCATTTAAGATACTCTATGATAATGACAATATCTACGTCTTTGCGAGAGCTTTTGACGGTGAGCCAGGTAAGATAAGCAGGCTGATGGCCCGGCGTGACAATTTCAGCGGCGACATGATATTTGTCGAGATTGACAGTCATTTCGACAAGCAAACTGATTATCTCTTTGCGGCATCCGCATCAGGTGCAAAAAGCGATGCAGCCGTTTCTGACGATGGCAGCAACGAAGACGATAACTGGAACCCGGTATGGTACCTCAAAACGTCAATTGACAGTCTCGGGTGGTGTGCAGAAATGAAGATCCCCCTGAGCCAGCTCAGGTTCGGTAACAGCAGGGAACAGACCTGGGGGCTTCAGATGACAAGGGTTATATTCAGACTGCAGGAACAGTCGCAATGGCAATATATTCCAAAAGGCTCACCAGGTGTTATACACCTTTTCGGGGAAATGTCAGGTATAAGGGATCTGAAACCTAAAAAGCAGGTGGAACTGTTACCTTATACTGTTGGCCGCATTGAGCGATCGGAAAAAATCGCCGGGGACCCTTTCAATACAGGGCATCAGTCAAAATTATCTGCCGGCCTTGACGGAAAAGTGGGTCTCTCCAACAACTTTACTTTGGATTTTACTATTAATCCAGACTTCGGACAGGTTGAAGCCGACCCATCAGAGGTCAACCTTACGGCGTTTGAGACATATTTCTCAGAAAAGAGGCCATTCTTTATTGAGGGGCAGAACATATACCAGTTTATGCCGAACCAGACAATTGTAATTCATAATATGTATGCGGATAACCTTTTTTATTCAAGGAGAATAGGGAGGTATCCACAATATTATCCTGAAACCGCTGCAGGTGAATATGTCAGAATGCCGGAAGCTACAACAATTCTGGGTGCCATGAAGATTTCGGGAAAGACTAAGAACGGATTGTCAGTCGGGATCCTCGAAAGCCTGACCTCTGCAGAGAATGCTCTTATCGACAGTTCAGGTTACAGGAGAAAAGAAACTGTTGAACCACTCACTAATTATTTTGTTGGCAGGGTACAGCAGGATTTCAATAAGGGCGAAACAATAATCGGGGGGATGGTGACTGCAGTGAACAGGGACATCAGGAACCCTGCACTCGAGTTTCTGCATTCCGCGGCATATACTATGGGACTCGATTTTCAGCATAACTGGAAAGGAAGGACATGGTATGTCGCAGGAAATGCTGAATTCAGTAATGTGAGGGGGAAACCAGTTTCAATACTTGCCACTCAGACATCTTCAGCAAGGTATTACCAGAGACCCGACGCAAGCTATCTTTCAGTTGATTCGACACTTACATCCTTGTCTGGCTACGGCGGGACTGTTAAATTCGGAAAGTCGAGCAAGAAGAAACTGCAGTTCGAGACCAGCCTGACTGTCAGGTCCCCCGGGCTCGAGTTTAATGACATCGGTTACATGCGATACTCTGATGTGATTCATCATGGAACCTGGGTTGCATATTATATACGGAACCCTTTCTGGATCTTCAACAATTTTTACCTTAACACAAACTACTGGTTGTACTGGAATTTTTCTGGAAAGTTGCTCTCTACAAATACAAACGTCAACTTCAACTCACAGTTCAGGAATAAATGGAGGATAAACGGCCAGTTCAACAGGCAGGGTCAGAATATCTCAACAACACTGCTGCGCGGGGGGCCCTCTTTTGTCAGGCCTGGAAATACAGGGTTCAATCTTAACTTTGGAAGTGATCAGACGAAAAAGCTTTCCTTTTTTGCAGGAAACTACCATGGGAGAGGAGATAGAAACAGTTCTTCAGGACACAGTTATTATGCTAACCTGAACTACCGCCCGACAAATTCACTTGCAGTATCAGTTGAACCGGAATATAGTATTGAAAAAAATGAATTACAATATGTTGCAACAGCCTGGACAGCTGAAGATCCTCGATATCTTTTTGCAAGCCTTAATCAGAGTACACTTGCATTCACATTCAGGATTAATTACACTATCAACCCTGAATTAAGTATCGAATATTACGGGCAGCCTTTCGTTTCCGCTGGCACCTATTCAGATTTCAAGAGGATCACCAATCCATCGGCAGGTGAATTCAATAACAGGTACCGGACATTCAGCGGGTCGGAGATAACATTCCATCCGGAGAATAATTCTTATTCAATTGATGAGAATTCCGACGGGCATAATGATTATGATATCTCAAATCCTAATTTCAATTTCCGCCAGTTCCGTTCCAACCTTGTTGTACGATGGGAGTACAGGCCAGGTTCGACCCTGTATCTGGTTTGGTCGCAGGGGAGGACCAGTACTGATTCTGATGGTTTGTTCTCCTACGGCAATGATATGCATGACCTGTTCAGGGTGAGTGGAAATAATATTTTCCTTGTGAAGTTTTCATACTGGTTTTCGTTATAAGATATTTCAAGGCGATCACGCTTCCGTAGTTAGTTTAGGTTAAAGAGTGCAGCAGCCGGTACTGGTTGCTGCATTTCATTTAGTGTCCTCTATCCCCAAGGGAGCCAGGCTGCAGGGGAGGGTGAGTTCATGGGATGAGATCCGGGGATTACCTTCGGTGATCCCTCTCGGGGCCCCCTGCAAAACTTTAATGACCCTCCGGGTAATATTTGATCACCCCCTCTCTAATCTTAGAGAGGGGGCAGGGGGGTGAGTTCATGGGATGAGATCCGGGGATTACCGTCGGTGATCCCTGCCGGGGCCCCCTGCAAAACTTTAATGACCCTCCGGGTCTTTTTATTTCGTCTCCCGGGCTTTTGAAAGCAGGCTTTCAACGCCCTGTCGCCAAAATAAAAACCCCGCCGGTGGCGGGGTCATTAAAGTTTTGCGGAGTAAGGGGGATTCGAACCCCCGGTACCCTTTTGGAGTACACACGCTTTCCAGGCGTGCCAGTTAAACCACTCCTGCATCACTCCTTAAATGCATGTATCCTGTGAAGAAAACAGCGGCCAAAATTAATCAAAAAAATTCTCAATAAAAACAGCTCAGCTTATTTCCCCTGCAAGTGATTTATTCAGGTAGAAAATGACTTTCTCCCTCGAATCAAAGCGTCCAAGCAGATGCATAAGCTTTGTTACTGAAGCTTCGGAAGTAATGTCCCTTCCGCTTATAACACCTGCATTCAGCATTTCCCTGCTTGTCTCATACAGCCCCATCTCAACAGTACCGCCATGGCACTGCGTCACATTCAGTATGAGACCTCCGCGGTTAATAAAGCCGCTGAGTTCGTCGAGAAACCACTTGAATGTCGGTGCATTACCTGCTCCGAATGTCTCAAGTATAATAGCCTTAAGCCCGGCTGTGCCTGCAACTGCCCTTACGAAGTTCCTGCTTATGCCGGGAAACAGTTTTAGAAGGGCCACATCTGTGGAAATACCTGTATGAACAGTCAGATCACGACGTATAACAGGGTAGCTGATCTGGCTGGTATTGAACTTAATATGAAGCCCAGCCTCGGCGAGCGGGGCATAATTGGGTGAATCAAATGCATCGAACTGTTCGGCACTTATTTTGGTAGTCCTGTTGCCACGCATTAGCTTGCTGTCGAAATAAATACAAACTTCAGGAACAACAGGCAAACCGTTGCTCCTGGCTGCTGCAATTTCGATGGCGGTTATCAGGTTTTCCTTTCCATCGGTACGGAGAACACCTATTGGAAGCTGAGATCCGGTAAAAATAACAGGCTTCTCAAGATTCTCAAGCATAAAGCTTAGTGCTGAGGCTGAATAAGCCATTGTATCCGTTCCATGAAGGATAACAAATCCATCAAAATCATTATAGTTTTCCTCTATAACCTTTGCCATCTTAACCCATGTGGCAGGTTCTATGTTCGAGGAATCTGTTGCCGGATCAAAGGAAACAGACTTAAGCCTGTACCCGAATCTCTTGAGTTCAGGCAGCTGGTCGGAGACATCTGAAAAATTTATAGGAACAAGCGAGCCCGTTACCGGGTCATTCACCATGCCAATTGTTCCTCCGGTGTATATTATAAGGATCGATATTGTTTTGTCTGAGGCCATTGTTTAGAGATTGAAAAGCTCTCTTGAGTTTTTTGAAGTTATGGAAGCTATTTCATAAGCCTCCATATTAAAGATATCTGCAAGCTTACGGTTCACAATGCAAATATAAGCACTCTCATTTCTTTTTCCCCTGTGAGGAACAGGAGCAAGATACGGGGAATCTGTTTCGAGGATAAGGTCAGAGGGACCTGTTTCGGCAACAACCTTATCAAGGCCTGAGTTTTTGAATGTCACAATACCTCCTATTCCGAGTCTGAAGCCCAGTGAAAGAGCCTTTTTTGCAGTTGGAAGGTCGCCTGAAAATGCATGGAAAACACCTTTCAGCTTTTCGTTTTTGAATTCATCGAGAACAGAGAATATCTCAGGGAATGCGTTTCTTGAATGTATTACAAGAGGCAGTTTCAATTCAAGCGACAGCCTGATCTGAATTCTGAAAGCCTCGAGCTGTTCTTTAATAAAAGTCTTGTCCCAGTAAAGATCTATCCCGATCTCGCCGACAGCATGGAAATTGTTTTTTGGTACCAGGCTTACAAGCTCATCAAGCTGATTCTTCCAGTCTTCCTTTACAGAAGTAGGGTGCAGTCCGATCATTGGAAGACAAATCCCCGGGTATCGTGATGCCGCAGACATCATGGCAGGAACCGAAGCGATGTCGATATTCGGCATCATCATATGAGTCACCCCTGAAGCTACTGCATTTTTCACAGCCTCATCCCTGTCGTTGTCAAACTCAGGCAGGTAGAGATGGGTATGTGTATCGATGAGCTGCATAATCCGAAATTCAGGGTGCAAATATAAAAAAGTAGAGCCGCATTTGATTGCGGCTCTGTATAAAAGAGGAAAATTATTACACTACCCCCTGTGCCATCATAGCATTGGCTACTTTGACGAAACCTCCGATATTGGCACCGTCAACATAGTTGATGAAGCCATTCTCTTTTGTTCCGTACCTTACACAGGTCTCGTGTATATTTTTCATAATTGTATGCAGCCTGTCGTCGACCTCTTCCCTCGACCATGGAAGTCTCATCGAGTTCTGGGTCATCTCAAGTCCGGATGTTGCAACACCACCAGCATTTGCAGCTTTCCCCGGGCCGTATAGTATCCCTGCATTAAGGAATACATTGACAGCTTCAATTGTTGATGGCATGTTGGCACCTTCAGAGACGCAAACGCAACCATCCTTAACAAGAGTTTTTGCTTCATCCTCGTTGATCTCGTTCTGAGTTGCATTAGGCATAGCCACATCGCACTTGATTCCCCATGGACGCTTGCCTTCGAAATATTCAACTCCGTATTTCTCGGCATATTCCTTTATCCTGCCTCTTCTGACATTTTTGAGATCCATTATGAATTTAAGCTTTTCTGCATCCACACCTTTAGGATCGTATATAAATCCGTCAGAGTCGGAGAGGGTCACCACCTTACCGCCCATCTGTGTTACTTTCTCACAGGCGTACTGTGCAACGTTGCCTGAGCCGGACACGCAAACAGTTTTTCCTTTCATTGAGTCGCC
The DNA here is from genome assembly GCA_046329875.1 of Bacteroidales bacterium. Lineage (GTDB taxonomy): Bacteria > Bacteroidota > Bacteroidia > Bacteroidales > VadinHA17 > LD21. The sequence continues at coordinate 83,030 of JAXLTT010000013.1, forward strand.
TCTTGTCTTAAGCATCTCTTCTGCGAAGTAAGTTGCGCCATAACCTGTTGCTTCAGGGCGTATAAGCGAGCCACCCCATTCGATGCCTTTTCCTGTAAGGACGCCTGTAAATTCGTTTCTCAGGCGCTTGTACTGGCCGAACAGGAAGCCAATTTCGCGGCCTCCAACTCCAATGTCACCTGCCGGCACGTCAGTATCAGGACCAATATGCCTGAATAGTTCGGTCATAAAGCTCTGGCAGAATCTCATCACCTCATTGTCAGACTTGCCTTTAGGGTCGAAGTCAGATCCCCCTTTTCCGCCACCCATTGGGAGAGTGGTTAGACTGTTTTTGAATACCTGTTCAAATGCAAGGAATTTGAGTATCCCAAGGTTAACTGTTGGATGGAATCTCAGCCCTCCTTTATAGGGGCCTATAGCGCTGTTCATCTCGATCCTGAACCCGCGGTTTATCTGTATCTCACCTTTATCGTCGAGCCAGGGAACCCTGAATATTATTGTTCTTTCAGGCTCGGCAATTCTCTCGAGGATCTTTGCGTGCTTGTATTTTGGATTTTCTTCAATAAAGGGTATCAAAGATTCTGATACCTCCTGTACTGCCTGGTGGAATTCATTTTCACCGGGATTCTTGGCTTTTATCATTGCCATGAACTGCTGAACTCTTGGATCCATAATTGATAAGTTTAATGAAGGTTAAAGATTTGAGGATGAAAAGTATTAGTGAAAAATTAGAAATAGTAAAGGATATTACAAAGCAAAAACGACGGAATTTTTAATTTTAATTAATTGAGGATAAGGGTTTAATAAAAATATGATATTAAACGGAAGTCCTTTGTTTATGAAGCAAAATGGCTGTTGATGGTTTATTTTTTAAACCTTGCTAATTGGCTGTCCTGTAAATGTTACCGGGAAAACACCGTATTATTCCGCATAATTCCATCCTGAGGAGCAATGAAGAAAGCCTGTAAACAGGAAGACCTGTAAGGCGGCAGAGATGATCGATATTCATTTCACCCTCACGGTTAATTTCTTCAAATATTCTTTTCTCATCATCCTGGAGATCAGTGAAAAGGACTTTCTGTACAGGTACTTTGCATTTCTCAGGTTTCCAGTCGAGGAAGTATTCAATATCATCAGCTGTTTCAACGAGGGCTGCCTTGTTTCTTTTTATAAGATTATTACAGCCGGCCGACCATGGATCCTCGGGGCGACCGGGCACTGCGAAAACATCCCTGTTGTACGAATTGGCAATATCGGCAGTGATAAGTGCTCCACCCTGTATGCCCGATTCAACAACAAGTGTTGCATCGGCAAGACCCGCTATGATCCTGTTCCTCTTAATGAAATTGTTTCTCTCTGGTAATTCATCGGAAAGAAAATCGGAAACAAGTCCTCCAGTTGTTTTCATCGATTCAGCTATCGACCTGTGGACTGCCGGGTAAGTCGTCCTGAATCCGTGTCCCAGGACGCCAATTGTCTGCAGTTTATTTGCAAGGGCTGCTTTATGTGCTGTTATATCGATCCCATAAGCAAGCCCGCTTACAATGATCAGGTCGGGATGCCCCTGTGCCAATCCGGCCACTATCCTGTCGCAGATCTCCCTGCCCCTTGCTGTGGCATTTCTTGTTCCGACAATGCTTAATATCCTTGATGAATTCAGATTGCTGCTTCCGATATAGTAGAAGATCACGGGAGAATCTTCACATTGCCTCAGGCGGTATGGGTAATCGGGATCGAGGTAGAAAAATGTGCGTATCCCTTTCTTATCAATATACTCAGCTTCCTTCTCTGCTGTTTCCAGGTAGCTTCTTTCGCAGATATACCTGGCAAGGCCTGAACCAATGCCCGGAATTTTGACAAGTGAACTGTAAGGTTCCTTGAAAACCCCTTCAACAGATCCGATATGCGACACCAGCTTTCGGGCATTGATATCCCCGATACGGGGAATCAGGCTCAAAGCAATCTTATGCTTCAGCGAAATTTCAGACATGGCACGAGGAATTGAGACAATACAAATTTACCAAAAAGACAGGAACAAAAAAAGGCGTCAGTCTGACGCCTTTTCTTATAAATATATATTCTCTAAAGGACTCCCGTGTCGAGCATTGCGTTTGCAACTTTCAGGAAGCCTGCAATGTTAGCACCTTTTACATAATCAACATAACCATCAGGTTTCTTACCGTATTTGAGGCACTGTGTATGGATATTGCACATGATCTCGTGGAGACGGTTGTCGACTTCATTCCTGCTCCAGCTGAGTTTCATTGAGTTCTGCGACATTTCAAGTCCGGATGTTGCAACACCACCTGCATTGGCTGCTTTACCAGGGGCAAAGAGAAGTCCGTTCTTCTGGATGATCTCGATAGCTTCCGGTGTGCTTGGCATATTGGCACCTTCACATACGCATATGCAACCATTCTTAACAAGGTTACGTGCATCTTCAGCGTTCAGTTCATTCTGTGTGGCACATGGGAGGGCAATGTCAGCCTTAACTTCCCATGGATGTTTGCCTTCGTGGAATTCAACACCAGGGAACTCGAATGAGTATGGTTTTACTATATCTTCATTTGAAGCTCTAAGTTCGAGCATATAATCGATTTTCTTACCTGATATGCCTTCCGGGTCATATACATAACCATCGGGTCCTGAGATTGTGACAACCTTGCCTCCAAGTTCTGTTACCTTAAGGGCTGCACCCCATGCAACGTTACCGAAACCGGAGATAGCCACCCTCTTGCCTTCAAATGTCTCACCGCGTGTTGCAAGCATTTCCTTTGCAAAATATACGCAACCGAAACCTGTTGCTTCAGGACGGATAAGTGATCCACCCCAGTTTATTCCTTTGCCTGTAAGAACACCTGTATGTTCACCTGCAAGTTTCTTGTACATGCCATAAAGGAAACCGATCTCGCGTCCGCCAACGCCTATATCACCGGCAGGTACGTCAGTTTCAGGACCTATGTACTTCCAGAGCTCAAGCATGAATGACTGGCAGAAACGCATCACCTCTGCATTTGATTTTCCTTTTGGATCAAAGTCTGAACCACCTTTCCCACCACCCATTGGAAGGGTTGTGAGTGAGTTCTTGAAGATCTGCTCGAATCCAAGGAATTTAAGAATTGACAGGTTAACACTCGGGTGGAAGCGGAGACCTCCTTTATAAGGACCGATAGCATTGTTAAACTGAACCCTGTAACCGAGGTTTACCCTTACGTTTCCCTCATCGTCGACCCAGGGAACCTTAAACATTATTGCCCTGTCGGGTTCAATGATCCTTTCAATGATCTTCGCCGACTCAAACTGCGGGTTTTCATTGTACACTTCCTCTATTGATTCGAGTACTTCACGCACAGCCTGCAGGTATTCAACCTCCCCGGGATGTTTCTTCTCGAGGTTGCTCATTATCTTATCAACGTTCATAAATATAGGTTTTTAGATTGCTATTAGAGATTGAAAATGAAAGCACAAAGGTTTACTAACCAAACGTGACTAAAAATGATTTTACTCATGTTATACTTTTACCTCTTCTGCATCATGAGGTGTGAAAGAATAAAGCGAGTTAAGAAGTTTGGCTTTTTCTTTCGAATTAAGATTACTTATAAATACTGGAGGATATTTTGCAACCCCCTGTGGCAACTGGTGAAACAGGGTGATACTCTGTATCAGTCCGAAAAACTTCCTGTCACGGCGGTATCCTGCAAAATCAGCTTTCCTGATTTCGACAGAGTTCTTTTTACCACCCACGATACCTGCATTAAAATACCTTATAACAATTTTCTCATCATCGTCGGAGTAGCTAATGAACTGGTGGTTCATAACCATCGGGTAAAAAGCTATTGCAAGGTAGATTGCAACAAGGATCAGTGTAAGTACTGTCTCATTGATCCCCAGTATCGGGAACCGGATTAAGTTTGCGACATAGGTCAGCACCATGTATACTATTAGCAACACTGTTGCACCGAACAGCCTTATCCTTCCCGAAATGATTGTCCTGCTGTTATCGAATTTCATAGCTCTTGTTAATGTTTAATTACGTATTGTGCTTAACTTTTTTTATTCTTTTTGACCTGAAAAATCCCGACATCAGGGCAGAACATTGTTCAGAGAGTATCCCTTTCCTGATCTTTGTCCTGGGATGCAGAAGCTGCCCTTTTATCAGTGTGTATCCTTTCTTCTCATCATCGCAGCCATAAACAAGGGATGAAACCTGGCTCCAGCCAAGAGCAGCTGCACACATAGGGCATGGTTCAACTGTTACATATAAAGTGCATCCCTGGAGGTATTTTCCCCCAAGGTGTGAGGCGGCAGCTGTGATTACCTGCATTTCAGCGTGGGCTGTAGGGTCGGTAAGGGTTTCGGTAAGATTATGCGCACGGGCAATAATCTGATCGTTGCATACAACAACCGCACCCACCGGAACCTCCTGCTTCGACAGGGCTTTTTCCGCCTCTGCCAGTGCAGATCTCATATAATACTCGTCACGGGTTTCCCTCTCCATGTCATTTGCGATAAAGCAAAAGTAAGAAGAAAATGGAACTTTCACCTTTATATTACTTTGCAGCACCAAAGGTCATGATCCCGGTAAGGATTATTTTCTATTTTTGCTGGAAATTCAATTACAGGCAAAATGTACAGGACACATACATGCGGCGAGTTAAGGATCTCAGATAAGGGTAAAGAAGTAAAACTTGCAGGATGGGTACACAAGTCACGCGACTTCGGCGGCATGACTTTTATCGATCTTCGTGACAGGTACGGAATCACCCAGCTCGTTTTTAATATGGCGACAGACAGCAAACTCTGTGAGGAAGCAAGGAAGCTCGGCAGGGAGTGGGTTATCCAGGTCACGGGAACTGTGGAGGAAAGGAGTAATAAAAATCAGAAGATACCTACAGGCGATATTGAAATAATATCAGGATCTGTTACTGTTCTTAACCAGAGTGAACTTCCACCTTTCACAATTGATGATGAGACCGATGGCGGAGAAGAGCTAAGAATGAAATTCCGCTACCTCGACCTCAGGAGAAACCCTGTTAAGAATAACCTTGTTCTGCGCCACAGGGTTGCTAAGGAGACTCGTAATTACCTGGATTCAAATGGCTTTATTGAAATAGAGACGCCAGTTCTTATAAAATCAACGCCTGAGGGTGCCAGGGATTTTGTTGTGCCATCAAGGTTGCAGCCGGGGACCTTTTATGCGCTTCCACAATCACCACAGACTTTCAAGCAGCTGCTTATGGTTGCAGGCATGGACAAGTATTTCCAGCTTGTGAAGTGCTTCCGCGATGAGGATCTCAGGGCAGACAGGCAGCCCGAGTTCACACAGATTGACTGTGAGATGTCGTTCATTGAAAGGGACGACATACTAAATACATTTGAAGGTCTTGCAAAACACCTCTTCAGTGAAGTAAAAGGGATAAATTTTGATAAGCCCTTCCAGAAGATGTCCTACCAGGATGCGATGACAAATTATGGTAGTGACAAACCCGACCTGCGGTTTGGAATGAAGTTCAATGATCTGACTGATGCTGCCAAAGGGAAAGGATTTTCAGTTTTCGATGCAGCAGAATATATTGGTGCGATTTGTGTGAATGGTGCTTCGGAGTACACACGCAAACAGCTTGATGAACTTACTGAATTTGTTAAAAAGCCGCAGATTGGTGCAAAAGGCCTGGTTTATATAAGGTATGGCACAGACGGTACCCTGAAATCTTCAATAGATAAATTCTACACACCTGAGGATCTCAAAGCATGGGCTGGGAAAATTGAAGCAAAACAGGGTGACCTCATATTAATTCTTGCAGGCGACAGGAAAAAAACGCTTTCAGCATTATGTGAGTTAAGGCTCGAAATGGGAAACAGGATGGGTCTTCGTAATCCTTCCGTGTATGCTCCATTGTGGGTTGTTGACTTCCCTCTCCTTGAATGGGATGAGGAGACAAAACGTTTCTACGCGATGCATCACCCGTTCACATCTCCAAAACCTGAGGACCTTGCAATGATGGAGACAGACCCGGGAGCTGTAAGGGCAAATGCTTACGACCTTGTGATAAACGGGGTGGAAATCGGAGGAGGATCAATAAGGATACACGACCCGGCTATACAGAAGCTTATGTTCAGGGTCCTTGGCTTCACCGAGGAAGAGGCTGATCACCAGTTCGGGTTCCTGGTTAATGCATTTCGTTACGGAGCACCTCCTCACGGAGGAATAGCATTTGGTTTCGACAGGCTTGTTGCCCTCTTCGGCGGACAGGATTCGATAAGGGATTTTATCGCATTCCCGAAGAATAACGCCGGCCGTGATGTAATGATCGAAACACCGTCTAAAATTTCTGATAAGCAGCTCGATGAGCTGATGATCACAATAAGGACACCCGAGAAGAAGTAACTATTTCTTTGCTCCCCTCATAAGGGTTATCAGTATAACACCGTGAGCGGCACGTGTACCATAAATTGTCGCTGAGGCACCTTTCAGCACCGATATTGACTTTACCATATTGGGCTCAATGCCATCAAGGGAACTTACAGGTGTTCCGTCAACAAGAATAAGTGGTTGATTTGATGCATTCAGGGATGATGGTTCAACAACATAAATTGAAGTGCCTTCAACTCTTACCCCCGGTACCGAATGTTTTATCATATCATAGATATTCGTATAGGAGGAAAACTTCGGATTCTGGGCGTCGACCTGCGATACATTTGTCGACATGTCTTTCTTCTTCATCGATCCGTAGCCAACATTGACTGTTTCATCAATGCGTTTGTTCTGATTTTCAATTATAGGGGTGGGACTCGCTTTAAAAAGTTCGAAATCGATAGTTGTTTTACCCTCTATCGGAACCTCTTTCATCCCGTTGTAATCTGAAAAGGCCGTAAGGGTTTTATCACCTGCCTTTACTTTTATTTTATAATAGCCGTTTTTGTTCGTCGAACAGTCTGCATTTTTCCTGTCAATCAGGATTTTTACATCCGGCAGGGGTTTTTTATCAGGATCTGTCACAATACCTGTGATAATACGCTTCTTTTCTGCCTTCTGTGCGAATCCGGGAAAAGAGCACAGGGTAGAAATTATAATCAGTCCAAAAATGATTCTGGTTGTCATATACAATAGTATTGTTTTGTGGGGCAGGGCTGATCTACTGATCGCCTCCGCTCTTAAGAGTAATCTTAATCACGCCGGGAGCACCGTCAACACCTGAATACATAGCTGCTGAAGATCCTGTAAGAAGTTCGATCTTTTTAACCTGGGTAGGGACTATGTAATCTATTGAAGGCACTTTTACACCGTTTACAACAAACAATGGAGTTGAAGAGCCGAAGAATGAATGACCCTGTTTGATAGTGATACTCGTACCACTGACAGTTACTCCGGGTAACTCAGCCCTTATCATTTCATATATGTTCGGGTAGGTATTCAGCTTTTCTTTCTTTGCAAGGCTGGCGCTGTTATCCTTAAGACCTTTTGCGATCACTGCAGGTATTTTTGACGGACTCTGATTGAGGGTGATATTTATCTTGCGATCCTCCCCGATCTCAGCGCTGCCGAAACCTTTATCAGATTTAACTGCAAGTATATTCCTTGCTGATTGATCAACCTTTATCCTGTAATCGCCCTGTTCGTCGGTAACAGTTTTAGTAAAAACTGAATCAATGAAGATAACGGCAGCTTCAACAGGCATATTATCCTTATCCCTGATATTACCGGTCAGGATAACTTTCTTCTGGGATTTTTCCTTATTCTGCCCATAAGAGGGTACCAACTGGCATAATGCCAGTAAAATGATTAAAAGAACTTTGATTTTCATGGCAGTAGATTTGAGAAGATGCAAGTTAAACCAAAGATTTCGAATAAAAAAGATTAAAAGTCAGCTATCCTGCCTATTAATGTTGCTGAAGTACTTCTTTCAACCTGAATATTAACAAACTCCCCTGGTGACCTGCCTTCCCCGGGAAATACAACAACCTTGTTCTGGCTGTTCCTCCCGTAGAGATGATCGGATGATTTTTTTGAGCTACCCTCGATAAGCACATTATGTATCTTCCCTGTATCTTCCTTCTTACTCTTTGCCGACAGCTTATTCTGAAGCGCTATTATCTCATTCAGCCTTCTTGTCTTTATTTCATCAGGAACATCGTCTTTATATTTTCTTGCAGCCTTGGTGCCCGGTCGTTCGCTATATTTGAACATGTATGCAAAGTCAAAGCCGGCCCATTCCATAAGCGAAAGGGTATCTTTGTGATCTTCCTCTGTCTCCGTGCAGAATCCTGATATAAGGTCTGTCGAAATTGAACAACCTGGAAGGATGTTCCTTATTGCAGTTATACGTTCCATGTAACTCTCGCGGGTATATTCCCTGTTCATCAGCTTGAGTATCCTTGAACTTCCGCTCTGAGCAGGCAGGTGGATATGCCTGCAAATATTTGAATGCTTCGCTATAGTATGCAGCAGATCGTCGGAAATATCCTTCGGGTGTGATGTGGAAAAGCGTACCCGCAGCAAAGGGTTTATCAATGCAACTTTTTCAAGCAGCTGTGGAAATGTTGTGGTGCCATTTTCATCTGAATAAAGATAGGAATCAACATTCTGGCCGAGCAGTGTGACCTCCCTGTAACCGTTGTCGAAGAGTAAACTTGCCTCGTTAATAATTGACTGCGGCTCCCTGCTTCTTTCAGCTCCCCTGACATAAGGAACCACACAGTAGGCACACATGTTGTTGCAACCTCTCATTATTGAAATAAATGCAGTGACACCATTCCTGTCCATTCTCACAGGGTTGATGTCAGCGTAGGTCTCTTCCCTTGAAAGCAGCACATTTACAGCCTTATGTCCTTCACCTGCCTCGATAACAAGCCCGGGGAGGGTCCTGTAAGCGTCGGGTCCGACTACGATATCAACAAGTTTCCGTTTTTCAAGCAATTCCTCTTTCAGCCTTTCAGCCATGCATCCGATAACACCTACAATTAGGCTCTTGTTTTTCCTTTTATAAGGGCCAAGGGATTCAAGCCTGTTCCAAATCTTCTGTTCAGCATTCTCGCGGATTGAACAGGTGTTTATCAGTATAAGCTCAGCATCTGCAGGCTGGCTTGTAAGTTCATAGCCTTCATTGCCAAGGATTGATGCGACAACTTCGCTGTCGGCCACATTCATCTGGCAGCCGTATGTCTCTATATATAACTTTTTTGACATCGTATTCTCTGATTCTGATTTCACTGACAGCGACCTGATATTCACGGCCATCCTGCCGGCCGCAAAAATATGAAAAAGTAACAGACCTGTTAAAAAACTGATAAATGTCTACAGGAGACCCTTCCTGCTTATGGCTTCAAAGAAGGCGTCTTTATAACTGTCGCTGACAGGAATTAGGGTATTTCCAATCTTTATCCTGTTCCGTGTGATGCTTTCAATTTTATTAAGGGCAACAAGGTATGACTTATGCACCCGGATAAAGTTTTCGTGTGGCAGTGTCTCCTCGAATTTCTTGAAATTCTGAAGCGTCATTATCCTCGATGTGGTTGTAACGATCTTAAGATAGTCTCCCTGGCCTTCAATATAAAGTATCTCACTGAATGCCACTTTCTGAAGCCTGTTTTCTGTCTTTACAAAAATAAAATTACCTGTGCTGGAAGGCCGTGTCGCGGCCGGTTTTTCCCCTTTCGACTTTTTTGCAACCATCTTGTTGTAAACCCTGTCCACCGATTTGACAAAGCGTTCAAAGCTTATTGGCTTAAGAAGATAGTCTGCAGCTTCAAGTTCGAATCCCTCGACAGCGTACGAGTCATATGCAGTTGTAAAAATTACTTCAGGCCTATCTTTAAGGGCATGAAGAAGCTGGATTCCTGAAAGAGATTCCATCTCTATGTCGAGGAACATGAGGTCAACTTTGTTCTTCCTCAGGTAGTCTATCGAATCGATTGCGTTATCGAAGGTTGTGAGAAGTTTAAGAAATGGTACCTTTTCGATATAAGCTGTGATTATTTCAAGAGCCAGGGGCTCATCATCTATTGCAATACAATTGAGTTCCATTTGTTCAGATGTTTGTGTAAATCTTCAAATTGACAGTATATCTGCCTTCGCTTGTATTTATCGACAGATCGTGAGAACCAGGATAAAGAAGTTCAAGCCTCCTCTTTATATTGTTCATGCCTATCCCCGAATGACCCTGGTGTTCCTTTACAGGGTTATCAATTATATAGTTTGAAACAATGAAGTTCAGGTATTTGCCAGTTGCTTCTATCCTTATTATTATGCCGGGGTTTGAGACTCTCTTCTTGCCATGCTTAAATGCATTTTCTACAAATGACAGCAGCATCATAGGAGGTATATAATGGCCATCCATGTTGCCTGTAACAGAGTATTCAATGAATCCCGGATCAGTGTACCTCAGTTTCTGAAGTTCAATGTAATCTTCAAGGTATTCGAGTTCCTTTTCAAGAGGTACTTTCTCTGCTTTTGACTCATAGAGCATATACCTCATTATATCTGACATCTTCATCAGGGCAGCCGGTGCCTCGTCAGATTTCTTGTATACCAGACTATATATATTATTGAGAGTATTAAAAAAGAAATGAGGGTTGAGCTGAGCCTTAAGCAGCTCAAGTTCGAATTTGTGGTCCCTCAGCATCTTTTCATCAGCCGCCTGTCGCTCATCATACCACCTTACTATCATCTTGATAAGAATTGCAAAGGCTGAATAGAAAATTATATAGAGTATGTCACTTGCATAATGACCGGGTGAATAAATACCGTACTGGGTAAGGTTCAGCGAGTACTTCGAGTCGATCATTATCACTTTGCCAAGCTTCAGGAAGAACAGGAACACAACCGAGGTCCCGGAGATAATAAGCATTGTTGTAAGTTTCCTGCTGTTCTCAATAGTAACCGGACTCACAAAAAAATAAATGAAGTAAAACACCACTATATAATAGATCTGTGTGGCCGACTGGTAAATTATCAGCCCCCTTGGCATTGCAGGACTCGAGGCCAGGAGTATTATATGAGGTATTATACTGGCAATTGTCCAGAAAAGAATATGGATCAATATAACTGCTCCTCTTTTCATGATGAAGAAAATTTAAATCCTCCAGGGATGGGATGTCTTAGGCAAAATTAAACTTTCCATCGTATGATACAAGCTGCATGCCTATTCAAATTGGACCGGCAGCATTACAAAGATTGCCATAATAAGTATTCAGGGAAAATCAAATCGGTAAACACTGTTTTTTCAACGGTGAACTGTCAACCAGGGATGTTTTTTTCTATTTAGGAAAAGTGTCATTTTTAGATTCAAAGAATTATTTAATTTTGTGAGTCCAAAACTATCTAACTAATAATCACACTATGTCAGGTCACAATAAATGGTCAACCATTAAGCGTAAGAAGGGCGCCGCCGATGCAAAACGCGGAAAGATCTTCACAAAGATCATCAAGGAAATTATGATAGCAGCCAAAGACGGGGGCGGGGACCCCGATCTTAACCCGAGGTTAAGGCTCGCCGTTCAGAATGCCAAGGGGGCTAACATGCCAAAAGATAATATTGAGCGTGCAATAAAGAAAGCAACCGGGGCTGACGCAACAAGCTATACAGAGGCCACTTTCGAAGGTTATGGGCCGGGCGGTGTTGCTGTTTTCGTTGAATGCCTTACTGATAATAATAACCGTACAGTTTCAACTGTAAGAGCCGCATTCAACAGGCACGGAGGCAACCTTGGAACCAATGGTTCACTCAGTTTCCTTTTTGAAAGAAAAGGCATTTTTACTATTAAAAATGAGAATATCAAGGTTGATGACATTGAACTTGACCTTATTGATGCCGGTGCCCAGGAAATAGATGCTGATGAGGATACAATAACCATTACATGTGCAATGGAAGACTTCGGATCACTAAACAAAAAACTTGAGGAACTTGGTCTTGAGACCGAGGATGCCGGCCTTAAAAGAATTCCGAACGACCTTAAAAAGGTTGACGTCGATTCAGCAAAAAAAATAATGAGGTTTATAGAAACCCTCGAAGATGATGATGACATCCAGAATGTCTACCATAACATGGCAATGACCGATGAGATACTTGCTGCCTTAGACTGATAATAAAATGAATAAACTGGTACTTTCCCTTTTCGTTGCCCTTGCTCTCCTGTCCTGCAAAAAGAGCGGAGAAAACATTGTATGGGAGAGAACCTATGGCAAAGGTAAGGCTCTTTGTGTAAGGAATACCGCGGATACCGGCATTGTATCATGCGGACAGATGGAAGGCAATCAATACCTTTTGCTTACCGACCTTAACGGGATCAGGACTCTCGAATATAAACCTTCAAAGCAGGGGGCTCTTACGGCTGTGATCCCGGCAACAGGATGTTTCATTGCAGCAGGGGTCACTGAAGGCAAAATGGAGATAAGCAGGATAGGGACCTCTGGCCAGGCAGACTGGGATACAACATTCACTACATCTTTTACAGTTGACCATACTGCACTTTGTGATTTAGGTAACGGCAGCTACCTCGCAGTTGGTTCTGCTGACCCTGATTCGGCAAAAAGGGAAATCACAGGTCTTTCTCTTATAGTTATCGGGGCAGATGGTTCTATAAGCTTCAGGCAGGACTCGGTTTATTCATCTTATATTGCTGTAAGATCTGTGGCCACCGACGCTTCAGGTAATTTATATATGGCAATGACACGCATCGGCACAGGCGGGAAAATGAAAGCTTCGGTTGTAAAATATAACCAGGATTTCCAGAAGATCTACGAGAAGGAACTCTATAATAATCCAGCTTACAGCGCTGCCAGCCAGGGTATTACTGTTGACGATGAGGGTAACCCGCTTGTATCAGGGAGAACAGAACTTTCAATTAACACAGGCACTGCTGACAATGCCTTCGCAGCGAAGTATTTCTTTAAGGGCGACTCACTTCAGAAACAGTACCTCGAATTCCGGAATTCAGGAACAGAAATAAAAAGTGATGGTGCCGGCCAGTTTATAGTGCTTAATAAAAACTGCCTTATAGTTGATTTCCTGGGTGAACGGACAAAAATTTCCGGCATTGTGAGAATGTTCAGCTCATGTGATTCAAAGACTACTGATGCATTCGGTCAGTCAATAGACCTTATTAGCTCAGGGAACTTTGTAATAGCCGGATCAAAGAGCAATTATTATTACCTGGCTGTAAAATCATCATCAGCACTTTCCCCTGTTTAGAAAAATATAAAATTCAGGCTGGTAATTACCGGAATGAATATTACTTTTGCCTCATGATAAAAAGGGCAATTTTTATTTTCTTTTTACATGCAGTATTCCTTGGTATTGCTCAATCCCAGGTATTTATACATACATCTGATCTCTTCCCTGTAAAGAAAACAACTGAAGGGGCCGGTGAACTTAGTATTTACCAGGATCCCCAGGTTGATACACTTATGAGCAGGTATATTCTTGGTAACCGGATGCTCAACGGCGGTATGGAAGGATTCAGGATACAGATATACCGCAGCTCAAACAGGAATGCCAGGGAGGAATCTGCAAAAGTAAGAGCCGAATTCATGGTTGAGTTCCCGGAAATTACGTCTTATGCCGAATACGACAGGCCAGCTTATTTTCTTGTAAGGGCAGGTGACTTCCGGACAAAACTGGAAGCGGCAAAAACACTAGCACTTGTAAGGAAGAAATACCCGAATGCCTACATGGTGCCCTGTGTAATTAGTTTTCCAGATCTGAATATTAAATAATTATGAGCGACCAGGTAAAACACGAATGCGGTATAGCAATGATAAGATTGCGGAAACCGCTTGAGTTCTATATTGAGAAATATGGTACCTGGGCATACGGCCTTCAGAAGATGTACCTGATGATGGAAAAACAGCATAACAGGGGACAGGATGGGGCAGGTATTGCAGGTATAAAGCTTGGCAAAGAACCAGGTAACCGTTATATATTCAGGCAGAGATCAAACAAACCCGATGCAATAAAGGAAATCTTCGGGACCATATACAGTGATATTGACAGGATAAACAAAGAGTATGGAAGCAATCCTGAAGATGCTGATTTCATTAGGGAGAACATCCCTTTTGCCTGCGATGTTTACCTTGGCCACCTCAGGTATGGCACATACGGTAAATACAATATCGACTCTGTACACCCTGTAAGCCGTGAGAACAACTGGAGATCGAAAAACCTGGTGATGGCCGGTAATTTTAATCTCACCAATGTTTCGGAGATATTTAATCACCTCGTGGAACTCGGACAGAAGCCTGTCGACTTTTCAGATACGGTAACTGTTCTTGAAAATGTTGGACACAGGCTTGATGAGGAGAATGAGAGACTTTTCAGGATGTTCAAGTCGCAGGGTCATTCGAAGAAAGAAATATCACCGCTTATCGAACAGAACCTGGATGTTAAATCAATACTAAGTAAATCGAGCCGCGACTGGGATGGCGGTTATGTAATGGCCGGGATGATAGGTCATGGGGATTCGTTTGTAATGCGGGATCCCTCCGGTATAAGGCCTGCTTTCTATTACTATGATGACGAGGTTGTTGTGGTTGCTTCTGAAAGACCTGTAATCCAGACAGTCTTTAATGTGAAGACAGGGGATGTTAATGAATTGCCACCAGCGCATGCAGTTATCGTGAAGGCATCCGGGGCTGTATCAGTAGACCAGCTGCGCGACGTTCTCCCTCCAAGAAAATGTTCTTTCGAGCGTATCTATTTCTCAAGGGGTACAGATGAAGCTATATATAAAGAACGCAAGAAACTTGGAGAGCTGCTTACACCGCCTGTTCTCAAGGCTATTGATTATGATCTTGAAAACTCAGTTTTCTCTTATATCCCGAATACTGCTGAAAGCGCATTTTACGGGCTGCTGAAGGGTGTCGAGGCCTATCTCAATGAGTACAAGATAAAAGCAATTAAAGAAAAGAACGGTTCAATCTCAGATGATGAACTTGCCCGGATTATTAACATGAGGCCAAGGGTTGAAAAGATCGCCGTGAAGGATGTTAAACTAAGGACCTTTATAACCCAGGATAAGAGCAGGAATGACCTTGTGGGTCATGTGTATGACGTTACCTATGGTGTAATAAACCGTGGAAAGGATAACCTGATTGTTGTTGATGACTCGATTGTAAGGGGAACCACTCTTAAAAAAAGTATAATAAGGATACTCGATAAACTTGATCCAAAGAGAATAGTAATAGTCTCATCCTCACCGCAGATACGTTATCCCGATTGCTATGGTATTGATATGGCAAAACTGGGTGACTTTGTTGCCTTTAAGGCAGCAGTGGCTTTACTTGAGGAAATGGGAAAGAATGATTTAATCTCAAGAATTTACGAGGAGGCAAAGATTGAAGTTCTTAAACCTGTTAATGAGATAAGGAACCTTGTCAAGGAAATATACAAGCCTTTTACTGCAGAACAGATATCAGACAAGATCTCTTCTATGTTGAAGAACTCTTCAATAAATGCCGAGATTTGTGTTGTATACCAGTCGATAGAGGGACTTCATGAAGCCTGTCCCGGACATATGGGTGACTGGTATTTCACAGGCGATTATCCAACACCCGGAGGGAACAGGGTTGTAAACCAGTCGTTCATAAATTATATTGAAGGGAGAGATGAGCGCGCTTATTAGTGGTCACGTGAGAACCACCTTATCTCAAAATCCTTTTTATAAGAAGCAAGATGCCTGTTGATCTTCTCAACGTAGATATCCCTTAAGGTTATCATAATACCTGTCTCCTCAACGTCCCCGAATTTGTGGTTTATAAAGGTGCCGAAAGTCCTCATTGTTGGGGAAAGGTTCATGTAAGCATTGATAAGGGGAGGTATTGTCTCATTCAGTTTTCTCACCTCTGCAGATAGAATCTTGTAATTTTCCCTGTAGGTTCTGCCGGTGAATATTTCTTTCATGGTTGCCTCGTGAATATCGATGCTCGCAGGGTCCTTTACTATCACAAGATCCTCAGGATCATAGAAATGTCTTTTAAGAAAATAAAGTATCATATCCCTTGCACGCTGGTTAAAATGGGTATACATTGTGACCTTACCGAAGAGATATTTTATTTGCGGATTTTCAATTACTATTGCCCCAAGGCCATCCCAGAGATTATCGAGGGCGAAAAGACTCTTTCTTCCCCTGTTATGTGACTGGTAATCGGGATGTACGAATGACCTGCCAAGTTCCATGAGATGAGGCAGGTATCTCGTCATGAATTTTTCAGAGAAATTAAAATATGCTGATGAAGCAAGCTTGGTGATGTCGCAAATCTTACATGGTTTCTGGAAGTAAAAAAACCTGTAGCCACCTATGATCTCCTGGTGTTCCGGATCCCAGACAATAAGTTGCTGCTGAGGATTATCCGGGTCGGTGTCGAAATCGTCAATATCTATTTCCTTGCCTGTTCCGCCACCGGCATGCCTGAAAGTAAGCTCCCTTATCCTGCCAACCTCATGCATAAGGGATGGGGCATTATTGTTTGTGAAGATATAGACTTCGTTATTGCCGTTATTTGTTTTCCGGAGAAGCTTGTCCGCGGTAAGCTCAGCTATCAACTGGCTTTTTGGCAGCGGATCAACAACCGGTTTCATATTTTTTTCCATCCAGTTCTCAGCATCATTAGGGATAAAACGCGGAACGAGGATGCAATTTATGATTTTTTTTCATTCACGGGCATTCCTGATACGAGATGAGAGCTCATATGTTTTTGACCTTACAAAAAGAGCCCATTCGGGAGCCGTCTTCGATTTGTCAAAAGTATGCCATGAAATTGGTTCACCAATAACCATGTCGATCCTCTTTTCCCTTTGCCTGAACATCTCGTCAGGCAGGTAAAGCATTTCTATATTAGCCCTTATCCCAAGAAAGGATCTGAGATTTGCAAGGTTGTAGAAAAAGTTTGAATTCCTACCCGAAAAATATACAGGAACTATATCACGTTTGTGAGCTACAGCCTTGGTAATAAAGCTTTTTTGCCATTCGAGGTCGGTGATGGCGCCTTTTCTTTTCCGTGAGCAAAGACCTGCAGGGAAATAGAGTATCTGTCCGTCGGAAGCATAGGCTTCTTCAATCTTCCTTGCAGCTTCCCTTCCCTGTGAACCATGCTTGTTGACCGGCAGAAATATGCCACTGAGATTTTCGATATTCAGGAGTATATCGTTAACAGGGAATTTTATGTTTTTATAAATCTTCGACATCTCAAAAATGAACACGAGACCATCAAGACCTCCAAGGGGATGATTTGAAACGAAAATGTACCTGCCATCATGCGGCAATTTTTCGGCGCCTGTAACAGTGTAATTTGTATTGAGATATTTGAGTCCTGCACCTATAAATTCGGCATCCTTAAGATTACCGTATTTGCCCAGGAATTCATTAAGTTCTTCCTGGTGGATGATCCTTTTAAGATAGCTAATGAGGAAGCCGGGAACCATCCTTGCAACAGCGGGGTTCTTGTCGTGCAAAACCTTCTTTACGTCAATTAATTGCATCAGTTGTCCTGTGTTTCATTAAACGCAAAGTAACAAAGTACTTCACAAAGGAGCAAAAACACTTAATCAGCAAAATGGGGAAGCATCCAAAAACAAAGGCTTAGTCTCACTAAGCCAGCAACTTAGCGTCACCTGCGAAAAACACTTTTTGCCTACTAATACCTTGCCCGGGTAAAGTTATTAACAAAAGTGGAAAAAAATGGAGCGATGTGGAGGAAAGTGGATATTTTTTACTTATTTTAGCGCTTTAATACCGGAACAACAGGATGGCCACATTTATAGGTGATTACACGTGCAAGCTGGATGTCAAGGGAAGGATAATTCTTCCTGTTGCCTTTAAGAAGCAGCTCCCTTCGGGTGCACAGGATCACTTTGTGGTGAGAAGGGATATTTTCGAGAGATGCCTTGTGTTGTACTCAATCGAGGACTGGAACAGGCAGATCGACAGGATCAGGGCCAGCATTAACCCATACAACAGGGAGCATAATGTTTTCCTGAGGAATTTCTTCAAGGGAACGGCTGAGCTGATCCTCGATGGTAATAACCGTCTTCTCATACCAAGACGGCTTCTTGATCTTGCCGGAATTAAAAAGGATGTTGTGCTTGCCGGACAGGATGGCAGGATTGAAATGTGGGCTGCAGATCAGTATGAAAAGATCGATATGCCTACCGATGACTTTGCCAACCTGGCTGAAAAGCTGATGGGTAACAGGTTAATAGCTCCTGGAGAATAATGGTTTATCATGTACCCGCACTGCTGGATGAAAGTATAAATGGGCTCAATATCCGGCCCACCGGGATATATGTCGATGTAACCTTCGGGGGAGGAGGCCACTCGAGAGAGATCTTAAGAAGGCTGTCAGAAGGCAGGCTGATTGGTTTTGACCAGGATGATGATGCAGCTGCAAACCTTATAAAAGACGACCGCTTCACTTTCCTTAACCAGAATTTCCGCTTTCTCAGGAACAACCTAAGGTACCTGGGCATTGACAGGGTAGATGGTATAATAGCCGACCTGGGTGTGTCATTTCACCAGTTTGACGAACCTTCACGGGGCTTCACCTTCAGGCAGGACACTGAACTTGATATGAGGATGAGCAGCCGTTCCGGGGTGAAAGCATCTGACCTGCTTCAGAAACTTCCCGAGGAAGAACTGGCAGACATCTTCTACCTGTATGGTGAATTTACGAACTCAAGGAGAATCGCTAAAAGCATTGTTGAAGCCAGGAAAGTGAGACCCGTGAAAACAGTCAGCGACATAACTTCAGTACTGGCAGCTTTGGTGCCATTCAGGCAGGAAAACAAGTTTTATGCAAGACTTTTCCAGGCACTCAGGATTGCGGTCAACCACGAGATTGACTACCTGAAAGAGATGCTGGAACAGGCTCTTGAAGTCCTGGCGCCGGGTGGAAGGCTTGTAGTTCTTACCTATCACTCTCTCGAGGACCGGATCGTTAAGGACTTCATGAGGAGCGGGAACTTTTCAGGGGAAGAACAAAAAGACTTCTACGGAAACCTGGTAACACCATTCAGGCTTGTTACGAGAAAGGCAATTGTGCCGGGTGAGGATGAGATTGAAAGAAACTCAAGGGCAAGGAGTGCAAAGCTAAGGATAGCTGAAAAGATATAAGCAGAATATCGTGGAGATGGAGAACGATAAGGAGAAGGAACAGGAAGCTGTTCAGGATGAAAAGGGAGAGAACCTTAATCCTGAAGAAAATATCAGGAGGGTATCAACAGGAACACTGCTGAGAGACCTTATGAGCGGGACGATCGTTACAGACAGGATCATCCTGAAGAACATCTGGTACCTCTTCCTGCTGACAATCCTTGGTGCAGTTTATATCGCTAACAGGTTTCATGCTGAAAAGCTGACAAGGGAGACATCAAGGCTCACAAAAGAAGTGAGGGATCTGAGGTCGGAGTCTCTTTCAACATCTTCAGCTCTAATGCATGAAAGTAACCAGTCGGAAGTCTACAGGAAGGTTAAAGAGCATGGACTCGGACTCGAGGAATTAAGGGAACCACCATACAGGCTTGTTGTAAGAGGAAACTGAAAAGATGGCAATACGTGACGATATAGTCTGGAGAAGCGGTGTGGTCTATTTCGTGATCGCAGCGGTGGCGACTTTATTGTTCGTCAAGATCATCCTGCTACAGTATGTGGAAAGGGGCAAATGGGAAGCTATGAGTGAGAAGTACGTATATAAAACCGACGAGGTAATTGC
The DNA here is from genome assembly GCA_046329875.1 of Bacteroidales bacterium. GTDB lineage: Bacteria > Bacteroidota > Bacteroidia > Bacteroidales > VadinHA17 > LD21. Next base: position 102,732 of record JAXLTT010000013.1, read on the forward strand.
TACGCGTGGTGATATACTTGGCGATGATGGTCGCCTTCTCGCAAGCTCAGTCCCTTACTATTCAATCTACATGGACACCCGCAGCAGCGGCATGTCGTCAGACATCTGGTCGGCAGGGATAGACGGTCTTTGTGCGGGTCTTGCAAAATATGCAGGTGAGAGATCTGCCTCCGAGTGGAAAAGCCTCCTTTCAGGAGCGAGGAGAAAAGGTGACCGCTATCTCCTTATAAAGAAAAAAGTTGATTACGAAACACTTACAAAAATAAGAAAGCTTCCAATTTTCAAGGAAGGGCAGTTCAGGGGAGGTATGGTCACAACAGTTGAGAATAAAAGGATACTTCCGAATGATGACCTTGCACTTCGTACAATAGGCTACCTGAACCAGGGAGAGGAAGGTACTGAAGTTGGTATCGAGGGAGCTTTTGATAAGGTGCTTGCTGGAAAGAACGGCCTGGTTGTGAAGCAAAGGCTGGCAGGTGGGGACTGGATACCGGTTGAAGATGCAAATACTGTTGAGTCTGAAGACGGTCTCGATGTCGTTACAACAATCAATATAGATCTCCAGGACGTTGCAACAGAAGCCCTCCGTAACCAGCTTATAAAGAACAACGCGGACCACGGATGTGCCGTTGTAATGGAAGTTGCAACAGGTGATATAAAGGCAATCTCCAACCTCGACAGGGCAGATGACGGTGATTACCACGAGTCTTACAATTTCGCCGTTGGTGAAAGCACAGAGCCGGGCTCAACCTTCAAACTTCCGTCACTGATGGTTGCCATAGAGGATGGTGCCATAGACACAGGCGATGTTGTTGATACGGGTAACGGAACAGTCAAATTCTACAACAAGGTTATCAGGGACACCAAGGAAGATGGCTATGGTAAACTGACAGTTAACCAGGTCTTCGCCAAATCTTCAAATGTCGGCACATCGAAACTCATTTACCAGCATTACAAGGATAATCCACGACGCTTTGTCGACAGGCTCTATGCAATGAAACTTAACCAGAAGGCAGGGTTGCAGATAAGGGGAGAAGGCGATCCGCTTATAAGATACCCGGGAGATAAATACTGGTCCGGAATATCACTGCCAATGATGTCGCACGGTTATGAAGTTCAGCTTACACCCCTTCAGATCCTTACGTTTTATAATGCTGTCGCAAACGACGGCCGGATGATGAAACCAAGATTTGTATCCGAGATCCGTAGGAATGGCACTGTACTCGAAAGCTTCCCAACGGAGGTTATTATTAACTCAATAGCATCAGGTTCAACAATTAGAAAAGCGAAGAAAATGCTCGAGGGTGTTGTTGAACACGGAACTGCAACCAACCTCAGGGATGCTGACTATAAGATAGCCGGTAAGACGGGAACCGCACAGATCGCAAAGACAAAATTCGGTTACAGGTCAGGCTCAAGGATAACCTACCAGGCATCATTCTGCGGATATTTCCCTGCAGAAAACCCACTCTATTCATGTATAGTTGTTGTTAATGCCCCTTCAAACTCAGTCTATTACGGAAACCTTGTTGCAGGACCGATCTTCAAGGAGATAGCCGACAAGGTTTATTCAACAACATATTTCAAGGATTTCAACAAGGAGAAAAGGGATGAAAAATTGTCGCCCGTTCCTGATGCGGGGAATGGTTTCCGCGACGATATACGCGAGGTCTTCAGCGAGCTGGATATACGTTACAGGAAGACCTGTGATGATAACTGGGTTGCTACACGCGAAAGCGGCGATACAATCAGGCTTGCTCCTGTAAAGATTCAGCAGGGTCTTGTGCCTGATGTAAGGGGAATGACCCTTCGCGATGCAATGTACATACTTGAAAATTCGGGACTCAGGGTAAGGTTTTCCGGAACCGGGAAAGTGAGGAAGCAGTCTCCTGAGCATGGCGCGAAAATCTATGAAGGTTCTGTTGTATCACTTGATCTGAGACTCTAGCTATGAAGCTTAAAAATATACTGAAGGATATCGAGGTCTTATCTCCTTTACCGGCAGCCGGAATTGAGATAAGCGAGATCGTTTTTGATTCGAGGAAGGTAAAGCCGGGTTGCCTGTTTGTTGCTGTAAGGGGTACGAAGAGCGACGGTCACGATTTTATTTCCTCAGTAGCTGCAAGCGGGGCGGCTGCCGTTATTTGTGAAAAGGAACCACAGGGATCAGCAGGTGACTGTGTGATAATAAAAGTCGCTGATTCTGCAAAGGCTCTCGGAATTGCCGCTTCCGCCTTCTATGATAATCCTTCTTCGAAGTTCACTCTTGTTGGTGTTACAGGAACCAACGGAAAGACAACAATAGCAACCCTTCTGTACAGGACCTTCAGAAAGCTTGGTTATAAATGCGGTTTGTTTTCCACAGTCTGCAATTATATAGAAGATAAGGAACTTCCGGCTTCACATACAACACCCGATCCTGTACAGCTTAACATGATAATGGCGGAGATGGTAAAGGAAGGATGTGATTATGCATTTATGGAAGTAAGCTCACATTCCGTGGATCAGAAAAGGATAGCAGGTCTTGAATTCAAGGGTGGAATCTTCACAAATCTCACACACGACCATCTCGACTATCACAAGACATTCGACAACTACCTGGCAGCTAAAAAGGGGTTTTTCGATTCATTGCCGCGCAACTCATTTGCACTTGCAAATGCTGACGATCGCAATGGAAAAGTAATGCTCCAGAATTGTGATGCCCGGAAATACCTGTTCTCTACAAGGGGCATGGCCGACTTCAGGGCAACAATTATTGAGCAGCGCTTCGAAGGGATGGGGCTTAAGATTGACGGCGAGGAGGTTTGGACAAGATTTATCGGAGATTATAACGCATCCAACCTTCTCGCTGTCTATGCGGCTTCTGTGCTTCTCGGGGCTCCAAAGAAAGAAGTTCTGACAATTATAAGCGGACTGGGCTCCGTGGCAGGCAGGCTTGAAGTAGTCAACCCACAGGGTACAATTGCAGGTATTGTCGATTATGCCCACACACCCGATGCACTTCAGAATGTTATCGGAACCATCAACAAGATCAGGCAGGGTGCCGGCAGCCTTATAACAGTTGTCGGGGCAGGAGGTGACCGTGACAGGACAAAACGGCCTGTAATGGCCCTGATTTCAGCAGAAGGGAGTACTAAGGTGATACTGACATCGGATAACCCAAGAAGTGAGGACCCCGAGAAGATTCTAGATGATATGGAAGCCGGGATAGGCCCGGAACTCAGGAACAGGGTTCTCAGGATCACCGACAGGCGCCAGGCAATCAGGACAGCTGCAATGATGGCAGTCCAGGGTGATGTGATACTGGTTGCAGGGAAGGGACACGAAACCTACCAGGAAGTAAATGGTGTGAGGCACCATTTTGACGACAGGGAAGAATTAGGAAAAGCACTACTAACCAAAATATAAACCAGATGTTCTATTATCTGTTTACATATCTCGATAAACTCGGCTTCCCGGGAGCAGGGGTATTTAAATTTATATCCTTCAGGTCAGCCGGTGCGGTAATTACATCGCTTATTATTTCATTGCTTATAGGAAAGAAGATAATCCTCTTCCTTCAGAGGAAGCAGGTTGGCGAGCTTGTACGCGATCTCGGCCTCGAAGGGCAGTACAGGAAACAGGGAACTCCTTCAATGGGTGGCATTATAATCCTCGCTTCGATTGTTATCCCTACACTCCTTTTTGCCAAGCTCGATAATATTTATATAATCCTGATGCTGATAACCACACTCTGGCTTGGAATAATCGGCTTCCTGGATGACTATATCAAGATATTCAAAAAGAATAAAGAAGGGCTTGCAGGCAGGTTCAAAGTGGCAGGACAGATTGGCCTTGGACTCCTTATAGGTCTCGTATTCTATTTCAGCAGTAATGTAAAGATCGCTGAGAAAGTGACTGTCTCAGACCTGACGCTCAGGCAAAGGACAGAGCTGCTGGATCCTTCAAAGCATTATACTGAGAAGACCCAGATAACACTCGAACAGAAATCCACAAAAACAACAATTCCCTTTGTAAAGAACAACGAGTTTGATTACAAGTGGCTTGTGTCATTCGTAAAAGGGCCCTTAAGCAAACCTCTAACCTGGGTCGTATTTGTTCTGATCGTGATCTTCATAGTAACGGCAGTATCAAATGGTGCCAACCTTACTGACGGGCTTGACGGGCTGGCGACTGGAACATCGGCAATAGTCGGGGTTGCCCTGGCAATTCTCGCTTATGTATCCAGTAACCTTATCTATGCCCGCTACCTTAATATTATGTATATACCGGGCTCGGAGGAGCTCGTGATTTTTGCCGCTGCTTTTATCGGGGCAACAATCGGCTTCCTCTGGTATAACTCTTTCCCAGCACAGGTCTTCATGGGCGACACCGGGAGCCTGGCACTGGGAGGCATCATTGCTGTATTCGCTATTGTAATAAGAAAAGAACTTCTTATCCCTATTCTGTGCGGGATCTTCCTCGTGGAGAATCTTTCAGTAATGATACAGGTGGCTGTCTTTAAGCGGACGAAGAGGAAAACAGGCACAGGAAGGCGGGTATTCCTTATGGCTCCTCTTCATCATCATTACCAGAAGAAAGGATACCCTGAACCAAAGATTGTAACGAGGTTCTGGATAGTCGCAATAATACTTGCAGTACTGAGCATAGTAACACTTAAGATAAGATAATGAGCAAACGCATTGTGATACTCGGGGCCGGAGAGAGCGGGGCAGGATCAGCAGTCCTTGCAAAGAAGAAGGGTTTTGATGTCTTTGTCTCTGATCTCGGGCAGATAAAGCAGAAATACAAGGATATCCTCGACAGCAATCATATAAGGTACGAGGAGGGCAGGCATACGGAGAATGAGATCCTTAAAGCTTCCGAGGTAGTCAAGAGCCCGGGTATACCCGAAAAAGCTCCTATTATACACCTCCTTCATGAAAAGAATATCCCTGTAATCTCTGAGATAGAGTTTGCAGGCCGTTATGCCGGGGGATATAAGGTTTGTATTACCGGCTCAAATGGCAAGACAACGACTACAAGCCTTATTTATCATATGATGAAAAAAGCCGGGCTGAAGGTTGCCCTTACCGGAAATGTGGGTAACAGCTTTGCAATGGCCGTGGCTGAAGGCGGATTTGATTACTACGTAATCGAACTGAGCAGCTTCCAGCTCGACGGGATGTATGATTTCAAGGCCGACATAGCCATCCTTCTGAATATTACACCTGATCATCTCGACAGGTATCATTATGAGCTCCAGAACTATGTGGACTCCAAGTTCAGGATCACACGTAACCAGACCAAATCAGAATTCTTTATCTACTGGAACGAGGATCCGATTATTCAATCGGAACTGAAGAAGAAAAGCTACGGGGCCACTATGCTTCCTTTCTCATGCGACACAAAAGAAGGGATGGCAGCCTACATTGAAAATGATGAACTGATAATCGATTATAAACAAAAAACCAGCCTTATGACAATCCACGATCTGGCCCTTAAGGGTCGTCACAACACTTACAACTCCATGGCGGCAGCCATTGCAGGAAAGGTACTGAATATCCGTAAGGATGTCATCAGAGAAAGTCTCGTTGATTTCCAGGGTGTTGAGCACCGTCTTGAACAGGTAATAACTGTTTGTGGAATAAATTTTATAAACGATTCAAAAGCAACAAACGTAAACTCGACCTGGTATGCACTCGAGTGCATGGAGTCGAAGGTAGTCTGGATTGCCGGGGGGATAGACAAAGGCAACGACTATTCTGAGCTATTCGAAGTTGTGAAGAAAAAAGTAAAGGCTGTTGTCTGCCTTGGTAAAGACAATAAAAAAATCGTGGAGTCTTTCAGGGATAAGGTTGCGACGATAGTTGAAACCCAGTCGATGGAGGAAGCCGTAAGGTCATCATACTACCTTGCTGAAAAAGGAGATACAGTTCTTCTTTCACCGGCATGTGCAAGCTTCGACCTCTTCAATAATTACGAGGACAGGGGAAGACAGTTTAAAAATGCAGTAAGAAATCTTTAGACCAGGATGAAGAAGGGCTGGTTTATAAATGCTTTTAAAGGTGACAGGTCGATCTGGGCGCTTGTGCTCCTGTTTATGATCTATTCACTCCTTGCTGTTTACAGCTCTTCTGCGGCTCTTGCATTTACAAAGCATGATGGCAACTACGGGTATTTCCTGAGGACCCAGTTCATGATGCTTGCTTTCGGGCTTGCAATAATTATAATTACACTTCACCTGCCTTACAGGATATATTCCTCACTGGCAGGTCTTTTCCTTGTAATCTCAGTAGCACTCCTTGTGCTGACACTTTTTATCGGGGTGAGGGTTAATGAAGCCACAAGATGGATTGTCATACCTGGAACAGGCTTCAGGCTCCAGACCTCCGACCTCGCCAAAGTGGCCCTTGTTGTATATCTTGCCCGGGCACTGGCCCAGTACCAGCATGAACTGAAAAACTTCATGCTTGTGACAAAGGTTTTCATGGTCCCCATTGCAATTGTATGTGCATTGATACTTTCTGAAAACCTTTCCACGGCTATGATGATCTTCGGTATCTGCATGATAATACTTTTCATTGGCAGGGTGCCATTTAAATTCCTCGCTGCATATGTCGGGCTGGCAATTGTGGCGGTGGTTCTTTTCGCACTTGCTCTTTCGATAATATCACCCAACAGCAACAGGGTGACCGTATGGAAAAACAGGATTGAGCATTATGTAAAAGGCGGTGGGTCAGAAGATGAGGACTACCAGTCGAACCAGGCCAAGATAGCAATTTCCACAGGCGGGCTGATAGGAAAAGCTCCGGGAAAGAGCACGCAGAGAAACATCCTGCCGCAGTCGAACTCCGACTTTATATTCGCTATAATAATTGAAGAGTATGGCCTTGTGTTCGGGGCAATACCCATTATCCTGGCATATATGATACTGCTCTTCAGGGGAATTGCAATTGCCAAGAAATGCGAGACAGCCTTCCCTGCCTTCCTTGTGCTCGGACTGGTTGTAATGATAGTTGTGCAGGCTATGCTAAATATGCTTGTGGCCGTAGGCTTGTTCCCGGTTACCGGCCAGACACTGCCAATGATAAGCTGGGGCAGAACCTCGGTGCTTGTTATGAGCTTTTCTATCGGGGCTATACTTAGCGTAAGCCGTGTTGTTATAGCCCGGACAAAGAATGAAGAACTTCCCGACGGGGAGAAAACCGATGAAGGAGAAAAGATTTATGAACCAGCAAAGGCCTAAGAGATTTATTATCAGCGGAGGAGGAACGGGTGGTCATATCTTCCCAGCAATCTCCATTGCAAATGCCCTCAGGCGTCTCGAACCTGGCTGCGAAATACTTTTTGTCGGTGCCGAAGGGAGAATGGAGATGGAGAAAGTCCCCGCTGCCGGTTATACTATAAAAGGTCTGCCGGTATCAGGTCTTAACAGGAAAAACCTTCTTAAAAACATACCTGTATTATTCAGGCTTATGAAATCCCTAAGGATGGCCCGTGCAATCCTGAAGGAATTCAATCCCGATGTTGTTGTGGGAGTTGGCGGCTATGCAAGCGGACCGGTATTGCGTATGGCAGGCAGGCTCGGCATTCCTTTCCTTATCCAGGAACAGAACAGTTATGCCGGCGTTACTAATAAGCTGCTCGCATCGAAGGCCGGTGCAATCTGTGTTGCCTATGAAGGTATGGAGAAGTACTTCCCTGCCGGAAGGATAATCAGGACTGGTAACCCGGTAAGGCAGAACTTTGATAACCTTGCAGCACTTAAAAATGAAGCTGTAAATCATTTCAGTCTCACTGCCGAAAAGCCTGTTATACTGGTTCTTGGTGGCTCGCTCGGGGCCAGGACTATTAATAACAGCCTTTCAGGGGAACTGGAAAAAATGTCACATTCAGGATGCCAGTGGATATGGCAGACAGGTAAGTTTTATTATAACGATGTAAATAAACTTGTAGTTGCATCAAACCATCCGGATATAAAGGTTGTGGAATTCATTAACAGGATGGACCTCGCATTTTCTGCAGCAGATATTATAATCTCCAGGGCAGGTGCCGGTACAATCTCGGAGTTGTGCCTTGTAGGGAAGCCGGTTATCCTGTTGCCATCCCCGAATGTTGCAGAGGATCACCAGACAAAGAATGCGCTGGCTCTTACAGGAAAAAATGCAGCAATAATGATAAAAGACAGTGAAGCATCCGAAAAGCTGGTTGATGCTGCACTCTCACTTGTTAATGACAATGACAGAAGGGAAAAGCTCTCAGCTGGCATAATTGCACTTGCTGAAAGAGATGCTGATTTAAGAATCGCAAAAGAGGTTTTAAAACTGGCGGGGAATGAAGCTTAAGTTCAATATAAAAGGAGCTTATTTTATCGGTATCGGAGGTATCGGGATGAGTGCCATTGCCCGGTATTTCAGGTATTTTGGCGTTCCGGTTGCCGGCTATGACAGGACCGAAAGTCCTATAACCATGGCCCTTGAAAATGAAGGATGCCAGATATCTTTTGATGATACAGAAGCAGGCATACCTGCTCTTTTCTCGGATGCCACCCTGAAAGACAGGCTTATAATTGTGTACACTCCTGCAATCCCTTCCGACAATAAGATAATGAACTGGTTCAGGCAAAAGGGATTTATACTTTATAAGAGATCTGAAATACTCGGGGAGATATCA
>JAXLTT010000014.1:0-88083 GCA_046329875.1 Bacteroidales bacterium
CGATCTCGACTGGGGAGTACCTGTTCCTGTAAAAGGGGCAGACGGGAAAGTTCTTTATGTATGGTTCGACGCTCCTATCGGGTATATTTCGGCAACAAGGGAACTGACACCCGACTGGGAGAAATACTGGAAAGACAGCGAGACAAGGATGATCCACTTCATTGGCAAGGACAATATTGTTTTCCATTGCATAATATTCCCGGCAATGCTTTATGCAGAAGGATCATACATCCTCCCTGAGAATGTACCTGCAAATGAATTCCTGAATCTTGAGAATGACAAGATATCAACTTCCCGCAACTGGGCGGTATGGCTTCACGAATACCTTGAAGATTTCCCCGGGAAACAGGATGTGCTCAGGTATGCACTCTGCGCAAATGCACCTGAGACCAAGGACAATGACTTCACATGGAAAGATTTCCAGGCCAGGAACAACAGTGAGCTTGTTGCTATTCTTGGTAATTTTGTGAATCGTACCCTCGTACTTACAAACAACTATTACTCAGGAGCAGTTCCCGAACGCGGTGAGACAAACAACTACGACAGGGAGGTGCTTGAAACAATCTCGAAACTTAAGGAATCTGTAGAAACAAACCTCGATTCATTCAGGTTCAGGGAAGCTCTTAAGGAGGCTATGAACCTGGCAAGACTTGGTAACAAGTACCTGGCCGACACTGAACCATGGAAGCTGATTAAGACCGATCCTGAAAGGGTAAAAACAATAATGAATATATCGCTCCAGATAACAGCGAACCTTACTATAATCTGTGAGCCTTTCCTCCCCTTCTCAATGGAAAAACTGAGAACATGGTTAGGACTTAAAGAGGTAAAATGGAGCCATGGGGGAAACACCGACTTCCTTAAAAAGGGACATATGATCGGAAAGCCTGAACTCCTGTTTGAGAAGATAGAAGATGAGGCTATAGAGAGACAGATGCAGAAACTGCTCGATACAAAAAAGGCAAATGAAGCCGCAAGCGTGACCGTTATCCCGGGCAAGGAAGCAGTAAACTTTGATGATTTCTCGAAGCTTGATATCCGCAGCGCAACTATTCTTGAAGCCGAAAAAGTTCCAAAGACAACAAAGCTGCTGAAACTGAAAGTTGACTGCGGGATCGATACCAGGACAATTGTATCGGGTATTGCAGAATTTTTTGAACCGCAATCGCTTGTTGGAAGGCAGATTTCAATAATTGCAAACCTTGAACCGCGGAAGATAAAAGGCATCGAATCCAAGGGTATGATACTCTGTGCGGAGGATAAGGAAGGCAAACTGGTACTCGTTGCACCAACAGATAAGGTATCAAACGGATCGATGATCAAGTGATCAGGATGCCGGCCTTAAAACAGAGGATATAATCCTGATTATTTTACTTTTGATATCCAGCTCCCCGGGTATTTTTTGGAGATGCTGTCTTTCTTGTTAAGGGCTGTTTCAAGTGAAACGCACTGCAGGGCACTAACCCTGAAGAACCCGTTCGGACCTTTTGCAACAACAGGGGTGAATCCTTCCTCTGAAAGCTTCTTAACAAGCAGACTTGCATTATCCTCTGACCTGAAACTTCCGGCTACAACTGCATATAGTTCGTCAACTGAGTTTTTCACTTCGTTCTTAACGTCATTACCCGGTATTGCCAGGTTCGCCTGGTTACCTGTGACCGGTATTTCGGAAGTCTTATTCTTTTCAGATGCAGCCCTGTTGCTTTCAAGTTCAACTGATGCCAGCGGATTCATGTTTGTCGACTGGACATTTGATTTGAATAAATTCGTTGAAAGTGGAACTGCTATCATGAGTCCGAGAAGGGGAATAATAACAGCCGCCCTCCAGATATACCTGCTAAGGGACACCCTAGTGCCCGTTTCTTTACTGTTACCCGGGAGTATCCTTTTCCTTACATCAAAATCCTTAAGCGGAGAAACAGGAAAAGAAGAAAGGCCATATGAGTTTAAACTGAAATTTGCGTTTGCATCAGGTTCAAACTGAACATTCCCTTCGTGATTGTTTACAAAAATTCCGATATGATCGAATACAACCCTCTCACCTTTTGAAAGCCTCATCTTAAGATCTTCCGTCCACTGTTCGATTATGTTCCTTGTGTCGGCATAATTCATTCCTATGGCTTCAGACACCTTTCCGGTCAGCAACCCGTCGTTGTGATTAAGGTTCCTGTTAAATGAAATCTGTTTTACAGGCGGATTAAAAATACCTGTAGTCTTTTCAATATAAGCCGGCCTGTAATTGGCAATAAATCCTCCGAACCCGGGAATTATAACACAGTCGTGACCAAAAAGCAGCTCTCGTATGAAGGGAGTAATATCCAAGTTCTGTAAAATTCTGTTAAGACAAAATTATAAAAAAATGGCTACCGGGAAGCCGACCAGCAGAATTTTCTTCAGATCATCGTGTTTCAACTGCAGGGAAAGCATCGCAGATCGCCATTTCATAAAGGAGTTCTTCTGGATTTATATTATCTTCGTATCTCAAAACAAAGACGGGATGAGAGAAATTCAAATGGTTGACCTTAAGGCCCAGTATGAGCGGATCGGTGACGAGATCGATACTGCAATGCGGGCTGTTCTTGAGTCGACAGCGTTCATAAAAGGTCCGGAGGTTAAGTTATTCGAGGAGGAGCTCCATAAATACCTGGGGGTTAAACATGTTATTTCATGTGCAAACGGAACCGATGCACTGCAGATAGCAATGATGGCCCTGAATCTCAAACCCGGCGATGAAGTGATAACAACAAACTTCACATTCATTGCAACACTCGAGACAGTCGCCCTCCTTGGCCTTAAACCAGTGATTGTTGATCCCGAGGAAGGGAGCTTCAACATTTCCCCTGATGCTATAAGAAAAGCAATTACACCTGCAACAAAAGCCATAGTGCCGGTTCATCTCTTCGGACAGTGTTCCAATATGGAAGAGATAATCAAAATTGCAACTGATCTTAACCTCTATGTAATTGAGGATGCTGCCCAGGCAACAGGCGCCGATTACATATTCGGAAATGGCAGAAAAATGAAAGCAGGAACCATAGGGCATATTGGTACAACTTCATTCTTTCCCTCGAAGAATCTCGGATGCTACGGCGATGGAGGGGCAATATTCACAAATGACGATAAACTTGCCTCAAGACTGAGAAGCATTTCAAACCACGGGATGAAGGCAAGGTATCATTATGACGAGGTAGGTGTCAACTCCAGGCTCGACACGCTTCAGGCTTCACTGCTCAGGGTTAAACTGAAATACCTCGACAGGTTCAATGAGGAAAGAAGGAAAGTAGCTGACTTCTATGATGAAGCTTTCGCCGGGTGCAAACACCTGCTCGTACCGGAAAGGTCATCCTTCTCATCGCATATTTTCCACCAGTACACGCTTAAAATACATATGAAATCAAGGGACGCACTGAAGGAATACCTCGGGGAAAAGAAAATACCCTCAATGGTATACTATCCTTCACCCCTTCATCTTCAGAATGCTTACAAATACCTTGGGTACCACAAGGGGGATTTCCCTGTTACTGAAAAACTATGCTCATCAGTTCTCTCCCTTCCTATGTATCCGGAACTCGAGCAGGACCAGCTTGATTATATAGCCACCACTATTCTCAACTTCTTTGAATAACATGAATATGGAAAATGAATATTTTGCCCACGAAACAGCTGTAATTGACGAGGGCTGCAGAATAGGAAAAGGGACTAAGATCTGGCATTTCAGTCATATAATGAAGGGGTGTGAGATTGGCACTGATTGCAATATAGGGCAGAATGTTGTTGTCTCCCCCGGGGTCATACTAGGGAGAAATGTAAAGGTCCAGAATAATGTTTCAATATATACGGGTGTTAAATGTGAGGATGACGTGTTTCTTGGTCCGTCAATGGTCTTTACAAATATTGTTAACCCGAGAAGCGCGGTAGTCAGGAAGGACCAGTACGTTGAAACAGTGGTTGAGAAAGGGGCATCAATAGGAGCCAATGCGACAATCGTTTGCGGTAACAGGATCGGAAAATTCGCATTTATCGGAGCCGGGGCTGTTGTGACCCGTAGTGTAAAACCCTATGGGCTCGTCATTGGGAATCCTGCGCGCCAGACAGGATGGATGAGTGAATTTGGCCATAAGCTTAAATTTGATGCTGAAGGGTTCGCAAGCTGCCCTGAGAGCGGAGAGAGATACAGGCTTGAGAATGGGGAAGTATCGAAAATTATTTATTAGTTTTATCCTCTCTTAAAAAATCCAGTGGACAGTACACAGAAGAACTTCGGACTCATTGGCGTTGCCGGCTATATTGCTGAACGACATCTTCGTGCAATAAAAGATACAGGCAATAACCTTCTTGCCAGCCTTGATAAATTCGACTGCGTCGGAATACTCGACAGTTATTTCCCCGATAGTGATTTCTTTGTTGAATTCGAGAGATTCGACAGGCATTTTGAAAAACTGAAAAGGACCGGGACCAAGATCGACTATGTCTCCATCTGCTCACCGAATTACCTTCACGACTCACATATAAGATTCGCACTGCGTCATAAAGCTGATGCTATCTGTGAAAAACCGATAGTACTTAACCCGTGGAATATTGATGCCCTGCAGGAGATTGAACAGGAAACCGGAAAAAGGGTTTACACGATTCTTCAGCTTAGGCTTCACCCAAGGATACTCGAACTAAGGGATAAAATAAGGAAAGGTCCCAAAGACAAAGTTTACGATATTGATCTTACTTATATAACAAGCAGGGGAAACTGGTATTCAATTTCGTGGAAAGGCGATGTCCAGAAATCGGGCGGTGTAGCAACTAACATAGGCGTACATTTCTTCGACATGCTCGAATGGATATTCGGCGCACCACGAACCAATATTGTACACCTTTCCGAAAAGAATAAAGCCGCAGGATTCCTCGAACTGGAACAGGCAAGAATAAGATGGTTCCTGAGCCTCGACATCAATGATATTCCTGCCAATGTAAGGAGTGCAGGTAAGCGGACATTCAGATCCATAACAGTCGACGGGGAGGAGTTTGAATTCAGTGAAGGATTCACTGAACTCCATAACATGACATACCGTGAGATACTTGCAGGAAGGGGATTCGGACTTGAGGATGCAAGGAGATCAATAGAGACAGTATACACAATACGAAATGCTAAGCCGGAAGGGCTGAAGGGAGACTACCACCCGCTGGCAAAAAATAAATAACTGATGATTTACGATAAACTCATTAACAGGGAGACTAAACTTTCCGTGATCGGGCTCGGATACGTGGGGCTGCCAATCGCTCTTGAATTTGCGAGGAAGATAAGTGTAATCGGTTTCGATATTAAACCCGACAGGGTCGAACTGATGAAAAAAGGAATTGACCCCAGCAATGAACTTACAGCTGAAAGTTTCAGGAACACAGATATTGAGTACACAACAAATCCTGATGATCTTCGGAAAGCCTCTTTTCATATTATCGCGGTACCTACACCTACAGATAAACATAACCTCCCGGATCTTACACCTGTTCTTAAAGCATCAGAAACAGTGGGAAAAATCCTTAAGAAAGGCGATTATGTTGTTTATGAATCGACAGTCTATCCCGGATGTACAGAGGAGGACTGCGTTCCCGTACTTGAGAAATTCTCAGGTCTTAAAAATGTTACCGATTTTAAAGTGGGCTTCTCTCCCGAAAGAATCAACCCGGGCGATAAAAACCATACACTGACAAAAATAGTCAAGGTAACAAGCGGGTGCGATGCCGAATCAGCAGAACAAATAGCAAAAACATACGAACTTATTATTACAGCCGGCGTCTTCAGGGCAAGCTCCATTAAAGTTGCTGAATCGGCCAAAATAATCGAGAACACCCAGCGCGATATAAACATAGCCTTCATGAATGAGCTTTCCCTTATCTTCAACAGGATGGGAATTAATACATTCGAGGTACTCGAGGCAGCAGGCACCAAATGGAACTTCCTGAAATTTTACCCGGGGCTTGTCGGCGGTCACTGCATAGGCGTTGATCCATACTACCTGTCATATAAAGCAAAGGAACTCGGATACCATCCCCAGATGATCGATTCTGGGAGATTCATAAACGACAGCATGGGAAGGTATATCGGTAAACAGACAGTAAAGAAAATAATCGCTGCAGGAAAAAGCCCTAAAGGGGCAAGAGTTCTCATAATGGGAATAACATTCAAGGAAGACGTCACCGATATCAGGAACTCAAAAGTCGTGGATGTGGTGAGTGAACTGACAGATTTCAGCGTGAATGTTGACATTATTGATCCAAGCGCCAGCATACACGAGGTGAAAGAAGAATACGGGCTTGAAATGAAAAAAGAAGCCACTGGCAAATATGACGCTGTTATCCTTGCAGTTGCCCACAGGGAGTATACAGGGCTCGGCGAGGACTATTTCAATTCCCTTCTCAATAAAGACGGTATCGTTGTTGACGTAAAGGGTATTCTGAGAGGCAAGATCAAAAAACATACTTACTGGAGTCTTTAAAGTGCCTGGAAAAATTCTTGTAACCGGCGGAACTGGTTATATAGGCTCTCATACTTCTGTTGAGCTTATAAAGGAGGGCTATGACGTAGTCATAATCGACAATCTATATAATTCAGAAGCTGAAGTTGCTGGCAAAATTGGAGAGATCACTGGAAAAACCCCTGTTCTTGAAGTATTCGATCTTTGCGACAGGGAAAAGCTTTTCGATTTCTTTTCACGGCATAAAGGTATAGATGCAGTAATTCACTTTGCTGCCTACAAGGCAGTAGGAGAATCCGTCAGGAAGCCTGTAGCTTACTACAGGAATAACCTCCTTTCCCTGGTAAACCTTCTCGACGGGATGAAGCAATTCAATGTACCAGGCCTTGTTTTTTCCTCCTCATGCACTGTATACGGCCAGCCTGATAAACTTCCGGTAGCTGAAGATGCCCCTTTGAAACCCGCAGTCTCCCCCTACGGGAATACAAAACAGATTGGTGAAAGGATAATCAAGGATGCCACTGAGGCCGACAATTCCCTGAAAGCTGTTTCGCTCAGATACTTCAATCCCATTGGAGCACATCCAAGCGCCATTATAGGTGAATCGCCAAACGGTGTTCCTGAGAACCTTGTGCCATTTATAACACAGACAGCCATAGGGCTAAGGCAAGAACTGAAGGTATTCGGAAATGATTATGATACCCCCGATGGTTCATGCATAAGAGACTACCTGCATGTATGCGACCTGGCACGGGCACATACAGCTGCTGTACGACGACTTATAGAAGGAAAGAACCTTTCAGCCTGCGAGGTTTTCAACCTCGGTACGGGAAAAGGTGTATCAGTCCTTGAAGCAATTAACTCATTTGAAAGGGTTTCAGGTGTTAAACTGAACTACAGGATTGTTGACAGAAGACCAGGGGACATTGAAAAAATATGGGCCGATCCCTCCTATGCAAACACCGAACTTGGCTGGAATACAATTTACACGCTTGATGATGCAATGAGATCTGCATGGGAATGGGAAAAGAGCCTTGCTAAAAAACGAGTATGATGAACAACAGAAAAGTACTTATTACAGGCGGAGCTGGTTTTATCGGATCACATGTTGTGAGGCGCTTCGTAAACAAATACCCTGGATATACAATTGTCAACGGGGATAAACTCACTTATGCCGGGAATCTCAGGAACCTCACTGACATTGAAAAAGCACCCAATTACATCTTCGAAAAAGTTGACATAAAAGATAAGGATGCTCTTAATGCACTTTTCGAAAAGTACAGGTTCGATACAGTCATTCACCTTGCCGCAGAGTCTCATGTTGACAGGTCAATAACCGGCCCCGATGAATTTGTCCTGACAAATATTGTTGGAACGGTTAACCTGCTGAATGCGGCGAAGGCCTCCTGGAAGGACAATTTCGGAGGGAAGTTATTCTATCACATAAGCACAGATGAGGTTTATGGCTCACTTGGAAATGAGGGATTCTTCACAGAGGAGACACATTATGATCCCCAGAGCCCGTATTCAGCTTCAAAGGCTTCTTCGGATCACATGGTGAGGGCATACCATAATACTTTTAAGCTTCCGGCGATAATATCAAACTGCTCAAACAACTATGGCCCTAACCAGTTCCCTGAGAAACTAATCCCCCTTGCCATTAATAACATAAGGAATAACAAACCGATACCCGTATACGGAAAAGGGGAGAATATAAGGGACTGGCTCTATGTTGAGGATCATGCATCGGCTATTGACATTATCTGCCACAACGGGGTACCCGGTGAAACATACAATATCGGCGGTAACAACGAATGGAAGAATATTGATCTCATAAGGCTTCTCTGCAGGATAATGGATAACAGGCTGAAGCGCGAGCCGGGAAGTTCTGAAAAACTTATCTCTTTTGTTACTGACAGACCAGGGCATGATCTCAGGTATGCGATTGACTCATCAAAACTGACTGCCAGTCTTGGGTGGAAGCCTTCGCTTACTTTTGAGCAGGGTCTGGAAAAAACCGTTGACTGGTACCTGTCA
This sequence comes from Bacteroidales bacterium, assembly GCA_046329875.1. Taxonomy (GTDB): domain Bacteria; phylum Bacteroidota; class Bacteroidia; order Bacteroidales; family VadinHA17; genus LD21. The sequence goes on from JAXLTT010000014.1 coordinate 8,505, forward strand.
AACCAGAAATGGCTTGATGAGGTCCTCTCGGGAGATTACGAAAAATATTACAACGAGATGTACCTCAGGAGATGATTGTCTGCTGATCTCGTTTTTTCTGATTTACACAAAACTTTTCTCTACAATCGCATTAAGCCCCCCCTGGGGGGTTGGGGGTTATCAGTTAGTGATCTTCATCATCCTGTTTATAAGCTCATCGCCGAGATCGGTTTTAGTACGGATGTGATCCTGTATAGCCTTCACTACCGGGTTTGAATCAAAGTCTCCCCTTACCTCTTCAAAATCGAGCTTTTTCTCGTCAATGCCGCCGTCAATTCCGAATCCGGTCATTGAAGAAAGGGCGAACTCCTTGCTTGCATCAGAATAGAGCATGTTATCAAGTTCAATTACGCTCTTCTTCCATTTATTTGTAATTCCGATCACATCAGCGGCTGTAAAATCAGTAAGGCGCTTGCCGTTTTCTTCTTCAAGCCTTGCTGCAGCCCAGGTCCATTCCCATTCATAATACGACTTATTCATCTGTTCAAATGAGTGAGACATCTCTTCAAGCGAGGTGATCCTATCGTTATCTATATCATCAAGCATAGAGTCTATTTCACATTTTGGTGCTATGAGCCCGGCCAGGTCGATCCATTCACAATTTCCCCGATTGCCACCAGGGATAAGCCTTTTCCTTATTTCCTCGTTACTCCCGAACCTGGTAATCTCAAGTCTTTTTATAAGTGAATTCCCCAGGAATTTATCAATCCCTTTCTGGTAGAGATCAATACCTTTTTCAAGGGATTGCCTGGAGATCTTCATATTGTTAAAGTAAAAGTATTCTGAACCCTGCCCTGAATTCTTCTTCAGTGTTTCAAGTATCTCCCTCCCCTCAATCATCTTTTTGATTGTATAGGGACTGAGCAGGTTGAAGTTTATCTTGTCAATCTTTTCCGGGTCTTTCCTTATATCTCTTTTAGGCCATTTTTGTGCGTCCCTTATGGTTCCGACACTGCGCAGATTAACCCCGGGGACAAGAATACTTTCATCGTTACTTTCTATAAGGTATGAGAAAGGAAGTGAGGTAGTATCCATGTTCTTGTAATGCCTTCCCATCACCAGGGTGAAAGGACCTATGCGAGCCGGCCACAGCAGGTATGAATCGCTGGTTGTCTTGGATCCTCTTTCAACAATTCCCTGGTGTATTGGTCCGAGCTTATACATATGATTGCTCTGGTTTGAACCGCTCCCGGCATTCATGAAAGAGAAGATCCCTGCAATCAGAAGGGTCGACTTATGATGTGTAACAGTGTAAGGACCGGCAAAAATCGAACAGGCTTCACCATGAAATCCACCGCAATTGGCAAAGAACAGTGAGTTTTCTGCAGAGTATTGCCTGCCGATCACGCAGCCCTGACCTATAAAGCACTTATCTATAATCGCGGAATCGGTTACTGCAGATCCTGAACAAATTATAAAATGATCCATTATTACGCCCGAACCTATCCTTACAGGATCTTCTCTGCAACTGTTGACAGACCCTTCGTTAAGACGCGAAGCCCCGTCGATTATAGAACAGGCTCCTATCCTGACGTTCCTGATATGATTACAGTTGTTTATTGAAGCATGGTTACCGATAATCCCGTAATCTGACCTGACGGTGCCGGCGTACTTTTCAGTCATCGATTCAATCTTTCTCACCGCGCCGCTCCGGTGCCTGTAGAGGGCCATAATATAGGCCTGGTGAGCTGACAGCCTGTCCCATATCTTCACAGACCTTGCCCCTGTCTCATTCAGAACCGCAACTTCAGCAGCATTGCCAAAGGTACTCATGCCTTCGGTATGTATCTTTCCGCAGTTCCTTATAACTACCTCATCGCCAATGTTATAATTTGCAATGTAATCCCTGACATTGTAGATAGAGACATTGTCGCCTATTGTGCAATTGTGAAGGTGTGCGCCGGTAATTCCCGAAACTATGGGCACTCCCGATTCGTCGACGAATGTCCTTTTAAACCTTCCCAGTTTTATTATTCCTGAAAACTGGACATTCCTGAGCAGGGAGGGATCGAAACCATCCTTTACAACAATATCATTCCAGTTTCCCGAAGAACATCCGTTCTCAACCAGGCGTGTTATTTCCTGTTGTGTGAGTGCACGGTATCCAGGCTGCTGATCCATGGCACTAAATATTTATTCTACTGTTACGGATTTAGCCAGGTTCCTCGGCTGGTCAACATCGCAGCCCCTTAATACGGCAATATGGTAAGAGAGGAGCTGGAGTGGTATAACTGCAAGAATTCCTGAAAAAACAGGAACTGTCGAAGGCACTTCAAGTACATGGTCAGCAATCTTCCCTATTGACTGGTCACCCTCGGAAACTATTGCAATCACTTTTCCCTTTCTTGCTTTTATCTCCTGGATATTGCTCGATATCTTATCATAGGTACTGTCTTTTGTTGCCACAACAACAACCGGCATGTTCTCATCAATGAGGGCAATAGGGCCGTGTTTCATCTCGGCTGCAGGGTAACCTTCGGCATGTATGTATGAAATTTCCTTAAGTTTCAGCGCTCCTTCCAGAGCCACCGGGAAAAGATATCCGCGTCCGAGGTACAGTGCATTCCTCGAGTCTTTGAAAAGCTCAGCCAGGGCAAGTATCTTCTCATTCTGCTTAAGTGCTGTTTCCATTTTTGAAGGGACGAGAGTCAGTTCCTCTATCAGTTCCCTGTACTGCTCTTTTGTAATTATGCCCTTCCTGAATCCAATGTCGAAAGCCATCATTGCGAGTACAGTAACCTGTGTTGTGAAAGCCTTTGTCGAGGCAACGCCTATCTCAGGGCCTGCGTGGGTATAAACTCCTGCGTCTGTCTCGCGTGGTATACCTGAGCCAACAACGTTACATATTCCTATAACCCTGGCCCCTTTTTCGCGGGCAAGCTTAATAGCAGCAAGTGTATCGGCTGTCTCACCGCTCTGGCTGATTGCTATTACAATATCGCCCTTGTTTATAATTGGATTCCTGTACCTGAATTCAGAGGCGTATTCAACCTCAACGGGTATTCTTGTGTATTCCTCGAATATATATTCTCCAAGGAGCCCTGCGTGCCACGAAGTACCGCAGGCTACAATTATTATCTTCTCTGCGCCCGTGATTTCATCCATTACCCTGTGAAGACCTCCGAGCATTAGCCCAGAATGATCCGGAAGTATCCTTCCCCGGAATGTGTCGTGGATGGCCCTTGGCTGTTCGAAAATCTCCTTCAGCATGAAGTGGGGATATCCTTCCATATCCACTTCACCGATTTTAATATCAACCTCTTTCACTTCAGGGTTAACAAACCTGCTGCTGAGAGTCTTTATTGCAACATTATCCTTTGTAACTATTGCTATATCATCGTCGCTAAGGTAGATTACCTTCTGTGTATGCTCAACAATAGGTGTAGCGTCAGAGGCGATAAAGTTCTCTCCCTCCCCGACACCGATTACAAGGGGACTGCCCTTTCTTGCAGCATATATTTTCCCATTTTCCGCTGGGCAGATTATTGCAAGACCATATGCCCCGTGAAGACTTCCAAGGGCAGTTGTAATAGCCTGTTCAGCTGAAAGGTTTCCCTCGAGATAAAGATGTTCCATAAGGTTGGCGATAACCTCTGTATCTGTCTGGCTGTTGAATGTTATTCCCCTGTTCTCGAGATGCTTTTTGATATTTGAATAGTTCTCGATTATCCCGTTGTGAACAACAATGAAATTTCCCTTATATGAGACCTGGGGATGTGCATTTATCTCGTTAGGCTCGCCATGGGTTGCCCATCTTGTATGCCCGATGCCGATCGTACCATTTAAGCCGGCGTTATTCACCATTTCTTCAAGGTCCCTTACCCTGCCTTTGCACCTGAATATTGAAGGTTCTCCATCGATCACTGCCAGGCCGGCAGAATCATACCCCCGGTATTCAAGTCTTTTCAGCCCATTAAGAATTATCTCCCTGGCTGGTCTTGATCCAATATACCCTACTATTCCGCACATAAAGTGTATTTTAACTTCCGGTGCGAAGATAGCAAAATTGGTTCACATTTTCTAGAACCGGGTATAGACGAAGCTGAATTTCGGTGGGTTTTTCGAACCTACTGACCTGAGAAGGACGTTTGTAAACATGTTTTCCGGCAGGTAGAGATCAACTACCGGCTTTGATATTTTTCCCTCAAGATACTCCTGTACAAAAGCAGCCAGGTTAAAAGAGTAAGTCAGGCTTGTCGAATTAAACTTGCCATCTGCAAAAGTTGAACTTACATAATAATCGGGCACATAATCTATTGTCGAATCCGTTTTATTATAGTACAGGTACATCTGTGTAGGCGCATTTGTAACGGTATAATCTGTACCGTCAAAGTAAACAGTGAATGTAAGCCTGGCTTTGTTAACCGATAATGGGAGAAGGTCTTTGAGCTTTTCAAGACTGTAAAGCCTGATTTTGCATGAGAGTCCGTATAAGGTCTGCACACCCACTATAGTATCCACATTTAAAGAATCATTTATCCCTTTGATCTGTTTACCCGGGTCGGCGGCGGAATAATCATGCAGGTACCTGTTATACCTGACACTTTTGTCATTAATTATAAAATCATAATACAATGAAGAGGTGGTCTGAGTATGGTAGAAAACCCTTACCAAAAAGTTGTCAACTGCCGGATTGAAATAGAGCAAGGTGGGTATCTGAGGTACAGAACCCTTAAGTCCTGATTTTGCGTTATCTGAAATACTGACATAAATGCCACGGAAGAAACTCCTGAAATCAAGGGAGTCGTTTCCCTGTATGAGGTGCAATGTATCCCTCAGCAGGTATTCTCCGAATGTCGGAGGAAGGAATACAGAAAAGCTTGTAACAGTATCCTTTGTAACCGGGCTAAGCTCAAAAGATCCGATATACTTCCCTGCCCTGGGATCCCTGTTTGAAAGGTAAGAAGAGTCAGAGCTTAGCATCTCTGTTATTTCATACAGGTTCAGGGTTGGTGTGAATGGCTTGGTACCCTTTACCCCCGAAACTGTAATATAGAGTCTCACCGAGTCGACAGTCGGAACACCTCCCGGCCATTTCTGTGTAAGTCTGAGCTGGGAAACAAAATCGCAGTAGGTATTTCCGAAATAAGGATCGTGAAGGCCACCGAAAAATGAATATGTCTGGTTATTTGACACAACACTGTCGATAGTGTAAACATATGGTTTCACTGAAAGTGTGTCGGTCGATTTAATATTTGAGAAATCTTCACCTGGAAGGAGGCCATTGCCGATTATGGTCGGTTTTTCCTTACACGATGTTCCTGCAATCATTGCAAGAATCAGAAAAGCCGGAAGCAAAATCTTTATATTCGATTTAATTGCAGTTAACCTGCTATCGGGTCGAAGATCACAAAAGCAACTTGTCATAAAAATCATTATAGGCATCAACATACTCCGACTCATCTTTATATTCCAGCATTGGTTTACCAGTACCTTCCATGAATTTATGAAGGTCGGGGTTTATCTTCTCACTGCCAACAATTATTCCGTCAGAGTTCCTGATTGCCAGTTTTGAAACATTTACAAAATCTGGTTTTTTAACAATCTTGAGATTCTCCCCGTCAATGCCATCGTACCTGAGTTTATCGGCGAATGTATTTCTAAACGGAGTTTTGAAATCGTTATTGTAAACAGAATAAACAATCTTGAAATTATGGAAAAGCGGATCGTCATTATAAATGTTCCTCAGGTATACGGGAACAAGGGCTGTCATCCACCCGTGGCAATGCACAATATCCGGCGCCCACCTGAGCTTCTTAACAGTTTCGATAACACCGCGTGCAAAGAAAAGAGCCCTTTCATCATTGTCCTCAAACTCGTTTCCCGATGAATCACTTACAATATGCTTTCTCTGGAAATAATCATCGTTATCGATGAAATAGACCTGCATCCTTGCAGACTGGATTGAAGCAACTTTTATTATAAGAGGATGATCAGTATCGTCGATTATTAGATTCATCCCTGAAAGACGAATCACTTCGTGAAGCTGGTTTCTTCTTTCATTTATACACCCGTACCTGGGCATAAAGGTGCGAATCTCCTTGCCCCTTTCCTGGATGCCCTGAGGAAGATATCTCCCGATTCTCGACAGCTTAGTCTCAGCCAGATATGGAGTGATTTCCTGGGAAATGAACAGAACCTTCTTGCTTTCCATTTAACCTGTCCGATTACTCATTTCATTCAGCTTGCAAAGGTAGTAAAAAATATTGAGATATAGATATTTTTGTACTTCTGAAGCTTTTTCTTAAAGCGCTTATAAGGTTTGATTATTTTTACATCATGAAAAGTGTATCTGCTATAAAAGAGCTGAAGGAACTCCTTTCGGTTAACAAAAACCGGCCCCTGGGTTTTGTGCCTACAATGGGCGCACTTCACGAAGGGCACCTTTCGCTTGTAAAAGCTGCAGCAGGGAAATGCCCCCTGCTTGTTGTAAGTATTTTTGTTAACCCCACCCAGTTCAACGACCCGAAAGACCTGGAGAACTACCCCAGGACTGTACCGGAAGACCTAAAGCTCCTGTCACCTGTGCTGCGTGAAAATGACCTCGTGTTCATTCCATCAGTAAAAGAAATATATCCGGAAATTGACACCCGGGTTTTCAATTTCGGTAACCTTGATAAGGTAATGGAGGGAGCACACCGCCCCGGTCATTTTAACGGTGTTGGCCAGGTTGTTTCGAAACTCTTCGATATAGTTGAACCAGACCTTGCATTCTTCGGACAGAAAGATTTTCAGCAACTCACAATAATCAGGGAACTCGTAAGGCAGAGCGGGCGGAAGATAGAGATCACCGGCTGCCCTATTATAAGGGAACCCGACGGACTTGCAATGAGCAGCAGGAACCAGTTGCTCGACCCTGCAATAAGGAAAAAAGCCCCGGTAATTTATAAAGCCATAAGCAGGGCCGCTGAAATGTCCAATTCCATTGACATCGGATATCTCAGGAAATATGTAACTGATACTATTAATAATACTGAAGGATTCAGTGTCGAGTATTTTGAAGTGGCTGATGATGTTGAGCTGAAACCAATAAACAGCAAATCAGAAGCCATAAAGGGAAGAAAGTACTATGGGTGCGTGGCAGTAAAAGCCGGGAGAATAAGGCTCATAGATAATATTGAATTTCCATTGGGATGAATTAAAAGGTTGATTACCTTTGTGACAGGTTAGTTTTGAAAATCGCGAGGTATGTTAATTGAAGTTGTAAAATCAAAGATCCATAACGTTTCTGTTACCGAGGCCAATCTCAACTATATAGGCAGTATTACAATCGATGAGGAACTCCTCGATGCTGCTGGAATCATCGAGAATGAAAAGGTTCAGGTCGTGAACATCAATAACGGGGAACGCCTTGAGACATACGTGATAAAAGGTGAAAGAGGCTCCGGAAATATCTGTCTCAACGGCGCAGCAGCAAGAAAGGTTGCTGTCGGAGACGTTGTAATAATCATTTCATATGCTTCCATGACTCCTGATGAAGCAAAGAATTTCAAGCCAAGGATTGTTTTCCCCGACACAAGCACAAATAAACTTATCTGAGCTTGAAAAAAACAGTTATACAGTCGCTTAAATTCCTCGCATTCCTTGTACTTGGACTGCTGATCCTGTGGCTCGCTTTCAGGAGCGTCGACTTCAGAAAACTATTGTCGGGGCTTAAAGAGGCAAAATACATATACCTCATCTTTGCAATAATATTTGCGACGCTCGCCTATATAAGCAGGGCGCGCAGGTGGGTGCTTCTTATACATCCTCTCGGATACAGGCCGAAACTGATCAATTCCTTCTATGCAATGATGACAGGCTATCTCGCCAACCTGGCATTGCCAAGAATCGGGGAGATCTCAAAATGCGTTGCCCTCGGGAGAAAGGAGAATATCCCGGTCGACAAGCTTATAGGAACTGTTGTGATTGAAAGGACCATTGACTTTGTTTCACTCCTCGTGATCACTATTGTAATGATCTTTGTCGAAAAAGGGATACTTGGCCCTTTCCTGTATGACTATATTTATATGCCCATACACCAGAAACTTATTGCCGTTTTCGGATCTACCTGGATATTCTGGCTGCTGATGTTCGTTATCGGTTGTATCACATTGTATATTATGTACAGGGTAAGGAACAGGCTGCGCGAGATCCGTTTCTTTGCCAAATTTTTCGATGCGGCAAAAGGGGTAATTCACGGCCTGAAAACAATTACTTCGCTCCAGAGAAAATGGGAGTTTATATTTCATACATTTTTTATCTGGATAAACTATGCCCTTATGACATGGGTTGTAGTTTTTGCTATCGAATCAACATCCCATCTTGACTTTGCTGACGGCATGTTTCTCCTTGTAATCGGCGGTGTTGCAATGGTTGCTCCTGTTCAGAGCGGCCTCGGGGTATTCCATTATATAATATCCAGGGGACTGAATGTAATATATGGAATCAGCCTTGAAGACGGTCTTGTCTATGCCCTCCTTACCCACGAATCGCAGCTTGTTTTCGGAGCTATTGTGGGGATATGGTCATTCTACTCATTGCTCAGGAAAAGCCCGGGTAAGAAAACTTAGGTCCCATGGCAAAAACAAAATCCGTTTACGTTTGCCAGAATTGTGGTGCAGAATCTGCAAAATGGATAGGCAGGTGCCCTGCCTGCGGGGAATGGAACACATACCACGAGGAAATAATTGTAAGCCAGGCTGCATCAGTGGCATTCAGCGCCGACCGTGAAAAGAAAAAACCAGAACTGCTTAACAGCATCCCTGCCGACGAAAAGATCCGCCAGAAAACCGGGATATCCGAACTTGACCGTATCCTTGGCGGGGGAATGGTAGGCGGATCACTGATACTCCTCGGAGGAGAACCCGGGGTCGGCAAATCAACTCTTGCGCTTCAGCTTGCCCTGTCAAAAGAAGAAAGGAAGATCCTTTACGTATCCGGAGAGGAAAGCGAGGAGCAGATAAGCCTCAGGGCAAAAAGACTCAACGGTTCAAATTCAGGATGCTATATATTGAGCGAGACTGACCTTGAAAGTATCCTGACTCATTCAGAGAATCTCAAACCGGATATAATTATAATTGATTCCATACAGACAGTACGTACAGCTGCCCTGGAATCATCAGCAGGCTCAGTTTCCCAGGTAAGGGAGTGCGCCGCCCTCTTGCTTAAATATGCAAAGCAAAGCGGGGTGCCCGTCTTCCTGATCGGACATATTACAAAGGACGGGACACTCGCAGGACCAAAAGTACTTGAACACATTGTAGACGTTGTTCTGTATTTTGAGGGTGAAAACAATTATGTATACAGGATACTCAGGTCGGTTAAGAACAGGTTCGGATCAACCTCCGAACTGGGAATCTTCGAGATGCTCGAATCGGGACTGAGGGAAGTTGATAACCCCTCCGAGATGTTCATCACACAGCACGATGAGGCTTTGAGCGGAATTGCAATTGCTGCAACAATTGACGGGATAAGGCCCTTTCTTATCGAGACCCAGGCCCTTGTAAGCAGCGCTGTTTACGGGACTCCGCAGAGAAGCTCCACTGGTTTTGATATCAGGAGACTTAACATGCTACTGGCTGTTCTCGAGAAAAGGGCGGGGTTCAGGCTCGCTGTAAAAGATGTATTCCTTAATATAACCGGTGGGATAAAAGTAAACGACCCGGCTATCGACCTTGCTATACTCAGTTCTGTACTTTCATCCAATCTTGATATACCAATTGGAAGGGATACCTGTTTCGCAGGAGAGGCAGGCCTTTCAGGTGAAATAAGACCTGTTGCCCGTATAGAACAAAGAATAAAGGAAGCTTCAAAAATGGGATTTTCGAGGATCTTCATATCAAAGTTCCACCGGAACATCTCCTCCGTTTCAAAAGGGATTGAGATCGTCCAGGTAGGGAAGATCGAAAATCTTGTGAAGCAGCTATTCGCCTGATCAGTATCTCTGGGAATAATTCCCCCTGTGTGAGGAGGCCTTCTTAACCTTGCTGCAATCGAGTTCCATATTGAACCCTTCAGGTCTTTCAAAGGATTCTGTTTCCATGTTGCTGAACTGCGGATCGGCATAAAGCTTCTGAAGGAAGATACCTGTTATTGGAAGTGCTATGTGTGCACCCTGTCCTTCGCTAAGAGTTTCGAAATGGATACTCTGATCCTCCCATCCGCTCCATGTCCCGGTTATAAGATTCGGAGTGACAGCCATAAACCAGCCGTTTCCATGATTCTGAGTGGTTCCTGTCTTTCCTCCTATCTGGTTTGTCAGTTTGTAGGTATACCTCAGCCCGATAGCCGTACCCTGGTTAACAACTCCCTGTAAAAGATCGAGCATAAGATAAGCCTGCTCTTCACTTATTACCTCATCAACTTTAGGATTGAAATCAGAGATGACGTTCCCGTTCCTGTCTTCAATGCGGGTAACGTACATTGGCTTTGTGTAAACGCCCTTGTTTGCAAATGTACCATAGGCTCCAACCATCTCTTCAAGGGTTATATCTGATGTACCAAGGAAGATAGATACCACAGGGTCTATGAAGCTGCGGATACCCATTCGATGCATAAGGTCAACTACAGCTTGTGGTGTGAACACGGTCATGAGCCATGCCGAGATATAGTTCTCCGATTGTGAAAGGCCCCACTTAAGTGTAACCCATTTCCCGTGAAATGCCTTCGGTCCGGAACTCCTCGGCTTATAAACAGAATCTCTGCCATTTATCCTTACCTCAAATGTTCTCGGGATATTTTCAACTTCGTAACAAGGCGAATAACCGTTCTGCATTGCAAGTGTATACAGGAAAGGCTTGATTGTGGATCCTACCTGGCGTTTCTGGTCTGTAACAGCATCGTACTTGAAGTACCTGAAATCCGGGCCCCCAACATAAGCTTTTACATATCCTGTATGCGGGTCCTCTGCCATGAATGAAGAACGCATTATATACTTATAGTATCTTATTGAGTCGAGCGGAGTCATAACCGTATCCCTCTCCCCTTTCCATGAAAAGACCTTCATCTTAACCGGGGTGTTAAATGAGAGGGTTATTGAATCCTCAGGCATTCTCTTTCTTACAAGCGATTTATACCTGTCTGTCCTCCTTATTGTTGTCTGGATAATCTCATCGATCTCCCTTTTTGAAAGGTCGTCTGAATAAGGCGGGTTCCTTAGTCTTTTTGCAGCCCTGTAAAATGAAGGCTGTATATCCTTTGAAAGATGTTCGGTGAGTGCCTCCTCTGCGTATTTCTGCATTTTGGAGTTGATTGTTGTATAAATTTTTATACCATCCTTGTAAAGATTGTAGTCCGTTCCGTCAGGTTTCTTGTTCTTCCTGCACCATCCGTATAGAGGATTATTGTCCCACTGCCATTTCGCGTCATTATACTGTTCATCGTACGTGAACATCTTCGGATCGGGTTCATACTTGATCATCGTTGTCCGGAGGAATTCCCTGAAGTAAGTTGCAAGGCCCAGGTTATGGTTCTCCTCCTGGAAATCTAGATTAAGAGGATGAGTCTTAAGGGTATCTGCTGCAGCGGGCGACAGGTAGCCATATTTTACCATCTGGGAGAGAACTACATTCCTTCTTTTAAGAGTCTGATCAGGTCTTGTAAGCGGATTGAAAAAAGCTGAGTTTTTAAGCATTCCTACAAGCATCGCCGACTGTTCTATTGTAAGCGAATCCGGTGTTGTATTGAAGTATATCTGTGCTGCCGAACGGATACCTACTGCCTTGTTTACAAAGTCAAAGGAATTGAGATACATTGTTATAATCTCCTCCTTTGTGTAGTTCTTCTCAAGCTTGACCGCCGTGTACCATTCCTTGAATTTTGAAACCCCGAGGTTCAGCCTTGACCGTATTTTAGAATACCTTATAGTATCCCCTTCACGGGTTTTATAAAGGTTTTTTGCAAGCTGCTGTGTAATCGTACTGCCGCCCCCGGCTTCCTGCCCGAGGATCACCGATCTTATTATTGCCCTTCCGAGGCCACGGATGTCTATCCCTGAATGCCTGTAAAACCTTATGTCTTCAGTCGAGAGAAGTGCATGGATTACATTCGGTGAAATATCTTTATACTCCGACCACGTCCTGTTCTGGAAGTAATATTTCCCAAGGAGAACACCATCTTCGGAATATACTTCCGCCGCCAGGTTGTTTTCAGGATTTTCAAGATCCTCAAACGTAGGCATCGGCCCGAGTTTTTCTCTTCCGATAAGTACAAACAGAACGATAATAAGAACTATGGGAAGTGAGAAAAGAGACCAGAACCAGATTGTATATTTTTTGTTATCTGTATTGCCTTTCATATGCTTCAGAAGCTTTGGCCAAAAATAGCAAATTATAAAGAATCTTAACGGTTTATTTTGAAGTTTGGTACCTAATTGATTTACTTTGTCACGTTCAAAATCAAAAATTTTTTGCTTCGATGATCGATAACCTCGTTATAGTTGAGTCACCCGCAAAAGCAAAAACAATAGAGAAATTCCTTGGGAAGGATTTCAGGGTTGTTTCAAGTTTCGGACATATCCGGGACCTTGCCAAGAAGAACCTTGGAATCAATATTGAGAAGGACTTTACTCCTGATTATGAGATACCAAAGGAGAAAGTAAAGGTTGTGGGGGAACTGAAGAAGGCAGCTGCCGAAGCAAAAACAGTATGGATTGCATCTGATGAGGACCGCGAAGGGGAAGCTATTGCCTGGCACCTGATACAGGTACTCGGACTTGACCCGGCAACCACAAACAGGATTGTTTTTCACGAGATTACAAAAGATGCAATTACAGAGGCTATAAACAATCCGCGTACCGTGGATATGAATCTTGTCAATTCCCAGCAGGCAAGAAGAATACTAGACAGGCTTGTTGGATTTGAGATTTCACCAGTACTCTGGAAAAAAGTTCAGCCATCACTTTCTGCCGGAAGGGTCCAGTCTGTTGCTGTTCGTCTAATTGTAGAAAGGGAAAGGGAGATTATCGCCTTTAAAGCTGAATCAGCGTTCAGGGTGACTGCAATGTTCCTTACCAAAGGTCAGAACGGGGAAGAGGCATTGCTGAAGGCAGAAGCAACAAAGAAATTTACAACTGAAGAGGAAGCCAAAGCCTTCCTTGAGAATTGTGCCGAAGCAGAATTCACAATAAGTTCAATATCCGTTAAACCTGGCACAAGGTCACCTGCTCCACCATTTACAACATCAACACTCCAGCAGGAAGCTTACAGAAAACTTGGTTTCTCTGTTTCGCAGACAATGTCCGTTGCCCAGAAACTTTACGAGGCCGGTAAGATCACATACATGCGTACCGACTCCACCAACCTCTCGAAACTCGCCCTCGCAAAATCCCGCGAAGTGATACTCGAAACATTCGGTGAGAATTATTCAAAGACAAGACAGTTCAAGACAAAGTCGAAAGGTGCCCAGGAAGCGCATGAGGCAATAAGGCCGGCATACCCTGATAAACCTGAAATCACAGGAACAAAGCAGGAAAAAATGCTTTACGACCTTATTTGGAAAAGGACTGTTGCCTCGCAGATGGCCGATGCGAAAATTGAAAGAACAAGTATCTCAATCGACATGAATAATTCCCCGGCAGGATTCACTGCAACGGGTGAAGTGATCATATTCGACGGATTCCTGAGAGTCTACTCCGAGTCTGCTGATACAGATTCCGGTGATGATGAAAGATATGTTATCCCTCCTGTTAAAAACGGGATGAAGCTTGTTTATGACAAAATAAATGCGCAGGAAAAATTCACGCTGCCTCCGCCAAGATATACAGAAGCCAGCCTTGTTAAAAAACTTGAGGAGCTGGGTATAGGACGACCTTCAACTTACGCTCCAACAATCTCTACAATACAGAACAGGGGCTATGTTTCAAGAGAGGATCGCCCGGGAGAAAAAAGAAAGACAAGATCACTCCTGCTCGAAAAAGGAAAGATAAGTTCATCTTCGAAAACAGAACTTGCAGGAAGGGAAAAATCGAAACTCTTTCCGAAAGATATCGGTATGATTGTTAACGATTTCCTGGTCGAGAATTTCAAGGACATCGTGGATTTTAACTTCACCGCCGATGTCGAGGAGCAGTTCGACGAAATAGCACTTGGTTCCCTCAAATGGACAGGAATGCTTAAAGGGTTTTATACGGGTTTCCATAAAACAGTTGAAAATACCCTTGAAAAGAAAGATAAGAAGACCGGTGTAAGGGTTCTTGGCACTCATCCTGAAACAGGTGAAAGTGTATCAGTAAAAATGGGAAGGTTCGGACCGGTAGTACAGATAGGCGAATCGAACAATGGTAACAAACCGAAGTTTGCAAGTCTTATGAAGGACCAGCTTATCGAGACAATAACTTTCGACGATGCCCTGAAACTTTTCAGGCTGCCAAGGTCACTCGGTATGCATGAGGGCGAAGAGATGGTAGTAGGTATCGGGAAATTCGGCCCCTATGTAAGATATGCAGGAAAATTCTACTCACTAAAAAAAGGTGTTGACGATCCATATTCTGTAACTATTGAAAGGGCCCTTGAACTGATACAGGAAAAGAACGACACTGAAAAACAAAAGGTTATCCACGATTTCGGAACTGTGAAGGTCGTCAACGGAAGGTACGGACCATACATAACTTCCGAAGGCAAAAACTACAGGATACCAAAGGGGACAGATCCTGCCAAACTCTCAGCAGATGACTGCAAAAAGATAATTGAGGGAAGTAATAAATCAGGCAAATAATGTTTGATCTGAAAGACTATCTCGATCCTGTAAGCATAGAAAGGGAACACAATGCCTATCTTACAGGGCCCTCATGCTTCTCGCATAATATTGCAATTCATACAGAAAATACAAACGTAAAGGATATAGGAAAATACAGGATCGCAATCATTGGCGTTCCGGATGGAAGAAACTCTCCCCATGAAGGCAGCTCGAAAGCGCCAGACTCTGTAAGAAGGTCACTCTACCAGCTGTCGAGAATCCCTGGAAAGACAAAGATAATTGACCTTGGCAACATGAAAAAGGGTGTGGGTTTTGGCGACACTGTTGCAGGGCTTACCGACGTTCTTTCCTACCTGCTCGATCACAATGTATTCCCGCTCATCATAGGCGGAAGCAGTGCACTTATTTCTTCCATCGACAGGACCTTCTCTGCAGGGAAGACACCGTATGTACTGACCTGCATTGATTCAAGGTTAGACTTCCAGCACGAGAAAAAAGTAATCGATTCGACGAACTACCTGAATCATATTATTTACGGAAGCCGCAGTTCACTCAGCTATTTCGTGAATATTGGTTACCAGACCTACCTGAATGACCAGCAGACAATCAACAGGTTGCTTAAGAGAAAATCCGAGCTTATGCGAATCGGTGATGTACGCCAGGCTATAAACCTTACGGAGCCTCTTCTGCGCGACACCGATGCTGCTGCAATTGATATTTCATCTGTAAGGCAGGCTGATGCCCCGGGAACCATCAACCCGTCACCCAACGGATTTTATGGCGAGGAGATCTGTCTTCTCGCAAGGTATGCAGGTATCTCTGACAGGCTAAAGGTGTTTGGAATTTTTGATGTGAACCCCGAGCTTGATCTCAGGACGCAGACCTCCGACCTTGCCGCACAGGTTATCTGGTTCTTTCTCGAGGGTTTCGGCCAGAAGCAGTATGAATCACCTGCACTGGGTGAATCAGGTGGCGGACGGTTCACAAAATATCATGTAAGGGTTACAGACCTCGAGGATGATCTTATTTTTGTAAAGAGCAATCTGACCGACAGATGGTGGATGGAGATCAGCAGGCCTGATGAAGGAAGTGTTTATGTTGCCTGCTCCAATGAAGATTATCTAAGGGCAAACAGGAATGAAGTTCCTGACAGGTGGATCAAGGCAACGGACCGGATCAGATCGTGATTTTTTTCACCTTCACCTATAACATTTTTTCATTCGTCACGTTATAATGCTATGCTCATCAAACGGGCGCTCTGAATGGCTTAAATAAATGGGTGTAAATTTGTTTGCTTTTCAGATTTTTATTTATTTTACTGGTTCATCAAAAGCGCATGGCGCCGGTCGCTGAAGAAATGAAAAAACTAAAAATTACATTTCTTTTTTTTCTTATTTCTGGCAGTATTTTATACGGTCAGCAGGATCCGGTTTTTACGCAGTACATGTTTAACAATCTTGCTTTTAACCCGGCCTCATCGGGTATAAACAACATGATTTGTGCATCAGCAGTTTCGAGGCAGCAATGGGTTGGTTTTACAGGGGCTCCGAAGACAATGGTTTTCAATTTAAGTGCGCCGGTTTCACCATTTCACATAAAAAGCGGGGTTGGTTTAAATATCGAAAGCGGGAGCCTGGGCTTTGAGAAAGACATCGTTTTTTCAGGCTCGTATTCCTATATCATGGATGTCGG
The DNA here is from genome assembly GCA_046329875.1 of Bacteroidales bacterium. Lineage (GTDB taxonomy): Bacteria > Bacteroidota > Bacteroidia > Bacteroidales > VadinHA17 > LD21. Next base: position 24,912 of record JAXLTT010000014.1, read on the forward strand.
AACAGGGAAGCTTGGAATCGGAATAAACCTTGGAGTTGTTAATATGACACTAGCTCCAAACTGGCAGATCCCTTCAGGGGATACACATGTTCCTGCATCAGGCGACCCGTTAATTCCTGAAACAAAGGAGAGTTATGTGGCCTTCGATATGGGCTTTGGATCATTTTACAGGACAGACAGGTTTTATGCAGGATTATCTGTCACTCACCTTAATGAACCAAAGATCAAATTCACAAAAGGAGAACCTTATCTGAGCAGGCATTATTATATCACCTCAGGCTATACGATAACCCTTGCAAATCCGGCATTTGAACTGCTTCCTTCTGTCTTCGCCTACAGCGACGGGAAGGTTGTACAGATGGCAGTCAATACATTGATCAGGTACAATAAAAAAGTATGGGGCGGCGTTTCATACAGGTCGGGTGATGCTGTATGCGGAATTGTCGGCGTTGAACTTTATAATGGAATCCGTGTTGGTTATTCGTACGACTTCCCGCTGACTGACATCAGGAAAAGTACCAGCGGCACTCACGAATTTATGGTGAACTATTGTTTTGACTTTGGCACTGGCAAAAGCCCTATGAGATATAAAAGTATCAGATTTTTATGAATTATTAAAAAAAAATAACTTACTTGCAATATTAATCCTAACGCATTATGAAAAAAGTGATTCTTGTTGGTCTTGTCACGATTGTCCTGTTAAGTGGTTGTGGTTCTTCAAACAACGGGGAACTGACGGGCGTGCTTGGAAGGAAAAAATTCTTCGAGCCCGAACCATTTCAGATGGCTTTCATTCCTGCAGGTAGCTTCGTGATGGGTCCGAGTGATCAGGATGCATTTTTTGCCCAGAATACAATATCCAAGACTGTTACAGTTGAGGCTTTCTGGATGGACCAGACCGAAATATCGAACAATAAATATCGTCAGTTCGTTTATTATGTTCGCGACTCCATCCTAAGAACAAAACTGGGCCGCGCAAGTATTCCTGACCGTAACTATTTTGTTACCGACGCTGATGGCAACGTCATTACTCCGAATATAATCAACTGGGAAGAAAAGATCGATCCCGAGGAAGATGTAACAAAACAGATTATCGACTCAATGTACTATCCTGTTGACGAAAGGTTCAATGGTAAACTTGAAGTTGATACAAGAAGACTTAACTATTCATATTTCTGGGTTGATTACAAACAGGCTGCTTCAGTTCCTTACAAGCAGGATTACAAATCAGGCACAGGCCAGTACCAGGGCAGCGCAACTAACCTTGAAGGTGTAAGTTCAAAAGTAACAAACCGTTCTGCATTCATACAGCATGATATCATAAACGTGTATCCAGACACACTTTGCTGGATAAGGGATTATACATATTCATTCAACGACCCGCAGGCAACAATTTATTTCTGGCATCCATCATTCGACGACTATCCTGTTGTTGGTGTTTCATGGACACAGGCAAGGGCTTTCAGTATCTGGAGAACAGACTATATGAACACCTATCTCAGGAAAGAAGAAATTCCTGATGTTCAGGCTTACAGGCTGCCGACAGAAACAGAATGGGAATATGCTGCAAGAGGAGGCCTCGACCTTTCAATGTACCCATGGGGCGGTCCTTACACAAGGAACTACAAAGGCTGCTTCCTTGCAAACTTCAAACCACTGCGTGGTAACTATGTAGACGACGGATCAGTTTATGCCCAGAAAGTCGGTTCATATGAACCCAACGAATATGGCCTCTATGATATGGCAGGAAACGTAGCAGAGTGGACATCCACAGCTTACCAGCCATCAGCTTATGTCTTCACACACGACCTTAACCCGAATTATGAGTACAACGCAAAACCACAGGATCCTCCTGTAATGAAGCGTAAAGTAATAAGGGGCGGTTCATGGAAAGACATCGCATACTTCCTCCAGACAAGTTCGAGGGATTACGAATACCAGGATTCAACAAAACCTTATGTTGGTTTCCGTAACGTAAGATCTTATATCGGAGTAAATTAAAATAACCCTAAAACAATCAGTTATATGAGCCTAGCAGAATTAGTTCAAAGTAGTGGTTGGAAGAACTTCATCGCTAAACTATACGGTTTAGGAGCTTCCGTCGTTATCATCGGTGCGCTTTTTAAAATACAGCACTGGCCATTTGCAGGTATAATGCTTACTGTCGGTCTTATGACGGAAGCAGTTATATTCTTCTTCTCAGCATTCGAACCGCTTCATGAAGAGGTCGACTGGACACTTGTATATCCTGAACTCGCCGGTGTTCCTGAAGAAGAAGGCGCTGAGCTTCCTGCTCATGGAAAACATCGTGGCGGTGGCGGCGGTGGCGGTGGCTACGTAGGTGGTGGCGCCGGTTCAGCAGCTCTTGCCAAATTCGATGAGATGCTCGAAAAAGCTGAGATCACTCCCGACCTCTTCCAGAAACTGGGCGTGGGGATGAAGAAACTCAGCGAGGCAACCGCAAACATGAATGCAATGGGTGATGTTTCTGCAGCCTCAACCAAGTATATGAATACTATCAAAACAGCTGATGATTCACTTGGTAAACTTGCAGAATCATACCAGTCAACAAGCAAGATAATCAACGAAACAGGATCGAACTATAAGAATATTGCCGATTCATTGTCAGTTATAGAGGTTGGTGGAAAATCATACCAGCAGCAGCTGGAATCACTGAACAAGAATCTTTCAGCACTCAATGCTGCTTATGAACTGCAACTGAAAGGTGCAGGCGAGCATAATAAAGAAGCTGATTCTCTTTACAAAGGCCTTCAGACTCTTATGAAAGATCTTGCTGATTCAGCAGGCGATACAAAGAAATACCGCGAACAGGTTAGCAAACTCAATGAAAATCTTTCAGCATTGAATAACGTTTACGGTAATATGCTGGCTGCCATGAACGTTAAATAAAAACGTGACTTCATTTTCTATAACTAACTAAACTTACTGAAAAATGGCTCACGAAAGGCTATCACCACGGCAAAAGATGATCGGTATGATGTACCTGGTACTCACCGCCATGCTTGCCCTTAACGTATCCAAGGAGGCCGTGGAAGCATTTAAAAAAGTTGACAAAGGTCTTACAAAGACAATAGAGAACTACGTCATCAAAAACAATATGATCTATGATGCCTTTGACAGGGCAGCAACCCAGAACCCTCAGAAGGCCGGGCCAGCCAAGGATAAAGCATTGCAGGTCAAACAAAGAGCCGATGAATTGTTCAACTATATCCAGGATATAAAAATAGAAATCATCAACACTGCTGAAGGACCTAATAACCCCGTCGTAAAAGGCAAGGAAATTGAAATCGAAGAGGTTAAGAAAATCGACGAGAACAACATCCCGTCTCAGATCCTGATCGGTGCGAACTTCAACGGTAAGGCTTTTGCCCTCAAAACACTCCTTGCTTCATACCGTGATGACCTGAGGGAAATGCTTGGCGGAAAAGCTCCGACAATTGAAGAATCCCTTAGAAGTATTTTCAATACCGACGACGGTCTCGATAAATCGGGAGAAAAGGAAAGATGGGAAACTCTGCAATTCCAGGCTCTGCCTCTCGTTGCAGTTATCACCCTGCTATCAAAAATGCAGGTAGACGTACGCAACGCTGAAACTGATGTTATTACTTTCCTCTACGAACAGATCGACGCACGTTCTTTCAAATTCAACAAGATCATACCAATCGTTAAACCAACCTCTACTTATGTAATGGTTGGAAACGAATACCAGGCTGAGGTGTTCCTTTCTGCTGCCGATACTACACAGGCTCCTATTATCACAATCGGTGAATACACTACATCCACCAACGCTGATGGCTCCAAAAAGTATGAAATGGTTGGCAGTAACTACCTCACCCTTCCTGTTGATGAAAACGGCCGCGGTAATTACAAGGTTCGTCCCACTTCACAGGGTCCAAAAAGCTGGGGTGGTCTTATCTCAATGAAATCACCGGGCGGCGAAACACTTACAATACCTTTCAAGGAAGAATATTCTGTTGGTGCAAACTCAGTTGTTGTATCACCTACAGCTATGAACGTTCTTTACCTTGGTATCGATAACCCTATTGATATCTCAGTTCCGGGTGTTGGTGCAGACAAGATTATGGCATCAATGCAGAATGGAACGATAGCAAAAGGACAGGTCAAAAACTCCAAGGGCGAATTCTTCCCGGGTACCTGGGTAGCACAGCCTCAGGTTGAAGGCCAGCTCGCACAGATTGTCGTCAGTGCAAAAATAAACGACAAGTTACAGCAGGTAGGAGTTATGCCTTTCAGGGTAAGAAGAGTACCTAACCCTGTTGCAGAATTTGCAGGAAAACAGGAAGGTGATGTTACAAAAGCTGAATTGCTTATCCAGCAGGGTGTTGCAGCCGTTCTTAAAGACTTTGATTTCGACCTCAGGTTTACTGTAACTGAATTCACTATGTCGTCTGAGAACCAGGGCTTCTTTACTACTGAGAAAAGTACAAGCAACAGGCTTACCGACGGGATGAAAAACATGCTCAACAGGCTTACAAAAGGCAAGAAATTATTTATAGAAAACATTAAAGCTGTTGGACCGGACAAGAAAGTGCGTGACCTTTCTCCGATCATTATAAAAGTAAATTAAAAATACCCTATATCGCAATGAACAAGAAGATCTTACTTGGGGTTCTGATTCTTTCGCTGGCAGGTTTTGCTAAGGCACAGACCTTTAAGGATATCTATCAGAAATCAATAACTGATAATTCCAAAATTACTTATCCCTATCTGAGGGAGGGTGATGTTATATGGTCGAAACGTATCTACAGGATGGTAGACCTCCGCGAAAAAGCCAACCAGCCTCTTTATTATCCGACATCATCTACTGCCGACGGCAGGAAGAGTTTCGTGAAAATCATCCTTGATGAGATAAAAAAGGGAAAAATCAATGCATATGATGGTGAAAGCGAAACATCTGATTCCGCTGCTGTTCCCACAACTTATGCTGATATCGAAACAAAGATGGGCGCCGGAAAAACAACAAAACAGCTTACAGATATTAATACAGGGGCTGTAAGGGATACTGTAATTACAAACCAGGCAAGCCCGCAGGATATCAAACAGCTGCTTGTTTACGAAGAATGGTTCTTCGATAAGAAACATTCACAGCTTTCTGTAAGGATTATCGGTATCTGCCCTATTTTCTTTGGTAAAACACCTTCAGGTGAAGTCAGAAAACAAAGACTCTTCTGGGTAAGGTATGATGAGATCAGGGATATTCTCTCAAGATATGAAGCATATAATGTGAAAAATGATGCACAGAGACTATCATATGACGATCTTTTCATGCAAAGGAGATTCGACAGCTATATCTTCGCTGAATCAAACGTTTATAACGACAGGTTCATTAATGCATATACAGCAGGAAAAGACGCTATGTTTGAAGCTGAACGCATTAAGAAGGAGATGATGGACTTCGAACACGACCTCTGGGAATACTAGAACATGATATAGAAATGAAAAGGGTGCCTCAGAGGAGACACCCTTTTTTTATGGGTTGTATTTGCCCCCCTGGCAGAAAATACAAAAGGGGGTCATAATTTAAGAATCCTAGAGGAACTTCTCCCCGGTCCGTTTCTTTACATCATCGAGGTAATACTTGATATTCTGTTCCTGGTCCTTCGGTACAATAAGAAGGACATCATTCTCATCAACAATTATATAATCCTTTAAACCCTGCAGAACAGCAATCTTTCCCTCACTTATATTAATAACGTTTCCACTGTTCCCGTAGGAAAAAACATCACCTCTTACAATTGTATTACCGCTCCTGTCAGGTTTTGAATGTTCATAAAGGGTACTCCATGTACCAAGATCAGACCAGCCAACATCAGTGCACAATACATATACATTGTCGGCTTTCTCCATTATACCGTAATCAATTGAAATGTTCCTGCAAGAAGCGTAAGTTGATGCAATTGCTGCCTGCTCTTTTTTAGTTCCAAAAGCCTTCCTGCTGTCTTCAAAAGAAGAATAAATATCAGGGAGATATTTCTCAAATGCCTCAATAATCGCATCTATGCTCCATATAAAAATACCGGAGTTCCAGTAGAAATCGCCAGATGCAAGAAACACTTTAGCCATTTCCAGGTCTGGTTTCTCAGTGAAGGTTTTTACCTTGAGGAAGCTCTCATTGCCCGGGACAGGCTTTTTCTTGTTGGCCTGGATGTATCCGTATCCGGTTTCAGGCCTGTCGGGAGTAATACCAAGTGTAAGCAATGCTTTATTTTCAGATGAAAACTCGTAGGCTGTGTTTATTATATCACTGAATACATCCTCTTTTTCTATAAGGTGGTCAGCTGGGGTTACTGCGATAACGGCCTTTGGATTTTCATTTCTTATCCTGAAGATTCCATAAGCAATACATGGTGCAGTGTTTCTCCTTAGTGGTTCTGCAAGCACCTTGTCGGGGCTTATCTTAAGCTGCTCCACAACAAGCTCCCTGTGCTCCGTACTTGTTACAACAAAAATATTTTCAGCCGGGCAAACAGAACAAAAACGCCTGTAGGTCTGCTGAATTAGTGTTTCACCTTTTCCCAGAATGTCCAGGAACTGTTTCGGTTTTTCCTTCCTGCTAAGCGGCCAGAATCTGCTTCCAACACCACCTGCCATTATCAGGACATACCTGTTTTTCATCGACATTGAATCAAACTGTTTAGACTTTCACAAATATATAATTTATTATCCATTGGGGTTTTAATTTTAAGCAGCCGGGAAATATGGTAAATATTTGTAATTTTATTGCCTGGTTATTGAAATATGATCAAGTATTTCCTTAGTGAACTCGGGGCATATGTATTGCTTCTCAAACAGGTCTTTTCAAGGCCTGAAAAGATGAATATTTTTTATCGCCAGACTTTACAGGAACTGGTTTCGATAGGTCTGAACTCTGTTGGGATAATAGCGATTATATCATTCTTCATGGGTGGGGCAGTAGGACTCCAGACTGCATACAACACAGAGAACCCTATGTATCCAAAGTACCTTATCGGTCTCGGTACACGCGATTCAATGATCCTTGAGTTTTCATCATCCGTTGCAGCACTTATTCTTGCCGGAAAGGTCGGTTCAAGCATTGCTTCTGAAATAGGGACAATGAGGGTCACAGAACAGATTGACGCACTTGAAATGATGGGTGTAAACTCTGCCTCATACCTTATACTGCCAAAGGTAACTGCAGCAATAATATTCAATCCCCTTCTCACCTTGCTCAGCATCTGCGTGGGTATACTCGGTGGCTTCCTTGCATGTACGAAGCTTGGGGGAATTCCCACTGAGGATTTCATATACGGCATACAGTATGCATTTATCCCATTCTATGTAACATATTCACTTGTTAAAACACTCTTCTTCGCGTTTATAATAACCACAGTATCGTCATACCAGGGATATTATGTTTCGGGCGGTTCCCTGGAAGTTGGACGGGCCAGCACAAAGGCTGTTGTATTCAGCTGCCTTCTCATACTCCTTTTCAATGTAATTTTAACCCAGTTGCTCCTTTCAAAATGATAAGGGTAAGCCATCTGTATAAATCATTCGGTGAGAGACAGGTACTGACAGATATTAATGTCAGTTTTGAACCCGGTATTACAAACCTTATCATAGGTCAGAGCGGATCGGGAAAAACAGTTCTCCTTAAATCAATAATCGGCCTGCACGATATAGACGAAGGTGAGATATGGTACGAGGATATTCTTTTCAATAAGCTGGATTTTAAAGGGAAAAAAGAAATCAGGAAAGAGATAGGGATGCTCTTCCAGGGAAGTGCACTCTTTGATTCGATGACTGTTGAACAGAATGTACGGTTTCCGCTCGACATGTTCACAGATAAATCGATGGAAGAAAAAACAGAAAGGGTTAATTTTTGCCTTAAAAGAGTAAACATAATTAATTCAAACGACCTGTTCCCGGCAGAGCTCTCAGGGGGTATGCGCAAGAGAGTTGCAATTGCCCGGGCAATATCACTAAACCCCAAGTACCTTTTTTGTGATGAACCCAACTCGGGTCTTGATCCAAAAACAGCTATACTTATAGACGACCTCATCAGCGAGATCACAAAGGAGTACAACATGACCACTATAATCAACACACACGATATGAACTCAGTGATGGAGATAGGGGAAAAAATCCTTTTTATAAGCGACGGGGTTAAATGCTGGGAAGGTAACAAAGGAATTATCCTTCACTCCGATTCAGAAAAGCTTAATGATTTTATCTTCGCCAACTCACTGGCGAAACAGCTTAAAGAGAAAAGATAAGCTAGGATTTCTTTCCTACCTCTTCATAATCCACATACTCCCCAAGTTCTTTTGGAACACCTTTTTTCGGGTTATTTTTTTCCTTCTCACGTGGTGTACCTTTAGCCTGGCCAGTATCCGGCCCGCTTCCTAGAACAACAAATATCCTGGCAATCAGAACGACCACCAGGAAAACTAATATAAGCCTGAGCATGAAATTCTTTTACTTCTTTTCGGTACCTGTTGTCTGAACTGCCGGCTTGTCGTTTTTCGGTGCAACTTGTTTACCGAATACGATATTCATACCGACCTGGAAACTTAGCTTGTTAAAATTCTCGGGCATTGGGATACCGGAATATCCACCACCCGATTTCGGGAAATATACCTTGTTCCACTGAACAGGGATCTTGTCAGCTATCATGTATATCTGCGCAACACCTGCCTTGAATGCTAGTCCGAATCCAATGTTATTGTAACTGTCGTTTGCAATTGTATAGGCAAGAGTGGCTGCGAATGTCCTGCCAAGATATGTATTTGCAGACAGTGTAATATTCTCATTCATGCTTCCTGCCCACGCCTTTGAAACAGAAAGTACACCAAGCGACAGGAACTTAAACGGGTTGAAACTGGCTCCGAGGATAAACTGACCCGGGAGTTTTGTTGTAAATGCTGAAGGGGAATTAACCTGCCTGAAGTTGGCTTTTACACTGTCGACAAGCTTGCCAAACATTTCGTCGACAGAGAATGACTGGTTCTGTACATCCTGGAGGGTTATCCCGGGAAGCGAAAATGTACCATTTGCATTCCATGAATTGAGACCGTCTTTCCACTTAATAAAGCCAAGGTCTTTAACAGCAGCTGAAACAGTTATAAGCCTTCCGAATGAATAGGTTGCCCCTGCATCCAATGCAAAACCTGGATTCCTGAACGGGGCAGTTAAATATCCTTTCACCGGGTCAAGTGCCTTCGAAGAACTATTATTGAAAATAGTATTCAGGGTTCCCCTGCCTGCAGTTTCCATTGTTGCATCAGCGCTCACAGTTTGGCTGAGGTCATTATTTACAGTAAGTGAAAAAGCACGGTTATCGAATGAAAGGGATCCTATCCCTGACAGGATCTTAACCCTGGCCCCTACCCTCAGGTTTGGAATAATGTCACCAGAAACACCGGCAGCATACTCCCTGTAGAACTGGGCCTTAACATTCATCTCTGAAATATTAATCGGGGTGCCAATTATATCGCTTCCACCTGTAAGATAAAGATCGAGAAGTTCTCTCGGGAAAAGAATCTTACCAGAGAACCTGTCTGTAATATCAATCATTAAAGTGAAGTTTTTGCCTACAGGTAAAGCAAGTCCGAATATCTGGATACTGGCATCAGTTGCGATAGTATTCTTTTTATTCAGTTTAGAAGCAAGGGCGCTGAGGCTGAAATCGGGATTCTGGAATGTAAAAATAGAATCAGCTTTGAGCCCCGGGACGAATATGTCGGAGAGTGATATGAAGTTATTCTCCAGGCCGATGTTTATCCCGGAAATTACAGGCAGACCTATATAAAACCTGTTAACAGGTTTGAATGCCGGGTTCAGAAAATGACTCTGTGGCAGTTTCATGAAATATGCCACGTTGCTTGTCTGGGAAAAAGTTCTGCCTGAGATTAATAATACCAGGCACGCTGCAATAAGGAGAAATCTTTTTTTCATATTATTCCGGTTTCTATAATAAAGACAACAAAACAGGCCTATTGGTTGCCTGTTTCAATCCTGTAATTATATAGGAAGTTATCCTCGCCACCGACAATCAGCCTGAAATCACCACGGTCGCTGAACTTGCCTATCGAAAATACTGAGGCCCCGCGAAGCGGGAAACCTTTCATATTATCTCCATCCTTATCAATCAGATAGACCAGCTTTTTCGATAGATCAGTTATGCCAATCTTTCTGTCTGTTATTGAGAAAGTGTAAAAAACAGGTCCCTGTAGTTCCGACTGACCGAAATCCCTTGTGAAAATCTCTGTTTTGTCGTTATCATAAAGATAAAGTATCCCCTGGTCGATAAAAACGTACTCTCCTTGCCCATCACCATCAATATCGAAATAGTCAAAAAGGTGAGACTGTGTAAATTTCCTGAATACTGTCCTTGTTACCTGCCCGTCGAAAGTAACGTTTATCACTGTTCCGTCAGGAGAAGAAAAGACTATCGCCGGTACAGGTCCGGTTCCAAGCCTTAATTCCGACCCGCTTGCTTTTGTAACGGCTTCTTTCAGCCTGAGTCTTTGATTTCCTGTCCTGTCGAGAAAATAAACCGACCTGTCGTCGGCAATCACAATGTAATCTTTACCGGAAATGCGGAAGAACTTTGGTTCATACTTAACAAGTCCGCCTGTCCTGAATGGCTTCCACCCTTTCACAATACTTCCGGCTTTATCATACGCATACAGGTAGCGGTCCTCTCCCGGGATTACTATCCTGTAATCTCCGGTCGCGTCATAGTCAAACAAGGCAGGTGGTCCGGAGGCTTTTGCCCTTAGTTTGACCGGGTATTTCTCAACGAAATTGCCATTGCGATCGATCAGGTACATATTTTTTGTTCCTGCAAAAAATAACTGGTTCTTCCCGTTGCCGTAATAATCTGTCATGAAAACGTTTCCTGTGATTTTCTCTCCCGGGGAAACTTTCCATAACAGTCTGCCGGCGGAGTTTACAAGGTATATGTTGTTTTTAAGGTCCTGTACGAAGATCTCCCTTGCCCCTGTGTTATGATTAGTAAAAAAGAATGGTTTGATAGCTGCGGAAGTGTCGAGCAGGGTTTCCCATTCCGCACCTGTTGACTTTCTCGGGCCTTCTCCAAACCTTACAGAAAATGTATTGTAGATCATCCTGTTACTTGGCGACAACTTCAATCCAGCAAGCTGGAACCTTCCGAGAAAAGGAATGTTATCGTCTATAAACCTGTCAACAGTATCATTCAGGGTACGAGAAAGAAGCCCTGCAATTTCTTCAGGAACAAAATACAGGTAGTATTCTGCCCTTGTCGGAAGGGTGCTTTCAAAGTCACGGTACGACAGGTCGTTTATAATTGTCTTATTAAGTATATTATCGTAAAGGACCTTTGTTACTGCATACCTGGTATTGCCTGCTATCAGGTAATTATCAGAGAAAGCGAACAGTGTGTCGTCTGCTTCACCTATCAGGCCCCTGTTAAGCGGGAATCCTCTTGTCCCTGCACTGATCCTGTAAACAGGTATACTGGTCTGGTCGTCGGGCTGAAAGAAAGCTGGATTACGATCGTAGCCTGAAATTATCTGTTCAGCCATCTGCCTGTTTGAGAGATTGAATATCATCACCTTTTCGACTACGTTCTGTCCTTCCTCCTTTGGAAGTACTGCGCGGGTGACTTCATTTTTCAGGTAGGGCACCAGGGCCCTGAACAGCATTGATGAAGAATCAGCCGACAGGGTGCCGGGCTGACTGGCAAATACAGGGTTTGCAATCACAGTTTCGAAAGCTACAACATCAGTTGGAAGTACTTCGTAGGTTGTCATCTTCCCTGATTCACCATTCCTGAATTTGTTTAGTAAATCTGATGAATCTGATACCCCTGTATAACCACTGAGAACCATACCATTCTCACTGAAATGCAGATCGGCTTCAGCAGAACCGGCAAGCATTGCGAATTTCTCATCAGCATCGCTTTCATTCCTGTCAATAAGTGATCTGATTACAGGGGCAAAGTTTTTGAAAATAAGGAATACTTTGTTTTCGTTCTTGCCTGCAGCTCCCATAATTCTTGTAAAACCCGGTGTCTGCCTTATATCGCCGGCAGCATCATTTATCCCGGCAGCTCTCACAAGAAGATCTGCCGAAACAGAGCTTAGCAGCAGGCCATCCCTGAATGAGAACCAGACTGTATCAAGCTGTGAACCTGTGTCAATAAGAAAAGGATCGGTTTTTATCTTTCCGAAATGTTTTTCATCCAGCCGTTTTGCCCCTGTAGCGCGGAGAATTTCAAGGACTGATTTATATTTTGCCCTGTTTGTAAGGTTCATTGAGAGGAGCGGTACAAGGTTGCCATTCCCATCGATATGAAAGGAAACCACCGCCCTGTTTTTCTCGAAAAGTGCAGCTACCTCAGCCGAATTAAGAAAATCACGGAGTCCTTTTAATTCAGAACATAGCTGCTTCAACTGTTGCAATTGCTCAAGAGAAGCGAAGATCCTGTTTCCTTCTGTTACGCCTGTCAGAAAATCAGGAAAATCTTCTGATTCAACAAGCAGGCAGGCATCTGACGGTATTGCTGTAAATGGATCTGTAACCAGGCTCTCATTGTTCTGCCTGATAAACCAGGTAAGTGCAGCAACTCCTGCCAGCAAGGCTAAAATCAGAAAAACAAGACCTTTTTTCACCTTTTCAAATCGTTGAATTGGGTGTCAGTAAATTTAAGAAATTCCCTCTTTTGGCACGCATTTTGTTTTTATGATGGTACAGGCAATCTCCATCATATACTTGATTCTTCAGGGCAGCCAGGTCAAAAGCCTGGCTTTTTTCTATCTGAACTCCCGGTAACCAATTATCTCCCTTACCTCCTTTATGGTTTTTGATGCACTGGCCCTTGCTTTTTCAGCGCCAGCCGAGACGACCTTTGAAAGGTAAGCAGAGTCTGACATAATATCATTTATCCTGTCCCTGATAGGGTTAGTGAATTTTACAATGTCTTCAGCTAGTTGTTTCTTCAGGTCTCCATACCTGATCTCGCAATTTGCATATTTACCGGCGAAATATTCGACAGTAGAAGGTTCGGAAACAACCTGCATTATTGTAAACAGGTTCTTAATCGGTTCCGCCATTTCCTGTCCTTTTTTCTCCGGTCCGGAGTCTGTAACGGCTCTCATTACTTTTTTCCTTATATCCTCAGGCTTATCGGCCAGGAATATCCCGTTACCTTCACTTTTACCCATTTTACCTGTTCCATCAAGACCAGGTATTTTCACAAGCTGTTCTCCGAAATTATAAGCATCAGGTTCAGGAAAATAGTTCACCCCGTACATTGTATTAAACCTCCTTGCAAACCTCCTTGTCATTTCGAGATGCTGCTCCTGGTCCTTGCCAACCGGCACTTTGTTTGCTTTGTGAATAATGATGTCGGCTGCCATCAGAACCGGATATGTGAGCAGGCCGGCATTTATATTGTCGGGCTGTTTCCTGATCTTTTCCTTGAATGAGGTTGTCCGTTCAAGTTCACCGACGTATGCATTCATATTGAGAAGCAGGTAAAGTTCTGTAACTTCAGGAACATCACTCTGGATAAACACTGTTGCAACATCCGGGTCAATGCCGCAGGCAAGATATTCTGCAAGAACCTGCCTGATATTTCCGTGAAGGTCATCGGGTTTCGGATGAGTGGTCAGAGAATGATAATCCGCGATGAAGAAAAAACAATTGTTCTCCCTCTGCATTTTAAGGAAATTCTTAATCGCTCCGAAGTAATTTCCGAGATGCAGATTCCCTGTTGATCTTATTCCGCTTACAACTGTTTCCATTTTGTAAAAATTACCCGCAAAACTAATAAAAAAGGCTCAACGGAACAACGTCGCAATGGCGTAACGGCTTTTTATTAACTTTGCAGTCATATTTATTTCAAAATGGAATCAACCCGGCAGAAAAAGGTATCCCGCCTTATACAAAAGGAAGTGGCTGAGTTCTTTATAAGGAAGAGCAAGGAAATTGCTCCCGGGAAGCTCGTTTCTGTGACAGTTGTAAGGGTAAGCCCCGACCTGTCATTCGCAAAAGTGTTCCTGAGTATTTTCCCCTCCGCCGGACAGGAAGAGGTACTGGCTGAGATCAGGGATATGGTTCCGAAGATCAGGTTTGAACTCGGGCAAAAAGTCAGGTCCCAGCTGAGGATAGTACCCGAGCTTGCTTTTTTCATCGACGACAGCCTCGACTATATTGATAATATCGACAAGCTTCTTAAAACGTAAAGCATGCGTTACGAGCCAATTAAGAAAAGCCTTGGCAGGTTTTTCAGGAAATCGGTACTGCTGAAAAGAATCCTGTATTTTTTGCTTGACCTGCTGCTCCTGAGGAGCTGGCATGTACGTAAAGCGCTATCAAGGCTGGGGAAGGCCCTGCCTGTAGATGCACACGTTCTTGATGCCGGATCGGGATTCGGGCAGTATACATGGAGAATGAGCAGCAATCATCCCGGATGGAGAATAAAGGGAATTGACATAAACAGCGAGGAGATCAACGAATGTAATGAGTTTTTCAGAAGGACAGGCCGGGACGGAAGGGTACTCTTCGAAACAGGCGACCTTACAAAACTGGATGAAAAACCTGAATATGACCTTGTTATTACCGTTGATGTAATGGAGCATATTGCCGAAGATGAAAAAGTATTTTCAAATTTCAGCGCTGCCCTTAAACAGGGGGGAACTCTCGTAATTTCAACACCCTCAGATAAAGGAGGTTCGGATGTTCACGACCATGATGACGAGTCGTTCATTGACGAACACGTGAGAGATGGTTATGGTGCAGATGAAATCACATCAAAACTCCAGAGGGCTGGTTTCGATAGGATATCAGTATTTTATACTTATGGCAGCGCAGGATCTGTATCGTGGAGACTTTCAATGAAATACCCGGTGAAAATGCTTAATATTTCCTACCTGTTTTTCATCCTCCTGCCATTTTATTACATAATAGTTTTTCCTGTTTCATTTGTCCTGAATATGATTGATGTCTCCGGTACAAACAAAACTGGTACCGGCCTTCTTGTTACTGCCGTTAAAAAATGAAGTGAAGCTGCCTGTTTACATAGCAAAGAGGTACCTGCTCGCGAAAAAATCGCGTAACGCAATCAATATTATTTCAGGGGTTTCAGTTGCAGGTGTTGCAATCGGCACGATGGCCCTTATTATTGTTTTGTCGGTTTTCAACGGACTCGAGGACATGGTTCACAGGATCTTCAACACCTTTGATCCGGAGCTTAAGATAACCGCAGCCCAGGGTAAGGTATTCACCCCCGATAGTAACAAACTTTACTCCCTTTCAAACCTTGACGGTGTTCTTGCATGGTCGTTAACCCTTGAGGAAAATGCATTGCTTATGTACGAACAGAAGCAATATATCGCCACTATAAAAGGTGTTGACGAAAACTACAGCAAGGTAACCGGGATAGACAGTGCAATGACAAGGGATTATAAATTCAGTCTTTACAGCCCCGGGAAAAGGCCTCTTGCAGTTGTAGGTGCAGGAGTGGCCGGCCGGCTGAACCTGGACCCTGATTTTATTGCCCAGTTGCAGATATGGCTTCCAAGAAGAACCGGGAGTGTGAATATGGACCCGGAAGATGCATTCATCAAAAGATATATAAGCCCGTCGGGTATCTTCAGGGTCGAACAGGAATATGATTCAAAATATGTATATGTGCCCCTTGAATTTTCGAGGGAACTCCTCGAATACGAAAACCAGGTAAGTGCAATTGAGATAAAAACCGCGGACATAAAAAGAATAAGCAGCCTGAAGCAGGAGATTAAAAAGTTATTCGGTCCAGGCTTTATTGTGAAGGACAGGCTTGAGCAGCAGGAAATATTCTATAAGGTTATGCATTCAGAGCGACTTGCAATATTCATTATCCTTTCACTCATCCTGCTTATAGCCTCATTCAACATTATAGGATCACTTACGATGCTAATTATAGAAAAGGAACGTGATATCGAAATATTGCGAAGTCTCGGTGCTGATAACAGCCTTATCCGTAAGATATTTATTTTTGAAGGCTGGCTTATCTCCATCACCGGTGCAATAGCAGGGGTAATTCTTGGTTTTATAATATGCTGGCTTCAGCAGAAATACGGGCTCCTCAAACTGAACAGCGAAACACTTATGATGCAGGCATATCCTGTTCTTATAAGGTTAAAGGATTTTATAGTCGTACCTGCAACAGTGCTCCTGATCGGATACTGGGCTGCCTGGTACCCTGTACGCTTTCTTACACGAAAATACCTTCAAAAGAACTGAACAGAAAATGAAGATAGTATCCCGCTCCATCCCGGTAATTTTTCTCCTGCTTATACTGACCCTTTCGTGTACCCATAAGGGTGACGTTATCAGGAAGAAAGATACAATACCGGTAAGCAAGCTGGTTCCCCTCCTCACAGACATCTACATAACCGACGGGTTGCTTAGTTACCCCCCGATAAAAAACCGTTTCAAGGTAAAAGACACAATTTCCAGTTACGTGGATGTCATTGAAAAACACGGATATACAAAACAACAGGTTGACCGGACTCTTAAATATTATTTCTTAAACAATCCGAAAAAACTTCAAAAAATTTACGATGAGGTTCTCAGCAACCTTAGTGTAATCCAGTCCGGCATTGAAAGCAGCAAGGGAAAGGTCAGTGGTAATCTGTGGAACCAGAAGGATTCATTCTCCCTTCCGGAAGAAGGCGCCTCAAACCCATTGTATTTTACTATTCCTGTAAGTGATACAGGACTTTTTGAACTGTCCCTTAATGCTAAACTCTACAGTGACGATGAGAGCATCGATCCAAAAATTACTGTATTCTTCTGGTATGCCGACAGCGCAGGGAATTCAATCAGGCAACCATGGAAAAAAACCATGCTTATAAAAGACAATGAGAAACATTCCTATTCAATCGTGGCAAGGCTATTCAATCCTAAATACAAGAATATTGGAGGCTTCCTTCACGATTGCACTGCTAAAGAAGGGGGACAAAAGAAACATTCCGAATTCAGCAATATAAGACTTATGAAAGGGGCACCCCAATGAGATACTTTTCTGCCCAGTTCATATTCACAGGAACCGGTACCCCGCTAAGGAGAGGCATTGTAGTTACTGACGATGACGGTGTTATTTTGGATGTGGAGGATACAGGCGGCAAACTGCCCGAGCGGCACTCCGTATCATTTTACAACGGCATTATAGTTCCCGGTTTTGTAAACTGCCATTGCCACCTTGAGCTTTCATGGCTGAAGGACATGGTGGCTCCGGGAACAGGACTGGCTGGCTTTATTTCAGGACTTACGGCAGTCCGTGGAAGCGATATGCCGGATAAAGATAAGGCACTCGCTTCAGCCGACGAAAAAATGGCAGGGGAAGGAGTCGTACTCTGCGCCGATATATGCAACTCGGTAAGCACATTCGGATTGAAGAAAAAAAGCAGGATCAGGTATATAAGCCTTCTCGAGGTTTTCGGAATAGACTCTACAGGAGCTGAAAGAAGGATGAACGATATTATGGCTGTTGCAGAAGAAGCAGTCAGGGAGGGCCTTGAGTGGTATCTTGTTCCCCATTCTGCATATTCAGTCTCCCTTCCTTTGTTTTCATATGTAAAGGAAAAAAGCATCAACAATAAGATCACCTCAATCCATTTCATGGAATCGGAGGAAGAAAATTCACTTATAGAAGACAGGACAGGTATTTTGATGGATGCCTATAATAAATTTCTTACTCCTTCTTCAGTAATAAAACCACCGTCAAGCCATACTTCTGCAATTCTTGAGCATGTTACACTATCCGGAAACCTGATCCTTGTACATAACACCGCAATAAGGAGGGAACAGATAGACCGGTTAAGAAAACGTGAAAACCTGTTTTACTGCCTGTGCCCGGGGTCAAACCGCTTCATAGAGAACAAGGTTCCCCCTGTTTATATGCTGAAGGAGGAGAATTGCGAAATTGTAATCGGGACTGACAGTCTTTCCTCCAATACAACACTGAGCATGCTCAACGAAATGAGGATACTCCAGGATGAGTTTCCATCGCTGACGATTGAAGAACTCATAAGATGGGCAACATATAACGGGTCGAGGGCGCTTGGCGATGAAAAGGTTACTGGGTCAATTGAAAAAGGGAAGAAACCAGGGCTGGTCCTTATAAAAGATATGGACCTCGAAAACATGAAACTGCTTCCCGGAAGCAGATCTCAAAGACTTATCTGATCGTGTATTGAAAATTTTATTTTTAATTTTGCCCTTGCAAAATGGCTACATTCCTGTTTGATAAGATAATCTTCGGTCCTGTAAAAAGCAGAAGGCTTGGTGTATCGCTCGGGGTAAACCTGCTCCCGGAGGCCAAGAAAGTCTGCAATTTCAACTGCATTTATTGTGAATGCGGCTGGTCACAGCCTGTTGAAAAACAAGGAGGCTATCTTCCACTAAGGGAAGAAGTTGCAGAGCATCTTGGTTCAAGGCTCCAGGAAATGAAGGTGAGGGGAGAACAACCTGATGTAATAACCTTTGCAGGTAATGGCGAACCTACACTTCATCCGGATTTTTCTGAGATAATAGATGATTGCATACACCTTCGTAACCAGTTCTTCCCGGGTGCGAAAATTGCTGTCCTCTCAAATGCCACTACAATAACAAATCCGGCAATTAAGGATGCTCTGATGAAAGTAGACATGAACATTCTTAAGCTCGATTCAGTTTTTGATGAAACCGTGAAGATCCATAACCAGCCCCGTATGGGCCTCCACATGGAAGAATTGATTGGCAACCTTTGTAAATTTGAAGGGAAGCTCATAATTCAGACCCTCTTCCTTAGGGGAAAACTGGGCAACAGGAATATCGACAACACAACAAGCGCAGAATTGAACGGATGGCTGCAGGCTCTTGAAAGAATCAGGCCATCATCCGTTATGATATATACTATTTCTAGGGATACACCGGTAGGGGGATTCCTTAAAAAAGTTCCACTCGAGGAACTGAATCATATAGCATCAATGGTCGAAAAACTCGGGATACCCGCCCAGGTATCCGGCTGATTTTGCAAACTGGAAAGACTATACTGATCTGCCCTCTTGAATGGGGGCTCGGCCATGCCGGCAGGATGGTTCCATTAGCATCAGCACTCCTTTCAGCCGGCAACAGGGTGATAATTGGCTCAGGCGAAGAACACATTAGATTCTTTATGTCAGAGCTTGAAGGATTACAGTATATCCACTTCCCCGGGTTCAGGATAAGATATTCTAAATGGCTGCCCCAGTACCTGAAGGTTATTTTAAAAATGCCTTCATTCATCTTTCATACAGTAAGGGAGCACTATCAACTTAAAAGGATAATTAAGAAACACCGGATTGATATCGTCATTAGTGACAGCCGCATAGGTTTATGGAACAAGGACATAAAAACTGTACTTGTGACCCATATGCTTAGGGTCCCTTATCCCTCATCAATCTTTCCTGAAAAAACCGGTGACAGAATTGTACGAAAGGTGATTTCGAAGTTCAGTTTCTGCTATGTGCCCGACCTGCCTGGCGAAGTCAATCTCTCCGGGAAGATGTCGCACGGTATGGCAATACTTCCGAATGTGAGGTTCATCGGGCTGCTTTCGAGGTTCAGCAGCCTAAAACCGGAAGAGCACGCACTATTGCCAAACAGGTATGATTGCACCGTAATATTGTCGGGACCGGAGCCCCAGAGATCGATAATGAAAGAGAAAGTGCTTGCAATTATAAAAGTAATGGGAATCAGTGCCGCTATTCTTGAAGGACGACCATCAGACCCCGGAAAGACTGAAGATACCGGCAACATAAAGTTCATAAGTCATCTTCCCACCCGCGATATGTACATGCTGCTGGATCAATCAGATCTTATTATTTCCAGGTCAGGTTATTCAACAATAATGGAACTTGCATCCATCGGAAAAAGTGCAATCCTTATACCGACACCCGGTCAGCCTGAACAGGAATACCTCGCCGGCCTGATGTACGACCGTGGCTGGTTTGAAAGGATACTGCAAAAAGATCTTGGAAGAGACCGGTTCACGTTGGGGCCTGATTTTAAAGTACCCGGAGGAATGGCTGAAATGAGCAGGAACCTGTTGTCTGAAGCCCTGCTGGAATTAATGGAAGAGCACCATAATTAGCGGGATTGTAAGTAACCCTGCTATAAAACCACCATATGTTTCTCCCTGGTTGTGTGCGTTAAGCCTTAGTCTTGATGAAAGGACTATTCCTGATATCATTACTGCCGTTGCAAGGTAAAATGGCAAAGGGACGGCCATCCTCACTGATAATATAAGAACAGTTGAGACCAGTGCACCTGCACCGGCAGCATGCAAAGAAACCTTCCATTTTGTGTTTATTGCAAGAAGTACAACCGAAAGGGCAGTCAGTGAATAACCATATGCCCTGAAAAACACCGGTATTGCAAGTCTTGAAAGTATGACTGAAGTGACAATATAAAGTATTACAACCCCGAGAAGCGGAAGTGTTCTTTCCTCCCTGTTTTCCATAGTCCAGGATGAAACAACCCCTCTTAACCTTAGCAGACCCATAAGCAACAGGGGTAGTAGCAGGTTATTTACTACAAAAATCAGCAGCAGCACAAGTTTTGCCCTCACAGGTATATACCAGAAAAGCGTGGGCGCATTAAAAATCACAAAAAGCCCGTAAAGTGGCATAAACAACGGGTGAAACAATACAGACACTAGTAAAGCTGTAAGCTCAGGTAAACTTTTTCTATCTCCTCCCTCCATCATATTTCCTTTCTCATCCTTGCAACCGCAATATTTAGTTGTTCACGGTATTTTGCTACTGTTCGTCTTGCTATCTGGTAACCTTTTTCCTGCAGTATATCTGTCAGTCTTTCATCAGTAAGTGGCCGCCTTTTATCTTCATTATCAATACAATCCTGGAGTATCCTTTTAATCTCCCTGGTTGAGACCTCTTCACCTGAATCAGTCTGCAGTCCTTCCGAGAAAAAGAATTTAAGCGGGAAGATGCCAAAGTGAGTCTGAATATACTTGCTGTTTGCGACCCTTGAGACAGTCGAAATATCCAGCCCGGTCATTTCAGCGACGTCTTTAAGGATCATTGGTTTAAGCTTTGTCTCGTCCCCTTCAATAAAGTACTCGTCCTGGTACTCAAGTATGGCATTCATTGTAAGCAGCAGTGTATTCTGCCTCTGTCTTATTGCATCGATGAACCAGCGTGCCGAATCTATTTTCTGTTTTACAAACATCACGGCATCCTTCATATCCTTCTTATTCCCCTTCGACCGGCTGTATTCCTGCAGCATTTCAGTATAAGCCCTGCTCAGCCTGAGTTCAGGAAGGTTCCTTGAATTAAGGTGCAGGTCAAACCCGTTTTCATTAAGTTCGAGAATGAAGTCGGGAATTATCTGGGGCGATGTTTTCGAGTATGGATCACTGAAGGAGCCTCCCGGGCGTGGATTCAGTTTAAGAATCTCATCTATCGCGTTCTTAAGATCTTCCTCACTTATATTCATTCGTGAGATGATCTTGTCATAATGACGTTTTGTGAATTCGTCAAAATAATTTGAAAGGATCCCGAGGGCAGTACGAACAGTCTTATTATCCTGCTCTTTCTTTTCAATCTGGATCAGGAGGCATTCCCTGAGAGTACGTGCCCCCACTCCTGCCGGTTCAAGATCCTGAATAACGGCAAGTACTTTCTCCAGTTCTTCTTCCGTGGTAGTAACATTCTGAAGGAAGGCAAGGTCATCAACTATATTTACAAGTTCACGCCTGAGATAGCCATCCTCATCTATATTTCCGATTATATATTCGCCGAGGACCCTCTGTTCAGGGCTGAGATCTCTCAGGCCCAGCTGCGAGGAAAGATGTTCGTGAAATGAAGAAGCCGAGGTAAACGGTATTTCGTTCCTTTTCTCATCGTCCCGGCTGTAGTTTGATGTTTGAAGCCTGTATTCAGGAACCTCATCATCATCAATATAATCATCGATTGTAAATTCTTCCTGGTCCCTGTCTTTTTCCTCAACAACTTCATCTTCCTCCTCGGCTGACGGGATATTCTCATACTCATCTTCTCCCTCTTCAAGCGCCGGGTTTTCCTCCAGCTCTTTCTTTATTCTCTGTTCTATCTGTATAGTAGGAATCTCCAGCAGTTTGATCATCTGTATCTGCTGCGGGGAAAGCTTCTGGAGCAGTTTCTGTTGTAGCCGTTGCTTAAGCATCGGGTAAGGTCAGGTTTTCAGAACTGTTTAAAATCAGAATTCAGCATTCCTTGGTGTCCTTGGGAATGGTATGACGTCGCGGATATTTGACATCCCGGTCATAAACAGTATAAGCCTTTCAAATCCCAGGCCAAAACCACTGTGAGGAGCACTGCCGTATTTTCTTGTCTCGAGATACCACCAGTAATCCTGTTCCTTAAGTTTAAGCTCCTTTATCCTTTCAAGGAGTTTATCATATATTTCCTCACGCTGTGATCCTCCTATTATCTCACCAATACCAGGGAACAGTACATCCATTGCCCTTACTGTTTTGCCGTCGTCGTTCTGCTTCATATAGAACGATTTGATCTCCTTCGGGTAGTCGGTCAGAATAACAGGCTTTTTAAAATGTTCCTCAACAAGATATCTCTCGTGTTCTGCCTGGAGGTCGCGGCCCCAGAAAACAGGGTATTCCCATTTCCTGTCGGCTTTAGTAAGTATCTCAATAGCCTTAGTATATGAAAGTCTTTCAAAACTGTTGTTCAGGACAAACTTCAGCCTGTCGAGAAGATTCTTGTCGATCATGTTATTCAGGAACTCGAGGTCATCCTTGCAGTTTTCAAGTGCATAACCTATAAGGTACTTAAGGAAATCCTCTGCAAGGTCCATGTTATCCTTAATGTCATAGAAAGCCATCTCAGGTTCAATCATCCAGAATTCAGCAAGGTGCCTTGGTGTATTTGAATTCTCTGCCCTGAATGTTGGCCCGAAAGTATATATCTCGCCCAGTGCCAGTGCTCCGAGTTCGCCTTCAAGCTGGCCTGAAACAGTAAGGTTTGTCTCTTTACCGAAGAAATCAGACTCATAATTAACCTTCCCTTCCGGTGTACGCGGAATTTCAGAAAGAGGCATTGTCGTTACATGGAACATTTCGCCGGCACCTTCACAATCACTGCCTGTGATAATTGGTGTATGCAGGTAATAAAAACCCCTGTCGTTGAAATATTTGTGTATTGCATATGCCATTGAATGCCTAATTCTGAAGACTGCACCAAAGGTGTTTGTCCTGAAGCGCAGGTGGGCGATCTCTCTCATGAATTCCATAGAATGGCCCTTCTTCTGCAGGGGATATGTGTCTGCATCAGCTTTACCGTAGAGCTCAACGTGACCTGCCTGTATTTCTACAGCCTGTCCTTTCCCGTGAGATTCAACCAGTTTACCTGAAACGGCAATGCACGCACCGGTTGTAATGTCCTTTAGGAGATTCTCGTCAGTTTCGGCCGGATTTATTACAACCTGGATATTGTTTATTGTAGACCCGTCATTAAGGGCGACGAAAACAATGTTCTTGTTATCTCTCTTTGTTCTTACCCATCCTTTAACGAGTACCTCCTGCCCTACAGGTGATTCCGTTAGCAGTTTCCTGATTTTTTCCCGTTTCATCTTAATTTTTTTCAAAAAATAAACATGCAAAAATAGTAAATTGTTAAGCGCTAACTTCCATTAAATCACCAATATTTTCAATTTTACCCCGACTGGCCTAATTTTCAGGCATTAAAACAGGTCATAAGGGCGAATTAATGGCACTGTTTTTGAGCATACTTTTCTCCGCTGCAAAAAGAATAAGGCATCCTGCAAAATATAAGGGTTAAAACTTAGTTATTAGAACACTGCAAATATCGGGCTGCGTAAAAGGCACGTTTGAAAATTGTTAAATTCTGAATACCTTTACATATTATCTGAAATACCTAAGGCGATGGAAGAACAGAAAAAAGCCCCTGATGAGCATAGCAAGCTTATTGTAGTTCCATGGGATTTTACACATGTGGCAGAGAACGCGCTGGCGCATGCTGTAAAGATCAGTCGCATGGTTGGAAATGAGATATCACTCCTCCATATAGTTGACCCGAAGATTAAGCCGGGCGACGAAGCCGCTGTTGCAGACAAACTGAGCAAAGCTGCTGCACAGCATGGTGAAAGGTACCATATGCACATCGCCTGCCATATAGAAAAAGGTACAATATTCACAGCCATCTCATCCTATGCAAACGACAAGGAGGCAAGCCTGGTTGTAATGGGCACACATGGTATGAAGGGGATGCAGAAACTCACAGGCAGCTGGGCCCTCAAGGTAATTGTCAAATCAAAAGTTCCGTTTATCGTTGTTCAGGATCCACCGAATGACCAGGAGAGATATCATAATATTGTTTTCCCTGTCGATTTCAGGAACGAGAACAAGGAAAAGATGAAGATGGCAATCTTCATGGGAAAATACTTTGAGTCGAAGGTCCATATGATGAGAACTGTAACCTCAGATGAACGCCTTGCAAAAAAGACCTCTGTAAATATGAATTTTGCTATCAAATACCTGATACAGAACAATATTGAATACGAGGTTCATGAAGTTCCCAAGGGAGACCTTGCACAACAGACAATTGATTTTGCACAGAAGATAAATGCCGACCTCATACTTATCGTCACAACAAAGAACATAACATTTGCAGATTATGTAGTCGGGGCTTCAGAACAGTATATTATTGCCAACAGTTCGAAGATCCCGGTATGTTGTGTTAACCCGAGATCTTCGTTTGCAAAAGTTGGCCAGTTCATGGGCGGCTGGGGCGATTGAACCCTCCTGCCTGACTGAAATTATTTCGTTTCTCCTGATTTTGCCAGAGAGGTAAGTCCTCCTATTACACCAAGGTTCATTGAATCGAGTGCAGAGCTCGGTACTATTACCATTGAACCTTTTTCCTTCAGACCTTCAAAGAGCATGTTCATACCCCTCAGGTGAAGAGCAATCGGGTTGTTAAGATACTGTTCACTTGCCTTCGCAAATTTCTCGGCAATCTCAGTTTCAGCTGTACCAAGTATAACCCTTGCTTTTCTTTCCCTCTCAGCCTGTGCCTGCTTACTCATTGCGTCGGCGAGTGCCTGCGGAATTACTATATCGCGTATACCAACAGCCTGGCAGGTAATACCCCATGGATTTGTATTTGTATCAAGGGTCTTCTGCAGGTCTTCGGCAATCTTTTCCCGATCCTGGAGAAGGTCTGCAAGCTCATGCTTACCAATTATGTCCCTGAGATCAGTCTGTGCAATAAAAGCAATTGCCTTACCATAATCCTGGACTTCGAGAGCAGCTTTCTCAACATCCCATACGGTCCAGTAAACTACTGCATCAACATTAACAGGTACAGTGTCTTTCGTAAGAGTCTGCTCAGCCTTGAATTCTGTTACCCTCACACGCTGGTCAACATAAGTGCTTACCCTGTCTATTATCGGGATTATATAAAACAGCCCCGGCCCTTTCAGACCGCTGAATTTACCCATTCTCAGCACTACTGCCTTCTCCCACTGGTCGGCTATCTGGATGGAACTCGCAATCAGAACAGACAATACTATTGCTCCTCCCACAACTGGTTCACTGATTAGCTGGAGCAGGTAGAGACCAACTGAAATACCTGCCAGTATAACTAGCACGGTTATTGATACCGGGTTAAAATTTGCAAAGGGGTTTGAATTTGTTTTCATTTTTTATCTTGTTTTTGAAGTTCATTGATTAGTTCCTGTTTTGTAAACCCGTAACTGTGGGCTATTGTAAGAAATTCATTGCAGATGCTCTCAAGCTTGTTACGCTTTTCGCCTGCCGGAATCTGCACTTCAGTTCGGCCTATAAAGGTGCCTGTTCCCTGCTGGGTCTCCAGTATATTCTGGATCTCAAGCTCCTTGTAAGCCTTGGTCACGGTATTCAGGTTGACCTTGAGCTCAACAGCGAGCGCCCTTACAGTCGGTAGCTGCTCTCCTGCCTTCAGTCCCCCTGAGGCAATCCCGAACTTTATCTGATCTATGATCTGACGGTAAAACGGGACGCCGGCTTTGGGATCTAATACAAAATTGATCATGGTTTCATTGCATTAATGTATTATATATATAGTACAATATTACTATGTTTTGCCGGATCTGCAAAATTTTATTCAGCCAATTCTACAACATATAACATGCCATCTGTGAAAAGTTAAATTTAACCGGTGAGACGATGACAGTAATTTCACGGACTGCCGTACCCGTCGTTTTTATAATAATTGTTCAAATCAATTATCTTAGCAGCTGCATTTAGCAGTATATGTCGATAAGGGCAGAAAATGTAACAAAATATTACGGCGAACAGAAAGCTCTGGATTCTGTATCATTTACTATTCCTACGGGCCAGATAGCCGGTTTCCTTGGTCCCAATGGTGCAGGTAAGTCGACAATGATGAAGATACTTACAGGTTTTATACCTGCAAGTTCAGGAACTGTGTTCATAAATGACATCGAATCGGCGGCCGACTCAATTTCAGTACGGAAAATAATAGGCTATCTCCCCGAAAATAATCCGCTTTATCCCGAGATGTACATCAGGGAGTACCTTCTTTTTGTTGCTTCATTTTATAAAGACATTAAGAATGTCAGAAAAGCTGTGGATGAAGTTATTGCTGTAACCGGGCTTACTCCTGAGAAGGATAAGAAGATCGGTTCGCTCTCAAAAGGCTACAGGCAAAGGGTTGGCCTTGCCCAGGCGCTTATCCATTCTCCCGAGGTACTTGTGCTTGATGAAGCCACAACCGGGCTTGATCCAAACCAGATAGTTGAGATCCGTAACCTTATTCGTGAAGCCGGAAAGGAAAAGACGATCCTTCTGTCGACGCATATAATGCAGGAAGTTGAAGCAATCTGCGACAGGATAATAATAATTGACAAAGGAATTATTGTTGCAGATGCGGACAAGAGCATAATTTACTCGAAGATCAGGAAAACCAAACAGGTTGTTGTTGCTGAGTTTGACAAAAACCCCGGTGAAGCTTCAATACGCACTATACCCGGAGTTATATCTGCAAGGAACAGCCAGGGCAATACCTGGATACTTGAATCTGATATGGACGAGGACCTTAGAGCAAAGGTTTTTGAATACGCGGTATCATCACGACTTACAGTCCTTTCGCTACAGAAACAGGAAAGTAACCTTGAAGAAGTCTTCAGGCTCCTTACTTCCTGATTTTTTTGGTTATAATGATATTTTTTATTTGCTTTGTCCCATCAAAAATCAGGTGGAAAGATTTGTGCTGATTGCAACCACGGGAAAAAATGCTAAAACGCGGATATTCCGTCTATTTCAATCAACCAATCAGCCTGCCGTTTGTTAAACAATAAACTTATAATTAAGTCATGGCATATTTTTTTACATCAGAATCAGTTTCAGAAGGACACCCCGATAAGGTAGCCGACCAGATATCAGACTCACTTCTCGATGAGTTTCTCCGCTGGGATCCGGAGTCAAAAGTTGCCTGCGAAACATTTGTTACAACAGGCCTCGTTGTTTGCGGGGGTGAAGTAAGAACAGAAGGATGGGTTGACGTTCAGGAAACTGCCCGAAAGGTTATAAGGAACATAGGATACACCAAAGCAGAGTACAGGTTCGACTGCGATTCATGCGGCGTTATCTCTACAATTCATGAACAGTCTGGTGATATCAGGCAGGGTGTAGTACGCGAAAATCCTGAAGACCAGGGAGCCGGTGACCAGGGTATGATGTTTGGCTTTGCTAGCCGCGAGATGGATAATTTCATGCCGCTTAGCATAGACCTGTCTCATCTTCTCCTGCAGGAACTTGCAGCAGTAAGAAGGGAAGGCAAAAAAATGAAATACCTCCGCCCCGACAGCAAATCACAGGTGACAATTGAATATGACGATAACGGCAAGCCCGTAAAGATCGACACAATTGTAATCAGTACCCAGCATGATGAATTTATTCTCCCGAAGAATAACTCTGCAGCTTCAGTAAAAGCAGCCGAGAAGGCAATGCAGAACCAGATAAAGGAGGATGTGCTTAACGTACTCTTCCCAAGAGTGAAAAAGAAACTTCCTGCAAGGATACAGAAACTGTTCACTTCAGACCTCAGGCTCCTTGTAAACCCCACAGGTAAATTTGTGATCGGCGGTCCTCACGGTGACACAGGTCTGACAGGAAGAAAAATAATCGTCGACACCTATGGCGGTCATGGCGCTCATGGCGGTGGTGCTTTTTCAGGCAAGGATTCATCGAAGGTTGACAGGTCGGCAGCATATGCAGCACGCCATATCGCTAAAAACCTTGTTGCAGCAGGTATCTGCGACCAGGCTCTTGTACAGGTTGCTTATGCAATCGGTGTTGCACAACCGGTAGGCCTGTATGTAAATACATCCGGCACAGCAAAAGTAAAAGATAAGAAAGGTAAGATCTTTACCGATGGTGAGATTGCTTCAAGGGTAAACAAGCTCTTCGATATGCGTCCATACGCTATAGTAAAGAGATTCGGACTCAAGAACCCGATCTTCACACCAACAGCTTCATATGGCCATTTCGGCCGTGATCCTTATACAGCTAATGTTGAGGTTTACTATGAGGTTCCGGGCAGCGCTCCAAAATCAGTTAACGGTAACGGCAAAAAGGTATGGCATAAGAAAGTCGAGTTCTTCACATGGGAAAAACTTGACTATGTTGACAAACTGAAGAAGGAATTTAAGTTACAATAATAAGTAACAGCGGAATCCGCGCTTAAAAAAAGAGCAGGGAACGCAAAGGGAGAATTTAAATTTTCCCTGCGTTCCCTGTTTTATTTCTTAACGCCTGTTCCGGCTGAACGCTCTCAGAAAGAAGCCTTAACAATCCTGGCTATATTGTCTGATCTTCCAAGTGTATAATAGTGAATACCAGGCACTCCAAGTTTGATCAGCTCCTTCGACTGCATTGTAGCCCATTCAATACCAACTTCCCTGGCTTCACTGTCAGTCTTGCATTTCTTCACTGCATTAAACAGTTCAACAGGAAGGTCAATATGGAAAGTCTGTGGAAGCAGGTTAATATCATTAAGGGCAGATATCGGCTTTATGCCCGGAATTATCGGAACATTAATTCCCATTTTTGCACATTCATCCCTGAACCGGCAGAACCTGTTGTTATCGAAGAACATTTGTGTAACAATGTAATGGGCCCCGGCATCAACCTTCTGCTTCAGGTGTTCCATGTCTACATGCCTGTTCGGGGCTTCAAAATGCTTCTCGGGATAACCGGCTACTCCGATACAGAATGATGTAGGTTCTGCATTCTCGAGGGTCTCCTCAAGATACTTACCCCTGTTCATATCCGCAATCTGCTCAACAAGCTCAAATGTATGCTGGTGCCCGTTTTTCTCCGGTATAAACGACCTGCTTCCCCTCTGCGGATCACCCCTTAGTGCAAGCACGTCATTGATGCCCAGGAACTTCATTTCGATAAGTACATTTTCAGTCTCCTCTTTTGTGAAACCGCCGCATAGTACATGAGGAACTACCGGGATATTGTACTTGTATTTGACTGCCGCAGCAAGGGCTATTGTTCCAGGTCTCAGCCTTGTTATCTTCTTCTCAAGCAACCCGTCGGGTCTCTCCTTGAATATTATCTCGTTCCTGTGGGTTGTGAAATTGATATAGGCTGGCTGGAATTCAATAAGCCTGTCAATAGCTGTGTAAATACGTTCGATGCTGTGACCCTTCAGAGGTGGCAGCAGTTCGAATGTAAAAAGGGGTCCCTTTGCGTTGTTTATCGATTCTATTACAGTCATCTTCTTATCTTCAAATGTTTTGTGAAAGCCACCTGGAAGCCTCTTCGAAACTGATATTCTTTCTCTTCGCATAATCTCTTAACTGATCCTCCTTCACTTTTCCAAGGTTAAAATATGAAGACCCGGGATGCGAAAAAACATAAGCACTTACCGATGAGACAGGAACCATTGCAAAATTCTCTGTAAGTGTGATGCCAATATTCTTTTCTGCCTGAAGCAATTCAAATAATGTCTTCTTTTCTGAATGATCAGGGCAGGCCGGGTAACCCGGTGCCGGGCGTATTCCCCTGAAAGCATTCCTGAACAGCTCCTCGGATGACAGGTTTTCGCCAGGTGCAAATCCCCAGTATTCCTTTCTTATCTTTTCATGAACAAGCTCAGCAGCTGCTTCTGCGATGCGGTCACCAAGTATCCTGATCATAAATATTGCATAGTCATCATCCTGGTAATCTTTCAGCTTTGTCTCATCGATATCTGCAGTAACTGCGAAAGCACCTATATAGTCTTCCCTGCCTGAAGACGCAGGAGCAATATAATCTGCAAGACAGAGATTTGCCTTGCCCTCTTCCTTTTGTTCCTGGTTCCTAAGGAATCTCAGGGCCACCTCGTCCCTGCCCTTCCCGGGTTTTACAAAAACATCATCCCCTGAGGAAGCAGCATTGAACAAGCCTACAACTCCGCGAGCACTTATGAGTTTCTTCTCCCTTATCTCCTTCAGGTAATGCTGTGCATCAGCGAACAACTTCCTTGCCTCTTCACCTTTTACAGGATCATCAAATATTGATGGATATTTGCCTGTAATTTTCCATGCGAAAAAGAAAAAGGTCCAGTCGATATATTTTTCAATCTCCTTAAGATCCATGTTCCCAAGTACAGTTACACCTGGAACTAATGGCTTAACGAGTTTCATTTCATCCCATGCTGTTTTCAGACCGTTTTCCCTTGCTTTCTCGAGACTTACAAGCTTCCTTGCTTCTTTTGCGGATCCGTGCTCAATCCTGAGTTTCTCGTATTTTTCGGCGATTGTCTGTGCGAACTTATCCTTATTCCCGCTGTCATTAAGGCCTGCAAGTACTCCTGCTGTTTTGGAAGCGTCCTTAACATAAATTACAGGCTTGCTGTAGGAAGGTGCTATCTTGACTGCAGTATGAATCTCCGATGTTGTGGCACCACCTATAAGGAGCGGCAGGTTGAGGTTCCTTCTCTGCATCTCGGATGCAACATGAACCATTTCTTCAAGAGACGGCGTAATAAGGCCGCTAAGACCCACATAATCTACTTTTTCAGCGATCGCTGTTTCAATTATTCTGTCGGCAGGCACCATAACGCCAAGGTCAACAACCTCGTAGTTGTTGCACGATAACACAACACCAACAATATTCTTACCTATGTCGTGTACATCTCCTTTCACAGTGGCAAGGAGTATTTTACCTGCATTACTTTTTCCTGAACCGGCATTTTCCTTTTCTATGTACGGAGTAAGTTTAGCCACAGCCTTCTTCATAACCCTTGCAGTCTTAACCACCTGGGGAAGGAACATTTTTCCTGATCCGAAGAGGTCTCCAACCTCATTCATACCGTCCATAAGAGGACCCTCAATAATGTTTATTGCCCTCGGGAAGTGGGCTCTCGCCTCTTCAACATCCTGTTCAATAAATTCATCGAAGCCCCTGATAAGTGAATGTTTTATCCTTTCGAGTAATGGGAGGTTTCTCCACTCGTTTACTTTTTCTTCCTTTTTGTCTTTTTGCTTGAGCCCTTCAGCAAACTTAACGAGCCTTTCTGTGGCATCCTTTCTCCTGTTAAGTACAACGTCTTCTGTAAGCTGGAGAAGGTCGGGCTGTATCTCGCTGTAGACCTGCAACATTCCGGCATTTACTATTGCCATGTCTAGTCCGGCTTTAATTGCATGGTAGAGGAAAACGGAATGCATTGCCTCCCTTACCTGGTCGGTTCCCCTGAATGAGAATGACAGGTTGCTTATCCCCCCGCTTATCCTCGCAAATGGCAGGTTTTCCTTAATCCAGGCTGTTGCCTTGATGAAGTTAACTGCATAGTTATTATGTTCCTCTATACCCGTTGCAACAGCAAGAACGTTAGGGTCAAAAATTATATCTTCAGGCGGGAAACCAGCTTTATCAACAAGAAGCCTGTATGACCGGTTTGCCACTTCAATTCTTCTTTCATAGGTGTCGGCCTGTCCTTTCTCATCGAAGAGCATTACAACGGCAGCGGCACCATATTTTCTTATCATCCCTGCCCTTTCAAGGAAGAGGTCTTCTCCTTCTTTAAGGCTGATTGAGTTAACAACAGATTTTCCCTGTGTGCATTTCAGGGCTGCTTCAATCACGTCCCACCTCGATGAGTCGATCATTAGCGGGAGCCTTGCAATATCAGGCTCTGACATCACGAGATTCACAAATTTCACCATTGCTTTTTTGGAATCAAGCATCGCCTCATCCATGCATATGTCAATTATCTGTGCCCCGCCTTCTACCTGGGTCCTTGCAACAGCCAGCGCTTCTGAATAATTCTCCTCTTTTATAAGCCGTGCAAATTTTATTGAACCTGAGACATTGGTCCTTTCACCAATATTCACGAAGTTGGTCTCAGGGGTTATTGTAAGTGGTTCGAGCCCGCTGAGTCTTGTATATCTCTTAATTTCCGGCCTTACCCTGGGCTTATATTTTTTCGACGCTTCTGAAATTGCTTTGATATGCTCAGGGGTTGTTCCGCAGCAACCGCCGATAATATTTACCCAGCCGTTTTTCATGAACTCATCAACAACTGATGCCATGAATGCAGCTCCCTGGTCGTATTCCCCGAACTGGTTAGGAAGACCTGCATTGGGATGCGCCGATACATAAAAGGACGTTTTTGATGACAGTTCTTCAATGAATGGCCTTAGCTGTTCGGCCCCAAGGGCACAGTTCAACCCTATACTGAACAGCGGGAAATGTGATACGGAGATAAGAAAAGCTTCAAGTGTCTGACCTGTAAGAGTCCTCCCGCTTGCGTCTGTAATTGTACCTGAAACCATGACCGGAAGTCTCTTGCCTTTCTCACTGAAAACAGTATCAATTGCAAAAAGTGCAGCTTTGCAGTTAAGTACGTCAAATATCGTTTCAACAAGCAGTACATCAACACCTCCGTCGATAAGTCCCCTTGCCTGTTCAGCATACGCTTCTGCGAGGTCATCGAATGAAACAGATCTTGCACCCGGATCGTTCACGTCGGCCGACATTGAAGCGGTTCTGTTTGTTGGTCCCAGTGTGCCGGCAATAAAGTGTCCGGATGTTCCGTTGCCACGCTCAAAATCGGTTATAGCAGAACCTGTAAGCTTCGCAGCTTCGAAGTTAAGTTCGTAGACAAGATCTTCCATGCCGTAGTCGGCCATCGAGATCCTGTTTGAATTGAAGGTATTTGTAGTAATTATGTCAGCACCTGCATCGAGGTATGCTGTATGGATAGACTTTATTACACCTGGTTGTGTAAGAACAAGAAGGTCGTTATTGCCCTTCAGCGGACGCGGATGAGAGATAAACCTTTCCCCGCGATATTGTTCTTCGGTCAGCCGGTGCCTCTGGATCATGGTGCCCATGGCTCCATCGAGGATAAGTATCCTTTCACCTGCAATATCTTCTATTCGCTTCTTCAAAACAGTTGTATTAAAACTTTCTTCCGGTGTTCACTATAAATACATCCATGGCCGGAAGCTGAGCTCTCAACTCGTACAAACGACTGAGGTTCACAACCCCGATCACGTAATTGTAAATTTTGCTGCTAAAGTATTCCGACACTTCCTCAAATCCAAATAATTCTCTGTCCTTTTCATTCTTGTATCTCAAATATACCTCGAGCCTGTGGTTGCGGGTGTAATTCTGGACTGTGCCCTGCTGGTATTTTTTGTATTCGTACCTGTAGCCATAGGAGTTTGCTGATATATCCGAAAGAACTGCGCTGCCTGTAGCATGCCCGCCTGCACCCTTGCCTGAAAAGAACTGCTTATCGGCAAAAGCGGCTTCTGCAATAACGCCGTTGTATTCGTTGTCGACATTATAGAGGTATTTATCTGATGAGATGAAACGAGGCAGGACGAAACTTGTTATCGTATTATCATTTGTCTTTCCGACAAACGGGACCAGCTTGATTTTGAAGCCCTTTTCCTTTGCGTATTTTATATCAAACTTTGAAATTGAACGGATACCGTAATGAAACACCTCTTCCGGGTCAAGAAAAAGCCCGTAGGCATGACCTGTTATTATGCAAAGTTTGAATTTCGGGTCAAATCCATCAACATCGAGTGTGGGGTCCGATTCTGCGAAGCCCTTGTCGATTGCTCCCTGGAGTGCCTGGGAGTATGGTATGTCCTCGTTGTACATTTTTGTCAGAATGTAATTTGTTGAACCGTTAAGTATTCCTCTTAATGAATAGAGCAATTCATTATCGTAATACTCTTCAAGGTTCCTTATAATGGGTATACTTGCCCCGGCAGATGCCTCATAAAGCATTGATACATTATATTTCTGCTGAAGTTCCACAAGTTCCCTGAAATGGTTTGCAATCATCCTTTTGTTTGCAGTTACAACATTCTTGCCCCTGCTCATTGCTGTCTTAACAATGCTGAAAGCCTCTTCATGATCGTCGATAAGCTCAACTATAAGATTTATTGAAGCATCATTCAGGATATCATTTTTATCGAAAGTGAAATTGTCCATGGGGATCCTTCTTTTCTTGTTGCGGTCCTTCACGCATATCCTCACGATATCAGCTTTAAAGCCGCTGCTGCTGTTAAGGACATCATGCAGCCCCTGGCCTACACAGCCATAGCCGAACATTCCTATTCTAAGTTTTTCTCTTGTCATTTTCTTTCATTTTGGGGGGTGTTACCCAGGAAGTTTTTAATAAGTTCCGTAACCTGTTCAGTCTCAATCAGGAATCCGTCGTGACCGTAAAATGAATCAATCTCTGCGTATTGCCCGTCTGCAACGTTCTGGGCGACAAATCTCTGCTCATCAACTGGGTACAGGATGTCACTCTTAATGCCGACACATAATGTTTTAGTTTTTATCAGTGCCAAAGCACTCTTTACGCCACCTCTTCCACGACCGGCATTATGACTGTCGGATAGCTGTGTAAGCCTGTAGTATGACCATGGATTGAACCTGTTAACAAGTTTGTCGCCCTGGTAATCCTGGTACGAGGAGGCTTTGTACGAATCAAGTTTTTCATCATTGTCCTCTGCCTGGGTTTTGTTGTATGCATAAGAAGTCCTGTAACTTAAGAGAGCGATGGATCTTGCTGCCCGGAGACCTTTCTTTCCACCTGCAGGATCATCAGAATAGAATGTCGGATCAGCCTCGAGAGCAAGTCTCTGTGACTCATTGAAAGCAATGGCCCATGGAGTCTGTCTTGCGGCAGATGCAATAAATATCATTTTCCTGATTAGACCAGGGTACATAATAGAATATTCCATCGACTGGTAAGCGCCAATTGATGCTCCGATAATCAGTTCGATTCCTGAAATACCAAGATGGGTCCTCAGAAGGTCATGCACTCGTACTATATCCCGTATTGTTATAACAGGAAAGCCATTGAGATACGGCTTCCCTGTTTTAGGATTCTCTGACATAGGACCAGTAGTCCCATAACAGGAACCAAGTATGTTGGCACAAACGATAAAGTAACGCGATGTATCAAAGGCAAGGCCATCTCCTACCATTCCCGGCCACCATGCCGAAACATCGGAGTTTGCTGTAAGGGCATGGCATACCCAGATGACATTATCGCGTGAACTGTTAAGCTCTCCCCAGGTATCATATGCAATCGTGAGCCTGTCGAGTTGTTCACCTTTCTCTGTTGTAAAAGGCCCGTTGTATTCAAATAAATTCATTGTATCGACTGTCTAATTGCCTGGTCAAAATCAGCTATAATATCATCAATGTGCTCAATCCCCACTGAAACCCTGAATAGTCCAGGCTCGATCCCTGCGGATAACTGTTCTTCCGGGGAAAGCTGGGAATGGGTAGTTTCTGAAGGCTGGATAATCAGTGTCTTGGCGTCGCCGACATTTGCAAGGTGACTTACAATATTGAGATGTTCGACAAGCTTCACAGCACTTGATTTTTTAGCTTTAAGGACAAAACTCAGTACACCGCCTGCCCCTTTCGGGAGGTATTTTTTTGCAAGACCGTAATAAGGGCTGTCCTCAAGCCCGGGGTAGTTAACTTTTTCAACCCATTTATTTGACCTGAGCCATTTAGCAAGTGCAAGAGTATTTTCAACATGTCTCTCCATCCTTAGTGAAAGTGTTTCAAGTCCCTGGAGCAGGAGGAATGAGTTGAACGGGCTGAGTGAAGGACCAAGATCCCTGAGTCCTTCAACCCTGGCTTTAATTATAAAGGCAATATTCCCGAAAGGAGATGAAGGTGAAAAGACCTCGGCGAACTTCAGACCGTGATAACCTTCACTTGGTTCGGTAAATGATTTGAACTTACCGTTTGTCCAGTCAAAATTTGCACAATCTGTGATAACTCCGCCAATGCTTGTCCCATGACCGCCAATCCATTTTGTTGCCGACTCAACCACGATGTTCGCACCATGTTCAATTGGCCTGAAAAGGTAGCCGCATGCTCCAAAAGTATTATCTACGATAAAAGGAAGCTTATGCTTTTGTGCAAGTGCTGCAAGGGCATCAAAATCGGGGATATTGAACCCCGGATTACCTATTGTCTCGGCATAGATTGCCCTTGTATTTCCATCAATAAGCTTCTCAAAAGATGCCGGGTTAAGATCCTCTGCAAATCGTGCCTCGATACCGAAACCGGGGAAGGTTACCTTAAACTGGTTATAGGTGCCACCATACAGGAATGGTGATGTCACAAAGTTTTCTCCTTTCCTTACGATTGTTGAGAAAGTTATAAACTGAGCGGCATGGCCTGAAGAAACAGCGAGTGAGGCTGCTCCTCCCTCAAGAGCTGCAACCCTCTTCTCGAAGACATCCGTTGTGGGGTTCATTATACGTGTGTAGATATTCCCGAATTCCCTGAGGCCGAAAAGATCAGCCGCGTGAGAAGCGTTTTTGAATACATATGAAGATGTCTGGTAAAGAGGTACAGCACGCGAAAGTGTATCGCTGTCGGGATTATGCCCTGCGTGAACCTGCAGTGTTTCAAATTTTATTTTTTTAGTGTCCATAATATGCTTTATGTTTTAATGATTAATAAACAGAATAAGTAAGTCTGGCTGAGGGGGCGATAGCCTCCCCGGTCCGTCATGGAGCTGGAGAAAAGGAGATCACTGCCGGCGCATGCACATAGGCATGAGTGGCATGATGAAATTGTTGTGAGTCAGGTGAATCGAATTCATTATTTCCGTGTTTAATTTTTATCATCTCCCGGTTCTTTCCGGGATTAGGTATTGGCACCTTTATCCTTTTTATCAGGGATGGTTGCCAGGGTTTCACAGAGCCTAATCTCTCCGCCCTTCTTAATAAAACCAAACACTCTTCGAAAGGAAAGAATATTTGATTACTGGCAGCAAAGGTAATAAACAATTTAATTTTTACAACAATAAAGACTTAATTATCTCTTATTGCAATTATTTTTATAAATCAAACCTGCTCCGGGTACCTTGCAATTCAATGTATGCGATCATTGCCCCGGACATTAATATATAAATGAATAAATAAATTAACTTTGTTGATTCAATATTTCTGAAGATGTCAAACGGGTTATTTCTATATAATAGTCTCACAAGGGAAAAAGAGGAATTCAAACCGCTCAAGCACCCGTTCGTCGGGATGTATGTCTGCGGTCCAACCGTATACAGCGATCCGCATCTTGGTCATGCCAGGCCGGCTGTCGTATTTGACCTGCTTTACAGGTACCTTCTTCACCTTGGATACAAGGTGCGCTATGTAAGGAACATTACCGATGTAGGTCATCTCCAGGACGAGGTGGCTGATGCCGGTGAAGATAAGATACAGAAGAAAGCCAGGCAGGAACAGCTTGAACCGATGGAAGTGGTTCAGAAGTACATGAACAGCTTCTACCGGAATATGGAACAGCTGAACCTCCTGAGGCCTTCCATTGAGCCAAGGGCAACAGGGCATATTATAGAACAGCAGGAACTGATAAAGGTCCTTATTGAAAAAGGCTATGCCTACGAGGTTAACGGTTCGGTATATTTTGATGTTGCCGAGTACAGCAAAAAGTATCATTACGGCAAACTATCAGGCAGGGTACTGGAGGAACTGCAGGCAAATACACGCTCTCTTGAAGGACAGGATGAAAAGAAAAACTCTTTTGATTTTGCCCTGTGGAAAAAAGCTAGCCCCGAACATCTTATGAACTGGCCGTCACCCTGGAGCAAAGGATACCCCGGATGGCACCTTGAATGCTCGGCTATGAGCACAAAATACCTTGGTGAAGTCTTTGATATTCATGGGGGTGGCATGGATCTCCTTTTCCCCCATCATGAATGCGAGATAGCCCAGTCGACCGCTGCAATGGG
The DNA here is from genome assembly GCA_046329875.1 of Bacteroidales bacterium. Taxonomy (GTDB): domain Bacteria; phylum Bacteroidota; class Bacteroidia; order Bacteroidales; family VadinHA17; genus LD21. The sequence continues at coordinate 63,251 of JAXLTT010000014.1, forward strand.
ACAGGAATCAGTAAGATACTGGGTACACAATAACATGATTACAATTAACGGGCAGAAAATGGCCCGTTCGCTGGGTAACTTCATTACCCTCGATGAATTGTTCAGCGGAAATCATCCGCTCCTGACACGGTCATACAGCCCCATGACAATCAGGTTCTTTATTCTTCAGGCACACTACAGGAGCACTGTGGACTTTTCAAATGAAGCACTCCAGGCAGCTGAGAAAGGCCTGTCAAGGCTGCTAAAGGCTGCAGAAACACTTAAAAAGATCCAGCCTTCACGGGAATCTACAATTGATGTAGAGATGCTCAGATCGAAGTTTTATGAAGCAATAAACGACGACCTTAACAGCCCGATTCTCCTTTCTTATCTCTTCGAGACAGTGAGACTTATAAATTCAGCATTCGATGGCATCGACAAACTGAATGAGACTGACCTGGCTGAACTGACTAAACTGTTCAATATGTTTGTTTTTGACATCCTTGGCCTGAACGAAGAAACCACACAGAACAGGAACACTGAACTTACAGGTAAACTGGTTGGCATGATCCTTGAAAGCAGGCAGGAAGCAAAAGCCAGGAAAGACTGGGCCACATCCGACAGGATACGTGAAGAACTTACAAGGCTTGGAATAGTTATAAAGGACAGGAAAGACGGAACAGACTGGGAACTGCCATAAGGAGATTAACCGGTTTCAGCCGGAATAATTCATTACTCTTATTTGTCTATTTAAAGTAACCAAAATCCCCAATACAAGATGAAAGCAAAAACAATACTGCTTTTATTATTATCGTTGCTTTTGAGTACAACGATTAATGCGCAGAAAAGCAGCAAGATAACCATTACCGGCAAGGTAATTGATGCATCAAAGCGTCCCATTGTGAATGCAATTATTATGATAGATAATGAGAAGACTAACTCAGTGACTGATGCTGCCGGTAATTACAAGATTAAAGTAAGAGCCGATGCCAAAAGGATAGGGATATTCACCTTCGGGCATGGACTTAAGGAAGAGGATATAGCAGGAAGGACCCAGATAGATTTTAATTTCGGTGGCGGGGCATCTGAGGTTAGCGGGACAAAAGATATCCCGGCTTCGGAAACGGCAGTTGATGTCGGGTACTCATCAGAGAAGGCAAAGAATATCGGCAGCGACACCTATATAAAAGATCCTCATACAAAGAAAAAGACTTACTCTACCATCTATGAAATGCTCCAGGAGGTTCCGGGAGTCAGTGTAAACGGGACATCAGTGAATATAAGAGATTCAAAGAACCTTTGGGGTACAATCCCGCCTCTCTTCGTTGTTGACGGGGTATATACGGAAGACCCTTCTGTTGTATCTCCGAACATGGTGGAGTCGATCTCAATACTTAAAGGTTCATCAGCTGCAATGTATGGATCGCGTGGCTACGGAGGGGTAATCCTCATTAAGACTAAAAAACCTGAATACCAGAAAAAATAAATAACTAACAGGAGCCAGGCTCTCAAAGATCGCGGGGATGTATTAAACAACTCCGCGATCTTTGCGTTATCCCATTTTGGATTAACTTCGCTTAATACTTAATATGAGCAATTCAATAATACAATATAAGTCGGATATTGTGATGATAGGATCTGTTCCTCTGGGCGGAGACAATCCTGTCAGGATTCAGTCCATGACAAACACCGACACTCTCGATACAAAAGCCTCTGCCGCACAATGCATAAGGATAATAGAAGCAGGTGCTGATTTCGTAAGGCTTACTGCCCAGGGAATTAAAGAGGCCGGAAATCTTGAAAATATAAAAAGCATAATAAGAAAGTCCGGTTTCGACACTCCACTGATAGCCGATATACATTTCAACCCTGCTGCAGCCGAAACAGCTGCTAAAATAGTTGAAAAGGTAAGGATCAACCCCGGGAATTATGCCGATAAAAGGGCATCATTCATTAAAGTCGATCTTTCTGAAAAAGAATACAACGAAGAACTCGAAAGAATACATGAGAGGATACTGCCGCTGATCAGTATCTGTCACGCAAATAACACTGCTGTAAGGATAGGGGTTAACCATGGATCTCTTTCAGACAGGATCATGACCCGGTATGGCAACACCCCGATGGGCATGGCCGTTTCAGCAATTGAGTTCATGAGGATATTCAGGGCAGAGAACTTTTCGAGGCTGGTTCTTTCAATGAAATCATCGGATATTGCCGTGATGATAGAGGCGGTGCGCCTGTCTGTAAAGCTCATGAAAGAAGAGGGATTCGCTTTCCCGGTGCACCTGGGTGTCACAGAGGCAGGTGAAGGGGAAGACGGAAGGGTAAGATCCGCTGCAGGCATTGGGGCACTACTGTCAGAAGGCATTGGCGACACAATAAGGGTCTCCCTCTCGGAGGATCCGGAGATGGAAATCCCGGTGGCAAGAAAACTGGTTGAGTATTTTCCCCGAGGCCTGGAAGCTGGTAAAACCGGTGCTGGAGTACAATTCCGCGGCCCGCTATCACGGCCGGCGGAGCTGAAAAAAATCACCGGACCTGTTGTTGTGGCTAATATGTCACACTATGTAACCCTGAATCCTGAATCCTACAGGGATGCTGGTTATATCCCGGATGAAAAATCCGGAAAGTTTATTAAGCATGATGGTGCCGCCGACTTCATAATTGCCTCCTACTGCCCCGACGAAATACCTTCAGCTGTCTCGCTGATTGTCCCATTTAAAGTATGGCTCGAAAACATTAAGACAAGTAATGTATATCCGCTCTTCTCTCCTGAGACTTTTTCTGAACCTGGGGAAATATCTTCAAAACTGAACTTCATACTTACAGGATCAAACTTCAACGGTGATCTCCTGAGAAGGATAGACCCTTCAATAGCAGTACTTATATTCACCTTCGACAGCAATAAAGACAAATATGCCCCTCTGAAGCTGTTCGATGTGCTTCACGAAGTAAACCCCGGGCTCAGTGTAATTCTCAACCCTGTATTTTCTGAAAACGTTGCAGACGACCTGATAATAAAAGCTTCTGCCCTCCTTGGAATATACATCACCGACAGGCAGGCCGGCGGAATATCAATAACCAACAGGGGGCTGGTTGGCGTCAGGGATTCAAACAGGTTGTGTTTTTCAATTCTTCAGTGCACTGAAACAAGGATTACCCGTACAATGTATCTCTCCTGTCCTACCTGCGGCCGTACAAAGTTCAACCTGCAGGAGGCTGTCAAAAAGGTCAGGGAAAAAACAGGCCATCTCAAGGGTCTCAAGATAGCTGTTATGGGTTGCATAGTGAACGGGCCGGGGGAAATGGCCGGTGCCGACTGGGGATATGTTGGTGCAGGTGACGGCAAGGTACACATCTATAAGGGTACCGAACCGGTGCTTAAGAATATCCCTGAAGAAGATGCTGCTGATGAGCTGCTTAAGCTTATTCAGGCAAGCCTGTAATCCAGCTGTTTTTTCTGCAGATCGGCCTTAACCACCTCCACTTCGATCCTGTCGCCAAGCATGTATACTTTCCCTGTATGGCGTCCCTTGATACAATAGTTTTCCTCATCGTATTCAAAATAGTCATCAGACAGTTCGCGGATTGATATCATGCCTTCGCACTGGTTTTCAATAATCTCAACGTAGATACCCCATTCGGTTACGCCGGAGATTACACCTTCGAATATCTTGCCGATCTTATCGCTCATGAATTCAACCTGTTTGTACTTTATTGAAGCTCTTTCAGCTTCAGTTGCAAGTCTCTCCATGCGTGAAGAATGATCGCAGAGTTTCTGGTACCTGTCATGTCCTGAAATATTCTCTTTACCAAGATAATCTGTAAGCAGCCTGTGAACCATCATGTCGGGATACCTTCTGATTGGTGAGGTGAAATGAGTATAGTACCTGAAAGCCAGGCCGTAATGCCCAATGTTCTCAGTAGAGTATACAGCTTTCGCCATTGATCTGAGGGCAAGTGTCTCGATGAGATTCTGCTCCTTCTTGCCTGTTACTTCATGAAGGAGTTTATTCATTGCCTTTGGAAGTGAACTTTCATCTTCAGACTCAAGTTTATAGCCGAACCTTTTAATGAAATGACTGAATGAATCAACTTTTTCAGGATCAGGTTTATCGTGTATCCTGTATACGAAAGTCTTGCCTTTCAACTTTTTGCCTACAAATTCCGCAACCTTGCGGTTTGCGAGGAGCATGAACTCCTCAATCAGCTGGTTTGCACTCCCGAAATCCCTGAATTTGATACCAATGGGCTTACCTTTATCATCGAGCTGAAACTGAATCTCGATCCTTTCAAACCCGAAGGCGCCGGCAGCAAACCTTTTTGCACGAAGGAGCTGTGAGAGGCGGTGCAGTGTTGCAACCATATCCTTCATATCTCCCTCGCCTGTGTCAATTACCTTCTGTGCGTCATTATATGAAAACCTGCGGTCGGAATTGATAATGGTCCTTCCAAACCATTCATGCATTACCTCTGCCCTGTCGTTAAGTTCAAAAACCGCAGAATAAGTAAGCTTATCCTCTTTCGGGTTCAGTGAACAGATATGGTTTGAAAGTCTTTCCGGAAGCATCGGGACAACCCTGTCGACAAGATAAACAGAAGTAGCTCGCTGTTTAGCTTCATTCTCAAGTATTGAATCGGGTTTAACATAATGTGTGACATCTGCGATGTGTACCCCAACCTCCCAGTTACCGTTATCAAGCATCCTCAGTGATAGTGCGTCGTCGAAGTCGCGGGCATCAGCAGGGTCAATTGTGAAGGTGGGAATATCCCTGAAATCACGGCGGCCTGCTATTTCATCCTTTGAAATAACTTCAGAGATTGCCTCCGCGGCTTTCTCCACTTCCTCCGGAAAATCATACGGGAGTTCAAACTCCGCGAGGATAGCATGTATCTCGGTTTCGTGGAGCCCGGGGTATCCGAGGACCTGGATAATCTCCGCAACAGGGTTCTTGGATTTGGGATCCCACTCTATAACTTTTGCAACGGCTTTCTGACCCTGTTTTGCACCATTGATCCGCGGACCAGGAATAAACAGGTCAAAAGGCATGTTCTTATTGTCGGGAACAAGGAAAGCGAAGTTAGGCATCATCTCTACTGTGCCCACGAAGGTTGTCCTTGATCTTTCAATTACTTCAACAACTTCTCCTTCCGGACGTGCACCCTTTCGTTTTGCAAAGAGCCATACCTTTACAGTGTCTCCATGGAGTGCAGTCTTAAGGTTTTTAGCGCTTACGAATACATCCTCCTCCATGTCGGGTGTTGAAATGAAGCCATAGCCCATTCTTGTAAGGTCGACAGTGCCTGTTATATAGCCTCGCGATTCATTCGCCCTGTACTTACCTTCATAGACCTCTTTAATAAGACCATCCTGTTTAAGAGCTTTGAGTATCTCGGGGATCTTCTTCCTCTCGGGATCTTCAGTTAGATTAAGCCTTTTGGCTATCTGCTTATGGTTTAATCCTTTCCCGCCGCTTCCGTTAAGTACTGTAAGAACCTGTTCCCTTAAAAGCTTACCCGGGATCCCGGTTTTCTTTCCCCTCTTGTGTTTTTTTGACATTATGATGTTTCTTTGAATTATATTTGTTGAGTATCGTTAATCTATACTGCTAATTATCATTTATTTACATTAGATTAAGATGACCCCCTTTCCCGTTTCCCCCAAGGGGGAAAGGCTTTTAAAGGTACTCCTTCCCCCGTGGGGGAAGGCTGGGATGGGGGTATTAAAATAAAAAACATAATATCTTATTCATGTTTTGCGGGACTTCTTCAGGGTCTTTTTGATGGAAGTGTGAAGATGAAGGTGCAACCTTCACCATCCCTGTTACTGCTTTCCGCAGTTATTTCACCTCCCATTTTGTTTACTATTCTTTTTACTATTGACAGGCCGAGGCCGGTGCCGTCGCTGTCCTTATTTCCGAGACGTTCGAAATCGTTAAACAGCCTGTTAATTGATTCAGGAGGCAGACCTTTACCATTATCACTGATCCTGAATCTTACATAGCCATCAGCAGTATTTTCCCATGAAATATTTATTACAGGCGGATGCCCTCCATATTTCAAAGCATTGTTTATAAGATTTGTCCATACCTGTTCAACCCACTGGCTGTGCCCGTATACCTCGGGCCAGGTTTCGGGCAGGTTAATAACAGCTTCTTTACGGTTGATTAGGTTGTGCTGACGCTGAACAGCTTCCCTAATTATGAGATCTATATCAATCCTGGCAATCCTTATCTCCTCCTTCCTGAGCCTTGAAAGCACAAGAAGATCATCAATAATCCTCGTCATTTTACTGCTTTCACTCCTGGCCATTTCAACCATCTCCGCTGCATCCGTTGTCTTATCAGACTTTATTGCATCCTCAATCAGGTAGGTAAGACTTGAAATTGCTCCTATCGGGTTTTTAAGGTCATGGGCAACCATACGTGCGTACGCATCAAGGTCCTTTATAAGCTTTTCCTTCTCTGCAAGTTCCTTTGAACGTTCAATATTCGATTCAGATACGGCTTCAAGTATCATCTTGTTCAGGGTTATGTCCCTGGCAATTATAAGATGCCCTATCCTGTTTGAATGCCCGTCGGTAACCGGCTGCAGTCTGAGTTCAAAAATCCTCCTGTCGGTATCTCTTCCTATAGTGGATTCTGCCCTGAATTCATTTTCTTCCGTGAAGTCTTTATTGCTGAGCTTAAAGTAAGAAAGCGCAGCATTCATATCCTTTTTCCTGAGTTCCTCCATGGTCCTCCCAGTGATCTTCATAAAGGCATGGTTGAGGTTCACAATCCTGTCCTGCGAATCGAGGATGACTATGCCGTCATCGAGGTTGTCAATTGTCTGCCTGTGGGCAATTGGTACAATATTGAAAAGATCAAGCCGGTAAAGGCTGAATGCTATAATTATGCCTGAAAGAATAAATGCTATCGGGGTAAAATCAACTCCTTTAACCGGAAGCAGTTTGAAGACATAGAGAATACTGGCGCAGAATGGCAGTATAACGCTGATTATAAGCAGCCACGACTGTGCCCTGTGGCGGGAGTAGGTACGCCAGGCACCAGCTATTAGTATAACAAGGCCGGATACAAGTATTGTATACTGATAGGTTACATTCACCCAGAACCATGCCCCGTAATAATAAACACTGTTGTTTGAGCCGGGTAGTACCTTTATATCCGTCCAGAGCAGGTGATGGCTTTCATTTGTAAATGCAATAATGATCGTTAAAACAGGTATCACAAAGAGCAGGTATAACCAGCGGTGAGATGAGAACCTGTAATTTCTTGAGTAGGCAAGACTGAACATCAGGAACATTACTGCACTGTTTGTGATGCCTATATAGCCAAGCTGCGACCAGAACAGTTTGCTGTGAACCGATGGAGAAGCTGCCTCCATGGCGTCGCTGAATGCCCAGATAGTCGCCAGTATCTCAAAAAACAACAGGTAAGTTGCTCCCCTTGAGCGTCTTTTCCTCCATAGAAAAGGTATAAGAGCAATAGCCAGTATCCCTGAAAGAAACCGTATGTAACAAAGAGTTGTAAACTGATAGCCCATTCCCACGAGAATATTTGCTAAAGATAGCCATTTCACAAAATATGAGCAGCATGTACTTCGTTTCTCCTTGTCTGCATGGAAAGAAAGGAGACCGTTTTTTTACTAATTTTGAATAAAACCATTACAGCAATGGATCTGAGTGCAGTACCCGTCAAATCACGCCCGGTTGTAACACGAAAAACAGGCAGTGAGTACGTGCTGGTGCCGGTAATAAATAATATTGCCGACATGGACAGTGTTTATACACTTAATGAGACCGGTGCCTTCATATGGGACGAAATCGACGGGAAGAAGACTATAACAGATATTATTCATAAACTTTCTGAAGAATACGACGTAGACGAAAACATGGCGAAGGATGATGTTCTGGATTTTATTGAAAAGATGAGGTTTTTTCTTGTTATCAAATAGAAAGAAAAAAATGCCACAAAGTCACGAAGGCACTAAGAGGCACAAAGATATGTTTCCTGAAATATCAGATGAAGAGAATAGAATCGGCAAAGAGGTTGTAAACGCTGCGTATAGAGTTCATAAAGAGCTTGGTCCGGGTTTACTTGAAAAAGTATATGAAGTTTGCTTTTGTCATATTCTGGAATTAAATGGATTACACGTAAAAAGACAACTTGATATCCCGATTGTTTTTGATGGTATTGTCTTCTCAGAAGGGCTCAGGCTGGATGTTATGATTAACGATCTGGTTATTTGTGAACTAAAAGCTTTAGAGAATGTGAACCCTGTCTGGGAAGCGCAACTTTTAAGCCACCTGAAACTTACAGGAAAGAGACTAGGCTACCTGATAAACTTTAATGTTCCCTTGATAAAGGATGGAATTAAAAGAATGGTGGTATAATTTGTGAAACCTGGTGTCTTGGTGCCTTGGTGGCAAAGATTTAGTAGGGACATTTCAAAAGATTAATGGTATGATTGTGAAACCTGGTGTCTTGGTGCCTTTGTGGCAAAGATTTAGAAGTAATGGATAGCATTTTCTTAAATATTGCTGATTATGTTATATCGGTCGAGGCTGATAAAGGAATAAATATCCAGCCCGGGAAAAGGTTTGCAAATAATCTTAGTAAGAATAGCCTTCATGATATACTCATAAAGGTAAAGCGAACACCATTCATGGTTCCCGGCAAGGCTGAAAAAGTCTTTCATGCCCCTCTTTTTGAGGAGAGAGATTCATCTCTCACCCTGAAGGATGAGAATTTCTGGAGTGTATGGAAAAGCGGCGATGACATATTCGTAAGAACGATATTGCCATATTCTGATACAATGAAAGGAGCTGTTCTGAGGTTAACTGCAGACTCAACAGCCTGGGATCTTTATATCGATAGTCCCGCAGACAGCGTTGACCCGCTAAGCTACCCGCTCGACAGCCTCATACTATATTATCTAACAGCAATAAATGGAGATATCTTTGTTCATGCATCGGGCGTTACAGATGGCCACTCGGGATATATTTTCTCCGGAGTATCGGGAAAAGGGAAAAGCACGATGGCGAAGATATGGAATGAAAACGGGTGGAAAGTCATTCACGATGACCGCCTTATAATAAGAAAAAGGGATGATGGCTATTATATGTACAATACACCGGTATATAACAACGATACCCCGGCTTCTTCATTAGTCACTGCAGTGTATCTTATTGAACACGGAAATGATAATACTTCCTCGAAACTGACGGGGGCAGAAGCAGTTGCTCATTTTATCTCAAATTGCATTCAGCATAACTGGAACCCGGTGTTTACAGCAAATCTCTTATCATCCGTGTCGGGCTTATGTTCATCATTGCCGCTGGCACGACTCAGTTTTGTGCCTGACAAAAGGATCATAGATTATATTTTTAGAAATGACAAGAGCCATGATAAATGATTCTGTCAGAAATATGGGGGCTTCGCTATTAAGCCAGGGGACAACAATAAGGATAAAGGCCCATGGCTACAGCATGTACCCGTCGATCAAACCTGGTTCACTCCTTATAATAGAGCCTGTAAAAATAAAGGGTGACCCGGTAAAGGGGGAGATCGTCGCCGTTAAAAGGGAAAAAGGACTTGTTGTACACCGTGTTGTTGATATAATAATCAGGAACGGTACACGGTACTATATTGCCAGGGGAGACAGCAACGCTTTCCCCGATAACCCGGTTTCCATTGAAAAGATAGCCGGCAGGGTAATTAAGGCTGAAGCAACTGGTGAAAACACAACACCGGCAAATATTATAATTAATAAGCGGCCAAATTACATCCTGAACAGGATTAGAGTTATTTTTATAATGATCGGGATTAAGATCCGGTCTTGAAAAAAGGAAATTGAAGAAAACCAGGCTATTTACTGCAGCATTAAGGCTCGTTTGGTCAGCATCACCATTCTGGGCGAGCGCCAACGTGGTTGTTTCAGTGTTAAGAAGCATCCTCCCGCTTGGCCTGTTGCTGCTTATTAAAATACTGATCGATTCAGTATCGTCGCTTGCCGGAAGCGGAACAACTGACATTTCGGCGATTCTTTACCTTGTCATTGCCGTTGTTGCTGTTTTCTTCGTCGATGAGATAACGAGTGAACTGTCGGGCTATATACGAAAAAAACAATCGGTATTCCTCGAATCGTACATGTACGGGCTGCTTCACACAAAAGCTGTAAATCTCGATCTCATAAACTTTGAAAACCCTGCATACTTTGACATCCTTTCACGTGCATCGAGAGAGGCTACATGGAGACCAGGAAGCATTCTGAATAATATTGTTTCATTCTTCAGGGGCATATTGTCGCTCGCGCTGATGGCGGGACTTCTTTTCTCTCTTAACTGGTGGATTGTGCTGTTGTTGCTTGCCGTCAATATCCCGGCAGTATGGCTGAGGCTTTATTTTGCAGATGTACTATATAACTTTCACAGAGTACAGACGCCCGAAGCAAGAAAGTCTGCCTATTTCAACTGGCTGCTTACAGGAGACCGTCCTTCACGTGAGATAAGGTTATTTGGCCTTGGCGGCTATTTCAGGAGCCTTTTCACAAAGTCATTCAGGAAACAGAAGGATGAGGAGATAAGCATTATAAGGAAGCGGACCTTTATCGAGATGATCTCAACGCTCTTCAAGGCAGCTGCTCTCTTCATTGTCCTGTGGTACCTCGCAGGAAAGACTGTTGCCGGCACCCTTACAATAGGGCAGATGGCGATGTTTATCCTTGCATTCAGGCAGGGTATGCTTTACCTGAAAGAGACATTCGGCTCTCTGGCATCGCTGTATGAAGATTCGCTGTTTATTGGCGACACTTTCGAGTTCCTCGATCTCAGGGAACATATGTCGGAGAGCGGGAAAACAGATGAGCCCGGTGACCTGGAACATGGGATCGAAGCGGATCATATTTCATTCACCTACCCCGGATGCAGCACTCCTTCAATAAAAGATGTAAGTTTCAGCATTAAGAAGGGTGAGGTCGTGGCAATTGTAGGAAACAACGGATCGGGGAAGAGCACACTTGTTAGACTTCTTTGCAGGCTGTACGACGCTGACAATGGTGTTATACGATTTGACGGCAGGGATATCAGGTCTTTGAATGCTGAGAAGTACAGGAAAAAATTCTCCGTAGTATTCCAGGATTTCATGCTTTTCAACCTTACTGCCGGAGAAAATATCTGGGTTGGAAACCACGACAGTCAATACGATGAAGGGAAGATAAAAAGCTATGCCGGTGCCACAGGTTTTGATGAAATAGTGAAGACGCTTCCTGACGGGTATAACACGCCAATCGGGAACCTGTTCGACAACAGCAGGGAGTTAAGCTGGGGCGAATGGCAGAAAATAGCAGTTTCTAGAGCTCTTTTCCGTGAAGCCCCTGTAATAATCATGGATGAACCTTCAAGCGCTCTCGATGCAGGTACCGAGCATGATCTTTTCAGCCGCCTCAGGGGCATACTCAGCGGAAAGACAGCGATCATAGTAAGTCATCGTTTTTCGGGTGTCAGGCTGGCCGACAGGATCATCGTGCTCGATAACGGGATTATAAAGGAGACCGGAACACATGCCGAGCTTCTCGCGAAGAATGGCACTTATTCGGAAATGTTCAGGAAACAGGCAATAGTTACAGATGAGCAGGGTGCTTGAAATAAAGGACGAGGAGATACTCCTTATGGGGTTATGCAGACCCTCTTTCTCCCATGAACAATCTGAAAAGATAAAAGGCCTGGCTGAAAAAGTCACAGACTGGAAACACCTGGTTTCACTTTCAAATGAGCACGGGATAGCTGCGCTTGTCTATAATAACCTCCTTAACCTGGGACTTCTTGATAAACTGCCTGCTGATTCGGCATCATTCCTGAGGAATGCAAGACTTTTAAACATCAGCCGAAATGCATTTCACCTTACCGCTATTGAAGAATTGCTCGGATTACTCGACAGGGAGAATGTTAAAGTTGTACTGCTTAAAGGCATGGCGCTTGAGTTTTCGGTATACGGAAACAGCGGTTTAAGGCAAATGACTGATATTGATATCCTCATCGGGAGGGAGGATTATATAAAGGTCAGGAGAGTAATGATGGAGAACGGCTATGATTCACTGCCTGTCAAATCGGGTCTTCATAAGCCCATAATCGCGTGGACAGGAAAGCATCTGCCATCGATGTTAAGGAATGGCGTATCAATAGACATTCATCTTGAACTATTCCCTGGGAAAATGAACAGGCTGACGCGCATGCTTTATGAAGGATCTGTTGAAATTGAAGCCGAGGGAAGAAAGGTGCTTATCCCTCCCCCGCAGCTTGCCTTCCTCTTTCTTGTAAAGCATCTTCATACGCACGAGCTGAATGACGAGTCGCAGCTGAGGCTTTATGCGGATTTACTGTTCATGCTGGACAGGTACAGGGACGATATAATCAATTACAGGCTGCTTGAAAATGCCTCTGCTGCAGGTATGCTGAAGGTCCTTGCATGGAAGCTTGAGCCGCTCAGGGATCTATGGGGGGAGAAGTTTCCCGACTGGCTCGACACTTTTATAGACAAATGGTTTGTACCCGATTCAATAAACAGGTTTATTTTCTTCCTGAAGAGCCCGAAAGGGAACCGTCCGGCAAGGCCTGGTTATGTATATCGTCAGATACTGCGTGACATACCGGGGTTGCACAGGAAATTGCTTTACATATTAGGCGATTTGTTTCCCACTGTTGATTTTATGAAGGAGAGGTATGGGTGCAGCAACAGCATAAAGGTTCTTTTCTATTATCCTCTGAGGTTAGGGAAGCTGGCCAGGCTTTTTATGAGATAGCCTTCTTTTTACTGAAATTTGAGAGAATTCCCCTTTCACAAGCTAAATATTTAGTAAAAATCAAAACAGCAGTATCTACTGGTCTGTTCTGCAATACAGGCGATTAGTCCCTGTATGCCGGGTATAAATATTTAGGTAAATTAAATATTTTCTAGTATATTTATTATCTGCAATACAAGAGGAACGCATCATTTATGCCAAAGATTGACAGGGCTTCTATTAAGGAGAGGATCAGGCTTCTTGTCAGGTTAAGGTCGACCGGTACGCCGTGTCAGCTTGCTGAAAAGTTTGGTATCAGCGAGAGGAGTGTTAAGCGGATTATCAGGGAGATGAAGCGTGACGGGGAGGTTCTGAGGTATGATCCGAACAGGATGTCGTACGTTGATACCGGCTTGTAAAAACATGTTGTAAAACATATCAATGTCGTGTATTTCTGTCCCCGGGTTGTTTTAATATTGTTGTGTCTGTAATATATGATTTCGTTTAAAAATTGGTTCTAACCGCGGAGTATTGCGGCTTTGATTATGTTAGTGGTTCTTTTTGACTGGTTTCTAAGGTTTCAGTTAGTTTAAGGAATGCATGGTCTCGCTGCGTTCCATGTGCTACACGATGTTCTCAGGAACAATTGGTCGTTCTGACCAGAGGCCCCATCCCGGAAGGCAGATCTGTTTTCCGGGATTCTTTTTTTATTTCTGTCGCACCGTCGGGGCTTAGAAGTAAGGGGTGGTGTTCTTACCCCCGGTTATACGGGGGGATAACAAAGTACGACCCTTTCAGGGTCTGTATGGCGCCGAAGGTGCTGCATATGAATAATCCCCGGCTGACGCCGGGGGTTAGAGAATACCTCCCGCCTATAAGCGCCCTGAAGGGGTGGCAAAGGACTTGACATTGGAATGAAAAAAGCATAAATTAGTATGTCTCGTTGTGTTAATTAATATTCTTTGCTATGTCAAGTTATCGGAAGCTGATTTATCACTTTGTCTTCAGGACGAAGAATGGAGCTATGGCACTTAACCAGGAAAATGCTCCAAGACTCTATTCTTATATTGCCGGAATTATTAAAAAGAAAGACAGCCATCTCTACCAGGTAAATGGAATTGAGAACCATATTCACCTAGTTACAGATATTCACCCGGCAGTCGCTGTTTCAGATTTTGTAAGAACTATCAAGGGGGCTTCCTCACTATGGATAAAAGAAAGCGGGCTCTTCCCGTCATTTAAAGGATGGGCAGTGGGATATGGTTGCTTTACATGTTCTTATATAGGTTTAGAAAAACTTATTGCATATGTAAAGAACCAGCAGATCCATCATGGAAAGAAGCCTTTTGATGATGAGTATCGAAGCCTTATTACGGAATCCGGTTTAGATATTGATGAAAGTTACTTCCTGTGATTTTCTGACGCCCCTTCGGGGCTTGGGAGTCAGAGGTGGGGATCTTACCCCCGGTTGTACCGGGGGATACCAAAGTACGACCCTTTCAGGGTCTGTATGGCGCCGAAGGTGCCGCATATGAATAACCCCCAGATGACACTGGGGGTTAGACGATATCTCATACAACATACCGCCCTGAAGGGGCGGCACATAGCTGGTAATCTATCGAATATATGAGTTTCCGCTTATCAGGAATAGATATAGGAAACAAATTATAAAGAACAAGTTCTCCTTCATGGTGATATAAAAATAGGCCACTGATAGCAGCGTTGTAAATGTAAATATGTACTCTAATATCTTTACGAATCCTGATTCAGGTAAAAACAGGGAGAACACAGAAACCCCTATGACAAGGTAGAAATTGAAATTTATTAAGATGCTTTCCACCCTTCTTCTGGTCGTAAAATCTCTGTTATGGGTATTATCAATTATAAGCTTAATAGGGATGTGATAAAACCCCGCCAGAATCGCTACAAAGACATATACACCCTCCGGAACAGCTTCCTTTATCGCAAGAAAGTAAAGGATAGAAAGCAGAATAGGTACTGCGTAATCGATTTTGCTGAACTTCATTTTTAATTCTAGCAATTCACTTGTGTAAAATATTATATATCATCACTATAATAGTAATTGCTGCAAATAATTTATACCCTAATAATTCATTCTTAAGCTTATTATTCATTTTCAACAATCTTTCATTTTCCTCTAGTATTGAAGATTCATCCTTTGTGCACATAATCTATAATATTTATGATTAAATATATAATAATGAATACTCAAAATAGGATATAGATTAATTATGAATAAAAGAAAACCAAAAAAAATAGCACAAAATAAAACCTCCTACAGTTTTGAATTTTTGATTTATAATAAAGACTAACCAATCCAGCTAATAATATTGTCACAAGAAGGTTTTCATCTTCTAAAGGTATATCAGACAATATGATATCATATGAATCTACCAGGCTAAAGAAGTATCGAATAGGAATTGATATAATGAATAAAACGATAACAAAAAGCACAAAGTAGAATCTGCTACAATTTTGCAGTTTCATTTTTAAGAAAAACGTGTGCTTGTTTCGACGGAATATTAAATCTGGTACTTGAGGGGAACTAGTTCCCCCTCATAAATAACTAATTTATACCTTTTAACTATAAGCATGATGTATTACATACTTTCCACCTGTTTCAATGGAATACTTAATATAAAATCCTGCATACTCTTTCATAATAATATAAGCAGCATTTATTGCCTGCGAGGCAACAGCCCACTACACACTTGGTAAAGGTGTAGGTTGTTCTTCTCCACCATTAATCATAAGTAAAGGTGAGGCATTGAGCTCAACAACTCCAAATGATTCAAGTTTAAGGGTTTCCATAATAAAGGGCATTGGCAATGGGTTTAAGCATTTTCTATCTAGTCAAAGCATAAGCCAAATACCTGAATAATTATCCCCATTTATTTTACATGCTTGAGGCTTTAGCATGGTAAGCTTACCATACTAATTTCCTCTCCCAGCGTCCGAAAAAAGGATTCTGAAAAATAAATCCTAGCCCTCCTGAAACCTCACTAACTTCTCTTCCGGTCATAGACCTGAAGGAACATGTAACCTTTATATCAGTGTTCAGAATAATAAAAGGTTCTCAATGACTTCGAGTACAGAATAGAGCCCCTGTGACCTCATTTCATCAATCATCTCATATAGAGAAGTCCTGCTTACACCAATATGAATGCAAATTCACATGGAGAACCAGTTCTCCTTCCATAATCAGCTTGTGAATCATACTGATCCTGTCCAGATATTCAAATACTTTCATTTTCCTGCCTGTTTAGAATAACTGGTTCAGAAAATTCCACACCTGAATTGGTTTGGATATTCTTGTAGTGTCCTTCCCTCCTTTCAGTTCGCTTCTATGTTTCCTTCCTGAAGTAACCTTCCATGGCCAGAGCGATCACTATCCTGTCTGCCATATTAATTGTCGAAAGCCGGTGAGCAATAACAATTATCGTTTTGCCTTCCTGCTTAAGTACATTGATTATATATCTGACATACTCCTCTGATTCAGGATCAAGGGAAGAAGTAGCCTATCCAGTATCAGTATCTCAGGATCCCTGTATATTGCCCTTCCCTGGCGATTGCAATTTTTTGTCGCTGGCCCCCGGAGAGATTTGACCCGTTTTCGCCAATCATTGTTGAAAGACCATTCGGAAGTTCCTCAACAAACCGTTCAAGACCTAGTCGCTTGCAACGGCCTCGATTTTGTCCATATCGGGACAGAAATCACCACAGCAGCCTTTCGGCAAGGCTCGTTGCAAACAAATCAATTCGCCGAGGCACTACAGAGATGACCCTTCTGATAGATGCATTGGAGTAATGCCGAATATCAAATCCCCCGATCCTGATATGCCCTTCATTAATTTCGTAAAGGTTCTGTAACAAAGAAATCAAGGTAGTTTTTCCTGAACCGCTTTCCCCAATTACAGCAGTTATTTCACCTTTTTTCAGAGTCAGGTTAAACTAGCTTTCAAATACCTCAGTGCGTGTACCATAACGGAACGAAACATTTTCAAAAACAATGTCACATACCTTTTCCGGGGTTGAGTTCAATCTTAGGTTCTTCCTGTTCTGTGACCAGATCAAATATTTGCAAAAAGCCTGTCAGCTGCTATGTTTGCATCCTGTAAAGTGCGATTGAAGCCAATTATCCCTGAAACAGGTCCGGTAAAATATCCAACTAATGAATAGAATGCCAGAAGTTCTCCGCTTGTAATATGATTTCCATAACATAAACTGAGCCTGACCACAGTACAACCAAAGAAAAACCTGGGTTATAAGAGATGAACCACCACGAAAATATTCCATTGATTCCTGACTTGTACAAGACTTCCAGGAGTGAAACAAACGCATCTCGGTTTTCAGGTTAGAATAATCCTCGAGACCAAATTGTTTTATAGTTCCTGCAGAATTTAGAGACTTTCAACCAGTTGTGCCTCCAGGTCGGCAGCTTTTTTCCATTATCCTTCTCAATTTTCCCTGTTAAGATTATCTGACAGTATATACATGCCTGCATATAATGGAACGCTTGAAATCAACATTACAATTGCAAGACGGAAATAGAATGTAAACATCAGCGCGAAGGATACAATAAGGATAAATACATTAAGAATAAGCCCGATTGAAACGTCGTTAATGAATACCCTGATCTTAACAGCATCTGATATTCTTGATATAATTTCTCCGGTTCTCATATTATCGAAGAAATTTGGGGTAGTTTCAGAATGTGCTGATAGTAACTCAAAATCAATGTCGCATCTATTTGACTCAGTTTTCATTACAAAAAGTGCCTGGAAGATGCTTAGTATTAGTCTCAATAATATTATCACCAGCATCACAACACCCAGCATATTGAGCAGGTTTAGGTTTCCTCCTGGCAAAACATTATCCACCAGTTTTGCCGAGGTAGAGCGAACATCGAAAGACCAAGTATCGAGTATAGTAATGCTCCTGCCAGAGCCTGGATCAAAAATAGCAGAATTGGGTTTTATGAGCTGATAAAAAACGATCCTTTAGAGGCTGTTTCCTTTCCGGCTTAAACTCTTCTCCTGGGGAAAATAAGAGATCACAAGCACACCAGTCCAGGTCTTCCTGAAATCATCATGACTAATACGGCGTATTTGGCCATGAGCCGGATCCATTACTTCTATTCTTTTTCAGTTACTGAAGTGATTACGACAGTAGTGATGCAGTTTCCCATCACCTGCACATAGTAACCGCAGGCTTTGCATCTTGAAAGGCTTTCCCATTCACCTGACCCCTTTTGCAATAAATCCCATCTTCCCAAGTGCTTCAACCAGTCCAAGAACATTTGTCCCCTTTTTATCAGTACCGGCTAATCGGCTCGATCCTTGCCACCGGCATGTTGAAACCATACCATGATCCTATGAAAGCAAGTATGCAGCTCCACAATCCGTTATATCCCTCTGTTTAACTCCTGCCTTCATACATATCAGGTATTCTATGGTAGTATGGATTCACCCACTTGTTCATTTTGTCAAAAAGCAGATTAAATAAAGAACGACGGGCTATTATAATCCTTGCAGTTAAACTCATACCTTTTCTCATCTCAGCTGAATAATCGTTCCTTAGAACTAGGTAATCTTTTTCCGGCCTGCATTTTATTCTAAAATAGGCAGAAGAGTTGCTCCTCTACAATCATGTCGTCTGATATATCAATAATGGATCCACTTTAGGCCCCCCACTCTGAGTAATTAAATGCATCAACCTGGATGATAACCTTCTTCGTGTTCTGAAACACCAGCCCGATATCGGACGGCTTTATATACAGATCGCCAGTAACTCACCGTCTGGTGATATTTCAAGTATGTTCTGCCCTGACAAAAGATAACTGCTGACCTGCATTTCTGAACTTCGGATTATTTCGCCACCTAATGATGTTGTAACCACCCTACTTGATAATTCTGACACCATTTCCCTTAACTGACCACAGAGAAATAGAATCATTTCTTCATCAAAAGAGTGTCCGCCTGCCATATTGCTTTCTGCGATGTGATTATTCTACCAAGTGCTTCCTTTTCGCTGTTCAGATTGAAGAGACTATTTTCAAATTCTGAATCCGGAATAAGCTTTTGTTTATACAGAACCTCAATTCTGGCATGGTCAGCATCAGCTTTTTGTTGCCTGTGCAATTGAGAAGTCCATTGCCTGGACAGATTGCCATATTCGGAAGTATAGCGATCAGTAAATAGTCCAGGAGCTCTGACTTCCGACAGAATTGAGCTCAAATGAGTAAGAACTCTGAGATCACTTATAGACTTGTCATTTAATGTAATCTTCTCTTCAAGTATCTTCAATTGCGATTTAAGACTCTCAGATTCAATAATCAGCAGTGTGTCTCCTCTTGACACCTTTACCCGTCTCTATCGCAGAAAAATGACCTTGCCGTCAAATGGTGAGTTTAATATTTGTTTTTCGATGTCTGCCTGGAAAAAACCCCTAGCAAGGACGGAAACATCAACGTACAGAAATGGAAGTATGGAAATAGAGGCGACAACAGTGATAATAATGATCATGTAGATAATTCTGCTCCTTGAAGTAATTTTAACAAAATAACTTTCGAGAGTATAGTTCATGAAATGGATGATGAGGGCAAATTCATATTGCACTTTTTTGAACTCTGCAAACTCATTTGGTGGACCAGTTGATTCAAGCGAAATCAATCGATCCATACGCCTCAATCTTTCGACGTATTTTAGTAAAGACATTTT
The DNA here is from genome assembly GCA_046329875.1 of Bacteroidales bacterium. Lineage (GTDB taxonomy): Bacteria > Bacteroidota > Bacteroidia > Bacteroidales > VadinHA17 > LD21. Next base: position 82,750 of record JAXLTT010000014.1, read on the forward strand.
AAGAATGTTATTTTGTAATGCAGCTAACCCAAACTTAAGAAGCCCCGGGGACAGGGAAATAGCCCGGTGATATGTTTTACAACATGTTTTGCTGTTTTCTGTAGGTTAACTTATAATTCCGGACAAATTGCGCCGGGATAGATTTTCTTAATAATTATGGATACAACTCCGGCGCTGATCAATTTGGGATATACATCCCCCGGCTGAAGCCGGGGGCTATTGTTATACCGCTCCTCCGGAGCTTGCATTGATCTGAAGTCATATCCCTTTATAAATCCTCTGCAGATGATCTCCTGCCCTTAAACCACAAGCCTCAAGCCCCATGCCGTAAATGAAAAAGCCCCCGTTGTCGGAGGCTTCCTTCATCCCTTTTAAAGGGACTATCAGTTATATCAACCCAGGTGCCTTTGTGCCACAGGGTCGTTGCATAATTCTAATGCAGCAGTGTTATATCTCCTGTCTGCTTGAACGGCTTGCCATTGGCGTATTTGCCCTCTACAAACCATACATATACTCCCTGCTTGCAAAGCTTACCTTTGTAATAACCGTTCCATGGATGGTTGATGTCGCGGCTGTCGAAGATCAGCGTTCCCCACCTGTTGAAGATCTGCAACTTGTAGTTGAGTACCTTCTCCCTGATCGGCGGGAAGAAGAACTGATCCATCTCATCACCTCCTGTGGGCAGGTGATCGATGTCAACCGGACCGGTTGTGTTCGGCCTGAACACTGTTGAGAACCTTAATACTCCTGCAGGCTCGACTGTAACACCCGGCGACATTGTCCAGGTATCCTGGCAGCCGTTGGATGAGTATGCATGCAGCGTGATATCAAAGACTCCCTCCTCCATGTATTTATGGAAAGGCTGCTCGGTATGCGAAGTGTCACCGTCACCAAACTCCCATACATAGTAATCGTCGAGTCCGACCTTCTGGCTCAGGTTGAAGAACCTTACCTGCTCGTCGTTCACGAAGACATTCATAGGTGTCACCTCGAAGTACGCTTTTGGTGAAGCCCATGCTTCAACAGTCCTCTGCTTGATATACTGGTTACCGTAAGCATCCTTTATTGTAAGTGTAATCCTGTATATCCCTGAATTGAAGTAGGTATAGGTCGGGTTCTTGACATGCGTTACAGGGCTGCCGTCGCCAAAGTCCCAGGTGTATGTTATACCCGGTGTTGCTACGTTCAGCGAGGTGTTGTTTATTGTAACAGCAAGGGGTGCACAGGCAGGCGGTATTGAGTCGAAGTCAGGCACAGGCGGAACAGGTGTAACTGTTACCTGGTGCCTGATACTGTCTGAACACAATGCATTGCTTGCCTTAAGTACTACATCGAAGATCCCGATATTCGTGTAAGTATGTACAGGATCCTGTGCAGCAGATGTACCACCGTCACCAAATCTCCACGACCATGTCCAGGTACCCGGGTTTGTATTGTTTGTGAAGGTAACAGGGTTACCTGCAGCATTGAATATCTGGGTAAGCGGTATTGCGGTAAACTGCGGCAATGGAACCGGCATCACAGTTATAAGCAGTGTGTCGGTATTTGTACAGTTGTAGAACGAAGTGGTTGTAAGTATCACTGTATCGACAACCGGTGCAGTTGTGAAGTTTGTATAGAGGTGTGATGTAATATAGTTTGCATACCCTCCTGCACCGTCACCAAAGGTCCAGTAATACTTGCTGGCTCCCTGAAGTGCAGTGAAGTTGACAGTTCCACCAGAACATATACTCATCTTATCAGCCGTGAAGGTTGCAGTTATCTGCGGTGCAACCATAATATCGGTTGAGTAGGTATCCGTACATCCACCTGCAGACTGTACTTTCAGCTTCACTGTGTAATACTGAACTGTAGCCGGTGTCGGGTTAATGAAAGTATGTACCGGGTTCGGGTTGACCGAATCTTTCGGTGAAAGATCACCGAAGTCCCACCAGTATTTTGCAATACCTGTCATATCCTTCGTGAAGTTGATAGTGAGCGGTGTACAGTTAGTTGCCCCTGCAAGAGCGTAAGCAAATGTTGCATCAGGAGCATCGACAATTACCTGCAGATCACCGTTTGCAGTACACCCGTTGCTATCTTTTACCTTATAGTTGAGGTTGTAAGTGCCAGCAAGCTGGGTGTTGAAGGTCGGTGATTGTATAAAGTAATTGCTTAGCGGTCCGACATCTCCGGTCCACGTATGCTGTGTATAGCTGCCTGATCCGCCCGACGGGTTTCCGTTAAGTACAACAGGCACTCCGCCGCATGCTGTTAGCGGGCTCACTGCGCTGAAGTCAACAACTGGAAGTGAGTTTACAGTCAGTGTGGCAGCGTTTGTGTAGCTGTTTGCGCAGAATGCTTTCAGTGCAAGCCTGTACTGGTTACCATTGTATGACAACGGTATGTTTACAAGACTCAGCTGCTGAGTGGTTGTACCACTGTATACCGCATCATCATAAATATCCGACCATACACCTCCTGAGAATACCTGCCATCTCAGCGAGTCGATTAGTCCGGTTCCGTTACCCGTGAAGTATACAGGTCCGCCGTTTGCACAAACCGATTTGTTTGTCGGGTTGGATGTGACTGTCGGAGGAGCATTAACTCTCAGGAAGACAAAGCTTGAATATACAGGCACGCCGCACGTTCCGCTGAGCTTCATCCTGAACATATTGTTGTTGAAGCTTCCCGGTGCACTAATTATATTCAGTGTTGCATTGTTTGAACCGGCAAAGTTGGCTCCGTCTGTTACATTCGACCAGGTACCTGCAGAATATCTCTGCCACTGGTAGACAAGACCGGTACCCTGGGCAGTCACGCTTAATGCACCGTTAGTACCCTGGCAGATTGTCGTATCCCTTGGCTGTGTCAGTATCTCGGGAGCAGTATTCACTGTGAGAACTGCATCGGCTGAGGTAACAGTTGTCGAACAGCCGGTGACTTCACAATGATACCTGTAGTTATTCATATCCCTTGTTGTACCGAAGAGCATCAGCGAGTTGGTCTGGGCGCCGAAATAAACGCCACCGTCAACAACCGGAACAAATCCTGATCCTTCATCAACAAACCACTGGTAGGTAAGGTCATCGCCTGTTGCAGTTGTTGTGAAGGTCACCATACCGAATTCACAGATTGTTTTGTTAACAGGCGATACTGTTATTGCAGGCAGTGCCCTTACGGTTACTGTCGCAGTTCCGAGTATATTGCCTGAAGGACTTACAACCTGGCACCCGTTGGCATCTTTTATCCTGAGAATCTTGTAGGTTGTTGTTGCAGCCGGTGTGACATTTATGTCAGCATCACTTATATAACCTGTAATCGTAAGACCAGGGTAACCCTGCAGGTCTATTTCGAACGGGCCTGTTCCCATCGGGAGGTTAATCTTAAGTACTGATGTCTGTCCCGGGCATATTATTTCACCACCAGAGAGTATGCCAACAGGTTTCGGATTCACAAGAATCTCGATAACGTTTGAGTAAACCGGTGTACATGATCCGGATGTTACCATTCGCCTGTAGTAGAGTGTTGTTGTTGCCCCTGCAGGCGGAGTATAGGTTGAGGATGTTGCACCTGCAATATTGATGAATGGTCCCACAGCTGTTGCGCCGTACTGCCACTGGTAAACGTATGCAGCCGGGCCGCCTGTAGCCGGGGCCGATTCGGTTAGCGTTGCAGGATTATCACCATTACAGATCACCTGGTTAGTGGCGACTGTACCCGGTGTGAGTACTGCAGGTTGTGAAACAGTTATCGTATTGATTGCAGTACATCCTTTCGAGTCTGTCACACTAATCGTTATTGATCCGGCTCCGGCGGCAAAGAATGCCTGCGAGTTGAATCCCGGAGCAGCCAGCACACCACCTGTTGTATTTGAAACAAGTGTGAAAGTATATGGAAGTGTTCCGCCGGCAGCATAGAAGGTACCTGCACCTGTCATATCACCGAAGCACGACAACGTTATGTTTCCGGATGTTGTCATCACAAGGGTAAGTGGTTCATTAATTACCAGGTTCGGGTAAAGCACAACCGAACATGCTGTATGTGCTGCATCACGCATCCTTACATTATAGGTTCCCGGTGCGAGTGCCGTGAAGTTACCGGAAGCCTGCCATGAAGTACCGCCATTTATAGTATACTCGTAAGTTCCATATCCACCCGTAGGAGATGATATTGTAATTGTACCGTTACCGGCACCGTTACATGTCACGTCTGTCTTCGCAACGCTTGCTGAAAGCAGTGGCGGCTGGGTAACAGCGTATGCATTATTAAGTACTATCTGGCAACCTGTATGGGCACCGTCCCTTATAAGGATATTGTATGAACCCGGTGAGAGGTTTGTGAATATATTCGAAACCTGCCATGAGCCTCCACCATTGATACTGTATTCATAGGTCCCATAACCGCCTGCAGCACCTGAGATTGTTATTGACCCGTCGTTACCTCCGAAGCAGGTCACATTCGTACTGCTTATCGTAGCGCTTAGCACAACAGGCTGGGTAATATTCAATGCGCCGTTAAGGGTTATAACGCATGCATTATGACTTGCGTCTCTTATCTGCACGTTATAAACGCCCGGGGCAAGGTTTGTGAAGTTGCCGGAACCCTGCCAGGTGGTACCGCCGTTTATTGAGTACTGGTATGTTCCATATCCTCCTGTTGGAGAGCTGATAGTAATTGTACCATCACTTGCCCCGAAGCATGTAACATTTGTACTAGCAACAGTTGCGTTCAGTATTGCCGGCTGGGTTATAACCAGTGCTCCGTTAAGTGTAATTACACATGCCGGCTGGGCTGCATCACGTATAAGCACATTATATGTAGCATTGGCAAGAGCTGTGAAGTTTCCGGAAGCCTGCCATGTGCCGCCGCCATTAATGCTGTACTCATAGGTACCGTAGCCTCCTGTAGGTGAGCTTATTGTTATTGTACCATCGTTGGCACCGAAGCAGGTTACATTCGTCGAAGCAACAAAGGCTGAAAGAACTGAAGGTTCTGTTATCCTGAGGGAACCATTCAGTATGACAACACACCCGGTATTGGCTGCATCTCTTATCTGGACATTATAGAATCCTGGTGCCAGTGAAGAGAAGTTACCCGATGCCTGCCAGCTTGTTCCGCCGCTTATTGTGTACTCGTATGTTCCATAGCCTCCGGCTGGTGAACTTATTGTTATTGTTCCGTCATTTGCACCGAAGCAGGTCACATTAGTACTTGTGACTGTCGCTGCCAGTTTTGCAGGCTGCGTTATTATAAGAGCAGGATTCAGGGTTATCTGGCATGCAACGTTTGCTGCATCCCTTATCTTGACAACATATGTTGCATTTGCAAGTCCTGTGAAGCTGCCTGAGCTCT